>JAIOYV010000041.1 GCA_021740905.1 Bacteroidales bacterium
TTGTTTCAACAAGGGGAAAGTCGAATTTTTTATACTTTTATGCAGTGGAATAAAGCCCATAATTTTTTTTAAAAGTTTGCGCTTCAAAAATTGGAATTTTCGGGCTTTATTCCTATATTAATCTTTCGGACAGCTATGAGTATTACTAGATAATTGTTTAATAAATTTATTTTAAATGTAATCTGTGCCTTTACATCCTATTATCTCCTCAAAGGCAGCTTTATCCTTTTCACCCCTTCATAATTATAAAACGCATTTGCCACAGCCGCAGCTGTTGGAACCAACCCAATCTCCCCAATCCCTTTTGCCCCATACGGGCCAACCGGGTCTTTTCTTCATTTACCCGAACGTAACCTGAACTCCATAGCCTCATTACTCAACTGGTCGAGGTTTTTTGTTTTGAATAAACCTTGTTGCCATTTGGTATAATCAAATGGTTCTTTTAAGATTAAAGAAATGAACCTCTCGGTCAAAACTTCACCCATTTCACTGACAAAAATGTCAATGCCCCTTACTTTTATTTCAGAATCTGTTATCATAATTGTTTGTTCAAAAGTAATCAAGATACGGCATTATTGCAACTAATCATGATTTGAGATTCATTTCAGGATGTCCCTTTCGCCGAAGTCGATTTGCAATCCCGACCAATTATTTTTTCCGTTTCAACGGCAACCTCATCCTCTTCACCCTATCAAAACAATAAAAAGCATTAGCAACGGCAGCGGCAGTTGGAACCAAACCAATCTCCCCAATTCCTTTGGCACCATACGGCCCGACCGGGTCTTTTACCTCTACAGGTTTAACAACAATTTCGGGGGTTTGGTGGGCGCGCAGGATTTGCAAATCCTTCATTTTATCACTTACCAGGAAACCGTCTTTCATGGGCAAATCTTCGCACAAAGCATAACCCAAACCCATGTGCACGCCACCCTGAACCTGGCCCTCGAACAACATGGGGTTCATAATTTTACCGCCATCGTGGGCAGCCACCATTTTTTCAATTTCGCCCTTTTCGTTCAAAATACAAAGCTGGGCGGCATAGCCATAGGAGTAATGGATAACCGGATCTTCCAGGCCTGATCCGGGTTTGGTGGTCCAGTCGCAAACAAATTGGCCTTTGTAGGATTTGCCGGAGAGTTCTTTTAGTGTGAAATATTCCAGGTCTTTTTTGAGGGATTTGGCGGCATTGATCACAGCCAGACCAACCAGTGCTGTTGCCCTCGATGAGGTAGTCATACCCGTTTTGATCTGGGATTCTGTGTCAACCACCACATCAATAATTTCGGGAGCGATGCCAGTTTCTTCACACAACGTCTGAAGGGCCATATTATGAACCCCCTGCCCCATCTCCGTCCAGCCATGGTGGAGGATTACCTTGTCTTCTGAAATTATTTTGATGATAACTTTCGACTCGTCGATCATTCCATTTCCCACACCGGAGTTTTTAATGGCACAAGCCAGACCTACATATTTTGCCTTGTAGAAATCTTCTTTCACAGCTTCGAGGGATGCGCGAATGCCCACCCCAAACACCTTTTGGCCGGTGGAAGTCCGAAGGCCATCCACCAGCGCGTTGTCGTATCTGAATTTCCATCGGTCGAAACCGGCCTGGTAGCAAATATCGTCGATGCAGCTTTCGAGGGCAAAGCACACCTGGTTGGCACCGAAACCCCGCATGGCCCCGCTCGGGATGTTGTTTGTATAAACGGTTTTGGCTTCAATGTCGATTTCCGGGATGAAATATCCCCCGGCAGCATGACCGGCAACCCGTTCCATTACTTTCATTCCCACTGAAGCATACGCTCCGGTATCGCCCACTGCCCGTAATTTAAGGGCAGTGAGTTTTCCATTTTCATCTGACCCCAATTCAATATCCATAAAAACCGGGTGCCGCTTGGGGTGGAGACGAATTGATTCCTCCCGTGTCAAAGTTAATTTCACTGGTTTGTTCAGCAAAAAAGCAAACAGCGAGCATTGCCCCTGGACACTCAAATCTTCTTTGCCACCAAAGCCACCACCATTCGGCACAAGAGTTACCCGAACCATTTCTTCCGGCAGTCCCAAAATCATGGCAACCTGGCGACGGTCTTCATACACACCCTGACTTTGACTAAATAGCTCCAAACCGCCTCGTCCATCTGGCCGGGCAATTGCGGCTTCCTTTTCCAGAAAACCATGCTCGACACGCTGGGTTTCATAGCTTCCTTTCGAGGTGTACTTCGATTTTGCGATAGTATTATCTGCATCCCCAATCGTAAAGCTCGTCGTGTCAAAATTATTGGGCCTTTCGGGATGAACCCTTTCCCCATCAATAGCTGCAAACACATCCGTAACGGGGTTCAGGATTTCATATTCAACCTTGATATAATTGACCGCCTCCCGTGCAATTTTTTCTGAATCAGCCACCACGCCTGCCAGTACATCACCAATGTAGTGTGTGGTTTCGCCTTCGTCAATCATCACCGACCAGTCTTGCAAAATCAGCCCTACTTTCGTCTCTCCTGGAATATCTTTTGCCGTAAAAACCCGGTGAACGCCATGAAGTTTTTCTGCTTCAGTAATATCAATCTTTAAGATCTTTGCTTTTGGATGATCGGAAAATTTCAGGGCAGCAAACAGCATCCCATCAAAAAAAAGGTCATCCACAAATTTTCGCTTGCCGATGGCTGTTTCATAGCCCTGGTATTTTGGGTGCGAAACACCCACCCTACCTGATGTCTTGGTGATCTCTAATCGTTCTTTCTGCCGGATGGCATTGGCAGCGTACACTATCGAATCCTCAATTTTCTTATATCCGGTGCACCGGCACAAGTGGGGTTTAATGGCCTGCCTGATTTCTTCGATTGTTGGTGATGGATTGTTTTGCAATAACACTTTGGTCCGACTGATAAATCCTGGGTTGCAAAAGCCACATTGTACGCCTCCTTTGTTCACAAAGGCTTTGGCGATGGTGTCTAATACGTAATCGGGAAATCCTTCAGGGGTGAAGACTTCGGCATTTTGCAAGGTCTTCATCTTGATCAAACAGGCAAGTTTTGCCTTTCCATTTATTTCGACGGTGCAGGCACCACAGGTTCCTTGTCCCGAACAACCATCTTTTACGGCTGTTAAGCCCTGATCGAGACGAAGGTATTCCAACAGTTTTATGTCAGGATCACCAGACCAGGATTTCTTTTCATTATTTAGTTTGAAGGATATCATCGAAAAAGTTTTTTTAGTTCGGAAATTTCCGGCTCGATGGATTCCGGCATTTTAATAATCTGTCCTAATGAATTCAAGTCTTTCAGCCCACTTCCGGTAAGCAAAACCACATTCTTGGATCCCTCTGTCAATAACCCTTTTTCCTGATACGCCAACATCCCGGCAAAGGAGGCGGCGGCGGCAGGCTCGGCAAAAAGTCCTGTGTTTCTTGATAGCATAGAGGATGCGTGAAGAATCTCATCATCCGATACGGCTATTACTTCTCCCTGATACTTTTGAATGAAATCCTGTGCCATGTTAAAGTTCCGGGGAATATCCACCGAAATGGAATCGGCAATCGTATGACTGGCTAATATGTAGAAATCTTTCTTGCCAATATTCCGGATCAGGTTATTGCTGCCGTCCGATTGGACACCGACTACTATGGGCATTTTGTCAATTATATCTAATAGTATCAAATCTTCAAACCCTTTGTACATGCCACAAAGGATAACCCCATCGCCAACAGGGACGAAAATCCTGTCGGGGATCGAAAAACCCATTTGCTCGAAAAGCTCGAAGGCAACCGTTTTCTTTCCTTCAATGGTGAGTGGGTTGAAAGCCGTGTTGCGATTGTACCAGCCAAATTCTTCGCTGGCTTTTATGCTCAGGTCGAATGCATCATCATAAGTCCCTTTCACCGGGATTATCTTTGCACCATACATAATAATCTGAGTGAGTTTTGCCAATGGCGCATTCTCAGGAACCAAAACGATTGCCTGTTGACCCTGCGCGGCACATATCCCGGCCAGGCTCGACCCGGCATTTCCGGTTGATGCAGCCACTATGGTATTCCAGCCCTTCTCTTTTCCATAAGCCGAAACCAGTGCCGAAGCACGGTCTTTAAACGAAAAGGTAGGGTTTTGGGAGTCGTCTTTTAGGAAAAGTTGAAATGGTAATTTTTGTTTGTTCAGTTTTTCGATTTTATAAAACGGCGTATCACCAATCCGAAGATTGGGCAGGCTGTCGAATGTATTTATTGGAAGTAGGTCTAAGAATCCCTGTTCTTTCAATTCAGCAAAACCCCTTCCTTCTCCGATGATTTTTGAATAGGGATAAATAGTTTTCAAAACACCTTTGGGAGGAAGAATCTCTGAATTTGTTTTACTACAAACGGGGCAAAGGTATTTTACCGATCCTTCAGAGTAAACTTTACCACAATTAATACACTGATAATGAAATTTAGCAATAAAATATTCTTTCTCCATTTTACTATATTTTAACCATATAAGGCATTTAAGAACATATAAAAAAAAGCTTAAATGACCTTAAATGCTTTATATGGTTCTGTTTATTAATGAGGTAATTTTCGGTACAATTCATTTATAAAAGTTTGCTGGCCTTCGCTGAATAAATGGGTTACATTAAAATTTATCAACAAGCCTTCGGGTGATTCCAATAAATTCATGTAGGTCATTAATTGCGCCACGTCCAATGGCGATACTTCCGAAACTGCTTTTAATTCAACAGTCAAAATGTTTTCAACAAAAAGGTCGCATCTCAATTTTGTGTCCAATTCCAAACCTTTGTATTCTACAGGCACAATCAATTCCGACTCAAATTTTATTCCTCTTAATGATAATTCGTGTTTTAGACATTGATGATAAACACTTTCCAACAAGCCAGGCCCTAATGCCTTGTGTACTTCGATAGCTGCGCCATTTACATTGTAAACCAGATTCTTTAGGTATGTCTTTGTTATTCTCATAAGTGTGAAATTATAACCATATAAGGCATATAAGGAAATATAAGGTTTTTTATGTGAATTTATATGTTCTTAAATGCCTTATATGGTTTGTTAATTAAATATAGAAAAAGCATCACTCGCATTCCTTTCTCAATCACTCATATTCTTTCAACAGTCCTGTTCGTTCATTAAACTCTTTTATTTTTTCATCCCAGTCATTAACCATAGCGTATTCCGATTTCCAGTAATTGTCGTCGTACCATTGGGCATTGAGTTCCTCTACTGTTTTTCCCTGTTGCTCGATCCAGGTGAAATATTTTAGGTTGTGCATGCGCTTCTTCTGATAATAGTCCATTTCCAGAACATGATCGATGCCCAGCCCCATCAAGTCGGCCTCGAAACTTACAGCTGCATCTCGGTTGGAGAACTCTCCATGTTTGTTGCGTTCTTCCACAATGCGCGACTGGTACATCTCCATTGAATCGGTGGCGACAGAAAAGACCACATCGTTTTCGTCCATCTCGTAGTATTTAGCCAGTTTAATAGATCCCATTAAATTTGCTATGGATGAAATGCCCAATAGGTTCAACTGCTCAACAAGCTTGGGATCAATCTTGATTTCATCCTTTAAAAAGACTTTTCCGGCTTCTTCGTTGAAAAGGCGCATCAGGCGGATGTTCGGGTTATCGTCGATGGCGGCCACCAGGTCCATATTTTTGATGTTGTGGATCCAGGGAACGTGCTTGTCGCCAATGCCTTCGATGCGGTGCTCGCCATAGCCATTTTCCAATAGGGTGGGACATTGGAGGGCTTCCCCGGCACAGACTTTAAAGTTGGGATGAATCTCGCGCAGGTAGTCGGCACTACCCAGCGTACCTGCCGATCCCTGTGTCAGGAACAAGCCACTAAACCTTGATTTGTCAGTTTTGATAGAGTTAAATACTTCTTCCATGGCCGGGCCGGTAACGGCATAATGCCAGAGTGGATTTCCGATTTCCTCGAACTGGTTCAAGTTTACAATGCTATCGCCCCTCTCGGCTTTTAGTTCTTTCACCTTATCGTAGATTTCCTTTACGTTGCTTTCGCTGCCGGGGGTGGCAAATACTTCTGCACCCACTTTGTGCAACCAGTCGAAACGCTCTTGCGACATGCCCTGGGGCAGCACAGCTATGGACTCGCAGCCCAAAAGATAGGAATCGTAAGCTCCTCCCCGGCAATAATTTCCCGTACTTGGCCACAAGGCCTTCTGACTTGTGGGATCGAATCTGCCAGTAATCAGTTTCTCGACCAAAGGGCCAAACGTAGCCCCCACTTTGTGTGCACCTGTTGGGAAATACTTCCCGATCAACAAAATGATCCGGGCTTTCACACCTGTCAATTCCGATGGAAGTTCGAGGTAATTGACCGGGCCAAATTTACCACCAAAGTTAGTTGGCTCATTCTTCCAGGTGATCCTGAAAAGGTTCAGGGAATTCAAATCCCAGAGGCCAATGTTGGCGAGTTTGTCTTTTATTTTTTGCGGGACCAGCTCCGGGTTTCGCATTTGTTCGTAAGTGGGGAGGATGATGTGCCGCTCCCGGCATCGTTGGATGGTGTTTTCTAGTACTTTTTTTGTGTTCATATAAGAATGATTTATTTTTTTTGATCTTCAATTATTATTTTCAATTCATTAACTGTGATTGGAGGCTTTGCTGTATGGAGCATTGCATGACAATTAGGACAAACTGGTACAATATCTTCTGTTGGGTTTAGGGTATACTCCTTTTTTTTACTTGATACAGGAATGAGATGATGAACGTGTATAAAGCCTTCTCCTATTTTTCCATAAGTTTGAAAGAAATCGAAGTTGCATACTTTGCATTTGGCTTGATGATGCTCAATACAAGCCTTCCTTGCATCCCGATCTCTTTCGTATTTTGTTAATAAAACTTGTTTTATTGCACCTTCTACAAAAACAGATTTTGTCAAATATCCGTTTCTGTATTTTTGAATTATTTTCTTTTCTTTCTTTAAGAAATCGGACCAGACTCTTTCAAGTTTATCCGCAATGTGAGGTTGAATTTTTATTCCTGAATTTTGTGGTGTCCATAATTGTTTGTCGTTGACTTCATTTTTCAAAATGTCTAGCCCCAATACATCTTCTTTCTTAGGGTTTAGTAATATGTCGAATTTAAAATCAATATAATTGGAGAGCTTATCTAAATCACCCTCCCAATGATCATCTTGATTTACTGTAGAAGTCGCTACTCCTGAAGCACATAATCCTTTTGGATTTTGCCCTAATTTTATTAGAAAAAGTCGGTCACCAGGTTGAATTGATTTATTTCTTCCACAACTCCAACTACCTTCATAAAAGCCAATATTATTTATTTCGGCAATAGCTTCATTAATTTCCGTCCAATCAAATCTCTTGTTGTTCCATGCTAATAAATATGTATACATACGAATCCTCCTATTTTGATCTTTCAAAATTTCAGTTTTATATTTTCAATTGGTAACAATTTGTAACCGTTTCCTAATCTGAGTTTACTCCCTGCCACACCACACTCATCTCAGCCGCCAATTTCAAGTCAATTTCGCAATTCTTCTTTTCTTTTGATTGAACATCAATTATCCGAAAATCCTTTTTATTGAGGTTTATTTCAACGCTCTCTATTCTGAAAATAAGGCAATCTTCTTTTTCCTTTAGACTAAATTGTTGACCCTGTTTTTTGCCAATCAATTCTGAATTCTCCTTATCGAAGTAATAGCCCTGATCGGTTTCATCAAAAGTTTTTTTGCTGAAAAAAAGATGGGGTTTATCCAAATATGGTGAACCTGAGCTGGGACAAAAAGTAGTGCAATTCCCACACTGGTTGCACCAATCGGCCAGGTGAAGGATTTGAATTTTCTGATCTACTTTGAAAGATTGACCTTCCATTATTTCAACCTTTCCGCTTTTTACTTTTATTTTTTGAAGCTGATAACCGACCGGCTCGACCTCGTAATATTTCAAGGCCAGGTTAGGACAAACGGTAGTACAAACATTGCAAACCTCATCACAAAGGAGGCATCGGGATGCTTCGGTAATAGCTTCCTCTTTTGTGAGAGGCGAGCTTACCAGCTTGAAATTCTTTCGGTCGTCAAGTGCTGTTTCCCTGATAGTTTGTGGACGGATCCGTTTGGCTTTATCGATGATGTGCTGCCGGATGCTCTTTTCAGGTCGTTCCGCTATTGGCCGGGTGTTGAAATTGATTCCGGCTTTGTCAATCATCTCCTGGGCAGCTTTCCGTCCATCGCCAATGGCATTGATGGCGGTGGATGCACCCCGCATGGAATCGCCGCCAATAAACACATTCGTCAGTTTTGTTTCGTAGCTTCCGGGTTGGGTGGACAGTAGTCCGGTTTCGATAAAATCAACATCCAAATCCTGGCCAATGGCAGGAATAATTGTATCAGCCAATATTTCAAACTCCGAATCGGGAACAGGAATTGGTCTTGCTCGGCCACTGCCATCTTTTTCACCCAACTGCATTTTCCGGCAGGTGATCACAAAGTTGCTTCCCTTTTTCGTTGCCGAGATTGGATCAGTCAGCTCAAGGATTTCTGCACCTTCCTCTATCACGGCTTTAATCTCCCCCAAGTCGGCAGGCATTTGTTTGATGGTGCGACGGTAGATGATGGTCACTTTCCCTTCATTCCCAACTAAACGAAATGCTGTACGGGCTGCATCCATGGCCGTGTTGCCACCTCCGATTATTACTACGTTCTGGCAAACACCTGATGGTTTGTTCTTTTTTACCTTGAATAAAAAATCGAGAGGATCGAGAAAATCATCCGAGTTCATCCCTTTCAGATGATAAGGTTTCGATTTCTGCGCCCCGGCTGCGATGTAAACAAAATCGTTTTCCTTTCTGATTTCCTCAAACCGGCTTTTGTCGATGGAATGATTGAATTCGATCTTCACCCCTAATCCCTTAATTCGATTTACATCTAAATCAAAAGCCACATCAGTCAAGCGGAATGAAGGGATGGCACCTGAAACCATTCCTCCAGGCTTGGCTTTGCTTTCAAAAATACTCACTTCAAAACCGGCCTTCACCAAAAAATAGGCACACGACAAACCCGATGGCCCGGCACCAATTATCGCCACTTTGCCTCCATGTTTTTTTTGGGTTGAAATTTCTTTCGGTATTGGTAAAGTATTTTCGGCCACAAATCGCTTGATTTCCCTTATCAGCAATGGGCTGTCGTAATTCAAACGGGTGCATTTTGTCTGGCAAAGGTGATCGCAGACCATGCCCGTGGTATTTGGGAATGGATTGGTGGAGAGGATTATTTCGGCAGCTTTGTCAAAATTGCCCCTGGCCGTGTAATACATATAGCTCGGAATCGCCTGGTTTGTAGGGCAAGTATCCTCGCAAGGCGCATGGATGCAATCGAAGAATCCCAATGGCCTGGCTGTTTTTATGCTGGGATCGTGGAGGGTCGTTTTTTGGAAATCCTTATTCTGAAGGACTTCGTCAGCGTACATGTTTAAGTTTTTTAGTGAAACGGTTTCCGAATGCACTACTTCTTTCTTACGTAGTTCTTCAATGTACTGATTTAATCGTGCATAACCGCCGGGTTTTAATAAATCAGTGCAAACGGTGGCTGGGTGAAGACTACAACTCACCACATCGGCCACATTGAACGCATCCACACCGCCTGAAAATGAAATGTCGAGTTTCCCCTCAAATTCATTCTGAAGTTTTTGTGCCAGCCGGATGGAGATAGGGTGCAAAGCCCGCCCACTCATGTACATCATTTTCTGATTGGGGGCAAAAACGGCTTTGTGGTTACGGCTTTCGAGGGTGTTGGTCAGTTTTATGCTGAACTGCAAATTTTGCTTATCGGCTTTGGTTTGAAGGTTTCGGATGATTTTCAGGGCATCGCGATATTTCAAATCGTGCACGAAAGCCATGTCAGGCACTTGGGTCTCGAAACCTGAATTTTTCAGAATTTGAGACAATTCTTCTTTTCCCAGCAAAGTAGGGTTGAGTTTGATGGCTGTGTGGATTTTCTTTTCTGTGATGAGGTATTCGCCAATCCGTTCGATCTCATCGGGTGGGCAGCCGTGCATGGTCGAAAGGGTTATGTTGTCTGAAATCTGTGAGCTAATCTTCAGCTTTTCAATTTCAGGGTAAATTGTTTTGATGGATTTAATCTTTTGCTGAAGTTCCATCGAAGCATCCTTCATCTTTGCAAAAAACCATTGCACGTTTTCTTTTAAAATCCCTTCAAGATTGTAGCCCACACTCATATTAAAAATGAATCCCGGTTCATCCATCGATCCAATATTCAACTTATGTTTCAGGATATGGATAATAATCCAGGCATTCAGGTATTGTTCGAAAGACTCCGGAATCTTCAGTTCTTGCGACCACTCGCAATTATAGCCTTCGTCCTGCATGTCGATACAGGGTTTGGAAATTTCCAGTTCGTCGAGGGTCTGGATGGTTTTCAGTTCGATGAAACGGGCACCGCAAAGCCAGGCTGCCACTATGTTTTGTGCTAATTGAGTATGTGGTCCAGCCGCTACGCCAATGGGTGTTTCCAATAGTTGGCCAAAGCGATAGGTTCGGAAATTGTCGTTTTTATTTGGTATGAAGAATAATTCATCAGGAATTCCAAAGATGGATTTATCCATGTTGTATTCATCCAAAATGATTTGTAAAAGTTGAGGAAGCGATATGATCGAAAACTTGTCTGACACTATATTTTTTATTTGTGATTATCTCAACAAATTTAGGAAAAACCGTGGACAATGAAGGAAAGGCAATTGGTATACCTTTTTTATAAATTCTCTGTGTAGTTTTGTGGAATAAATACAAAGCTATGCCACAGAGCTACACAGAGGAAGCACGGAGTTTCACTGAGAAATAGATGAAAAAATCGTCAGCAATAATTCTTGCCGCCGGCCTATCGAGCCGGATGGGGATGCCAAAATTCCTGCTTGAACTGCCGGGAGGCAAAACTTTTCTGGAGAACGTTGTTGAACGGTTTGCGGAGTTTGGCTGTACCGAAATTGTTGTTGTGCTGAATAGGGAGGGGCTTTCTGCCTTTAATTCATCCAAAATAAATCTATCTGAGAATAGTAAGATTGTTGAAAATCCCCATCCTGAATGGGACCGGTTTTATTCGCTGCAATGTGGCCTAAAAGCATTGAGTCTTGAATATCCCGTTTTCCTCCACAATGTTGACAATCCCTTTATAAACCTGGAAGTGCTTGAAAAACTCATTTCAAACCTGCACGGCTACGACTTTGCAAAACCAGTTTTTCAAAATAAAGGAGGGCATCCTGTGTTGATTTCGGCAAAGCTGGCAAAAGAGATTGTATCAGAAAAACATGAGAATAAAAGGTTGAATGAATTTTTGGGCAGGTATTTGGTGAATAAAGTGGAAGTTAATGATGGAAGGGTAAGAGTGAATGTGAATACCATAGTGGATTATTCCAGAGTTATTCCTTCACAATTTTCAAAGTAACCAATCTCAAGTCTTCTTTAATTTCTACAAAGTAAAGGCCTGGTGACCAACCATTAAGGTTCACATGAATTTTATCGACATTCGTAAAGTCTGAACTCGAAATGATATTTCCCATTACATTCTTTAGTGTAATTGTAATTTGCTGATAAGTTTTCCCTAAATCGACCACGAAATTTTCTTTCGTCGGATTGGGAAATAATTCAATCCGATTGAAAGAATTTGGAAAGGAAATAGCAGAACTGCCTCCAATACTTATCTCAAAGGAGTCAATATTAACCCAACGGGCCAATTGCGCTGTTTTTATGCGCACTGTAATAAACTTTCCGCTATTGGGGGCTAAGAAAGAAAACTCTCTTTTAGTCCATGTGTAAATTTCCGGTAGGGGTGAAGTGTATATTAAATCACCAAAGGTAGATTCGAATAATGATAATCCTATCTCTAAGACTTCTGGAGTAGACAAAGGCGCCACATCAAAATACGAAAGTGTATATTGATTATTGATATTTAGTGAATCACTTAATTCCAGTGAAATAATATTTGATGTTAATGTGTCATACCCTATATCCAATCCTAAAAACCAACTTCCGCTTTGCGCATTCCAAAGCACCCCATATTGACAAAATTCGGCATTCAGAATATCGACAGACTCGTGAATTCCAATTGATTTTGTGTTCGACATTAAGGCATTAAAACTGGCATTGGTCAGATTAATTCCACAAAGCTCTGAGCTATTTATCTCGAAACTTCCATTCAGAAAATGTTGGCCAAAATTGTGTTTTTGTGTTGCCAGAAATAAAAGTAAGAAGACGAGAATAGGTTTCATGGTGAAGAGCTAAATTTTATCAAAAATAGCAATTGTTTTTGTGATAATCAATATATTTAGAATGTTTAATTGATCTTTCTACAGGAATCTCAATACCCCTCCCCCACCGGCGCATCCAACTTTTTCTTTCGCTTTCTGAGTTTAAAGAGTTTCCCAAATCGAAGGTCTTCTCTCGTGAACCTGAACATGGAAAAGAAGGAGGTTTTAGTGATGTGGCAATAAATCCAGAGAGTACCGATGAAAGTAAGGGAATAGCTGATGTTGGTGGCAAACACGGCTCCCATTGCCCCGTATTTTGGGATGAAAAGAATATTCAGTACAACATTGACTATGAGGGCAGGGAGATGGATGTAAATGATGTAGTGGGTCTTTTTTAACCCGGCAATCCGGCTGGCCAAAAGTTTGCCCGATATCAACAATACAATGGCGGGAAGGATATACTGCACAATGGGGATGCTCGGTATAAATGCTTTTGAGTACACGATAGGGACAAGAAAAGGTGCGAGGATAAAAATCCCAGACGATACCACCACTGCAAACAACAGGGTCATCCGGAACAAGCGCGAAACATCCTGGTTTACCTTTGCCTGATCTTTGGCGTTGGCACTACTGGCCAGTATTACGGCACCAACAGCAAAGGGCGATTGCCATTTTTCGGCTATGTTGGCCCCCAGCGAGTAAAATCCTACTTCAGAATCGGAGGCTAGTTCTTTGAGCAGGAGGATATCTATTTTGAAATTCAGCCTGGCCAGGAACAACGCAATGGCGTAAATAATACCCAACGAGAGCAGGCTTTTCATTATTTCGAGGTTGAAGCTGAACGTAAGCTTGTACTTACGGCCAATGATAAGCAAACCATAGATGGCAGAAATTACGTTTGATATAACCAGCGCGATCAACGCACCGGTGACCGACATTTTCAGGATAATCAAAAAAAGGACAACAAAGACCAGGTCGGCCACAACAGGGATCCGGCTCAACATGTTGGAAATTTTGAAACGTTCCTCAGCCACCAAAATCCCACCGCTGAATTTGTTGATCAGGCGGATGGGGATGCTGAAAAGGGCCAGCAGGATCATTGTCAGGGTCAGGGTCGATGGGTCGAATTGCCTGTAAACAAAGGCTGTTACGGTTACCCCAACAATGCTTGTGAACAGGAAGAAAAAAGCCAATGCCGAAATTATTTGTTGGGCAGGGTATTTTTTATCGCCAATGTGGTGAATGGTTGATCGGCGAATGCCCAATTCCGATAACGACAATATCATGGTAGGGACCACAAGCAGGCTGGTGTACAACCCTTTTCCATCGGGGCCAAGAAAGCGGGCTATTAAAATTCCAGTGGCCACATTAATTAATGTGTTGAAAGCATTGGTGCCCGACACCGCCATTATATTTTTAAAGAACCCCTGCGCCATGTCTTTACTTTTTCAGGATATATTTATTGAACATCACCGCAAGCAGGGGACCTTTGTTCCGGCTCCGCATCTTCATTTTATGAGGAAGCATATCGACCACAAACCGCAGGAAGTAGGCAAACCTGCCATAGTTTATCCAGACGAGGCAACCAAGACCAGGAAAACCTGATTTCTTGAACTCACGCTCATAGCCGACTTTATCAGCAAATCGCCCGACTACCCGGTCGGCAATTTTCACATCTCTCTTGGGCATCGTCTTTCGCCATGCGTAAATTTTATCGCTTTTTATTGGCTGCAGCAAACTACTATGGTATCGCTCAATGTGCTCCCGGTCGAAATTCTCGAACAGCTCATCTTTCATTTTATGAAACTCCAAGGCTTCTGGCTTAAAAGTGATACCAAGGAAATTGCAAATCTTTTTCAGTTCACCCACAGGGTCGCACACCATATCTTCGTATTTCAGGCGATAACATTTCTGTGGATGATTTTCTTGTGCCCAGAGCATCCGCTTTGTAGCAAAACGCCAACGATAGGCTAGCAGGGCGGTAATGGGGGCTTCAAAATCGACCTTTTTTATCGACAGAATATTGTCGCGGTAATCGCGGCTAAGATGGATAAACTTGGCATCCGGGAAAATTTTCATCAACTCACCGGGATAGATAGAATATACCGGGTTCTTGTCGCCAAAAAGAAGGATTTCTTCCTTCGAAAAAAAAGATTTGAAATTCAAATACACCACCTTAATTAGTTCTTCGAATGTAGCTTCCCCTTCACAGGCAAGCAAATCGGATTTCAGTTTTTCGCGATCGGCCCGCCAGCTTTCGAATTTCCTTTGTTCAACGATATCAGCATAAAAAGAAAGCAAGGCTTGTTTGTCCCACCGGGTCCGTTTGTAGTATTTCCTGTAAATATTGATGATGAGTGGGCACTCTGAAGGCAGCACTACATTGGGATGGGCATCGAACAAGGAGGCCAACAGGGTAGTGCCGGAGCGTGGGCGGCCCAGGATGAAAAAAAAAGGAATGTTGCTGGTTTCGTTTGTTTTCATTTTTTGATTGCTTCCCTTTTACTTGTGATTTAAAAACGGCAATTTATGATAAATAAACCGATATACATAAAACACCCTCTGGTACAAAATGGCCGGCAACACTTTTAATCGAAGCCCGAGTGGATGTTTTTTGAATTGTCGTTTGTAGCCTTCTTTCTCGGCCCATCGGCCCACCACCAAATCGGCCATTTGGATGTCCGGTTCGCTCATTTCATCCTTCCAACTGTCTACACGGGTATCGTCGATGGGCTTGAACACACGCTTGTGATGATCTTCGATTGTCCCTTCCAATTTCGACCTGTACAATTCGGTTGTCAATTCGTGGTAGTTGATCACTTCGGGGCAGTAAGGGATAGCGAGGAAAGCACACATCTCCCGCAGGTATTGTTCGGGTGCTTTCACCAAATCCTCGTACCGCAGCGAGTAAAACGAACCGGGATGCTTCTGTTTCAACCGGCTAAGTTTGCGGGCCGAATATTTCCACCTGAAAGCAAGGGCAACCAAATCGCTCGCATACAAACCTGCTTTCTGCATCGATAAAATGTGTGCCCGGTGGTCGCGCTGCAAGTGGATGTATTTGGCCTCGGGGTAAAGCCTGAAAATTTGCTTTATATTGATTGAATACACAGGGTTTTTATCTCCCAAAAGCAAGATTTCTTCTTTCTTGAAAATAGTGGGAGAATAATAATATATCGTATTGATCAAATTTTGGAAGGAGCTTTTGCCTGTATGTTGCAGCAATTTCTCTTTCAATTCCTGGGCATCCATGCCCCATTTGCGAAAATCTTTTACGCCAAGTACTTTTTGATGAAAGTGCAGCAAACCCTTTTCTGTCCAGTCCTCCTTCATGGCGTAATCTTTAGCCAGTTCCTGGATCAGAGGCGATTCGAGCGGGATTTTTACATTGGGATGGGCATCAAACAAAGTGCGCAACAAGGTAGTGCCCGACCTCGCCCGACCCACGATAAAGAAAAATGGTATGGCATCAACTTTTCTCATATCGTTTCATTTTTGAAGAAGATGGAATAGAAATCGTTGATTTTGGGCAACTTTTTCTTGATGGCCCCGCGATACTTGAAAGGGACAAAGCGCATTGCAATTTTTATCCCCTCGAACAGCTTGATCACAATAATCCGTTTTAAAGCATAGATGTGGACACGCAACGGGTATTTGTCAAACTTCCTTTCATAGCATGCAAGTCCTGCCGATTTCCCAACCAGCCGGTCCATCAGCATGACCTGTTCGTCGCTTAATTCTTCCTTCCACTTCCCCTGGTTTTTGGGGTCGATGGGCTGATAGATTTTATGGTGAAAAACCTCCGATTTTTTATCCTGGTATAATTCGGATGCTTTCTTGTTGCCCTGGTATGTTTCGATCAACCCTGGCACGGTGGGGATGCCCACGAAACGGCAGATGTTTTCAAGAAAATACCCGGGTTGCTCGATAAAGTCTTCGTATTTAAAAGAATAAACCTGGGCTGGGTATTTTTTTGTTAGCCTATCGACTTCTAGTATCGAATCTTTCCAGCGGATGATTATCCAGGAAAGGATGCCGAACATCAAGCCTGCTTTTTTCACCGACAGGTAATTGTCGCGGTAGTCGCGCCGGATGCAAATAAATTTGGCTTCGGGGAAAATTTTCAGGAAGAATTCGGGGAACTGGGAGTAAAGCGGGTTTTTATCGCCAAATGCCATGATTTCCCTTTTCTCGAAAGCCGATTGATATTCGACATATACAGCCTTCACAAAGTTTTGAAAATTGAAATCGCCCCTTATCGCCTGCAGGTTTTGCTTTACTTTCGCATAGTCGATGGGCCAGTTTTCTATCTTGGGAAGTTTTTGCAGGGCATCCATCAAGGTTTCAATGGTATGGTCATCCAGTTTCTTTAGATGGCCGTATCGCATATAAAGGATCATGATCAGCTCACATTCGCCCGGTATCATTACATTTGGGTGGGCATCAAGGATCGATTGCAACAAGGTTGTCCCTGATCGTGGCCGCCCGATAATAAAAAAGAAGGGGATATTTTCGACAGATAGGGCTTGGCTCATGACTTGAAGAATTTAAGATAGAATGTGTTCAGTTCGGGTGTTCTACGCTTGATCTTTTTTCGTACCCCAGCAGGCAATATTTTCAACAGTAGCACATAATACAAATACATTTTTATCACAGCCAACCGGATTATGAGCCTTGCCTTCAAACCCCAGGGTATTTTCCTGAATTTCTTTTCATACCCCGCCATTGAGCCGGTTTTGCCCGCAATAAAATCAGCAGTCATCACTTCCGATTCGGTAAGTTCTTTTTTCCATTTACCGGTATTCGAAGCATCTATCGGAGAGTACAGTTTTTTATGTAATTGCTCTCTGTTTTTTTCTCCATATTGCTCCAGGCTAAGCTTCTTCGAGTCGTGGAATTTCAATATTTCAGCCTCAAAAGGGATGTTTAGGAACGAGCAAATATCCCGGAGGTGAGACTCGGGCTTGCTCACAAAGCTTTCGTAATTTAGGGTGAAAATTTGATCGGGGTACTTGCGGGCCAGCTTCCCAATCCTGATAACCGATCGTTTCCATAAATAGATGGTCACAGGTTCGATGGCTGATATCAAGCCCGTTTTTTTTACCGAAAGAAAATGATCGCGGTAGTCGCGGACGATATGAATAAATTTGGCATCCGGGAATATCTTGAGAATAAGCTTTGGGAATTTAGAGTAGGGCGGGTTTTTGTCGCCAAAAGTCAAAATTTCAGATTTGGGAAACACCGATTGAAAATTCAGATAGATTATTTTAATGATCTTTTGAAAATCGAATTTGCCTTTGGCTTTCAACAAATCTTGCTTTACCTCATTAAAATCGATGGGCCAGAATTCAATGCCGGGCAATTGTTTTATGGCTTCGATCAACGTTTCGATGGTATTTTCGTTTAATTCTTTCAGATGGCCATACCTTGAATAGATGCGAAGGATGATCGGACATTCTCCTGGTATCACCACATTTGGGTGGGCATCAAGGATGGATTGAATGAGGGTTGTCCCCGAACGTGGCCTTCCGATGATGAAGAAGAAGGGGATGTTGGATATATTGCCGATCTGCGTATTCGTTGCCATTTATTTTCACTTAATCATCAGCAAAGATAATTTGCTTTTCGTTTTCTGACACAGTTTTTCTTTACCGATGTAGATTGACGCTAAAAAGCACGGATTGCAAATTTTCCGGACGTAGGTGTATGCTGAAAAACACGGATCAAAAAAAAGACCGGGAAATGATTTTGACGCAGGTTGACACGGAAAAGCGCGGATCAAATAAAAATTAAAAAAAATCCGCGTGATCCGCGTAAACCCGCGTCAAAAAAAAAGATACAGCATTTACTGTGTAAACCTGCGTCACAAAAAAGAAACCCGTGTGCTTTGGCGCAATCCCGTGTCAAAAGGAATTTTCTTACTTTTGGGCGGCAAATTTTTAAGTATGTTATTCAACTCGTTTCAGTTTCTTGCATTTTTCCCGCTGGTAATAATCTTTTATTACAGCTTGCCCCATAAATGGCGATGGGCTTTGTTGTTGGCCGCAAGCTATTATTTCTATATGTGTTGGAAGGCAGAATACATCTTCCTCATCCTTTTTTCAACAGCCATCGACTACTGGGCCGGGCTGCAAATGGGAAAAACCACCGACAGACAAAAACGAAAAAAATTCCTTGTACTAAGCCTGATCGTCAACCTTGGCCTTTTGTTCAGCTTTAAATATTTCAATTTTGTGAACGATAGCGTGCGCAGCATTTTCGATCATTACAACCTATTTTATGGTGTACCGGCCTTTAACGTTTTGCTGCCCGTTGGCATATCCTTTTATACCTTTCAAACCATAAGCTATTCCATTGATATATACAGGGGCAGGAGTGCTCCCGAAAAACATTTCGGACGTTTTGCCCTGTATGTTGCCTTTTTTCCACAGTTGGTGGCCGGGCCTATCGAGCGTTCCATTAAATTGCTCCCTCAGTTCAGCAAGAAAATTGAAATGAATGGCGATCAGATTTTAAGCGGACTGAAGCTGATGCTTTGGGGCTTTTTCAAAAAAATTGTGATTGCCGACCGCCTGGCCATGTACGTAGGCTCGGTTTTTATGCACCCCGAAGATGCTTATGGGGTCCAGGTGCTCATGGCTAGTTTCCTGCTGCATGTACAAGTTTACACCGACCTTTCGGGCTACACCGACATTGCGAGAGGGGCCGCACGGGTAATGGGCATCGACCTGATCAAAAATTTTAATAACCCCTTATTTTCCCGCTCACTCTACGATTTTTGGAAGCGTTGGCACATCAGCCTCACCACCTGGTTTACCGATTATCTGTACATCCCGCTTGGGGGCAACCGGGTTGTGAAATGGCGTTGGTATTATAATATTTTCATTGTCTTCCTAATAAGTGGTTTATGGCATGGTGCCAACTGGACCTTTGTGATGTGGGGCGCTTTGCATGGCTTTTTCCAGTTGATGGAGATATGGACCGACAAAAGCCGGAAAAAGTTTTTCGACCGTATAGGGATTTCCAAATTCCCAACTTTGATGAAAACGCTGGGGGTATCCGCTCAACTGGCCATGCTGAGTACCACTGCCTTGTTTTTTGGTGCCCGGAATATTTCGGAAGCTTTTACCCTTATCAAGCATATTTTCGAAATAGGGAATGTGGGCCGTACTATTTCCATGTTTATGAGGAACAACGATTACTCGCTTGGTATTGTATTGGTTGCCGCTTTGTTTTTGGTTGAATACCTGCAAAGCAAATACAATTTGGTAGAATTGCTAAAAGCAAGGTCAGTATTTATGAAATACCCCGTGTACATGGCAGCTATTTTTATGATCCTTATTTTTGGTGTGTTTGAACAATTGGAGTTTATTTATTTTCAATTTTAGTGTATGGGGATGAAGGAAACTTATATTAAACTGCTTACTTTTTTGTTGCTCCTGGTAGGGGCGAATTATATTTTGCATTATTCCTATAAGGTGATAATTTATAACAAAACCGACAATGCACGAAAAGAAAAGCAATTTGAAGAATACCATGGCAAGCTAAAATATTTATTTCTGGGCGATTCCCATAGCCAAAATACAATTGACCCTTCTCTTATCCCAAATAGTTTTAATTTTTCGTCGGCCAACGAAAACTATATCCAAACTTACTTCAAGCTAAAAGGGATTGTGAACGAGTTGGGCAGGAAGCCCGAATATGTAGTATTACCTGTCGATCTATCGTCATTTTCATCCTTTCGTACAGGGCGGTTTTTCAATGCTTCCCTACTTCTTACATTTGCCGATTATCTCGAAATTTCAATTTATGAAAAGGATTTCGCGTATATCCAAACATGGCTGGAAAATGAATTTTTCATGTACGCTGGGAACTATACTACCATAAGTCGTTTCCTTAGATCACGAAATGATTTCTCGAACATGAAATTGGGTTTTAAAGGGCGTACCGGAAATCTCCTCGATCAAGTGGATGTACGTGAAGCATGTGAGAAAAAAGCAAAACTATATTTAGATGGATACGATCCCTTCGATGCTATCCTTCGCGATTATTTTGTCAGAATCCTTGATTTCTGCCAAAAGCAAGACATTAAGGTTTACCTTATGAAAATGCCTTTGGCAAAAGAGTATGTTGAAGCCTGCAATAAATATTTTTCTGTGGATGATTATTACCAGAAAATTTATGCCCTTTCTAGTCGATATCCGTCGGTAAAAAATATTTTCGATTTCCAGGATTATTTTTTCGGACAGCAACATTTTCTAAGAAACCCAGATCATGCAAACATGGAAGGGGCGCAAGTATTTTCCACCATGCTGGCCAAAGAGCTAGCTAAATTTGAAAACGATGAACATCCCTTTTAATAAGCCCTGGTTTACAGGCGATGAGCCAGGGATGCTCGCGCAGGCAGCCCAATCTGGCCATATTAGCGGGAATGGTAGTTTTACCCGCAAGTGTCAGCATTTCTTCGAGGAAAGGTATGGGTTCGGAAAAACATTCCTCACATCCTCGTGCACCGATGCCTTGGAAATGGCCGCCATCCTTGCCGGGATAAAACAAGGCGATGAGGTAATTTGTCCCTCCTTTGCATTTGTATCCACGGCCAATGCCTTTGTGCTGCGCGGGGCAAAAATGGTTTTGGCCGATTCGTACGAAAACCACCCCAACATCGATGCCGACAAAATAGAGGGATTGATCACCCCAAAAACAAAAGCCATCGTAGTGATCCATTACGCAGGTGTGGCCTGCGACATGGACAAAATAATGGCACTGGCCAATACCTATAATTTGTTTGTGATCGAAGATGCCGCCCAAGCTATCGATTCCTATTACAAAGGGAAAGCACTGGGTTCGATCGGTCATTTTGCAGCCTTTTCGTTCCACGAAACCAAAAATATTATTTCGGGCGAAGGAGGTTTGCTGGCAGTAAACGACGATCGTTTTACTGAACGGGCTGAGATAATTTGGGAAAAGGGAACCAACCGGGCAGCCTTTTTTAGGGGCGAGGTCGATAAATATCGGTGGGTCGACATCGGCTCTTCGTTTCTCCCATCCGATCTAATTGCAGCCTTTTTGTATGCCCAGCTAAGGTCGTTGGAACATATCCAAATACGCAGAAAAGAAATCTGGCAGAAGTATCACGATGGATTGATTTTCCTGGAGGAAGCAGGGCATTTCTTCTTGCCAAATATCCCAACTTATGCCAGCAACAACGCCCACCTGTTTTACTTGCTTGCCCAAACCAACGAACAGCGCAATGGTCTTTTATCCTTTTTAAAAAAACAGGGCATACATGCTGTTTTTCACTACCTACCCTTGCACACAAGCCCTTTTTATGCTGAAAAACACGATGGCCGCAAGCTGAACAATTCAATCCGCTTTTCTGAAACATTGCTTCGCTTGCCCTTTTTCTATGAGCTTAAGGATGAGGAACAGGAGTTTGTTGTCGGGCAAATTCGTAGGTATTTTAGGTGATGAAGTTGGAGGTTGAGAAGTTGAGAAGTTCTGAGTTGAAGAGTTCTGAGTTGAAAAGTTTAGAAGTTTGGAGTTGGAAAGTTCAGACCATACTATAATCAGAATTCCTGGTCTTTCGTAATTTGCAATGTCGCATTTAAGACATTTATTTTTTTTTGGTCGAAATAAGTAAGGAAATCATTCAAATTAACTTCACCCATTCGGTACACGATTTTCGGGAAGTTATTTTGAAAGGTTTTCTAAAACAACAGGTATTCGATAAAATTCCCATTTCAAACATCAGAAAGTACCTAGTTGCTGTATTCTATTTTTAATTGCATTGCCTAGTACTACTTTTAGACTCTGGCACAATTCTCTAATTCTGATCTTTTTTTCTGTCTTTCAAATGAATACATGATGTCTTTGTGCCTGGCTTTGTGACGTGTTATCATCTGCCTCCAGATTTGTTGGTATTGCTCCTCTGTCCCAAACAATTGTGCAATGATGAGGATCCTTGCATCCCTTGTGCTCATTAAGGGATAGTGGTTTTTGTGGGCAGCCCTTTCCTTTAGCAAAAAGAAGGCAGCAAGCATTACCAAGGCATGATGGTGGTGCCAACCCACCCACTTTCTTACTTGGTAATCGGATAAGCCAATCTCGTTCTTTGTGTCATCAAAACATCGTTCGACCCAATATCGCTGCGATTGGAAATATGCAAATTCTTTTAACGTATATTCATTTATATCAGCATTGCTGAAACTATACTTTGTCCTTTTTTGTTTATCACGTGAACGTGTAATGATCAAGGTGCGTAGCCTTGCCTGTTCTTCTTCCCCATCCCAATGCCAGACCTTGCATACATGAATATTTAAAACAAGCCAGCCTTTTGCCGTTTTTCTTACCTTGACTTTCGACCAGTCATTCTTCGTGAGCCCTTTGGCATATTCATCTAGCCTAATGGTTGCAACATCAGCTTGTAACTTTTGGGATGGACGGCCCCGATTCCCAGTGTTGACTGGTTTGCTTAACGTAGGCTCTGAAAGGAAAACCCGTTCATCCTTATGTACATCCAATAGGTACATCAAGCCCCTTTCATCAAGGCCTTTGGTGAGCTCGGTATTGTGCCCATAAAGACCGTCACCTCCGATCCAGTCAAATTCCACCCCTTTCAAAATATCATGATCTATCATTTCCAGGGCCAGTTGGGGTTTGGTCCGATAAATGGCCTCGCCCTTGGGGATACCTGCTTTTTCACACCTTTTAGGGTCGTCTGTCCATGTCTTGGGCAGGAACAATTTCTCATTTATCAGGGTTGCCTCTGTACCGTTGCACAAGCTGGCGTAAACGCCCACCTGACAGTTGTCGACCTTACCAATGACCCCGGCATACTGGCGGCCAACACCAACGGATGACTTGCCTTTTTTTAAATGGGAAGACTCGTCAATGATATAGCCAGTAGGCGTGCTATTGGCCTTTTTCCTTGCCAACATAAAACTTGAAACCTGCCCCGCTAGGTTGTCCAAAACATCGCGGGCAGACCATTTTGATTCACTTATGAAATGGTGGTATGCGTGGTAATTTTCCTTGTCGTTTACTTCATCGATCCTTTCCATATTGGCATGACCTTTTTCGCATTTCAACAAACCACACAAATAGCTTTCTGCCATCGGTGTATTGTTCCTGGTGTAGACTATAAAATTTGGGGAGAAATCAGAAATGAAATCACTTATCCCCTGATTACCAGCGAATAAGTATTCCTTCTCATAATGTCCAAATTTTAGGTTTTCATATTTATTAAATTTACATTCATTCCTTGTCCGCGATTCAAATCTGACATAAAGATACAGATATACAATGTCTTATGCAAATATTTTAAAGTCTAAAAGTAGTACTAGAGGCTGCCCATAATCCACGAACGTAAGGAAGCACTGCCGTTCGTCTCTACCCGGCCAGCAACCACCTCGTTGATCTCAGGACTCACTGAATTTAAAACTTTGAACTCCTCAACTCCGAACTCTTTCAACTCTTTAACATTCATCTCTTCAACTTTCCAATACCAGCCCCTCTTTTATAAATAATACTTTCAGCATTTTCGCCTGTCATCACAGCGTTAAGTCTATTTATTCTAAATAAAAATTGCGAATTCAAAATAATATTCTCATTTTTACAGTCTATTTTAATTTAGATTGATTATGATTTGTGAAGAAACTAAGACTACTGTCAAACAAATGTTTACAGAATATCTTCAAAAGAAAGGTCATAGAAAAACTCCTGAGAGGTATGCTATCCTTGATGAGATTTATTCCCGCGACGGGCACTTCGACATTGAGTCGCTTTACATTTTCATGAAGAATAAAAATTATCGGGTAAGTCGGGCTACCTTGTACAATACCATTGAGTTATTACTGGAATGTGGCCTGGTCATAAAGCATCAGTTCGGCAAGAACATTGCTCAATTCGAGAAAGCCTACGAATGTAAACAGCACGACCACCTGATCTGCACCAAATGTGGCAAGATTATCGAATTTTGCGATCCTCGTGTTCAGGAAATTCAAAACACAGCCGCCGATCTCAACGATTTTAAAATATCCTATCATTCGCTTTATTTCTATGGCGAATGTAGCGATTGCATGGAAGTGGAAGAGTAATCCAGTCTCCAGTCCACAGTTGGCGGTCATCAGTCGGCAGTTGGCAATTGGCAATTGGCAGTCATCAGTAGGATAACCTTTAATCTACAGTCCAAAGTAGAAAATCCTTAATAGTCAGGTTTTAGATGCTTTACATCGCGCTGGACAAATTTCCGTAGACTTTCTTTTAATCTTGAATACAAAAAACTATTGTCAATAAGTGATTGCCGATTGCAGATTTGGGAATTACTGGCTGTCGACTGGTGACTGACTGAAACCTACTGAATGAGGACTGCCGAATGGGAACTGAGGACTGAGGACTGAGGACTGAAGACTGAAGACTGTTAATATCTTTATAAAAAAAGAGAAAACTCTGCCTTTCCGTTTGGAATTTATTCCATAGTTTTATGGGTTTTTTGAACTGAAATATAAAATACTGTAAATGAAAGTTGATGTATTGTTAGGCCTGCAATGGGGCGACGAAGGAAAAGGTAAAATAGTTGATGTACTTACCCCTAAATATGATGTGATTGCCCGTTTTCAGGGTGGGCCAAATGCGGGCCACTCGCTCGAATTCAATGAGATCAAACATGTACTCCATACAATTCCGTCCGGGATATTTCATCCTGACAAGAAAAATGTGATTGGCAACGGAGTGGTTATCGACCCCGTAATCTTTAAAAAGGAAGTAGAAGAAGTTACCAAACTGGGTGTCGATCTAACAAAGAACCTACTGATCTCGAAAAAAGCCCATCTGATCTTGCCATCGCACCGTGCTCTCGATGCTGCCTCCGAAGCAGCCAAAGGAAATTCAAAAATAGGCTCTACCTTAAAAGGCATTGGCCCAACTTACATGGACAAAACAGGACGGAATGGTTTGCGGGTTGGTGATACCTTGTCACCAAATTTCATGGAAAAATACAAGCAGCTAAAAGAGAAACATAACAGTTTGCTGGGTATGTACGATTTCAAACCTGAGATTTCGGATTATGAAAAACAGTGGTTCGAGGGAGTTGAATTCCTGAAATCGTTTACCATCATCGACAGCGAATATGCCATCAATAATTACCTTGCCGAAGGAAAAGCCGTGCTTGCCGAAGGTGCCCAGGGAACTTTGTTGGACATTGATTTTGGCTCGTATCCCTTTGTCACTTCCTCGAACACGATATGTGCCGGGGCCTGCACAGGTTTAGGTGTTGCCCCAAATCGGATTGGCGAAGTTTTCGGGATTTTCAAAGCCTACTGCACCCGCGTGGGCAGTGGCCCTTTCCCTACCGAACTTTCGGATGATACCGGCGCAAAACTGCAAAAGTGTGGGCACGAGTTTGGTGCCACCACTGGCCGTCCCCGCCGCTGTGGCTGGCTCGACATGGTGGCCCTAAAATATTCGGTGATGATTAACGGCGTAACCAGCCTGATAATGACCAAAGCCGATGTGCTCGACACCTTCGACACGATTAAAGTATGTGTGGCCTACAACCAGGATGGCAAAATGACCGAGCTTTTCCCTTTCGATACAGAAGCGAAATTCGACCCGGTGTATCTCGAATTTGACGGTTGGAACATCGACACCACCAAGCTTCGCCACCAAAACGAATTCCCCGAAGAACTAAACGCCTACATCAATTTTATTGAAGAAGAACTGGGCATTCCGGTTCAGTATGTTTCGGTAGGACCTGATCGGGAACAGATTATTGAGTTGGGGGAGGAATAATCCTTGAACACAAAATAGAAAAATACCCAGCAAGGGTTTCGCTCAAAGTGATGCCTTCGCTTTGGTTATATTCCGGTTTTCAAAACTCTAAAAAACTCCAATGCTTTTTTCCTTGCCTCTTTATAATCAACAATGGCTTTTGGATAAGCACTTGTTCCAAATTCAGGTATCCATTTTTTAATATATAGGTAGTCGGGGTCGAACTTTTGTTGTTGAAGTTCGGGGTTGAAAATCCGGTTGTAGGGCATGGCATCGCAGCCGGTACCTGCGGCCCATTGCCAGCTCCCGTTGTTGGAGGAGAGGTCGAAATCGAGTAACTTTTCTGCAAAATAGGCCTCGCCCCACCGCCAGTCGATTAGCAATAATTTGGACAAAAAGTTGGCTGTGATCATACGTACCCGGTTGTGCATGTAGCCGGCGGCATTGAGTTCGCGCATCCCGGCATCCACCATGGGGTAGCCTGTTTTGCCTTCGCACCAGGCTTTGAAATAATCTTCGTTATTGGGCCAAATCAGGCGGTTGAACTTGGCATGAAAAGGTTCTGTTTCCACTCCTGGGTAATGCCAGAGGATCATCTTAAAAAAATCGCGCCAGATAAGCTGGTTCAGGAAAACAGGATTCAATTCCATTGCTTTTTTAACTACCTGCCTAATGCTGATAGTCCCAAAGCGCAAGTGCAACCCGAGTTTTGTAGTACCATCGGCAGAAGGGATGTCCCTGTTTTTGTCGTAGGCTTTTATGATTTCTTCATCCATGTCAGGAATAGAAAAAGAAAAACCGCTTTTCTGAAAACCAATTTGCGATAAGGCAATGGAATCAAAAGGTTTGGTAAGGATGAAGTTCTTTTTTGTAGCCGAAATATCATATTCATTCAGATCAAAGGCACTTAATTTCTCTTTCCATTTTCGACTGTACGGTGTGAAAACCGAGTAGGGTGTGCCATCATTTTTCAATACATCGTTTTTATGAAAAATCACATCTTCCTTAAAACTGTGAAACTCTACACCTTTTGAATTGGCCCATACCCTTACATTTTCATCGCGGTTCCGGGAGTAGGTTTCATAATCTTCGTTTGAATAAATTGATTTTACCTGGTATTGATCCATCAGGCTGTTAACCAATTCTTCCGGTTTGCCATGCAATACCAATAGGGACGAACCAAACAATTGAAGTTCATTTTTCAAAAGAGAAAGTCGCAGGAGAATAAATTCAACTCGCGGATCTTTTTTGTTATCTAATTTGTTTAGAATTGAAGTGTCGAAGATGAAAATGGGGAGTACCTTTTCTTCCTTCCTTAAACATTCAAACAAGCCTCTGTTGTCGTGCAATCGTAAATCGCGCCGGAACCAAAACAGGGATACTTTTTCCATTACCAGTTTTGCTCCACTTTTATGAGATTTTCTGTTGCAACTCCCATCGAATTGGCCTTCAACACAAGGCTGTTGTATATTTCTTCATCGAGCTGCGGATCGCGTGCCAATATCCAAAGCAAGCCCCCTGACTTCACCATTGCATAGCTATAGTTTTCATGGTCGAGGGCGACAATGTGATAATCGCCGGTAAAGGGCCAAAAGAAACGGACTTTCAATTGGCCCATAATAGCAGGATCAGGAATCCAGGCAACAGCAGTGGCTTTTTTATGTTTTCCATCCTTCGTAAACTTGTAGCCTTCGTTGATCACTTTGATTTTTCCATCCGATCTTAACTCGTAAGTGGCTGTGGTATTTACCATATCCTTTTCCTGAAAAAAGGGCATCCTGGCAATTTCGTACCATTTTCCACTATATCGGTTCAGGTCAAGAGTTTTCACAATTTGAGTTGTGTCGGTTTTCATCGCTTGGTTCGATTTACATGAGCTTAAAATTGCAATAGCAAAAAGGAAAATTAGAAAATGGATGTATGTAATAGCAATCCTCATAATGTCCAAATTATAGTTGTGTAACTATTTTTTTAATCAACTATAAGACAATTGAAAAATGTATTTGTTCAGTTATTCATCAAAATAAATAAACAATTAAGAATGGGTTCTGAACTCTGAAATTTCCACTAATGTGCTGCTGTGGCTGCTGTAGATGCTGCAATACTAACCACTATTGCAGCTGTAATGGCTGCCTGGGTTTCGTCGATCACTTTTGAATAGGGGTTGTGTGCGCTTAGCTCCTTCATCTTTTTCTTTGCGATTTTACGTTCCGATTTATCCTGAAAAATTTCAGAAGACAAGTCACATGTGTGAACGAGGCCGATTAGCATCAATTCCTCTTCATTGGCAACTGAACCCTGCATGGTTATTTTTCGGATACGGTTTTTTACTTCATTTTCGTACGATGGGTTTACCATAGGATATCGTTTGTAGGGGATAATCCCCAGAAAGCGTTTTTCCTTTTCGACCAGGATGTGTTTATAGACCAGCGACTTCAGGATCATTTTTTTCCATTTGGTCGCCCTGTTGCTGAATTTCATTATCCAATAGTTGAGCTTTCTGGGTTTAGAGCTTTGCCGGATAAGGCTGATGGCTTCATTTAGTATGCTATTACTAACAGGTCCGGGTTGGGTCAGGTGGACTGTCTTTTCTCGTACATCAATTTTTTTCTGTGCTGCGAGTTCCATTAATATAGCACCTGCCAGGCCAAATTGCATGTTTGATCCCAGGTTCACAAGATGCCCCTTTTCATCATCGAGGGCAATCAGTAAGATTTTTTCAGAAAGTGTTAGTTCCATATTTCGGGTTTCGTGTTGGTTACTTGTTGCTGGTTTCTGGGGACTGGAGGCTGGAGACTAGAGACTTGCGGCTGGCACCTACCTCAGATAATCCACCACCGACAGAACCGGGTGCAGCACCGATGCACCAAACTTTATACATCGATCAGGCGACCAGCCATATATTGGGTCTGGAAGGTTTTTATTGTCTTTGAAAGGCATTTCGATGGTGATGGAAAGGCATTTGAAACGATGGCCAATTTGCTTCGAGCAGATGGCCAGGTTCCCTTTTCCAGCTTCGTCTTTGGGGTAGGTATGTTCGTCCTGAAAATCGGGCGAAGTTTTAATCCATTCCGTTTTAAAGGTTGAAAGTAGGTTTGCAAGTTTTAAGTCGAAGCCGGGAATCCCTTCAATACTCGACACAAAATTATATGGCAAACCCTCATCAGCATGAATGTCGAGCATTAGGTCTACCCCGGTTTCATCCATTTTATTTCGGATATGGAATACCTCGGGACTTTTGGCTGGATCTGGATTTGCCCACTCGCGGTTGAGGTTTGCCCCCGATGCTGTGCATCGCAGGTTGCCCAAAATAGCACCATCGGGATTCACAAACGGGACAATATAGAAAACAGCTTTTTCGAGCAGTGTGCGGCTGACCGGATCATCTGAGTCCAACAACCGTTCGATAAAACCTTCCATAAACCACGATGCCTGGCTCTCGCCGGGGTGTTGGCGTGCAATAATCCAGATTTTCTTCTTTCCATTTCCTGGCGCTCCAGCTATGAGCAAATCAAGGTCGCGATTCTGGTATGTTCGTCCCAAGTTTTCCATCACACACATTTCCGACATTTGTGCTGCGTGTACCAGATCAAGGTGCTGATCGTAGCTATAAGGCGCGAAGTAGGCAAAAAACACCGAGTTGTATTCGGGTGTAAGCTCGAAAGAAAGCTCCTTACCATTGTATTGCGTGGGTATCCTGAACCAATTCACCCGATCGTATGAAGCACAGGCCTGGTAATCATCCCAGCCTTCGGGGTATGAAGCCTGATAGGCATTTTCGATCACCATTTTGCAGGGATAGCCCTTTGCCTCCTGCAAGCGGAAATGAAACCACTGGAAATGATCCGAGTGACTGTCTTTCCTGATATTCAGCCTGATGTTCCGGGGATCGTCAGCCGAAATTACGTCGATGTTACCACTCTCAAAATTGGAGGATATTTTCATAATCAAAATTTATTTTGGTCAATTTATTTGATGCCCTTTATATTAATCAGTTCCACTTTATTACATTCCCTTTTCTGATGGATTGTCCGGCAATTTTGGGTATGAGCAAAAGTGCTTGCTTCCAAATCGAGAAAGAAATACATCACCCAATCCTCGGCAGTCATGTATTCGTTTTCAGCATAAAAAGAAATACCAGAACTGTTGCTGCCATATATTTTCAATTTGTCGACACTGAGAATGGATACTGATCTAATATTTTCAAATCGCTCAAGCATATTCAGAGTCGGAAGATATTTAAAGGCATGGCAGAATCCTTTGTACACGGTTACGATAAGAAGCAATTCTTCATCCTGAAAAGAGGCTTTTAGCACAAGTTCCACATCCCCGACTTCGAATTTTCCGTTTTCAGCCACAATGGAATCGGGGGTTTGCTCAAAAGCCACAAAACCATTGCTGCTCACCATTTTTATGAAAGTGGCATCTGTTGTATCAATCCTGTTTTCGGATTTCAGAAGGTTAACTATCTGATCGTAGTTGTTAAGTTGTTGGAACTCTTCCAAAGCTATTTTGTTATACTCTATAGCTGGCATATCAACACTTTGCTGGCTGCAAGCCGAAAATGCTATCAACAAAAAAAGAAAAAAAATCAGGTGTTGTTTCATTGTCATAAATTTTGTTCCTAAAAATAGATCTATTGAATGTCAATTCCAAAAACGGGGATTGGGTTGAATTATTCTATATCGCTTCCCTATGTTTTCAGTTTGGTTTAATTCCCCCATATAGATTCATAAACTCTTCCGAGATTGATCATTTTGAGGTTCCTCAATGCGGTACCAATGACAACATTTGGAAAGTTGCTGAGATCACACTACCCAGCGCCCATCACTCAGTATCCAGTAATCAGCCCCAATTTAGTCTATCCTACGAGCCTTAAGCGAATAAGGCCAATACTCAGACCTTGGTTGTCCATAGCCCTAAAATATCCAATATCAAACATTCAACATCCAATACTGAATGAGAAAGTATTTTTTCGCCGTCCTTCAATATTCTTCATTCAATATTCATTATTGAATGTTCGAAATTTTATTATCTCTGATTATTGAAACGGCCAGCACCCAGCACCCCAGCACACAGCACACATCAATTTATTTTCCTCATACTATTTTCAAATAAAATCACCCGGCTTGCGTTTGAATCTTCAAATTATTTATCTTTGCGCCCATGTTTCAAAAAATCAAACTAATAGGCTTGTTGTTTGTGCTCCTGTCGCTTGGCCTTGTGTCGTGCAGCGAATATCAGAAAGTATTGAAAAGTTCTGATTATGAGTTGAAGTACAAAAAGGCAATCGAGTTGTACGAAAAGGAAGACTATGCCCGTGCGGTTGCCTTGTTCGATGAACTGTTGAGCATCTACAAAGGGACTAAAAAAGCTGAGGATGTGTACTATTACTATGCCTATTGTCATTATGGGCAGAAAGATTATATCCTGGCCGGTCATTATTTCAGGAATTTTGCGCTTACTTTTCCATTGAGTTCAAGGGCCGAAGAAGCCGAATATCTGGGAGCCTATTGTTATTACCTCGATTCGCCCAGCTTTAGCCTGGATCAAACATATACCTTGAAGGCAATTGAAGAAATGCAGTATTTCATCAACAAACACCCTAAGAGTGAACGGATAAACGAGGCCAACGACATCATTGACAAGCTGCGCGGAAAATTAGAAACCAAATCGTTCAACAATGCCCGGCTTTATTACGACCTGGGCGATTTCAAGGCATCGACCACCGCTTTAAAAAACAGCCTTAAAGAATTCCCCGATTCAGAATTCAGGGAAGAAACTTTGCTCCTGATCGTAAAATCGAGTTACGAACTGGCGAACAACAGCATTGCCTCAAAAAAGGTAGAACGTTATAAATCAACCATCGATGAGTATTATGTGTTTGTCAATGCCTATCCCGAAAGTAAAAACACAAAAGAGGTCCAAAAGATTTTCGAAAATTCGAAAGAATTCCTGGGAGAATAAACAAAAGAAGTAAATGCTTGTTATCAATAAGATTAACTAGTTAAAATTAAATATATGGATTACAAAAAAACAGCAGCATCCACAACATCGATTACCCGCGACTTGGATAAGATTGATGTTGAAACCGGTAATATTTACGAGTCGGTGATCATAATTTCCAAGCGGTCGAATCAGATTTCGATTGAGTTGAAAGAGGAATTGAACCTTAAATTGGAAGAGTTTGCCTCATTTACCGACAACCTGGAGGAAGTTTTTGAAAACCGGGAGCAGATTGAGATTTCGCGGTTTTACGAGCGGATGCCCAAACCGACCTTGATTGCTATTGAAGAATTTATGAACAACGAAATTTATTATCGGAATCCTTCTAAAGAGTAAATAGAGTTTATTCATATCATCCTCTTCGATATATGATTGCCATAAGGCAACAAAACAAAATGAAGGAAGATGTTAAAAGATAAAAAAATCCTACTAGGAATTACAGGGAGTATAGCTGCTTACAAGGCAGCTATTCTTCTTAGGTTGCTTGTGAAAGAAGGGGCCCAAGTGCAGGTTTTGATCACACCAGCAGGGAAAGAATTTATTACGCCGGTTACACTTTCTGCCCTCTCGGGCAAGCCTGTTGAAAGCGATTTTTTTGGCACCACCGACGGAAGTTGGCACAGCCATGTGGACATGGGTTTGTGGGCCGACCTAATGCTGATTGCCCCCTGCTCGGCCAATACACTTGGTAAACTGGCCAATGGCATTGCCGACAATTTGCTGCTGACCACCTATCTTTCGGCCAAGTGCCCCGTGCTTATTGCCCCGGCCATGGACCTCGACATGTATAAACACCCTGCCATTCAAAAGAACATCGACATATTGAGATCGTTCGGCAACCACATTATCGAACCGGCCACAGGAGAACTGGCTAGTGGCTTGTGCGGAAAAGGAAGGATGGAAGAACCCGAAAACATCCTTGAGATGGTGAAAGGATTCTTTCAATCGGGACAAAAGCTAATAGGAAAAAAGTTTTTGGTCACCGCTGGCCCAACGTACGAGAATATCGACCCGGTGAGGTTTATCGGAAACTATTCAACGGGAAAAATGGGCTATGCCATAGCCGAAACTTTGGCAAATCAGGGAGCTGAGGTTGTCCTGATATCGGGGCCAACATCTTTGCCCGTTTCCCATCCATCAGTTTCGAGGATTGACGTGGTTTCGGCAAAACACATGTACGAGACCACCATCAAGCACTTCCCCAATATGGATGGTGCAATAATGACAGCCGCCGTGGCCGATTTTACTCCTATTGTTCAGGAAAAATCAAAAGTAAAAAGGGGGAAAGAAAATTACAGCATCGAGTTGAAACCGACCCAGGACATTGCCGCCCAATTAGGAAAAATGAAAAAACCAACACAGCACCTGGTTGGTTTTGCCCTCGAAACCGACAATGAATTGGAGAATGCCCGAAAGAAGCTTACGGACAAAAACTTGGATTTTATTGTGTTAAACTCCCTCAACGATGAAGGAGCCGGTTTTGGGCACGACACAAACAAAATCAGCATACTCGACAAGAACAATAATATCAGCGGTTTCGAGTTAAAAACCAAAGCTGATGTGGCCGTTGACATTGTGGAAAAGATCGTTGATATGATGAGGCCGTAAACAATGGCTTAACGAAAAACAGTATTTTTAGACCCAAATTAGTTTTGTTTGAATTGAATGTATTATGAGAAAATTGAAGACATACCTATTATCGCTGTTTGGCTTTTTTATGATGTTGAATGCCGGGGCACAGGAATTCGATTGTAAGATCCAGGTTATGTCGCCACAAGTACAAGGCACAAACAAACAGATATACCGTACTTTGCAAAGCGAATTATACGAATTTATCAACAATAAAAAATGGACCAATCATAAATTTTCGCCCGAAGAAAAAATCGATTGCAACATCATGATTACCATTTCCGAAGAAATCTCGGTGGATGAATTCAAAGGAAAAATCCAGATACAGGCCAGCCGCCCCATCTATAATACAAGCTATAAATCGGTGTTGATGAATTACGTGGACAATAATTTTCATATCCGATATGTCGAATTCGAGCCCCTCGAATATAACGAAAGCGGAACCAATACCAGTCTCGTCAATATCATTGCCTTTTATTTGAATATCATTTTAGGTTTCGATTACGATTCGTTTGGAATGGAAGGCGGAACACCCTTTTTCGAAAAGGCAGAGACCATCGTAAACCAATCGCAAAATTCCATCGAAAAAGGATGGAAAGCTTTCGAGAGCCTGAAGAACAGGTATTGGCTGGTCGAAAATTTAATGAACGACCGATACTCAGGTATTCGTCAGTGTATGTATCAGTACCATCGACTGGGCCTTGATGTGATGAGCCAGAAAGCGGCCGATGGAAGGTCGGTAATTGCTGAAAGCATGAGGCTCCTTCAGCAGGTGCACCGCGATAAGCCAGGCTCTTTCCTGATGCAGTTGTTTTTTGATGCCAAATCGGATGAGCTGGTGAATATTTTTTCTGAATCGTTCCCAGACGAACAAAACCGGGTGGTACAAATACTTCAAGAGGTCGATCCTGCCAACGCATCAAAATACAGCAAAATCAAAGAGGCCAACCAACCGGGCAACAACTTAAGTTCTCCAGGAGGAAGTATGCCTGGAGGTGGAAGGCCTGGTGGAAAGTTCTAGGGTAATTTTGGGCTGCTTTAAATTTAAGGAAGATGCTTCAATCGATCAGCGTTTCAAATTATGCACTAATCAGGCAACTGGACATTGACTTCAATCCGGGCCTCAGTATTATTACCGGCGAAACCGGGGCTGGAAAATCGATTCTATTAGGTGCACTTTCGTTGATCCTGGGAAATCGTGCCGAAAGCTCTGTCTTGCTCGTGAAAAGCAAAAAATGTGTTGTCGAAGGCATTTTCAGGATTGAGGAATATGGACTTGAGCCTTTCTTTCAAGCCAACGACCTGGACTATGGAAGCCCCTGCATCCTTCGGCGGGAAATAGCCCCTGGTGGAAAATCCCGTGCCTTTATCAACGATACGCCTGTTACTTTACCTCTCCTGAAAGAAATTGGACAAAGCCTTGTGGATATTCATTCGCAACATCAAAGTCTGCTTTTGGGTGATACCCTTTTTCAGCTAAAGGTGATTGATGAACTTACCCGCCAACCCAAACTCCTCGCTGATTACCAATCGACTTTTCATTCCTTGCGAAAAGCTCAACAGGATTTAAAGCGAATAATTGAGCAAGCCGACAAAAGTAAAGTTGATCTTGACTATTATCAGTTTCAATTCGAGCAATTGGAAACGGCAAAATTGTTCAATGAGGAAGAGCAGTACGAGTTGGAAAGTGAGCAGGAAATCCTTACCCATGCCGAAGAAATCAAACTGGCTATCGACAAAAGCATGGCTTGCCTCGACGGGGAAGAACTGACGGTTTTACCGATCCTGAAAAATGCTATCAGGGAGTTGGCCCAGGTAGAAGGCTTTTTCCCCTTAGCGAGCAATTTGAAGAGCAGGATAGAAAGCACAACCATTGAGCTAAAAGATATAGCTTCGGAGTTGGAAATCCACAACGAAAAAATAGAACACGACCCAGCACGCCTTACCCAGGTCCAGGATCGGCTAAACACCATCTACTCGCTTCAACAAAAGCATAAACTAAGAAGTATAAAAGAGCTGATCGATCTGAGGGACCAGCTTTCGGATAAGATCAATGAAATTGAATCGTATGACGATGAAATTCGCAAGCACGAGCAATTGTATAAAGGGATAGCCAAAAGGGTTGGCGATCTGGCCCTCCAATTATCATCGGCCAGGATAAAAAACCTGCCCCAGTTCGAAACCAAGGTGAACCAAATGCTCAAAAACCTGGGGATGCCCAATTCTCTTTTTAAAGTAGAGAACAGGATTAGCGAAGAATTTGCAGAACATGGAATCGACAATTTCAGTTTTTTATTCACAGCCAATAAAAAGTCGGAACCCCAGGAAATACAAAAAGTGGCTTCGGGGGGTGAAATATCCAGGCTCATGTTGTGCATAAAGTCAATGCTTTCTGAATCATCCGGGCTGCCTACGATAATTTTTGATGAAATCGACACCGGAGTTTCTGGCGACATTGCCGACAAGGTGGGCAACATTATCAAAGAAATGTCGAAGGGCATGCAGGTTATCAACATCACCCATTTACCTCAAATCGCCGCTAAGGGCGATTATCACTACCTCGTTTATAAAGATGAGATGGCCGAAACCACCGAAACTGGAATTCGTTTGCTTTCCGGGGAAACAAGGCTCGAAGAAATTGCCAAAATGCTCAGTGGCAAAGATGTTTCCCATGCTGCCATGGAAAACGCCCGTGTGTTATTAAGCCAATAATTTCTCTTTTCTGACGCGGGTTTTCGCGGAGCACGCAGATAATATTATTTTCTTGACGCAGATTTGCGCGGATGACGCGGATTTTAAAAATCAAATTTGACGCTGGTTTACGCGGAGTACACGGATTTCTTTTGTCTTTTTTGATCCGCGCTTTTCAGCGTAAACCCGCGTCAAAAACATTTTAGCCGCGTAAATCTACGGCAGAAAAACCTAAACCTGTGTCGGCATTTTTTCCGAGTTAACATGCAACCTGTCAGGATAATTTACGTAAGTCAATTTGTAAAAACTTAAATAGAATTTTAGACTTCAACTTCGTTAACATGATAGACTTCAAAATTGCCGGTGATTTGCGGGTAATTAAGAGCCGGATACTATTTTTCATCCTGGCATACCTGCTAAATGCGTCAAGCCTTTCTGCCCAAACCACATACTACATCGACCCTGGGAATGTAAGCGACACCATACAAGATGGCAGCAGGGAACACCCTTTCGTTTCGTATCTTTATGTGCCCCAGGCCTCCTATAGCTACTATCTCTTAAAGAGAGGTACTGTTTTCAATACCGGAAATTATTTAGACATAATCTGCGACAATGTCAGCTTTGGCTCGTATGGACAAGGCGACAGACCCAAAATTATTTATTCGGGCCAGGAATATGCTTTCAACGCAAATTCAAGAAAAAATATCTGCTTCCGCAGCCTCGACATTGAAGCAATAAACGCCCTCGCAAATATTCATTTTACTGGCGAAGGTTCAGATAACATCCTGATTGAGGATTGCTTTATCCATGGGGCACAATGGGGCATACGGGCAACAGGAAATACCAGCTTATTGAAAATTATTAACTGCGAGATATTCAATATTTATTACGATGGTATTTTTGCAAACGCAGACAAAATTGAGATTGCCAACTGTCATATTTATGATGTAAATCAAGCCTGGTTCATCGATCCCGACGAGAGTTTTTCAAATGGCGATTGCATCCAACTTACAAATCCTTGTAAGGAATTCAACATACACCACAATATCCTCGACAAAACCGGCACTGGCAATAAGTACTGTTTCAATGTTTCGGGGATGGAAAAGGCTGTTGGTGTTTTTGAATACAACACATGCCTGGCCGAAGATTCATTGAATAGCTCCTGCTTATTTATGGGCTCAATTGGCATGACTGATGTTCGATATAATGTTTTCAAATCTGGAAAAACCGGGATTTACGCAAATCTCCATTCCGCTAAAATCCATTACAATAAAATTACCAACTGCGACCAAGCGATCAAACTGAAATATTCGGGAGCTACACTTAGTGAAGTATATAATAATGTGCTTTACGATAACCGGGTAAATATCTCATCCGACAATGCTCCCGCAAAAGTCAACAACAATATTATCTATCTCACTCAACCCGAAGACATTGCACTACAATATCTAAACGTACAGAAGATTAAATCGGATCATAATCTCATTTACCCCGAACAAAACAATTTTATCAAATTGGGGGAAATAAATTTCAATACCATATCCGACTTTCAGGAAGTAAGCGGTTTGGATAATAATTCAAAAACTGCCGACCCTCAATTTGCTGATGCCGCTGTTGGCGATTTCCATGTGCAATCGACCTCGCCCAGTATAAATGCAGGAACTGAACTTGGACTGAAACAAGACTTTGAAGGAAGCCTTTTGCAAGATGGCAAACCAGATATTGGCTGTTTTGAATCAAAGAACAAGGTTTTGCAAAATCAAGATGCCATGCCCGAAACGCAGAATATAAAAATCCCAAAGGGATGGAGCATGATTTCTACCTATATCGACCCCATTCCTGGAAATCTTAAAAACGTATTGGGCCCAGTGCTCTCCGATATTATTATTGTAAAAGATGAAAGAGGGAATATTTTCTGGCCGGGCTTCGATGTAAACCAAATTGGGAATATCGTCCCTGCCGAAGGATATTTGATTTGCACCCACAAAGACTGTACAGTTGAGGTGTCAGGCATAGCAGTAAAGCCTGAAAACATGAATATTTACCTGCCCGACAACTACAGTTATGTGGGCTATCCCCGAAAAAAATCGGCCCCGATTGATAGTGTGTTAAGCTCCATATCGAAGCAAATACAATTGGTGAAAGATGGAGATGGTTTGCTCTTTTGGAACGATTACGACATCAACGAAATTGGCAACATGGAAGCTGGCAGGGGGTATCAGATTAAAATGAATGGCAGCGCAGAGTTCCACTTTCCGGCCAATGAATGATTACTTTTTGGTTTTCATAATAAAATAATGAGTTCAAAGGAGAATATATAAAGCATTTATGCACGGGAGGACGAATTTTAGTGTTAATACTTAGTCCAAGTATTTGAATGTTTAATTCAATTCACCCATGCGATAAATATGATTAAAGTTTTTCGTGGAGCTGGTTTAGTTGACCAGCTCCTTTTATATTACGACATTTGCATAATGGCAATACCTTATTCCATACCATGATTTTTTCGTACTTTTGTAATCAAAGCCTGAAAACATGGAACCACTGAAGCTGGACATAAACAAGCGATATACTTATGCCGACTATCTTACCTGGATGGATGATGTGAGGCGGGAACTTTACAATGGTTTTATTAAGTTGATGTCACCCGCACCTTCGAGGATACATCAAAGAATATCAGTTAAGTTAACCAGAATTTGGGATGTCTTTTTAGAAAGTAAAAACTGTGAGGTTTATCATGCTCCCTCCGATGTTCGATTTCCAAAGAATAAAAAAGACAAAGATGATAAAACGATCTACACTGTTTTACAACCTGACATATATGTGGTTTGTGACCTTACAAAATTGGACGACAAAGGATGTTTGGGTGCACCAGATTTCATTATTGAAATTGTCTCGCCAAAGAATTCGAAGCGCGATTTGAAAGATAAATTTGATATTTACCAGGAGCATGGTGTCCGAGAATACTGGATTGTAAACCCCAACGATGAAAATGTGACCGTGTTTGATTTAAATGAAAACGGAAAATACCAATTCAGGGGCATGTACAGCGAGGATGACAAAATTCCGGTAGAGATTTTTAAAGGGGATTTGAAAATTGATTTGATGGAGGTGTTTGTGTAAACAGCGTTTCCCTTTGCTGTATCGATTCGTAGAGCCAATCGGCATTTGCTTTCGAGCTTAGAAGATGGACGTTTTCCAAAATGGAGTTGTATTCTTCTAATGAGATTAAAACCATGCCCTTGCCCGCTTTACGCTTAATGACAAAAGTTTCATGGTTGTTTTCAACATCATTGAGGTACTTCTATAAACCGGTCCTGAATTCGGTATAGTTTGCAGCAATCATATCTAAAATTATTTACAACCTTATTTGAGTAAAAGTATGATTACTTTTCACTATGAGACAAAAAGAATATATTTTCGTATTTTTGTAATCAAAGCCTGAAAACATGGAAACACTGAAGCTGGATTTAAACAAACGATATACCTACGCCGATTATCTTACCTGGATGGACGATGTACGGAGGGAGCTATACAATGGGTTTATTAAGTTGATGTCACCCGCACCGTCAATGCGTCATCAGGAAATTTCTTTTAATTTTTCCGGGATATTAAGATATTACCTTAAAGATAAACAATGTAAAGGATTTGCTGCTCCTTTTGATGTCCGCTTTCCAAAGAATAAAAAGTCAAAGGATAACAAAACCATCTATACTGTTTTGCAACCTGATCTGCTGGTAGTTTGTGATGAATCAAAATTAGATAAAGGTGGCTGCCTCGGTGCCCCAGATTTTATAATCGAAATTGTTTCGGCCAAAAACTCCAAGCGCGACGTACAAGACAAATTTGAAATCTACCAGGAACACGGTGTTCGCGAATACTGGATCGTAAGCCCCAACGATGAGAACGTGACTGTTTTTGTTTTAGGTGAAAACGGGAAGTTTCAGTTCAGGGGCATCTTTGCCGAAGACGACAAAATCCCTGTTTACATTTTTAATGGTGACCTGAAGATTGATTTGACCGAGGTGTTTGTGTAAATAAGGTTTCCCTTTTATTTATCGTAGTGATACCGACAACTATAGATCAACAATTCGGCACCTACAACTTTGTAAACTAACCTGTGTTCATGGCTTATGCGTCTCGACCAATAACCCGAAAGATCGTACTTCAAAAGTTCAGGGTTGCCTATTCCTTTGAAAGGAGTACGTTGAATGTCTTTGATTAGCTGATTGATTTTTTTTAAAACGTTCCTGTCTTCCTTCTGCCAGAAAAGATAATCATACCAGGCATTTTCCGAAAAAGTTATCAGCATCAGTCCTCGATTAATTGAGCGTTTTTTACGACCTTACCTGTCTCCATTTGCTGTATCGATGCGTAGAGCCAATCGGCATTTGCTTTCGAGCTTAAAAGATGGACTGTCTCCATTATTGAGTTATATTCCTCCAACGAAATCAACACAGTGCCCTTGCCCGCTTTACGCTTTATGACCAATGTCTCATGGTTGTTTTCAACATCATCGAGGTATTTTTTCAGGTCAGTTCTGAATTCGGTATAGTTCGCTGCTATCATATCAATAATTATTTACGTGCTTATATAAGTACAAATATAAGTACTTTTTGATTCCGTGCAAAAACCTGAAATCATTTCGCTTGCCGAACAATTGCTTTCTTTTTCCTATATTTGTATTGAATTAATTGAGTAGAGTAATAAGAAGCAAGCCTATAAATTTGATACTACTGTATTGCCAAATGGGGTAATTAAAATCCCGAACAATTACCATTTAGAAAACTCTGAAGTAGAGGTAGTGCTTACTATCAAACACAAAAGCATGAAAAAGACACCCCCGAAAATGACAGCCGATGAATTTTTTAATAAATGGGCAGGTGTACTAAAAGGTTCAGATATTGAAGACCCTAAAAAAGAATATTACAAGTATTTAGAGCAAAAATACAAATGAGGGTACAGGCCAAAAAAAATGCGCTCACAGAAAAATGACAGAAGATCCCCCAATATCCCAAAGTTGGTTCAGAATATTGCCATTAAACCCCTTCAGGGTTTGTGCATAATACTGCTTCCGATCCATAGGTTTCGCCTATGGCTATTCACGTTTAACCACTTCGTGGTTATTTGCTCCGACCAATCCCGAAGGGATTAAACGTGAATAGCCATGTACAGCCTGCCCCGTACCTTGGTCGGGGAAGTGCATGGAAACAGGACAATATGATGATGGAACCCTGAAAGGGTTCAACTATCGTTTTTCTTTATTGTTTCCCAATTTTACTGTCAACCAGTACCTTACTAAGCACTGTAATTTCGATCTTAAGGAGAAATCTGTATAAATTCATTATGCTCACTGTTTCAGTGTCTTACAAAAAGATGTCATTGGTATGGTAGTGAGGAATCTCAGTCCTTAAACTGCAAGTACTTATTTTTCTTCATTTTTATATAATAGGTCCTCGTCCGGCCAAGTCATCCAATGGCTATTCAAATTACCCGTTTTTGTCGCCCCCCTCCCAAAACCACCCCTTTTCAAAATCAAACAAAAAAACTAAAACCATACTATCTACTCAATCGCCATCCTTCTTCTTCCCCACTCTTTCAACCACTTACAAAACCCACCCCATACTTCCACGCTACCCACTGCGTAAAAGTACTGGTTTTGCTTCCCGTTAATCGGTACTCCCTTACGGGGTAAAAACGGTACAACCCTTCCTTGTACAGACGTTGTGGCGGCCATACTTTTACCACTATAAAAATTGAAAAGATGTATGGCACAAAACATATTGCTTTAATCGACAAGCACGAAATCTACCGGACAGGGTTAAAGATGGTACTTCGGAACCTCGATGCAGTTTTAGTTGCCGAAGGAGAAAATAGTTCGGAGCTTTTAACTGATCCGATTTATCAAAAGGCTGATTTATTATTTATCGACATTGGGATACAATGCTCAAGCTGCGGAAACCATATTAAAGAGTTTCTACTGGCAAACCCTGCCTCAAAAGTAATAGGCATGGTGCAACATTACGACCAGGTGCGATTGGATGATTTGAAACAAACTGGGATAAGTGGGTTCTTGCTCAAAAACACACAGCGAAAAGAAATTGAAACAGTAATAAGGGAAGTGGACAACGGGGAGTTTTATATACCTGAATCGATTTCCGAACAACTAAAAACTATATAAACCAATTTAAATTAAAAGAAATGAAAACAGCAAAGAGAATTTTAATCGTAGATGATGACATTGATGTAATCAACGTGGCAGAAGCCATCCTGAAAAAAGAAGGATACGAAGTTCTGTCGGCCAACGATAAGGAAGAAGGGTTAAAGTTGATCAAGAGTTGGAAACCCGACCTGGCCATCCTTGATGTGATGATGAACACCCAGTTCGAAGGCTTCGAGTTAGCTAAAGAGATCATAGAGAACCCTGCCCTGAAAGGGATGCCGGTTGTGATGCAGTCGTCGATTGATGCCCTGATTACCAACAAGCCAAGTGTTCAGGAAATGGCCCATGAGTTCCGTGCCGACCCCAACTACAAAGACCTCGATGTGCTATTGCTTAAAAATGTTGATACCGGTGATGCAGGTGTAGACTATCGCAACGAAAAAGGCAAAAGCATTTTCTTCCCGGTGAATGCCTTTATCCGCAAACCTGTCCATGCCGAGACTCTTATCGCAGAAATTAAAAGGTTGCTCAAGTAAGAGTTGAAAAGTTAAAAAAGTTCTGAGTTGAAGGGTTGAGGAGTTCAAAGTTGAAAAAGTTCAGAGTTAAAAAGTTTAATGTTGTAGGAGATCAGATAAAAAGTTCAACAATCAAAAAACTCAGAACTCTCAAACTCAGAACTCAGAACTTTTTTAACTCAGAACTATCAAACTCAGAACTTTGAACTCTTTTAACTCAGAACTTTGAACTCTTTTAACTCAGAACTTTGAACTTTAAAAAATAGTTTAGTAGGTTAGTGGGCAGGTAACTTTGCAGAAGGAAGCCTGCCCACTTTTAACACCGAACTTAGAACTCTTTCAACTCAGAACTAAAAAAAACAATGATGTCAAGCATTGAAACAATAGTCAACAAATACCCCGGTTCGCATCGGGAAAACCTGATCCCCCTCCTTCAGGAAATACAAGAAAAGGAAGGATTCTTATCAGAAACAGCTGTTGTTGAGGTGGGTCGCCATTTGAATATCCCAACCAGTAAAATATTTGGGGTGGCCACTTTTTATAATCAGTTTCGTTTCGAGCCTGTTGGGAAATACCACGTGCAGGTATGTCGCGGGACGGCTTGCCATGTGTTGGGGTCTGCCACTGTATTAGAAGAAATTGAAAAAGCATTGAAGGTGAAGGCTGGGCAAACAACCCGTGATGGCCTTTTTAGTATTGAGGTGGTGGCCTGTATTGGTGCCTGTGGTTTAGCCCCGGTTATTTCTATTAATGGTGAATTTTATGCGAAAGTAACTGGCCCCTCGATTCATGAAATTATTTCAGAGTATAGAAACAAAGAAAACAAACAATAAGATGGAAATTCTGAATGTAAACCAAAAAGAATTCCTGATCGAAAATATATTAGGAACAAAAGCAAGGGCCTCGGTTGAGGAAATTTCCAAGACCGTGCGCCTTCTTTCAAAAAAGGAGATCAGCAAGCCCGTAATTTATATTGGGGCCGGAACCTGCGGGTTAGGTGCCGGGGCTGGTAAAACCAAAATAGCCATCGAAAGTTATCTTCAACAAAAAGATATTGATGCAGAAATAGTAGAGGTGGGCTGCATTGGTTTGTGTGCATCCGAACCTTTGATGGATGTGAAAATCCCCGGATTTAACCGGGTCTCCTTTCAGCATGTGCAGGCCAGTAAGGTAGAAGCAATTCTCGATTCGATGTTCGAATTAGAAATCCCAAAAGCCGACTTACTTTGCCAGATCGACGATGGGAACAAACAATGGGAAGATACCCTGAGCATCGACCAGCACCCTTTCTTTAAGCCACAAACCAGGATAGTTCTAAAAAACTGCGGCCTGATAAACCCAACCAGCATAGAAGAATACATTGCCAACGGTGGCTACAAATCATTTCTCGACACCATAAAAACCTACAAACCCATAGAAGTTTGCGAACAGATTGAAAAGAGTGGTTTGCGCGGTCGTGGTGGCGGTGGTTTTCCTACCGGGAAAAAATGGAAGTTTGCATCGGCCACCGAAGCCGACCAAAAGTACCTGATCTGCAATGCCGATGAGGGTGACCCCGGTGCCTTTATGGACCGTGCGGTTATCGAAGGCGACCCGCACCGATTGATCGAAGGGATGGCCATTGCCGCTTATGGAATTGGCGCATCGGTGGCGTATGTTTATATCAGGGCTGAATATCCGTTGGCCATCGAGCGGCTAAAAATTGCCATTACGAAAGCCAGGGAATATGGCTTAATTGGAACCAATATATACAATTCGGGGTTCGACTTCGAGTTGAAAGTTAAGATGGGGGCAGGCGCATTTGTTTGCGGAGAAGAAACTGCGTTGATCCATAGTATCGAAGGCAAACGAGGAATGCCTCGCCCCCGTCCTCCTTTCCCTGCCGTTAGCGGGTTGTTTGGCAAACCAACCATTATCAATAATGTGGAAACCCTGTCGAACGTATCGGAAATTATGCGTATGGGCGCCGACAAATTTGCCGAGATTGGCACCGAAACCTCAAAAGGCACAAAAGTTTTTGCCCTATCGGGAAGGGTGGCCAAAACCGGTTTGATAGAAATCCCCATGGGCACAACCGTTCGCGAAGTAATTTTCGACATCGGTGGTGGTATCCCTGAAAACAAAGAATTTAAGGCTGTCCAAATCGGCGGCCCATCGGGTGGTTGTATAACTGCAGAAAACCTCGATATTAAAATCACCTACGAGTCGCTTATCGAAGTGGGTGCTATGATGGGATCCGGTGGCCTGGTGGTAATGGACGAAAGGACCTGTATGGTGGACGTGGCCAAGTTTTTCATGGACTTCATACAGCGCGAAAGCTGCGGGAAGTGCATCCCCTGTCGCGAAGGCACCAAACGGATGCTGGAAATCCTGGAGACCATCACCAAGAAGCCAACCAACACAAGCAAATACGAGCCTTTGGAAAGGATGAAAAGTGTGATGCAGCTTGAAAAACTGAGCAAGGTAATTAAAGACACTTCGCTTTGCGGATTGGGACAAACCGCACCCAATCCGGTGTTGAGCACCTTGCGCTGGTTCCGGCACGAGTACGAAGAACATGTGTTCGACCGCAAATGTGCCGCCGGGGTTTGCACCGATCTTCGTACCTTCACCATCGACATCGAGAAATGTACTGGATGTATGGTTTGTGTGAAGAAATGTCCGGTAGATGCCATCATTGGTGCCCGCAAAATCCATCATTTTATAGTTCAGGATAGATGTATTGCCTGCGGTGCCTGCGAAGAAGCCTGTAAGTTTGATGCAATTATTATTAGTTAATTAGGGAATGGAGTGATGGAGTGATGGGGAGATGGGGAGGAGCTTGCAAAGTGGAACTCCATAGATTTCAAACAAGAATGTAGCCCCAAAGGGGCGCAAGCAATAGCCCCGCATTTTGCGGGGAAGCCCTGTGAAGAAAGTACGACAACGTTTTTTAGCCCTGAAAGGGCGTAAGCAAATTGGCATTTTAGATAGAAATAAAAATGATTTCAGAACAAGGATTAACGAATTTTGATTTTTGATGTTGAACAACGGATTTTTGTGATCTCGAAACTCAAAACCCGAAAAAAGAACAAGAAAAATGGATTTCAAAATAGAAGTAAACAAACACGATATAGAGGTAAACAAAGGCGAATTCTTATTGGAAGCCCTCCAACGGAACGGGCACAAAATCCCTACCCTCTGTCATATAAAAGACCATTTCCCAACGGGTGCCTGCCGCATGTGTGTGGTCGAAAACACAACCAATGGGAAATTGATCACCGCTTGTTCCTATCCCGTTGAAGAAGGGATGAAGATAAGCACCCACTCCGAAAGGGTCATCGAATCGCGGAAAACCATCGTTGAGCTTTTGCTGTCGAACCACCCCGATGATTGCCTGTACTGTGTAAGAAATAAAAATTGCGAATTGCAGGATTTGTCCGAAGAATTGCATGTGACAGATCGCAGGATACGCGGGGTTAAAAATGATTATCATTTAGACCTCAGCTCCGCCAGTTTGGTCCGCGACCCGGCTAAGTGTATTTTGTGTGGCCGTTGCGTAGCCGTGTGCGAAGAGGTGATGGGCGTTGCCTGCATCGACTTTGTAAATCGCGGAAGCAAATCAATAATCGGGACATCGTTTAATAAAGGCTTGAATGTTTCGAGCTGCATCAATTGTGGCCAGTGCATCATGGTTTGCCCAACGGGTGCTTTGACCGAGAAAAACCACTTTGCCGAAATCCAGGATGCCATTCTCGACCCTGAAACCAAAGTAGTGGTTCAATATGCCCCATCTATTTCCATTTCCCTGGCCGAAGAATTTGGCATGGAAGCCGGAAAAGATATGAACGGGGTTATGAACGCCGCCCTGCGCAAAATAGGTTTCGACTTTGTTTTCGATACCACCTTTGCCGCCGACCTCACCATTATGGAAGAATCGGAAGAGCTGATCCAGCGAATCGTAGGTGGTGGAAAACTGCCCATGTTTACCAGTTGCTGCCCCGGATGGGTGAAGTATGCCGAAGAATTTACTCCCGATTTTCTCGATAACTTGTCGAGTTGCAAATCGCCCCAGCAAATGATGGGCTCGGTTATAAAAAGCTATTTTGCCGAAAAATCGGATATTAAACCGGAGAAAATCTATTCGGTTTCCATCATGCCCTGCACTGCCAAAAAGTTTGAGGCGCAGCGCGAAGAAATGACCCACAAAGGGATTACAGATGTAGATGCAGTTTTGACCACTCGCGAATTTGCCCGATTCATTAAAATGTATGGCATCGATATCGAGCACCTGGAGCCCGAAAGTACCGACTCGCCATTAGGGGCAAGAAGTACTGCCGGAAAATTGTTCGGAGCCACCGGTGGAGTTATGGAAGCCGCCATCCGCACAGCTTATTACAAACTTACCGGAAAGGAACTGATCAAGTTTCAGGTGAATGCCTTGCGAGGCTTGAAAGGAAGGAAGGAAGCCCAAATAGAAATCGGTGACCTGAAAGTTGGAGTAGCCGTAGTAAACGGGATCGCCAATGCAAAAGTGTTGTTGGAAGAAATCAGGAATGGTCGCGAGGATATTCATTTCATCGAAGTGATGGCTTGTCCCGGTGGTTGTATCGGTGGCGGTGGCCAAAAAATCGGTGCCGACCCATCAGCAATAATGGCGAGGATGCAATCGCTCTACACCACCGACATGAACGAATCGCTACGGGTATCGCACAAAAACCCCGAAATTATTGAACTGTACAAAGATTTCCTCGGCGAACCCTGTGGACATAAAAGCCATGAGCTTCTGCACACACATTATAAAGTACGGGAAGGAGTGATGTTGTAATGGAGTTGAAAAGTTCTGAGTTGAAAAGTTCTGGGTTGAAAATTGAAAAAGGACAAAGTTGAAAAACCTGGATAATGAAAATAGAAATTTGGCAAATAACCACAGTAGAGACGCAATAAATTGCGTCTCTACAATCTATTAATTTATTGATTTCAGAACACAGAAAAAGCCCCAAAGGGGCATAAGCAATAACATAGGGTGCAGCCCTATGTAGAAAGGATGGTAATATTTTTTAGCCCTGAAAGGGCGGAAGCAAAAGATGATGATGAATTATTTAAGTTGAACAATTTTTGATTTCAGAGCAAGGCCAAACTACGCACAAGCTTCATATGGTAAAATTAACGATTTGTGATCTTTGAAGTTAACCCTAAACTCTGTTTAAATGTGAACTCAGAACTCTTTCAACTCAAAACTTTGAAACTCTCTCAACATGGGACCAGACATTAGAAATAAAATAGTTTACACCGTGAAGAACCGCTGCCGCGTGTGCTACACCTGCGTACGTGAGTGCCCGGTCAAGGCCATCAAGATCATCAACGGTCAGGCCGAGATTGTGCCCGAGCGTTGCATCGCCTGTGGCAACTGTGTAGAGGTTTGCAGCCAGGGAGCGAAAAATTATATTTCGACCATAGATAGTACTTTTAGTTTAATTGGTGGCAGGGAGGAAGTGGTCGCTTGTGTGGCCCCTTCCTTTCCTGCCGAATTTTCGGAGTTTACCGATTATCGCACACTGATAGGGATGGTTCGTGAACTTGGATTCAGCAAGGTGGTAGAGGTGAGTTTTGGGGCAGACTTAGTGGCAAAAGCTTACAGCGATTACGAAAGAGAGCATCCCGAAAAAACCATCATAAGTTCAGATTGCCCGGCGATTGTAGCCTATGTCGAAAAATATTTCCCTCAACAAATAGGTAAGTTGGCACCCATCGTCTCACCCATGATTGCTACAGTTCGACTTCTGAAACAAAAATTTGGCAACGAAATAAAAGTAGTTTTCATTGGCCCATGTATCGCAAAAAAAGGCGAATCGGACGAGATCGACGATGCCATTACGTTTGAAGAATTGAGGCTGATGTTCAAATCAAAAAATATTTCGCCTGAAAATTCTGTTGCATCCGATTTCGATCCCCCGCACTCGGCCAAAGGAGCTGTATTCCCTGTAAGCAAAGGCATGTTGACCACCATTGGAAAATGCGACGATGTAAGCAAGGGTACAACAATAGTAGCCGAAGGCAAAAAGAATTTCCGCGAGATTATTGCCGAATTGGATGCTGGTGAATTGGATGCCAAACACCTCGAATTGCTATGTTGCGAGGGCTGCATCATGGGACCGGGCATGTCGCCAAATGGAAGGCGGTACAAGCGGCGGTCATTAATCTCGAACTATGTTAAACAAAAGCTCGCTAACTTGGACTATACCGAGTGGCAGCTCGACATGGATGCTTTTTCGGATATGGATTTTAGCCGCGAGTTTACCGAACTCAAAGCGCAAACTTCCGTTACCAGCGAGGAAGCCATCCTTGAAGTGCTTGTAAAAATTGGCAAGCTTGAAGAAAAAGACCACCTGAATTGCGGCGCCTGTGGCTATTCAACCTGCCGGAAACATGCCATTGCCATAGTGGAGGGTTTGGCTGAAGACGAAATGTGTTTGCCCTACACCATCGAAAAATTGCACCAGTCAATCGACGATCTCAATATATCGAATGAACAATTAGCCAGTGCCAAACAAGCCTTGAGACAGTCGGAGAAGCTGGCAGGCATGGGACAATTGTCGGCAGGAATTGCCCACGAGTTGAACAACCCCCTGGGCGTGATCACCATGTACAGCAATATTCTTTTAGATGAATCTGCCGACAACGACGAAATGCGGGCAGACCTTGAATTGATAGTCGAACAGGCCGATCGGTGCAAAAAAATTGTGGGTGGCCTATTGAATTTTGCACGTAAAAACCAGGTCAAAAAAGTTGAAATCGACATTGAGGAATTTTGCAGAAGAAGCCTAAACTCTGTCCTCGCCCCAAAAAATGTGACGATGGATATTGAATCGAATATGCACGATACGATGGCCTGTATCGACACCGACCAGATGATGCAGGTATTGACCAACCTGGAAAAGAATGCCATCGAGGCAATGCCAAACGGAGGCACTTTAAAACTGACCATGGAAGACGAAAATGGCTCGGTGAGGATTCTCATTAGCGACACCGGTTCTGGGATTTCGCAGGAGAACATGGATAAGATATTCACGCCATTCTTTACCACCAAAGGACTGGGAAAAGGAACAGGTTTGGGCTTGCCCCTGGTGTATGGCATAGTAAAAATGCACAACGGTCAAATTGAGGTGGAATCGAACGCCGATCCTATGAAGGGGCAAACCGGAACGACATTTAAGATAAGCTTGCCGAGGGAATAGAGTAATTAGGGAATTGAGAAATTGGGGAATTGAGGCCCTCCTACTCGAAAGTTTCGGAAGGTGAAAATAAGTTTAGTAAGAAAATAGGAAATTAGGATAATTCGAAGGAAAGCATAAACCCCGAAGGGGTTAAATATCAATAACCCCGTATGTAGCGAAGCGTAATGCGGGGAAATAGAAACAGGACAGAATTCGCCGGCGGGAAAACTGAGTTTGAAACCAGAAAGTGTTTTCCCGGCGAAACATGTTGAAATGAGATTGAAATAGATTAATGGAAGGAGATTGAAGGAAAGAGAAATGGAGTAAATATTGGAAGTAACTTAATACTCTCCAACTCAGAACTTTTTAACTCAAAACTAAAAAATATATAAAATGAAAAAACTGATTTTACTGGTAGACGACGACATCGACTACCTGACCCAAATGGAAATGCAAGTACGCAATTTTGGCTTCGATGTGATTACCGCCCAAAGCAAAGACGAGGCGTTGAAAACCCTCGAAACAACGAAGCCCGACCTGGCTATTATGGACCTGATGATGGAAACCCAGGACAGTGGCTTTGTGTTGGCTTACAAATGCAAACAAAAATACCCCGATGTGCCCATCGCCATTGCCACCGCCGTGACCCGCGAAACAGGCATTAATTTCAACGTGGAAAAAAAAGAAGACCGCGATTGGATCAAAGCCGACCTATACCTGCAAAAGGGTATCCGCAGCGACCAGTTGCACAGGGAGATAAATCGCTTACTTAAAATATAGGGATAAGGAATTAAGTGAATTTGGAAATTGAGGAAATAGGGAAGTCAAAGGTTGTTTTTGATAATACCCCGGAGAGGTACAATATCAATAGCCCGGTATGAATCTCGCCTTTGGCGAGAGAAATGCCGGGAATAAGATGTCAGACTAATTTCGCCGGAAGATGTAGGAATTTATTACCCTGCCTTTTTTCCCGGCGAAATCTGGAGACATGAAATAGGTTCTACTCAGGTTAAAAAAAATGGAAAAGAAACCAGAATTTGGATTTTGAAAAAACAGGAGAATACATTATGAAAACACTAAAAATACTAATCGTAGACGACGAGCCGGGAATCCGCTCAGGCATAAAAAGGGTTTTACGAAACTTTCGGGTGGGCTACCCCTTTATGGAAGACGATTTTGAGTTTGAAGCCATAGAAGCTGAAACCGGCGAGATTGCCCTCGATATTATCAATAACGAATCTGTTGATATAATTTTGTTGGACAATAAACTGCCGGGCATACAGGGCATCGACTTGTTGGAGAAAATCAACCAGATGCACCTCGACTCAGTGGTGATGATGATTACCTCATACGCATCTTTGGACCTGGCTGTAAAGGCCACCAACAAAGGGGCATACAACTTTGTGCCGAAACCTTTCACGCCACAGGAACTGAAGGCAGCCATCGAAAATATCACCAAGCACCTGTTCCTGAAACGCATGACCCGCAAGATGAAAGAGGAGGGCAAGCACATCCGGTTCCAGTTTCTGTCCGTGTTATCGCACGAACTGAAATCGCCGATAAACGCGGTGGAAGGCTACCTCCAGATCATGCAGGAAAAACAGGTGGGCGAGAACATCGACGACTATATGTCGATGATCGACCGCTCGCTGATACGACTCCAGGGGATGCGCAACCTCATCATGGACATGCTCGACCTGACCCGCATTGAATCGGGCAAGAAAAAGCGTAACCTGCAAGAGATCGACCTGTACGAAATGGGCAAGCTGGTTATCCACACCATCGAACCTTTGGCCATCCAGCGCAATGTGAAAATCCGTTTCGATTGTGCCGAAAACCTTTCGTTTAGAGCCGATAACGAGGAAATCGAAATCATCCTCAACAACTTAGTGTCGAATGCCGTGAAATACAACCGCGAAGGGGGTGAGGTCTTTTTCAATATCAGCAAACAAAAGGGCGAACTCCAAATCCGGGTAGAAGACACCGGGATCGGCATTTCCACGCAGGATCAGGAGAATCTTTTCAAGGAGTTCTCGCGTATCAAAAACTCCAAAACCAAAAACATCACCGGCTCCGGCCTGGGCCTGTCGATTGTAAAAAAGATGGTTGAATTAAACAATGGGCATATTACTTTGGAAAGCGTGGTGGATAAAGGGTCGGTGTTTAGGGTTGTGATGCCGGCTTCTTGAAAATTACATAGCTTCAACAATTGTTTTCTATTCAAGCAAAATATCAGTATTGTATTTTGCGACTATTTCTTCTACATCATCTATTGAAATTTCTCCAAGCTCAACTTTTTCAACAATGATATTAATTGCAGAAAAATGTATTTTTATGAATTTCGCAAACAAATTATTTGCTGAAGGAACAGAATTCAATGTGTTATCATTCATATTCTTAATATAATATCCACTAACTCGACCCCGAAACGATCCTTCTGCAATTCCTCCTATAAGTCCATATTGACCGTTCAAATTATGGTCGTTAATATCTTCATATTGAAATAGTGAGATTGTCCCTTTTTCCTTAACCGCTAAGAAATACATTAATTCAAAATCCTTCAGATAGCATGACTTATATTCTTTACCACCAATATCAAATCCTTTTATCTTCGAAGGAGTGAACTTTTTCTTATGACCATCAGCATCTCTAAAAAATAGATACATCGAATGTTTTTGCTTCAAATAACCATAAATAGTATCATTTTCAAGAGAGATATAAAAGCCTTCCTTATAATTCCTCTTCTGACTAAAACTCTTTTCAGCTGAAATAAAAAGGAACATAATACATAAAAAATAAATCCTATTTTTTCTCATTTGATTCGAAACTTTTCAATGTTCAGATTTTCCTGATGATTCAATAAATTATTTCACAAAAAATTAATCCCCTAAAAGTAAACATCATTTTTCACAAAGCTAATGTTTTGCAGCATAATATGTGAGATGATTTTTTGAAGAAAAAAATTGTGGAGATGATGAGCCCAAAACCAAAAGCTATCGGATGATTACTATTGAAAATAATCCCCAAAAAATGAAAAGGGCTTTCCTTCCGATTAAAAGAAAGTCATCCGATTGCTGTCAAAAAAAAGACACCTCAGCTATTTCAATAACATTTTAGGCAAACCAACAGTCCTTAACATTTCATTGGCTTTATCCACTTTATCCTGGAATAGAGGCATCTTCTTATACTTTTCCAATGAATTGTCGATGCGTACAATAGGGGTCTTTTTCTTATTTAATTCTTGTATTGTTTTCATAATTGCAAATTTATCTATTTTCTTTTTACCAAAAAAGCTGAGTATTCCTCGTCAATTTCAAAATTCTCCCATTCACCATCCTTTAATCCAAATATTAGAAAATCTTCTTTCACTTCATCAAAATATTTTGATATTCCCATCCGGTACAATCGAGTTCTCGATTTAGTGCTTCCAGTCACGTAAATCCATGCTTCCGGTTCCTTATCAGTAAAAGCATAAACTGCTGAAACTACTGTTGCTAAAACTTGTTCACTGTCCCCATTATTTGACACAACTAAATCGTCAATATCACCAGTATCTTGGTCTTTGTCTCCAAAAGCAAGGTTGTAAAAATCTTTCAAAGATGTTTCGCTAAATTTTATAAGTTTGGGAATTTGTCCCCTTGGCCCTTCACTTATAAACTCAAACACCATTAATGTTTTTTCGGCCTTCAATTCATAACGCGGTAATTTCATACCTTCTTATCTTGTATCTTGGTACAAAGATACATATTTTACATTTGAAGTTGAATTGACGAGGGCATTTTGAAGTATTTCAAAAAAAGCAAACTATCCTGACAATAATTGCAAATATTGGCATTTTCCACAGAATGAAGCCTATCTTTTCAAGGAATTCTCCCGCATTAAAAACTCCAAAACCAAAAACATTACCGGCTCCGGCCTGGGCTTGTCTATAATGAAAAAGATGGTCGAACTAAATAATGGGCAAATTACACTGGAAAGTGTGGTGGATAAGGGGTCGGTGTTTACGGTTACGATACCAGCAGCATAATTTTCTATGCCTCATGTGCTGGAATGAAAAGAAGAACTGTAAGTACCAACCCGGATTCGACCTGATTTAAAATACCTACCTTTGCTTTATACTTAAAATGGCATGAAAACATTAAACGAATTTATATCAATTAACCCGGAAATCAGATTTGGCAAGCCCTGTATTCGTGGCACACGAATTACTGTTGCCGACATCTTGGGTTGGTTGGCTTCCGGTATGTCGATGGAAGAAATACAATCAGACTTCCCCGAAATTAGAAAAGAACATATCCTTGCGGCTTTAGCCTTTTCAGCCAAAAGGGAGCAAAGCATTAAAACAGTGGTATATGGGTAAATTGTTGTTTGATGCCAACATTTCGTACAGAATAAAAAAGAAAGTTGAAATCGATTTCCTGTTTCGTTGCTATTCTCAGATTCAATAAATTGTCAATGAAGAATTACTAATTTGGCTGAAGATTGACCTACTGATATCGAATAAACACCATTTCTAAGAGAGGATACATCAATCATACATTTCGATTCCCCCTTATATGTTTCGATCTTGAGAACAAGCCTTCCCTGCTGATCGAATATCGAAATTTGCTGTATCGAAGGTGCAATCCCATCTAATGTAATCTGCTGTTTTGCCGGATTTGGAAAACAGATGAGGCCAGATGTTTCGGCTTGGGGATTATCTATTCCAAGTACATTTTGGTTTTCGATTGCCCCCATGTCGATACACCCACCAAATACCCGATCTTCACCTTTTATATCAGTAAGCGGAATAGGATACATCTCAATTGTATTTTCTTTTCCTGCGTTTATGACAGGTGAATTGTCCATTAGTGCCCAATTATAAAGCTCTCCGTCGTATGCCAATCCAATGCCGGGCGATGGATCGACAAAAAGCGGATCCTGCATACTCATATTTCCATTATCAGGAAAGTTGTTATCCATTATCAAGTTGTACTGTACGCTATCGGGGTTCATCCAATTCCCACTTATACATTGTGTATCGAGGGGGTAATAGGCCTCGTTGTAGTTGTTCCAAACAATATTATTAATTACGGCCACCCTTGTTGAATTTATATCAATTGCAGAGTAATTCCCAAAAACCTCATTGTGGGCAATTGTATTATTAATATACTTTGATTCGGATAAAGAGTGACCGTTCATTATTCCGCTGCCAGAATTATTACAGATCAGATTATTGGCAATAGTTGTATATCGTGTGCTTTCGTATATAACTCCATGTACGCACTTATTATTAAAGCATCGATTGTTAAATACCTCCGTTGTGGCTTGCCCCATGGGCTCATCACTTAAGTAAATAGCCGCACCCTGACCACCCATAAACAACGATCCTCCCGAAGAAGATAAATGGAATACAGTGTTATACTTAAACAGGTTGTTAAAGATTTTGCCATAGGATCCATAGCCCATGTAGATTGCTCCTCCTCCCAAAAAACTTTGATTGTGGCTAAAGAAATTATGATAGATATTTGCCGAACAATAGTCCATGTAAATGCCACCACCACTATCCAATGCCAGATTATTCCGGATGGCTGAATTTGAAATTCTTATTTTGTCGAAGTGATAAACATATAAAACTCCTCCACTCTTTTCCTGGTCGCTACTACCACAAGCCTTTCCGTATTCCAGAACACAGAAGTCAAACAGGCTACTGTCCATAGTGCTGGATGTGTTCAGGAAATAAATACCTTTCCACCCACCTTCCACCACAGATGTATCCGAAAAATTTGTGGTATCGTTGGCCGTGAAGGTTATACTATCAGTCGCGTTACCAAAGGCAACTAAAGTTCCTTGCACAAATATGGCATTTTGTCCCCTACTCATAATTACCGTACCTGGCAGGATGGAAAGTGTAAAGCTCTGAAATATTTCCATATCCTGATCCAGAAATACAGTATCGCAATTCCAAACAGTGTTTGTATCAATTACAGCCGGGGCAATAATATTTTGTGCATAAGCACTAAGACCTGTAAACAATAAAAATATAAAAAGAAGGTGTTTCATGGTATAGGTTTTATTCGTTTAGTCCTTATCTCGATTTATAAAATTAGTTGATTAAACAAATTGTAAACGTCATCAATCTTGAAATATTCTTTTCTACAAATATTACGATTAAAAAGCAAGCATGTTTTTGCATAAAGCTCATGTTTTGCAGCATAATGTGTTAATTGATTATTTGAAGAAAAAAATAGAAGGGATGATTAGTCCAAACCCAATAGCCATCGGATAACTACGTTTGATAAGAATCCCCAAAAATAAAAAGGGCTTTCCTTCCGATTAAAAGAAAGTCATCCGATGGCTATCAAACCGGACTCCACAGCTATTTCAATATCATTTTAGGTAAACCTACTGTGCTTAACATTTCATTGGCTTTATCCACTTTATCCTGGAATAGAGGCATCTTCTTATACTTTTCCAATGAATTGTCGATGCGGACAACCGGAGTTTTTTTCTTGTTTAATTCTTGTATTGTTTTCACAATCTACAACTAGGTCCAGTTTTTTCGATTTTCTGGACATTCCATGGATTGATGTTCAGCTTTTGACATTTTTCACCCACCCAATTTTAAGTTTTTGTTAAGACAATATTTGTCATACTCTCTGTTTTTCATAAATGCTATTTTTGCCTGCAAATCGAATTATCGTTAACATTCAAACTAAATTATTTATGAAAATTTTACGTTTACTGCCCCTGTTTTTACTGTCAGGGATCCTTGGTTTTCAATCCTGCTCAAAAGATGATGAATCGGAAAAAGTCCCGGTAAGTTTAAAGGTGATTGAAGGAGAAAGCATGGAATACACTATTGATGGCGCAACAAGCCAAATCTCGCTCGGTGATCATTGGGATGATATCAGGAATAAACTAGGCGAACCCGATCTTACCACCACCTACAGTGCAACTTATTGGGGTACTGTACTTAATTTTAACGAATCGCGCAACTTGACCTCAGGTACCATTTTTCCATTTATAGTAAGCTCTGATAAATATGTTGTGGAATCGGCTATAACCGAAATGGGTATTTCGATGGGCGATGACCGCTCAAAGGTTTATCAGGTTTATGGAACGAACTTTATTACCGTGGCTGGTGGCGAAGAGCGTTTCCCAGACTATGGTGTCCGTTTTGGCTATGACGACTACGATAAAGTTGAGTATATCTGGTTGGTGAGTATGAATTAAAGAAAGACGAAAATGGCTTCCGCTTTATGAAGTACAAAAGGTATAACATAAGGGTGTTATACCTTTTGATGAAAAGGTGCGCGATACAATCGCTCACCAGCAAGAACTAAAAAACTGTCAACGAAATTATCAAATTTCTGTTTACCCGGCTTTACATTAAATCATAAATATTGTAGACTTCAAACTGTCCGCTGGTGATGCTAATGTTGTTTGAATTAATAATAACCTCCATACTGAAAGATCCTTTTACAGTTTTTGCAGCAAGGTTGTATTCAGTAATTGTAAGCTGGCCTGATACCGCAGGATAAGGATTTGTAGAATTGGGCATGTATTGAGCGTAATAATCACCGACTTCGGAAAGGTTGTAAGTACCCGGGATAATATCCTCCGGCATAAAAAGTAAGATTTGCTGTCCCCCCCAAAAACCGGTCACGCCTAAGATATCAAATACGATTGATGAGGTAACCCCGGTTGCCACAAAAGGCACTCCGTCGATAGTAGCGGTAAATGAGTTAGATGGTACCGCTGATGTGGCAAATGTTATCTGGTTTCCGTAGGAAGTGCCATTAATGTTTGTCGCATACGCTTTTGCATAATAGCTTGTATTTGTCTGGAGGCCTGTAATATTGCTGGTAAAGGTACCAATTCCTGAACCGTCCGAGCTTAGGTTATCAGTAATTGTCGGGTTTTGTTGGGTACTCCAACACACACCTCTTGCGATCACAGCGGAACCTCCATCGGTTGTAATATTGCCACCACTAACGGCAGAAGAATGGGTAACATCGCTGGCACTTGTTGTTGACAAAGCCGGAAAATTATTGGGTGTGCTACTGCTATTTTTCTCGCAACCAAAAGCTACCGATAGGACAATAGCGATCATGGTTAAACGGAAAATCGAAAGGTTGTTCATTTTTTTCATGTCATTTAATATTTAAAGTTAGCAATTGATTGTTTAGGTGCTTGTAAAATCATTAATCCTGAAACTATTCCTGAAAAATTGATCCCATAAAAATAAGTATCATTTCTCACAAAGTTTATGTTCTGCAGCATAATGCGTGAGATGATTATTTTAAAATTCATCCGATGGGTGTGTGCTAACTCCCACTCTGAGGCAGAGCTGTCCCTTTATTATAGATCACCGGCATCTGTCCCTTCCACTCGTTCCAAAGATCGGTATTCGTGATAAGGTCTGCCATAAAGTGGCCCACATTGATCCGGCTGATTTGACCATCATTGAGGATACTTCTCATCGGGGAGGGATAAACTTCGATTTCGGATGGGCTTTCCTCGTCAATTAATCCCGAAGGTCGAACCGCAACCCATTCGATGGCATTGTCATTTTTACCAATATCGGTTCTTAGGTATTCTGCTGCCTGTTCATTGTCAGGGTGTGGAGGAAGTAGTAGACGGAGCAATGCAATTAGGCATTTTTGGGCAAAAGGGATTGTTTCGTTGATATCGCGATTGCGGTTGGCAACCGTATTCATAAGAACAAATTTAATTGAGGTCTCTGGATTAGTTGCTTTGATTGCTTTGCATAATCTCCGGGTCGCTTCTGTCACAAGCCGGCGAGGTTTTCCATAAACCCCTTTGAAATTCAGGTTATGGCCGAGGCACGAAGCTATAGCATCACAACCCGCGACATGTTGTTTCATCTCTTCGTCGGATAATTGCAGAACACTTGCGGCGATCATCGACAAACGTTCATTATTCTTTATTTTGTCAGGGAAATTTTCCGGAGACCGCACAATCACCCTAACATACTGGTCACGATTGAGCAACTCTTCGACCAATCGTATCCCCGTTGCTCCGCTTGCACCCACTACTAAAATTGTCATTTTCTTATATTTTTAATACTATATGAGATTCATAAAAAGCTAAAGATACTATTTAAAGTGATTATAAATAATTGACCTCATCCAAGCCGAGGCAGGCTAATTGATTAATCTAAATAACTAAGTGCAAATAAGGATATGCTATCCAGCTATTCCTAATCTGAGTAATATTAGAAACCCATTTGGGATAAGCGCATAAATTCCCTATTCAGTGGCTTACGCTACTGTCAAGATTCGTTTATGTTTGGTTTACATGTTGCCTCCTTTTTGGTTTATTTGGT
>JAIOYV010000042.1 GCA_021740905.1 Bacteroidales bacterium
CTTTGATGGCCCCCGCCCAACGCCAACTTTTTTACCCTATTTATGAAATAGAACAACAAAAATCAATTGTACATTATACTCCGGAATCGTTGTACATTTTGCTCCGGAATCGTTGTACACTATACTCCGGAATATTCAATTTACGACCATTCACGACCATTTACCGCCATTTACCGCCATTTATCAAATTGAATAGCTAATTAACTAAAACGGTGTAGCACCTGATAGGTAATAGAAATCCTCTAATGGCTTTGCTTCCTGAATTATTCCATAGCCTAACATTTCTTCAAAATGAGGAATATTATCTTTATGCAAGTGGTTATTGTTACCAATGGTTTCATTTGCAAGTTTAAGTAACTCGTTTTTAGAGAGATAATATTCTTCTAAAATCTTATGGTCGCCTGATTTTCTATTGTTTTCATTTGGGCTTATCTCGCCAGAAAAAAATAAGTTATGTTTTGGTGCTACACCTTTTTCACTTTTTACACCAAAATATGCTGGTTTAAATTCCGGTCGAAAACTACGCCAGTCATATTGCATGAGGTAATCGGCCAGGTCGAGACCGTTTGACTTGTCAGTTTCGGTAGCTCTTTTTTCAAGAAAGTCGGAGGTCTTTATGTCGATGTTTCGCAGGAATGATTCGATGTCTCTCGCCTTTTTTTCCCATTCGAGGTAAGCTGCCAGGTCGGGGAATAGAATTACTTTTCTACCTTTTAGTGGCCAACATCTTTTTGCATTCAAAGATGATTTGTTGTACACAGCAAGCCACAGAAAGTTTCTGGGATTATCGGGCAATCCAAAATACAGCGAACCAATGATTGCCGTTTTGGGGGCTTCAACAAGTGCAACCGGATTTGTCGGATACTTTTTTAATAGATGTTCTCCGAAAAGGCAGGTAAACTTCTTTTCGTTTTGGAGATATGCCTTTAACCAAATTGGCATATCAGAGTTTTTGTGCTGGTGATGTTTTTCAATAATTGAGTGTAAGGCATCAGTCGCAACCGTATGATTAGCATTGTCAAACTGCTTTACCTGGATCGCATGGATGTTGTCTTTCTCATCAATAAAAGGAAAAGTAACTGCACCCTTCCGGTAGCCATTTTTCACACTGCCTACACGGTAAAGTGCCATTACTTTTTCAACATCCTGAAATGAAAAGGGGTAAGGTATCTCTCCTAATAAATTCTTCACAAATGCGCTATTCTCCCATCCGATGTGGGTATGCTCCAAAATCTCATTGGGAATGTATGATTTACTTGCCGTTTGAGAATTAATGACCTTCGGCTTTTCTAATAGTTCACTCATCTGAAATGGTTTTTCATTTTGCGTTTTCTTTGGAATTTGGAAATATCCACAATTGGCCTCTCTGTCGCAACGCCCGTATTCCTTCGGCAAATATTGTCCGGTTTGTCTGTCAACAAACCGGACATATTTCCGTTTCCCGCATGAGGGGCAAATATGCTTTCTGCTGCTAGAGTCTAAAATGTATCGGAATTTATCCATCGTGCAAAAAGTGAAAAAGGTGTAGCTCTAAAACAAACTTTATTTTTTACTAATGAACACGACGTTCCCCACATTCTTCCTTTCGACAAGGATTCCGTAACTCTTTAGTCGCTTTACGAAATTTGTTTTTTTAACGCGGGTATAGCCATCTTCGTTGCAAAAACCTAAGTATTCCCTGTATAAATCAAGCAAAGAAATGTAGTCCACAACACTTGGCTGATAGGAAAGTTCTTCCATAAACATCTTCACACTGTCTGATTGCTTTTTGAATTCTTCAATCTCACGATTGCCTGCCTCACAATCCGAAAACTTTCTTTGTGATAACAATCTTGTCATGCCTTCAAGTATCCAATTAAATACACCTGCCAATTCATTTTGGACAATCCTGCCAGCAAGCTCTTTGTCCTGTTTGTGGTCGGGAATGGTCACATCAAAAGGAATGATTAAGAATCTTCTGAAATAAGCATTGGTATGCTCCACATCTCTTGGCAATTCATTGGCATTGAAAATCAATTTTGCGTATTTCTTCATGATGAAGGGTTGTCCATAAGGTAAGCGAGCTTCGATAGGTTCACCCGATACCAATTGCTTAAAAAGCGAAGTTTCTAATTTGCCATTGATCTCACTTGCATAGTTGACCAGCTTATTGGCCAATTTTGCCCTATGATAACCCTTGTCGTCTGTCAGACTTTGAAGCGAATAGGAAGAAAAGTTTTCTTCCCCAAAAATTGCATTCATGATGTCGAACAGAACGCTTTTTCCGTTTGCACCAGTTCCATAAAGGATCAATGTCTTTTCCAGCTTTAACACCTGCTGGTTAATAAATACATAGCCCAAATATTCTGAGACGACCTTTTGCCTTTCAATGTCAGGTAACACCTGATTAAGGTATTTCTCAAATCTGGGAGCACTGGCATTTGGATCGTACTCGAAAGGTAATTGATAGGTCATGAAGTCATTTCTGTCAAAAGGCCTTAACCGAATGTTGCCGCCCAAGACTTCAAATGTGCCATTCAATAAATTTATCTGCACGTTCGATGATTCTTTTGGAGATGGCAGAATCGCCAATGTCATAAACTGTTTATACAGCTCATCCCTGAATTTGTGATGTCGTGCCTTAAACTTATCGACTCCCATTTTTTCCGAAGCCACCCCTAAAAATTCTTTCAGGTCATCGGTATCAATTTGCTTCCAAAAAGCTCCATTGTATAAATAAATGAAATCGTGCTTCCGGCATATTCCCCAATCGTACTTTTTAGCGAGGCTAATAATTTCCTCGATGGTAATGATAAGAAAATGGCTTTGTTTTGGCTTTTCATCGTCTGCAAGTCCCGCCCTATCCCGAAAATCAATGGTTTCGATTTTACTGAGAAGCTCAGACAAAATACAGTCGTGGGATGTCGTTGGACTAGGTGTAGCAAGTTCAGAAATATGCTTCAATAATTCAGATGGAAAATTTAAATCATTGGCAGACTGGTGCAAAGCCTTAGCCTTGCTACCAGTATTTCTTTTTCTATTTGCAGAAATTCTCCGTGTTTCTTTACCTTCTGATTCCATAACCATTCAATTTAGAAGCTCTATTTGGTTTCAAAGGGGTGTAGTTTGATTCCAAAATATTTAGAATATCCTTTTGCCTATAATACATTTTGCCATCAATCTGACTAAATGGTATCTTTCCCTGATCTCGATAGTTTTGAAGGGTTCGTTTGCTAACATGCAGCATTTCGCATACTTCCTGTGTGTCAATCCATTCTTTGTTAAATGGAATCATTTGATTATTGACTTTGTTGTCAATTTGGTCAAGTCTGTTCATTATTTTGTTGTAAGCTTCCTCTGTGCTTAATCTTGTTGTCATTTTTTCAAATATTAAGTTTTACATTAAACTATTTTTTGCTTTTTGACCCGCACCAGTTAAAGCATAAAACTTGGCGCAAATCCACATGTAAATATCTGAACATCAATGATAGTATTCAAGCACAAAAATATTTTTTAATAAGGTGGAGGGGGTTAAAAAAGATAAGAAGAATGATGCACAATGCAGTAAATACAGGCAGTTTTAATACCATCACACATATAAATATTGAGAAGTGCCCTCAAGGGGTTAAAATTACCATTAATGCCAATATTACATATAACAAAGTATTGATATAGTGCGGAATATAAGAAAATTAAAAAATCTAATTATATATATGTATGTATATGTTAAACAATTACTTTGGACAGCAAATTATGGAATTAGCAAGCTTATATTTCTATAAAAACGTCAATTATTTCTTTTCTCCTTTGATTTTGTTGCTTAAAATGTCCTTCTTAATATCATCAACAATAGATTCAAACACCGCTAACAAAGTATTCAAATTATGTAGTTCACCCTTTTTAAAATTTCTATTCCTTTCCTTGTCAGCTTTTATTCTATCAACTTGAGAAACTTTGGTTTCAATATTATGCTTAGAATAGGTTGCTAATCTATATAGGAGTTCTCCCTTTGCGGATGCCGTATAATTACTAAAGAATACATTATGTTTTTCGAAGTAATGATAGAGTAGTATAAGTTGGTAAATATCTAATGGGTTATTATCTATTCGAAATGGTTTAGATGTTAATTTAATTTCACTGAAATCAACTTCTGGGGGTAGGATTTCGAATGCATCATTATTTGTCCAAACGATATTATCCGGTACAAAATTAATTTTTCTTTCCCAATGCTCTACTTTGGAAAAGATAATATTTAGAATATCAATTTGATATTTTGCTAAACTTAATACTATATCTCGAATGCCTGGGTTTGGATAACCTGCAAAATCTAACTCTATACCTCTACCCCATTTTATATTCTTATTTATAATTACCTCAGATTTATCATGAAAGAAAGGATCGTCACCAATTTCAAATAAGGACATTATATCTGTAAGCTCATTCTTAATATCTTCAATAAAAATCAATGCCTTATATTTTTCCGTACAATGGGAAATGAAATTTTCTAAATAAGAATCCGTGTCATCTATCGCGTCATTTATAAATTCAAGTAAGTCTCGGTAAGTCTTAAATCCATTAAAGGTAACAAGATTAGTTTCCTTATAAATAATGAATTTCGGGTCTTTATCTAATGGAAGATCATCTAATTCTACATTAATTATTGACAAATAATCAAGCATCTTTTCAAAATCTTCCATTTGCTTTTTGATAGGAGTTTTCTTTTTCATATTTTCGCAAAGGTAGAATATGATAGCAATTTGGTGAATTTTATTTGCGAAATAATAAGACCCAAACGAGACCTTGATTAATATGCAAAATATAAACGTCTGTTAATATGGCGTTTACAAATATTAATCAAATCCCTTCGGGATTGGTCGGAGCAAATAACCACGAAGTGGTTAAACGTGAATAGCCATAGGCGAAACCTATGGATCGGAAGTAATATTATGCACAAACCCTGAAGGGGTTTAACTGCATGTGGGTAAATTTCTTAGCCGATCCGAGGAATCTCCTTACTGTCATCTCTCTTTGTGCCCAATTTTTTTTTGGTTGTGGCTCGGAAAGACAGGTCATCAGGGAAGCAATCTCTTTTTTTGTCATTTCCTTTGTGCCTGAGGATGACAGGTCATTGTTGGAGTTGGGGGTGGGGGGATTTATTTTGAAAGCATGGCTAATAAAACTCAATTCCGATTATGGATACATCATCGAAAATCATATCCTTTTCCTGGTATTCTTTTAGGGCTTCGATTATCTTTTTTATGTTGTGGTCGATACGGTCTTTGTTCCGGATAAATTTCTCCACCTCAAGGCTGCCATCAATTTCGGGCGACTGAAATTTGAATTCGATAAGGCCATCGGTAAAGCAGATCAATTTCGAATTGGGCGAAATTTTAATTTTGCTTTCGTTGATCAGTGCCAGTTCTTCCAACATCCCCATGCCAATACAACCTTTGGTCAAATGGGTCAGCTTGCCTGAGTCCTTGTTGTACAGCAAGGGTGGGATATGGGCCGCATTGATATAGGTCAATATTTGAGTTTGCGAATTGTATTTCCCGATAAACATGGTGAGATATTTTTCGCCTTTGGCATTCTCGTTCACGATCCTGTTTAGCTTGGTCACTAAATCGCTCAACGAAATTTGATCGGTAAACAAAGCCCGCAAAGTGGCCTGAAAGTTCGACATAACGATGGCGGCAGCAATCCCCTTGCCTGATACATCGGCTATGCAGAAACCTACTTCGGAATCGTTAAGTTGGATAAAATCGTAGTAATCGCCCCCAACTTCCTGGTGGGGCAGATAGTAGGTCGAAAAAAACATTTTCACATTACTGGGCAAGGAGTTTTCGTTTGGGATCAGCATGTTTTGCATCTTCGAAGCCAAAGCAAGCTCCATTTTCAGGGCTTCCTGCCGGATGTTTTCCTGGTATAATCTTTTGTTTTCGATGGCCACCAAAATAATGTTGGTCACTGTTTGGATAAATTTCAGGTGCTTGACAGTAGGGCTTAAGGCTCTTTTTTCGTCATCCATATCGCCCATCAACAAAAAAGCGATTGCCTGGCCCTGGTAAAACACAGGGATTATTAAATCTGTGGCGCCGACCTGCGATTTGTCCAACGAAGATATAGACGTAACGTCCTTGTGGGGCAGTAAATCCTCAGCTACATCGATGTGTTCGACAACATCATTTTTGTAGCCATAAATAAATACTACTTCCCAGGATGTTGTGAAATTGTAAAGCAACATTTTTTCGACATGTAAATCATCAAGAAGGCATTTTTTATACATGGTCAGCAATTCGTCGATGGATGCATTTTCGATGATTGCCTTTGTTACATTGAGCAATGTATTAAATTTCAAATCGGCTGTCGATTTCCTTACACTTGATGTTTTGGCCATATCTTGTTCATTCAAAAGAATCAATAAAATTACTCTTTTCAGTGTAAACAATGCACTACAATTATATGTTTTTTTATGGATTATGTATTATTGTTGATAAACAAACAAAATTGAGAGGAAAATTGCATTATTCAAGTATCTTGTAATATATCCGGTTGAAAATAACAAAAGCCAGGAAACAATCCTGGCTTTTGTTTCTATCTATTGTTTTCTACTACTCTTTTACCCGTTCAACATAAGAACTATCGCGGGTGTCAATTTTTATCCTATCGCCGGTATTCACAAAAATAGGGACCATTATTTCAGCCCCGGTTTCAATGGTTGCCGGTTTTAGGGCGGTTGATGATGAAGTATCTCCACGCACACCTGGCTCTGAATAAGTAACTTCGAAAGTTACAAATGGAGGCATGTCGCAAACAAGCGCCTTTTCGGTGGCGGCATGGAACAACACTTCTACTTCCATCCCTTCTTTCATCAATTCAGGTTTTTCGATAAACTTTTCCTCCAATACAATCTGCTCAAAAGTTTCGGTATGCATAAGGTTGTAGCCCATGTCATCCTTGTACAAAAACTGATAAGGGCGACGTTCGACACGTTCTATATTGATTTTTACGCCCGAATTAAAGGTATTTTCTATTACCCTTCCAGTGGTCAGGTTTTTGAGTTTAGTCCGAACAAATGCGGGCCCTTTGCCAGGCTTTACATGTTGAAACTGTACAATGGTGTATAAATCGTTGTTGTATTCGATACAAAGGCCATTTTTAAAATCTGCTGTTGATGCCATATAAATTCAATATTAAAATTTCAAAATCGGCACAAAAGTAAATGAAATCAATTAAATACCTAATCCATATTGTCGGATTGTTGGACAACATTTTCGGCATATTGTAATTTCTATATTTGAGCCATCCTTTGCCCCAAGGGGCATATTGACATAATGGTGATGTGAGGCATTAACCTGATTAATTCACAAATTGATCTATTCCGAATCCAAACTACTTTGAATAAATGCAATACTCGCTTTCCGATTCTCTATGTAACTATGGCTACATCTGCGAGTCGAAAACCTGCGCTTACCTTAATTTTTTGCATTTTGATTTCTCATTACGAAAAACTTATGAATTTATCAGGTTAAGTAGCTATGTTGATAAATGGAAAAAAATAAATGAAAAGATTATTTTGAATCAAATATTCTTTGTACAAGGGGGAAAATACTACTTGAATGTAGATTTGGGTATAAGTATTTGTCAATAGGAGTATCCCGTTTATAATTTATAATTCAACCCTACTCCATAAATATGCGAGTTATAGGGTTCATCTAAATTGTATTCGTGCTCAAGGGCATAGAAGAATTTCAAGCTCACTGATTCATTTATATAATACGATGTGGCTGCAGTAACCCTCCATTGATAGTTTAATAGTTGGCCCTTAGCGATTTTTGTGAAGAGTTCATACTTTAAATCGGGCGAAAAGCGGCTTCCAAAAATATCATATCCCACTCGGATAGAGTTCCGGCTAACCAAATCAGTAGAATAATTGCTGTAATCCTGGTTTACGTCCGGGAAGCCATATTGCAGGCCGGTGGTAAGTTTTACATCAAACGACTTGTGCTTTTTTTTGAAACTAATATCCAAATTCCCTCGTTGGCGGAAATCGTAATTATGCTCAAGGCTTTGCCTGGCCCAGGCCCTGTAGCTAGCCTCCAGACCCCATTTTTTGTTGATTTTATATGAAATGGATGGCTCCAATAAAAGCCTGTCGAATTCGGAAATATTATTGTCGAAACGTTGCTCTATTTCGCAAGCAGCTTCCAGTTTTTTGCTGAATGCATATTCAAGCTTTAGTCCTGTCCAAAGCTTGGCATCGGAGATTTGCCCCTGGCCCGTTGTTGGCGCAAGGAATAATGCAGGCACTATCAAAAGGAAATAAATCCTCCGAAAAAATATGCTACTCGTTGTAATCAGTCTCATACACATCGGCAGAATTGATACTGAAATCGGGTTCATAATAATAAATCCTGATCCGTGCAGTGTCGCGCAAAAAGTCGATACGACCGATTTCGAGGCGGTTTATTTTCAAGCCTGTCCGTTGCTCAATGTCGGCAATCAGGAGTTTCCGGTTTTCAGGCTTTATCAGTTCAATTTTTTCGTAGTCGATATTCTTTCTCGATTCGTGTTTTAGGTGCCACGTTTTTTCGAGCACCAAAGTAATGAGGAACAACACTATGTTGGCAAAAAACAACTCGGCATACGAAATTTTGCTGTTGGACAGGGCATTGACAACCGAAACCCCGATCACCAAAAAAAGATAGGTCATTTCCTTGATTGGGATTTGCTGGGTACGGTAGCGGATTATCCCAAAAATGGCAAACAGCCCAAGGGCAAAACCTAATTGCAATTTTACATTGTCCAATAAAAAACAAAGCATAAAAACTACTGTTGCAATCAGGATATAGGTAAAAAGATAATCTTTCCGTCGGGTAGTATTATAATATAAATACCGGACAATCAGCAGTATAAATATCATATTGAAGAAAAACCGGATTACCAGTTTCCAAAAATCTTCATGATCAAACAATGCAATTCCAAATAATTCCATAATTATTTTAGTCTAAGTAATTAATTTCATTTTATGCAACTGCAACAGGCGTGGCTTAAACCGGTTGCTTTTTACCGAATTGTTGAATTGAAGCAAGCCTATGCAATATTTGCTAAAACCCAGGGGATAGATCGAACAACTCTTCACGGCCTCATCGAACCAGGGGTTTTTCGAGCCTCTTTCTTTTTTCACTTCAGCAATACAAATATTTTCCATCTTTTTTTGTTCCCCACTGGTTGGCTCGGTAAAACGAAGGTCCCAGTCAAGAGTAAGGCGTTCGGGTGTTTTGGTATCGACCAGTGTAATGCGTTTGAATTGGTTGTTCACGGCAAGTTCGAGGTCTTTTAAATCGAAGGGGCTTCGTTTGTCCACATAGTTGGCATGAAGTGAGGTGTTAACATCGAGATCCAAGCTTTGGATGGAGATCCGCCTTTTGCTGGTTATCCCTTTGTTGTCCTTCTTTTTTACTTCAAGAAAAAAAATCCCCGAATTTACATATTGCCTTGTTCGTACTTTAAAGCGGTCGCGTTTCCCGTTGTGGTGAAGCCTGAACATATCGAAGCCAGGGGTGTCGAAATAATGGGTTTCGTATTCCTGCACCCGTTTGCCATCAATTTCGAGTACCTTATATTTTTCGCACAACAAGCTTAAAAATTTTTCAAGCTTGCTGATATGAAATACATATTTGGTGTCGGACCGCCGCAGAAAGCTCACCTCATCCATTTCACCGAGGCCGATGGCTTCGAAGCACGCAATATGTTTTTCGAAAGGCCTAATCATACTTGTATTCGTATGTTTTTCTTTTCACCAACCTATTTTCCGAATCGAAATATTCTTTGGAAATCTTAATGTCGTTTTTATATTTGGTGACAATTCGTTTCTTCGTTTTGCCTTGTTTGTCCAATTGAATTTCCTCCACCACATTCCCATCTTCGTCGTAGGTATATTTCTCCCAGCTGTCCACGTCACCCTTTTGGGTGGTCACTTTCAACTCGATAGTCCTACCCTTCTCATCGTATTTTTCCACTTCCGTCAAGAATTTATCATCAAGCCCCTTTTCCATTCTTTGTTCGTAGGTTTTTGTTTCGGTGATCCCCTTTTCCTTAATGGTTTTTTTGTCCTGCCCCACAGAAGTAAGCGACAAAGCAATCAACAGGACAATTAATGTCAGATTTTTCATTACGATATATTTTAGTGTTTGGTAATTAGAGTTGCTTGATATAAATATCGCCCAGGTCGATCATCTGGAATTCACCGGTAATTTCAGTTTCAAGGCTGATAACAATATCCTCGGTGCCCCCGCTTACATCTTCCGAATAAAGGAATATTTCGTACTGTCCTTTTATCAAATCCTGAAAAACAAAGGTACCGTCGAAACTTGTCCTGATCCGGTCGTCGTAAAATTCGTGGTTCCCATAGGTGATATAAATTTCCTGCTCCTGGGCAAGCGAGGTATCTTTTACTACCAGGTTGGGCCAAGTGGAACTGTTCTGGTAATTGATTAAGAAAACCCGCCCTTTTATACTTGCTTTACCCTCATTGTATTGTATGGAATTCAACAGGTGCAGAGTATCCAGGTCGATGGTTTCCTTTTTGCCAAGCTCAACGGGATAGAGAATTTCTGAATTCTCGCCATAAGCCGACAGGCTATCATCAGAATAATAGAAAATTGCGTAGCTGCCTTTGTGCAAAAAGCTGAACTCGAACTGCCCATTGTAATTGGTTTTCACATTATCGCCAATGGTTTCGTCGTTGCCGAAAATGATAAACACATCTTTATCACGGGCTGGTTGTTCGTACAAAAGCAGGCTGAAATCGTCGTTGTACACCTGCTCTATCAGGGTGCCTTTAATGTGCGAGTTGCCCCCAAAACCTTCTTCTTTAGAGCATGATGAAAACAATAGCCCTACCAACAATAATAATATTGATGCAATATGAACTTTTATCGAAAAAATCTTCCTTTTCATTGTTAATTTATTCTGAATTTTTGATCAAGTAAAAGTAAATAAAAACCTGCATCTTTTATGAACTGGATCAAAGCATTATAAAACCAATTAAAAACACCTCAAAAGAATGTTGGCTTTGACGATGGTGCAAAGAAAAACATTCGCCTTTACTCTTCTTATCTTAATTTTAGCGAAAAACTAAAAGTCATCAGCAAAGAAAAAATTAAGGGTCTAAAAATTTACAGTGCAAGTGGTGAACTGATCAGGGAGTTTCAATTGAATGATTTTTCAGCAGAAATAAAAATTGAGGGCTTAAGCGAAGAATTGTATTTCCTGAAAGCCGAACTTGTTTCGGGAGAGATGATTGTAAGGCAATTTTCTGTGATCGATCATTAAAAAGAATCCACGAATTACACAAATTCACACGAATTAATTTCGTGTGAATTTGTGTAATTCGTGGATAAAGAGTACTTTAAAAATCTATGCCCTCGCCCTACGCCTGCTTCTTTTCCATTGAATTCTTACCTGAATAGATTGGCTAATCAGATACATTGCAGGTACTACAATAAGGGTTAAAAACGTGGCGAAAGTCAAACCGAAAATAATGGTCCAGGCCAATGGCTTCCAGAAGGCTGCACTGTCGCCACCAAAATAAATATGAGGGTTGAGTTCGGAGAACAGGGTGGCAAAGTCGATGTTCATTCCTATGGCCAGTGGCATCAACCCCATAATGGTTGAGGCGGCAGTAAGGATGACAGGCACTAAACGGGTAGCCCCGGCATCGACCAAATTCTTGCGCAAACGGCCTCCTTTGGCAATTAGGATATCGGTGTAGTCGATGAGGATAATGGCGTTTTTCACCACAATACCAGCTACAGCAATGATCCCCATTCCTGTCATTACAATCGAAATATCGATTTTCAGGAATACCGACCCCAGCAATATCCCAATAATACTGAACAGGATTTGAACGATAATAATTACCGGTTTCGCCAGCGAATTAAACTGGGTAACAAGGATCAAGAAAATAAGCGCAATTGCTATTAACAAGGCATTTCCGAGGAAAGCGGATGTTTCGGCCATATCTTCCTGCTCGCCGGTAAATACTACTTCATATCCTGGTTTTATATCGAGCTTTTCAATCTTTTTCTTCAACGATTGAACAATCTCGTTGGGGTTGTAACCCGGCAGTACATTCGATCCCAGGGTAATCACACGTTCATGATTACGTCGAATAATTCCTCCGTACGTTGATGTATGATCGATATCGGCAACCGCAGAAATGGGTATTTTCCGAGGCCCATTCTTGTCGCCAGGTAATATCAATTGGATATTCATTAGCGCATCCAGGTCGTTCCTCAGCGATTTGTTCAATCGGAGTTCTATAGGATATTCATCTTCGCCCTCGCGGAATTTCGAAACCTCGCTGCCGTACAGAGCTGTCCGCAGGGTCATGGCAATGTAGCCTGTCGAGATACCCAATTTGTTGGCCTTTACCCGGTCTATGTTCACTGATATTTCAGGCTTGTTTAGTTCCATGTCCGATTTTAGCTCCTCAATCCCTGGGATCCCCAAAGTATTGATGTAGGTGTGGACTTCCTCCGAAATGGCAATCAACTCGTCGATGTCCTCGCCACGACATTCAATATTAATCGGCTTCCCGGTAGGAGGACCCATTGCTTCTTTATTCACAACAATGGTGGCAGCGGGTACGCCTTTCAATTCACGCCTAAGCCTGTCCAAATAATTGCTGGTCGATTCGCCCACCCGGAATTTATATTCAACAAACCCTATGGTGATTTTACCAAGCTTGGGTTGCTGGGAATTGTCAAAGAAATTCTCTCCAGCCCCTAAAGCAACATTGGAAATTACATACTCAACATCAGGGTTGTCCTCGCCTATGATTTCGAAAACCTTATTCTCGACTATCCCTGTAATGGAATCTGTTACATCGATATCGGTTCCTTCGGGCATGGTTATGTACACAAAGAGGTTGTTGGGATCGCCCTCGGGGAACAAGACCACTTTGGGTGGATATTTTCCGGTAATGAAAAATGTAAAAAACAACAGAACTACTGTGAAAATTACCACCAAATAGGGCCTCCATCCTTTTAGCAAGAAATGCAAAGAGGATTTGTACATATTGATCATGGCAGGTAAAAACGACTTCTGGAAACTGCGGATAAAATTGATCAATACAAATTTCATCAACAGATAAATTAGGAATATGAAGGCAATGAGATTCCCCATTGTAGTTGCACCGGCCAAGTGAAACAGGATGATAAGGACAATCGAAACTGCGGATACGATGAGCAATTCCTTCTTGTTCAGTTTCGCTTTTTCGAAGCCCCGGTATTTCATAAACGATACGGCATACACAGGGTTCATCACATAAGCAACAAACATGGAGGCTGCCAGGGTGAGGATGATTGTAGCTGGGATATAGAACATAAAACTACCCATAATACCCGGCCAAAACATCAAAGGAGCAAAAGGAGCCATGGTGGTAAGTGTACCCGTAAACACTGGCAATGCTACCTCGCCAACCCCACGCTTGGCGGCAGGGGCAATTGGAAGATTCTCGGTGTGGGTAAAATGCCGGTATATGTTTTCGACCACCACAATAGAATTATCCACCACAATCCCCAGCACCAGGATAAAGGCCATAAGCACCACCATATTCAGGGTAAAGCCCATAATGGGGATGAATATAAATGCAATCAACATGGATAATGGGATGGCCACTGCCACAAACAAGGCATTGTCGACCCCCATAAAAAACATAAGCACAAGCACCACGATGAGGAAACCCAGGATAATGGTATTGAACAAATCCGACACATTGTTCTTGGTCATGGTGCTTTGGTCGCCCGTGGTTTGGATGTGGAGATTGTCGGGGGCAGTCAGTTCAAAATCGGCAAGTATTTCCTTAATCTTGTCGATGGCCTCGATCAGGTTTTCGCCACTCTTCTTTATCACATTGATGGTAATTACATCTTGCTTTTGAAGTCGGGCAAAACTTTCGCGCTCTGCAAAATCATCATCCACCGATGCAATGTCTTTCAGATAAACACCATCAACCAACAACAATTCCTTTAAATCTTCAACCTTTTCGAATTCTCCAATAACGCGCAGCGAACGGTTGATTCCGTCTTTATCGATAAGCCCGCCCGACATGGTCATGTTTTCCTGGGCCACAGCATTTTGAATTTGTCCGAAGCTGATGCCTGCAGCCTGCATCTTGTACAAATCGACATTGATCTGGATTTCGCGGTCCAAGGCACCCACTATGTCAACACGGGTCACTTCTTTCAGCCCCTCGATGCGGTCTTCCAGCTCGTCGGCATATTCCTTGATTTTAACCAAACCCAAATCACCCGACAGGTTGATGTTCAGGATTGGGATTTCGGAAACGTCGATCCGGGTCACATCGGGGTCGTTGAGGATGCCGGTGGGCAGGTTTGACTTGGCCTTGTCCACCGCCTCCTTTACATCGGTGTAAGCTTGCTGATTGTCCACATCGGTATCGAATTCGATAAAAACCAGTGAAAAATCCTGGAGCGATTTACTGGTCAAATCCTTGATCCCATTGATACTTTTGATCTCCTTCTCAATAGGACGGGTGATCAGGTTTTCGATATCGGCGGGCGATGTGCCAGGATAGATTGTGGTTACCGAATAAAACGGAAATACCACCTCGGGGAATTTTTCTTTTGGGGTTGAATTGTAGGAACCAACCCCTACCATTATCAGGATGAATGTCAGGATGTAGACAGTCATCTTGTTGTCGACGGCAAAGTCGGATATTTTAAATCTTTTTTCTTTCATCATTTTCTGAATTAAATCTGGCAATATTCAATTTCTGTTTTCCCTCTGTGCAACTCTGTGTAATAGTCAATTATAAAGCTATACCATAGAGTTACACGGAGGTCACACAACTTGCTCCGACTAAAAGCGGGGGAGTTACACAGAGAAAACATAGAACAAAACTTGCCTGTCATTACTATTGAATTGAAATTGCTTCGCCATCGCCCAGGTTCTGGTATCCAAAAACGACCACCTGTTCGCCGGGTAAAAGGCCGCTCACAATCTCTGTTTTGTCGTTGGAGTAATAGCCGGTTTTTACTAATCGCTTCTCGGCTACATCTTTACCGTCTTTGTTTGTTGCCACGAAAAGGAATTCCTCTTTGCCTGTATACTGCACTACTTTGAGCGGGACAACCAAACTGCTTTCGTTGCTATAATCGTTAATTTCGAGAACAGCCATCATATTGGGCATAATGTCTTTGTCGTTTTGAGGAATACTCACCTCGATGCTAAAAGTACGGTTGTCGGGATTGATAACATTTGAACTGGCCAATACTTTCTGCTCGTAATGTTTGTTTAGCACAGGAATATACACTTTTACAAGGTCGCCTTTCTTAATATTTGTGATATACTTTTCGGAAAGGGTGGCCTTAATTTTTAGGTCGGAAGCGTTTACTACTTTGAATGTTCCAAATCCGGCAGCCGCCATCTGGCCTTCCTTAATCATCACATCGTCGACCTGGCCTGAAATAGGTGCTTTAATCTTGGTCATCTCGTACTGCTCCATGGTTGTGGCCAGCTTCTTCTCTAATGATTCCTTTTGGTTTTTAGCCTGGAGATATTGGATTTCGCTGCCTATTTTCTGGTTCCATAAACGCTCTTGCCGCTCGAAAACGGTGGTGGCCAATTCGAGGCCATTCTTCAGTTCTTCGATGGAAAGCTCAAAAACGGCTGCATCTAAACGGGCAAGCACCTGGCCTTTTTGGACTACATCGCCTATCTCGACCAAAATGGTTTTAACCACGCCACTCGATTGGGCAGGAACGAGAATGTCGTTGTCGGACTCCACGCTGCCCTGTATTTCAATGTAATGATTGAAAGATTGGGGTTGCACTTCTTGAACATTCACAAACTTTTCTTTTTTAGGAGCATTGGCCACAGCCACACCATTTTCACCGGCCACTTCCTTTTCCAATTGCTCGATCTGGGCAGTAAGTTCTTCCTTTTGTTTTTTCAATTGTTCAAGCTTGCTTTGTTTGTCGCCCGAACCGCAGGCCATCAAAAATAAGCCGGCAATAATTAGGATTTTTGTCTTCATTTTATTTTAGATTTTTAAATTCTTTATTTTTTTCTCTGTGCAACTCTGTGTAATAGCCTATAATGTTTAGGGCTATACCACAGAGTTTCACAGAGGCTTCACAGAGTTTCACAGAGATGATTAATTGATTATTCGTTTGATTCCATTTTTTAATATGGGCACTTGAAAATTCATAAGCAATCCGAGTTTGTAATTTCCCAATTTTAAATATGTCAAGACTTGGGCAGTATGAACATCTATAAAGGCATCAACAGTTTTCAACTCAACAACAACTTGATTTTCTACCAACAGGTCAATTCTATACCCATGATCAAGCTTAACTTCTTTATAAATTATTGGCATTGGCTTTTCTTTCTGTACTTCTAAACCCGCTTGCTTTAATTCATAATACAAACACTCTTTGTATGCTGATTCAAGTAAACCTGGGCCTAATTGTTTATGTACTTCAATAGCACATCCAATTATTTTGCTCGATATTTCATTTAGTATCATAAATTCTATTTTTTTCTCTGTGCAACTCTGTGGTTCTTTGTGCAACTCTGTGTAATAGCTAAAAATATAAAGCTGTACCACAGAGTTTCACAGAGGCTTCACAGAGTTTCACAGAGATTAATTCTTTCCGGATAATCTTATCACTTTATTTTTTGCATTCATCAGGTTCATTATCGACTGAAAATACTTCCCCTGTATTTCGAGATACTGATTATGCACCTGTGTGAGGTCGAGGCTGGATGAAATCCCTTCTTTGTATTTAATGACAGTCCTATCGTAAATCTTCTTAGACAACTGCATGTTCTCTTTGTCGTTTTGATAGGTGTCGAAGGACGATTTTAATTCGTTTCGCGCTTCTGCCATTTGTAGCATTAAACCCTGCTCGGCATATTCCCGCATGTTCCGGGCTTTTTCCAATTGAATTTTGGCCTGTTGGATTTGGACCAATCGCTGGCCACTGGCGAAAATGGGCACATTCACACTGACCCCCATCACTGCCTTAGGGGCAAAGTCCATTGCCGGGGCATTGGTTTTATGTGTATATTGATAGAATGCTGCTACACTAGGCAGGGTAGTCGACATCGACCTTTTATAATCCAGCTTCATCAAAGCCTCCTGAGTTTGCACCAAAAGAAAATCGGGGTTCGAATAGATGGATTGATCTGTTAAAATAAATGACTCAAGGCCTGACTGAGAGGTTAATTCATCAAGCGATTGGGTCAGTTCAATTTCCTGATCCATTTCAAGGCCCAAGTGCATGCGTAAAAGATCATAAGACAATTTTACTTGCCGATCTAAATTGCTGAGCGAATTCTTTATACTCGAAACAGTGATTGCCATTTGGTCGGCATCGGTTTCTTCTACAAAACCTTCATCGTAGTAGGCCTTGGTTTCGTCGGCCAGCTTTTCGATATTTCCAAGGGTTTCTTCCAAAAGCTTTTTACTCTCCTGGGCAACTAAAACCAACACATAAGCATTGTCGGTAGCTTCGGCAATTTCGTTGCGGCTTTTGCTGAGGCTGTGCTTGGTCAAATCCTTATACACTTTCGATGCTTGCAAGCCAACAATATACTCGCCACTAAAGATCAACTGTGATGCTGTAAATTTAATGTCGGTGTTGTTTTTACTGGCCACTGGGATTTCAGCCATTGCATCGGCAGGTGCTGTTGGGTCGAAGAAGCTGGCCGGCAACATCATATTTGGCACATCAGGAATGTGTGCATAAGCTACTTCTGCATTTACCTGCGGAAGCCCAATGGACGTGGTCTCCCATACTTTTTTCTCGGCAGCATCTACATCCAGCCCTGCATTTACCACGTTCGCATTGTTTTCGAGAGCCAGTTGTTTTGCCTCGCTCAAGGATAGCTTCATGACCGTTCCATTCTGGGCAAAAACGGGGGCACAGGCCACAAACCACAGCAAAAGCAAGACGGTTACTTGTTTGTATTTCATGTTCATGATTATTGTTGTTTTAACTCATTAATATTTTCTTCAAAAAATTTCAACCCATTTGGGCTTGCCAACCCCCTGATATGGTATTCGAATACCTCGACAAAAAAATCTTGTTGTGTAATTCTTTCATCCATAAAGAACTCTATCTCGATAGTGTTTTCGATGCGCGACACAAAGAAGAGGGCAATGTATTGGGTGCTGAAATCCTGCCTGAACAAACCCTCCTGTTTGCCTTTCTCCAAATTTTCTGTCACCGACGTCAACATCATTTCCTTCTTCTTCTCGTAGAGCTTGGTAAATTGTTTGGGGTAGTACTTTTTCAGGTCGTACCGGGCCGATGTGCTTACCTCGGTGATAATCTCACGGATGTGTTTGCACACATCAAACAGTTGCTCGATGGCATTTCTGTCTTTATCTAAAATGTTGCAATATTGTTGGTTGTCAGCTTCAATCAACCGATCAATTACTTTCTCAACCAGTTCGTTTTTGTCTTTCACATACTGGTATAGTGTTTTTTTCGAGATCAAGAGTTCGCGTGCCACATCGTCCATCGTAACACTTTTGATCCCAAACTTGAGGTACATTGCCGATACCTTATCTAATATTTCATTTATTTCCATAAAACGATTTTGCTCTAAAAACTGCGGAAACTATTGTCCCGTAAAAAGTTTCCAAACGTACAAAAGTTTTTCGTTCATTTTCCTTCCTCCGAAAAAATATCACTTTAATTTAATATTGATCTTTTATTTATTGATTGAGTGACGTTTACAAGGCGAAAAGAGTTTAACAAATTCATGCTTATACATTCTTCGATCAACAAATCAATCAAAAAAACAACCTATCGACAACATTTTTTGGTGAGTGTTGCATCTAAATAGTATGATTTTTCTCAGTTCGAGGGTATGCGATAGAACACATATACATTTATTATATTTGGGATGAGTTTCAAAGCCAATAGAAAAGGTTTGAATATATTTGATCCTAACATACACCATCGCCGTTCCATCCACCTGAAAGGATACAACTATTCGCAGGCGGGCCGGTATTTCATTACGATTTGCACACAGAACATGAAATGGATGTTTGGCAAAATGGTGGGATGATCGGGTTTATTCCACAAACAAGGATTGATAATAATCTTTAAATATCAAATATGGGACTAAACAACCTATTCCGCAAATCAAATACCTCTGTTTGCTTTTAAGATAATCGAAATGACCCTGGGGGGGTACCTAGCCTTATCTCTTGGAATTTTTTATATGCGAATCAAAAAGGGTTTTTAGCTCCTCTTTTTCTAAGGTCGCATTCTTCGAATAAATCATCTCCCCATTCTTGAAAAATGCCAGATAAGGCACACCGGCAATCTGTAATTGTTTCACGAGGTTTTTGCTTGCGTCCACATTTATCTTCACAATTTTTATGTCATTCTTATATTCCACCTTTAGGCTGTCTATCATGGGCATCATCGAGCGGCACGGGGCACACCAGGGGGCATAAAAGTCGATAAAGAGTAGCTGCTCCGTTCGTAGCAATTCTTGATATTGAGCCATGTCATACTTGTTTTCAACATCGGAAACGGCATCCGCATCCTTAATTACAGGAAGATTTTTTAAATTCCAATCCATTATGCCACGCTGGAGGTTGTACACCTTTTTATACCCATTTTGTACTAAAAAACTGGCTGCATTTTCGCTTCGCGAACCTGTGAGGCAATAGAGATAAATGGCATTATCTTTTGGCAGCATCAATAGTTTTTGTCCGAAATTGCGCTCGTAGAAATTCAATTGTTGGGCATTTTTGATGTGCCCGCTTTTAAACTCCTTGGGAGTCCGCACATCTAAAACAATCTCTTCACTATTCTCAATAGCCTTACTAAATTCGATTGAATTGAGTTGTTTGAAACTTCTCTCCTGCCCGCAGGCCGAAAACATAAATGTGCAAAGTGCTGCTAAAAAGGTATATCTTTTTAAGGATGATAAACCTGTATTCATTCCTTTTTCCTTGCTGTCAATATTACTGATAATCATAGTATGCTTTTCTAATTCCACCTCATTTATAATATCTTTGCACCATAAAATTAGCTCAATTTGGTTTATACTAAGTACAAAATTTTGAACAGATTACTATGTGCCACACTAAAACATACAAAGTGAAAATAAAGTTTAGTTTAACTACTCTTTTGCTATTCTTACTTTTGACTTCCAATGCACAGAGGCAACTCTGGACCATAGGAACAGCCTACACCCTTGGCCCTAAAGACATGAGGATATCTCTGTTTCAGCCCTCTGCTTATGCCCTTACAAAAAGCTTCGAAATCCAAGCCCATCCAGTAATGTTTTTTGTGGCTCCCAACCTGGCACTAAAAAAACAATGGATCATAAAAGAAAAATTTGCCCTAGCAAGTAAACATGGTGTGGTCTATCCTACTTTTCTGTTGCAGAAAATGTCGGATGCCGATCTCTATTCTTCGCTATTGGAGTCGGAGCAAATACCAGGCATCCTTCATTTCAAAAACGAATTGTTGTTTTCGTTTGGTTGGGGAAAAGTGCTTTGTCCATCGTTTACAAGCACCGAATTTAACCGGAAAAATACCTTTAAAGGCCCCACTAAAATCCTTACATTTAAACTTGGCATTCAAAATGGCGTGCAGTTTGGCGATGGCGAAATGCCTGTCCTTAACGAGAAATATATATTCCATCACACCTATCCTTACCATGGGCTATTAATGTACAATTTTGGAGTGGATTACGACAGTCGGCTGAATATGTTTATTGATTATGCCATCGACTTTGACTATTTATTATTAGAAGGAAATCATCATGTTTTCGAGCATAAGACGCTATTAAACTGGTGGGTCGGTCGGAAGTTTTTCCATGTGGCAGTTGGTTATCAGGTTTCGTATGGCGAATATCTTGGCGAAGACGATCTTTCCAATTGGAAATTCTTCGTTGGCCCGGTTATCGACCTGATGTGGACCATGCGCCGGAACAGAATGGACTTAGGCCTGTTTGGCAAAAAAATGTTTTAAAAAATGGCACTACCCTATAAAGAACAATCAGAAGGAAAGAAGAAACAGGTGGCCAGCATGTTCAATAGCATTGCTCACCGATACGATTTCCTAAATCATTTCCTTTCGCTTGGAATAGATAAGCTATGGCGGAAAAAAGGGGTAAAACTTCTACGTGAAAAATCACCCAAGCTAATCCTCGATATAGCCATAGGTACCGGAGATTTTGCTATTGAAGCGCTAAGTCTCAAGCCTGAGAAAATAATTGGGGTAGACATTTCCACAGAAATGCTCCGCTTTGGACGGGAAAAATTGGAGAAGAAAGGCCTTGACAAAATCATCGAGTTGCAAGAAGGCGATTCAGAAAACCTACAATTTCCCGACAACCACTTCGATGCCGAAATAGTAGCCTTTGGGGTGCGTAATTTTGAAAACCTAGAAAAGGGGTTGATAGAAATGAACCGAGTGTTGAACAAATCAGGCCAGGCAGTAATCCTCGAATTCTCGAAACCACGAAAATTTCCGATCAAACAATTGTACAATATCTATTTTCTGCGGATCCTGCCCGGAATTGGCAGCCTATTCAGCAAAGACAAATCGGCTTATAGCTACCTGCCTGAATCGGTAGGCGAGTTCCCTGATGGAAAGGACTTTATTGCCATCCTCGAAAAGTGCGGATTCTCAAACTGCCGGGAAATACGCCTGAGCTTTGGGATCGCTTCTATTTACTTTTGCGAGAAGGAATAAATATCCAATAATGAACATTCAATATTGAATATCCAATGAGAGGTGAAGGAAACCCGGTGCTTATATTATTCTACATTTCACATTCGATATTGAATGTTGAGTATTCGATGTTGGGTATTTTTATTTTTCCTTTTCAACATAAATCGCTATTTTTCGCATTAAAACACAGCTTATGTCGAACGGAAAGCACTACAGCCTAAACCTAAACATTAGGGGGATAACGAAATCAGCTACCCTTGCGATTAACGAACTTAGCAAGCAAATGCGCAAAAATGGTCAGGAAGTCTATCCTCTTGGACTGGGACAATCGCCTTTTCCGGTTCCAGTTTCGGTGGTTGAAACTTTGAAGCTTCATGCTCATGAGAAAGACTACCTGAACGTGAATGGCCTTGAGGAGTTAAGGAGGGCAGTAGCCACTTTCCATAAACAAAAAGACCAGGTTAACATACGCTGGAAAAATGTGCTTATTGGACCTGGCTCGAAAGAGCTGATGTTCATCCTGCAAATGGTTTTTTATGGCGATATTATTCTTCCAACCCCTTGTTGGGTATCGTATGTACCACAGGCAAATATTATTGGGAGGCGAATAAAACTGATCCATGCCAGCTTCGAAAATAAATGGCGTATCACTGCCGAACAATTGGATGAATTCCTGGCTAGTGAAAATGACAAATTTAAGCCCCGGCTCATGGTGTTGAACTACCCTTCGAACCCTGATGGGGGTACTTATTCCGAAGAAGAACTGAAAAAGATTGCCAAGGTGGCCCGGAAATACGAACTGATTATCCTGTCGGACGAAATATACGGACAGTTAAATTTTGAGGGGAAACACGTTTCTATTGCCCGTTTTTACCCCGAACGTACCATCATCAGCTCCGGCCTGTCGAAATGGTGCGGTGCCGGGGGTTGGCGATTGGGCACTTTTGCATTCCCCGATGAATTTGATTGGTTGCTCGATGCCATGGCAGCAGTGGCCAGCGAAACCTACACCTCGGTTTCTGCGCCCATCCAGTATGCAGCTGTGCGGGCTTTCAAAGGAGGAATTGACATTGAACGCTATCTCTGGCGGGTACGGCGAATTTTGTCCTTTCTCGCACAGCTCACCACAAAAATGATGGCCGATGCCGGGATAAAGATACACCAACCCGAAGGTGCCTTTTACCATTTTGTCGATTTTGCCAATTTCGCCGACAAGCTAAAAGCACGGGAAATCACCAACAGCGACCAGCTTTGCAAAAAACTTCTGGCCGATACTGGAGTGGCCATTTTGCCCGGTTCAGCTTTTATGCGACCTGAAGGCGAGTTGTCGGCAAGGTTGGCTTTTGTGAATTTCGATGGGGCCAAGGCACTGGCATTCTCCGAAACCATTCCTATCTCTGAACCATTGCCCGATGATTTTGCCGAACGCTATGCCCCGGGAGTGATAAAGGCCATTTCGAAACTTATTGAGTGGATTCAGAAGTAATTATTATAGAATTTTTTAAGTTGGATTTCTAAGGTTAATTTTTTGTTACTTTCACCGGATTATCATTAAAATCGTAGTCTATTGTTTCTTCGAGGTTTCCATTTCTATCAAAGTACTGCCAGGTTCCTATACGAAACGTGGAGTTTAATTCATTCCCATACCTGTGGTTGGCTTTAAAACCCCGATATTTAATCCTACCCGAATAACTCGATTTTTCTATGTATTTATATGAAATTACATTAGGATCATTCTTTAACAGTTCTTCAAATCTCAACACATAAGAGGCATAGTCATTATCTGATGGATTAAAATAAATATTTTCTTCTGAAAGGGAACTATTTTTCATTTGCTTTTTCGATAGAAAGTAATCTTCCCCACATTCAGACCCCCGAATAGAAAAAGTAATAGGAGAATTATCTGACCCATAAAAGCATAGTATTCCATAAACTTTCTTGTGAGGGTTTAAAACAGCCTTTGTCAAGTCATATTCAATCAATTCGTCTTTGAAGTTTTTGTTGGCAAATCCTGATACAGACAAATTAATTATTGAAATTGGAATCCCAATTGGAAATATAAATGGTTGAAAATTATGCTCTCCATTAGTATTGCCATATAAACTTAATGGTAAATAGAGCAGATAAATAGGAACCAGTTGTCTGATTTTTGATTTAACCAAATAAGGGTCCAGTAAGGCTACTTCATTTCCACTAAGAAGTACCTTTATATCCGGTGAAAAAATCAATGGAGAATCTGTAAGGTTCGTTATTTCGATTGCTACGACCCTAAAATTTTTCTTGTGTTCTTTTTTAGCATACCGGGAGTTTCCAACTAACTCCAATACATCATATTGATAAGAATAACTTAGACATTGATTCGACATCTTTTTTTCAAAAGGGATCGATTCTGGCTGGATTGCATGATATCGCATGGCACAGCCCGATAGTAAAATTGCCGAGAATAAAATTACAAGGACCTTTTTCATAATTGTTCCAGGTATTTGAAAAATGTAAGTTTTAATTATGAAGTTCAAAAATAGTAAATTTTTGTTTGGATAAAGTCGTGAAAATACGTTCTGCAATTTTTTCATCGTACACAACATGGTGTGGTTGTAAATCAAAAAGTCATTTCTAAGCTAATTGAATGGGTGGAGCAGTATCATACTTATTCTGGAGAAACTATAAAATGAATATATTCACTGGATGACTTTGCTTCACCAGAATTTGGAATCAATCTAAATAAACGATCGAAGCCTACCTTGAAATTCTCCATTAAACAAATGCCTTTTTCATGTGTTAAGGAAACGGAATATTAACTGTCTTTGTAAACAACTAAATAAAGTATAATGCCACATTATTACAAAATGGGGGAAATTCCCCACAAACGCCATACGGTGTATCGAAAACCCGATGGTGGATTGTACCAGGAACAATTAGTGTCGACCGAGGGTTTCTCCGATACCTACTCCCTGGTGTACCATAGCCAAATGCCAACTATGGTGAAGCAAATCGACAAGGCCTATTCGGTAGCCCCAAAAATTGCCCTGGAGAAAAACATGCAGCACCGCAGTTTCAAAGGCTTTAATATTAAGCCTGCGGATGATTACCTCGAAAGCCGGATGCCGGTATTGGTGAACAACGATCTGCACATTAGTCTGGCAGCCCCACGCAAGTCGATGAAGGATTACTTTTTTAAGAATTCGGCAGGCGATGAAATGATTTTTGTCCATAAAGGCGAGGGCACTTTGCGCACCATGTACGGAAACATCCCTTTCAAATATGGCGACCACCTGATAATTCCACGGGGAGTGATTTATCAAATGGAGTTTAACTCGGAAGACAACCGGCTGTTTATTGTTGAGTCGTTCACACCTTTGAGGTTTCCTAAAAGATACATGAACAAAGAAGGACAGCTGTTGGAACATTCACCCTTTTGCGAGCGCGACATCCGCAAGCCTGTCGAGCTGGAAACCCACGACGAAATGGGCGACTTCCTCGTAAAGATAAAGCGCGACGACATGATCTGGCCTTATCATTATGCCTCACACCCTTTCGATTTGATTGGTTGGGACGGGCATCATTATCCTTTTGCCTTTTCGATTTTCGATTTCGAGCCTATCACCGGACGTGTGCATCAGCCACCTCCCGTGCACCAAACGTTCGAAACCCCCACATTTGTGACTTGCGCCTTTGTACCACGGCTTTACGATTATCACCCTGAGTCGATTCCGGCACCATACAATCACAGCAATGTCGATTCCGACGAGGTATTGTATTATGTTGATGGCGACTTTATGTCGCGCAACCATGTGGAGAAAGGCATGATCAGTTTGCACCCCATCGGGATTGTTCACGGGCCACACCCCGGAGCTATGGAGCGCAGCATTGGCCAAAAAGAAACAGGGGAGTTAGCCGTAATGGTCGATACATTCAAACCCCTAAAACTGACCGAACAAGCATTACAAATAGAAGATCCCGATTATTATAAATCGTGGCTGGAATAAAAAAAATGGAGTCTCCCTGCGCTAAAGCTTCGGGGGATAAATGTTGGAGTATTGGAGTGTTGGAAAAGATTTTTAAAACCCTGAAAGGGTTTAATATCAATAACCCGGTATGGATCTCGCCTCAGGCGAGAGGAATGTCGGGGTAAATGACACAACGATGATTCGCCGGCGGGAAAAAGAAAATAGGATGAGAAAAAGTGTTCCCGGCGAAACGATGAGATACTTTGATTGAACAAGAACCATTATCAAAAGCAATAAATAGAAACTAAATATAAAAGACAGATTACATGGCACAAGAAGATTTTCTCCCGTTGAATGGGACCGATTTTGTTGAATTTTGGGTAGGCAACGCCAAGCAGGTAGCCCATTATTATCAAACTGCCTTTGGCTTTCAGCCTTTGGCCTATGCCGGGTTGGAAACCGGGGTGAAGGACCGTACATCGTATGTCCTTCGTCAGGACAAGATTACCTTTATTTTTACCACCTCCCTGGTACCCGATACGGAAATTAGCCAGCACTGCAACAAGCATGGCGATGGGGTAAAATATGTGGCCCTTTGGGTCGACGATGCAACCAAATCGTACGAAGAAACCGTGAAGCGTGGCGCAAAATCGTATATGAAACCCACCACAGAGAAAGATGAAAATGGAGAGGTTGTAATGTCGGGGATCCATACATACGGGGAAACCATCCATCTTTTTGTGGAAAGAAAAAACTACAAGGGAATTTTCCTTCCGGGATTTGTAAAATGGGATCCATTGTACAAACCTGTTGATGTAGGTTTGAAATATGTCGACCACATGGTGGGTAATGTAGGTTGGAACGAAATGAACGTATGGGCCAAATTTTATGCTGATGTAATGGGCTTTAAGCAGCTTATTTCTTTCGATGATAAAGACATCTCGACAGAATATACAGCCCTTATGAGCAAGGTGATGGCCAACTCGAACATGCGTATCAAATTCCCGATTAACGAACCAGCAGTTGGGAAAAAGAAATCGCAGATTGAGGAGTACATCGACTTTTACCAGGGACCAGGCGTGCAGCACGTAGCTATGGCCACCGATAATATTGTAAAAACCGTAACCGCTTTGCGGAACCGGGGTGTTGAATTTCTGAAAGTTCCAATGACCTATTATAGTACCGTATTGGAACGTGTTGGTGAAATTGACGAGGAATTGGCACCCCTGGCCGAGCTTGGTATTTTGATTGACCGTGATGACGAAGGCTACCTCTTGCAGATTTTCACAAAACCAGTTGAAGACAGACCCACCGTGTTTTATGAGATCATCCAGCGTAAAGGCGCCAAGTCGTTTGGCAAAGGAAATTTCAAAGCACTGTTTGAATCGATTGAGTTGGAACAGGAAAGCCGGGGCACTCTCTAAATATTAAAATTTGAGAATTGATGAGACCAAGTAAGCCCTAAAAAATCAAAGAGCAAGGCTTTCAAATTTTTCAAGCCTCGATTTTACTTTTCGTAAATGAGTGGATTGAAAAATTTGAGTAACGCAGCTATTTGTTTTTTTTAGGGCTTACGCAACTATGAAACACATGATAAAAGCAAACAATCCAGATCTAAAATCCTGGATAGAAGTAGAAAAAAGAAGCGATTTCCCCATTCAGAATATTCCCTTTGGGATTTTTCGCAAGAACGGCACAGGCCCTCGTGCAGCCACCCGAATTGGCGACACGGTGGTAGATCTGTATGCACTTTCAAAATACAAGGTGTTAGATGGCTTGGGCATTCATCCTGAGGTTTTCAACAAACCCGTATTAAATGATTTTATCGCTCTGGGCAAACCAACATGGCAGGCCTTGCGTGACAGGCTTTCTGAGATATTTGAGGAGAACAATCCAATCATCAGGGACAACCCCGGGGCAAAAGCAGAAATATTATACTCCATTGATTTGGTAAAAATGCAGATGCCGGTTTCGGTTGGCGATTACACCGATTTTTATTCGAGCATCGAACATGCCACCAATGTGGGTATCATGTTCCGCGATCCTGCCAATGCACTTCTTCCCAACTGGAAGCACATCCCGGTAGGTTATCATGGACGAAGCTCTTCGATTGTAGTTTCGGGAACTGATATTCATCGGCCCAAAGGACAAACAAAACCGAATGAAAACGAAGGCCCGGTTTTTGGTCCCAGTAAGCAAGTCGATTTTGAATTGGAGATGGCTTTTATTACCGGAAAGAAAACCGAATTGGGAGAATCAGTTTCAACAGCCGATGCAGAAGATCACATATTCGGGATGGTAGTTTTCAACGACCTGTCGGCACGCGATATTCAGAAATGGGAATATGTGCCACTCGGCCCCTTTCTATCGAAAAATTTTGGCTCGGTCATTTCGCCCTGGATAGTTACCCTCGATGCACTGGAACCCTTTAGGACAGAAGGCCCCGTTCAGGAACCGGCAGTTCTTCCTTATCTTCAATCGGAAGGGAAGCACAATTTCGATATTAAACTCGATGTGTTTATTCAGCCCGAAAAACAGAAAGAGTTTCAGGTTTGTCATTCCAATTTTAAATATATGTATTGGAACATGGCACAGCAACTGGCCCATCAAACCATAAATGGTTGCAACATAAACGTGGGTGACATGTATGGTTCGGGAACTATTTCCGGTCCAACCCCCGATTCGTTTGGGTCGATGCTCGAAATTGCCTGGAAAGGAACCAAGCCTGTTAAAATGCCCGATAGCTCAGAGCGGAAATTCATTCTCGACAATGACACCATTATTATGCGTGGATATTCAGAGAAGGATGGTTTGAGAATAGGTTTTGGTGAGGTAAGTACGAAGATACTTCCGGCTAAGTAAATTAGGGAACTAAGGAATTAGGGAATTAAGTAATTGGGGAATTGAGGTGAGTGGAATAAAACTTCTACCCTACAGAGCTTTTTCTTTATGGAGCACAACTTTGAACTCAGAACTTTTGAACTCAGAAACATTGAACTCAGAACATTGAACTCAGAACTTTTAACTATGATAAAACATATCAACCCAAAGGAAATACCAGTACCGGAACTATTTTCATTGATGCTTGGAGCAATCGGACCCCGGCCAATAGCTTTTGCCAGCACCTTGGATGCAGATGGTCGCCCCAACCTGGCACCCTTTAGCTTTTTTAATTTCTTTGGGGCAAACCCGCCTATTTTGATTTTTTCACCCTCGCGCCGTGGCAGGGGAAACACAACCAAACACACCTACGATAACATTAAAGTTATGCCTGAGGTGGTGATCAATGTGGTAAATTATAAGATGGTTCAGCAGGTAAGCCTTGCCAGTTCCGATTTTCCGCAGGGAGTTAACGAATTCGAGAAGGTAGGTTTTACGATGGAGGCTTCCGAAATGGTAAAGCCTTTCAGGGTAAAAGAATCCCCTGTTCAGTTTGAGTGTAAGGTGTTGCAGGTGATAGAAACCGGAGATCAGGGTGCCGCAGGGAATCTGGTAATTTGTGAGATGGTAAAAATGCACATCGACGAATCCATCCTCGACAAGGACGGAAAAATAGATCCCCACAAAATCGACCTGGTGGCACGCATGGGTGGCGATTATTATTGTCGGGCTTCTGGCGATGCTATTTTTACGGTTGAGAAACCGTTGGTTGGTGTCGGTATCGGAGTGGATGCTTTACCGGAACACGTGAGGTTTAGTAAAATTCTGACGGGAAATGACCTGGGACAGTTGGGAAATTTAAAAGCTTTTCCCAGCCAAACAGAAATTGAAGAGATAAAACTTCAGCCGGAAGTAAAAGAAATTTTGGAAGAACGGAGCAACGATTTAGAAAGGAATTTACATATACTTGCACAGCTTCGGATTGAAGATGAAAAAGTGGAGGAGGCGTTGAGGATTTTAATGGTTAAAAAAGATTAATTGAAAGAGTTTAGAAATTGGTAGAATAGAACTTTGTGTTAACTTTGTAATTACATTTCAAAAAAGGGTTTATGGAATTAGCTGTTATAAAGATTGGGAATTCAAAGGGATTTAGACTTTCAAAAACGTTGATCGATAAATATAATATAAAGGATAAAGTTGAATTGATCCTTGAAAAAGATCAACTTATTTTACGTCCGGTTTCTGCACCCAGAAAAGGCTGGGAAGAAGCTTTTAAAAAGATGAATGAAAACGGCGACGACCAGCTTTTGTTTGATGAAGTTTTTGACAATGAAAATTTTGACGAATGGAAGTAAGCCAGTATCAAATAGTTCTTGTCAACCTTGATCCAACCATTGGCAGCGAAATAAAAAAAACCAGGCCGTGTGTAATTATCTCGCCCAACGAAATGAATGAATTCCTCAGGACAATTGTAATTGCCCCAATGACCACACAATCGAAAAAATATCCAACCAGGATCCAGATCCAGCATGATGAAAAAACGGGCTGGATTGTAATTGATCAGATCAGGACTATCGACAAGCAAAGGATTCTAAGAGTTTTGGGAAGGTTATCAGAACTTGAAATTGCTGAGGTGAAATCGATAATGAGAGAGACTTATGTTGATTGAAAATTGAAATAACAAAGTAGAAGGATATGGAACAAAACGAGATTCTTGACAAACTGCCAAAACACCTGATGAGCCTGGTGATCGAACAACCGTATAATGCTTATACTCCCCAGGATCATGCATTGTGGCGCTATGTGATGCGACAAAATGTAGAATACCTGAGCAAAGTCGCTCATGGTTCCTATCTCGATGGCCTGAAAAAAACGGGCATTAGCATTGAGCGAATACCCCACATGTATGGGATGAACCGTATTTTGAAAGAAATTGGCTGGGCAGCGGTAGCCGTGGATGGTTTTATTCCTCCTGCCGGCTTTATGGAATTTCAGGCTTACAATGTGTTGGTAATTGCTGCCGACATACGCCCCATCGACCAAATTGGCTATACCCCCGCCCCGGACATTATCCACGAGGCCGCAGGACACGCTCCCATTATTGCCGACCCCGACTATGCTAATTATCTACGTCGGTTTGGGGAAATTGGCTGCAAAGCATTCCAATCCGCTGGCGACTATAAAATGTATGAGGCTATCCGGCACTTATCCATTGTAAAGGCCGATCCTTATACCGATAAAAAGGACATTGCCAAAGCCAATGAGGAATTGCTCGAAGCAACACAGAACCTGGGCGAACCGTCTGAAATGGCCCTTATCCGAAACCTACACTGGTGGACGGTTGAGTACGGCCTGATTGGCGATCTGAAAAATCCCAAAATTTATGGTGCTGGCCTTTTGTCTTCCATTTCGGAAAGCTACAATTGCCTTCAACCTAAGGTTAAAAAACTGCCATATACTCTCGATGCAGTAAATTACAGTTTCGACATAACCGAGCAGCAACCTCAGCTTTTTGTGACCCCCGATTTTGAGACCCTGACCCGTGTGCTGGAAGAATTTGCCGATACCATGGCCTTGCGAAAAGGAGGCCTCGATGGAATCCAAAAAGCGATCGTCTCGAAAAATACGGCCACTTGTGAATACAGCTCCGGCTTGCAGGTTTCGGGCACTTTCACCGAAATGATCGAAGAAAACGGGCTGCCTATTTATCTGAAAACAACCGGCCCAACCAGCCTGTGCTGGTGCAATACCGAATTGCCTGGACACGACAAGGGCTACCACTCACATGGTTTTTCGTCACCCATCGGGAGGATTAAAAATCTGTTGGTTGAACCAGAATATGCTACCGACGATGATTTGAAAAAGGTTGGGATTGCCTTAAGCCAAAAGGCCGAATTTGAATTTGAAAGTGGTATTAAGGTAAAAGGTATTCTTAGGAATATCACCCACAAGGAAGGCCGGTTGTTGCTTTTGAGTTTTTCCGATTGCCATGTAAGGTACAAGGACAAAGATCTTTTCTTGCCCGATTGGGGGATGTTTGATATGGCTGTGGGCAATAAAATTATCTCGGCTTTCAATGGCCCTGCCGACCCTGATGGTTTTGGTTTGGAATATGCGGTGCCTGTCGAAAAAACCCATAAAATCAATCACTCAGAAAAAGCCAAACACCTGCACAAATTATATCAAAAGGTAAGGGACATCCGCGAGAGGAACTGTTCGCTTGCCGAGCTGCCCCATGTATGGGACGAAATGAAAACTCAGCATCCTGAAGATTGGTTGTGTTCGATCGAAATCCTTGAACTTTTGAAAGATAAGGGCATTGAAGACGAATTTTACAAGGAAGTTAAAGATTTCCTTATCAGGAAAAAAACAGAAAGCCCACAATTGGCTAAGTTGATAGAGGATGGATTTTCGATGCTGAAATAGGTTAATTTATCGAATTTGGCAATTCCTTTTAAGCACCAAAGGTGCGTAAGCAATAGCATAGGGTGAAGCCCTATGAAATAATGAAGTGGTTGATTTTAGCCCTGAAAGGGTGTAATCAATTTGATCGACTTAATTTGATAATCCGTTTACCCAAAATGATGAAATTGCTTTATACTTTATTAACCCTTTTCCTCTACCTCAACTCCCTTGGGCAAATAAAGGAATATAACTTTCAGGAATTTGAACCCCTCCTGCACAAACAAACCGACAGTATTTATGTGGTTAACTTTTGGGCTACCTGGTGCTCGCCATGCGTGGCCGAACTTCCCAGTTTCGAAAAACTGAACCAGAATTTTAAAAATCAAAAGGTGAAAGTGTTGCTGGTAAGCCTCGATTTTCCAAAACACAAAGAGAGCAGGCTGATTCCCTTTGTCAAAAAAAACAATCTTCAATCGGAAGTGATATTCCTTAACGACGTGAATGCCAATGCCTGGATCAACAAGGTTGACCCAAATTGGTCGGGGGCAATTCCTTTTACTGTTATCTATAATGCCGAGCAGCGAAAATATTATGAAAGATCCTTTAACTATGAGGAGTTGATTAAAGAAACATACTTATTTTTGACCCACAGAACTAAACAGTAGGACAAACTGTTTAGTGGTATCAAACATAAAATAACATAAAATGAAAAGAGCATTTATCATTACAATCGGCCTGTTATTTACCCTTAGCACCTTTGCCCAAACAGGTTACAAAGTGGGCGACATGGCTCGTGGATTTGAACTCAAAAACATAGATAGCGAAATGTTTTCGTTGCGTCAATTTAAGTCGGCGAAAGGATATGTTATCATATTCACCTGCAACCATTGCCGTTATGCCAAAGCTTACGAAGACCGCATTATCGCTATCGATCAGAAGTATAAAAAATTAGGGTATCCTGTGGTTGCAGTCAATCCAAACGACTCTACCATTGAACCGGATGATTCCTACTCAAAAATGATAGAAAGGGCCACAGAAAAAGGTTTCACATTTCCCTATTTGCTCGATGCCGACCAATCGGTGTTCAAACGCTTTGGGGCTACCAAAACCCCTCATGTATTTGTGATGAGCCGGGGCGACGAAGGACTTAAAATTGAATACATCGGGACTATTGACGACAATTATGCCGATGCTTCGGAAGTAAAGGTGAAATATTTGGAAAATGCTTTGGATGCCTTGCTCGCTGGTGAAAAACCCGATCCTAATTTTACCAAGGCTATTGGTTGCAGTATCAAATACAAAAAGGACTAATGAATACATACTCACTGGTAGGGGCAATTGTGGTTACGTTCGCCCTCATTTCTTATACAATAGGGATAATCTCCGAGCAACGGAGCAAGCGAGTTAACCGTATGGTTTTGATTTTCCTTTCTATAGGTATTGTACTCGATATATTTGCCACTGCCTGCATGATACTTGGCTCGCCCAATTCACCTTTTACTTTTCATGGTTTTGTTGGGTATTCGGGGCTGGCTGCCATGCTCACCGATACCATCTTGATATGGCGGTTGTATGCGAAAAATGAACTCAATGTGACCGTGCCCCGCAATCTTCACCTTTATTCGCGCTATGCCTATCTATGGTGGGTAGGGGCTTTTATTACAGGGGCATTGTTGGTGGCATTAAAATAGTTTTTATGGATCGGAGAATTACCCCTCTAAATTCATTTTTAATCTGGCTGTGAAATAGCGCAAATATTCAGATTTATTGTCGCCGAAGTGCTCTATAATATTGTGTTTTTCAATTTTAAAGGTGGTATGTACGCCGGTAATTTTGGAAAAATAAATATCATACTCTTTGTTCTCTGAATCAAGCATCTTGATCATCACAAGATTCTCGTCAATACCTTTTGCCTTTAGATTTGCGCAGCAAACAGGACAATAGAATTCCACTTTCTCGCCTTCTTTGAATTTTGCATCCGGCTGACTGATATAATTATAATTGCCAAGCTCGGAATTCAGTAGCAACAGGCCCATTTGCTTTGTTGAGGGGATCTCTACCTTAAAAATAATATTGTCTCTTAATCTCAGATGTGTCCTGCAATGAGGGCATAGGAATTTTTCTTTTAAGCTATTTTTCTTTTCCATTTTCTCTATTTTTAGAAAATGAATATACAACATTGAAAGCCAGATGTCAAGTTATGTTAAAAATTGAACAGATTTATTTGGTTAATAGTTGAAGAGTTCAGAGTTAAAAAGTTCAAAGTTAAGAGTTCAAAGTTGAAGAGTCGGCATTTTTCATTTCTCAATTGTACAATTAGGTCAGACAATTTCTTCTTAAGACCACAGAATTTGAAACCGTTTCACTTCTTTGTCTAGCCCCCTGGCATTGCCAGAATATTTGTCAAGCAATTCCCAGAAACGAGGGCCATGGTTTTTATGCACTGTATGGCAAAGTTCGTGGAGGATAATGAAATCGATAAGGTGGAAAGGCAATACCATTAAATGTAGGCTAAGGTTGATATTGTTTTTGCCTGAGCAACTTCCCCATCGGCTTTTTATATTTTTTATCCTAAGTTGATTGTAGCTGAATCCATGTTGTTTGGCCAGCACAGATAGCCTTTCGGGAAGGTAAAACAGGGCTTCTTTACGAAGCACTTTTACGATTATGGATTTGAAGGCATCCTGAAGCATGGTGCTGGTAATTTGGAGTGACGCAGGGTAATGTATATCGACCACTTTGTTCTCGATATTGGCCCGAAGGGTATTCTGTTGATGTGGGGTACAGCGGAATTCGTGAAAATTGGTCCTGAATTCTTTGGTTGGGTCGAAAAAGGATTTTTTCTCGATCATGTCCATTTTCTCGCGGTGTACCACGATCCATTCCTTCCGCTCTATCACAAATGCCCTCACCCTTTTAATATCCACATTTCGAGGGTACGAAACACGGGTCATTTCGCCCGGTTTCAAACGGAGGTTGATACGTTTAGCCCTGGTACTCAATACAAATTGTACATCCCCAATGCCGTTGATATGTTCGACAAAATTACTTTTCACAGAAGACAAAAATAGGGTATTACATCTTGCTTTTTAGACATATCAGGAAGTAAAAAATGAACAAGTCATCAACAGTAAGAATTACATGGGCAGCAAAACTCAAACAGTGGATGGCAAATTATGATAGGATAAAACTTAATATAAGTTTGTGGACAAACAGCGAATTACACAAGAAGGGGCCGGTTACATCTATTAAATTACGATTCCAAAAACCCGGGGAATCTTTGTACTTTGCGCCGCTTAAAAAATAAGCTATGGATTGTAGACAAGGATGTGGGGCTTGCTGTATAGCCCCTTCTATTTCGTCAGCGATACCCCAGATGCCAGGAGGAAAGCCATCGGGTGTGAAATGCATCCACCTTCAAGCCGATTATTCGTGTGGGATATTCACTAGTCCCGATCGTCCGAGGGTATGTGCAGATTTCAAAGCCGAAAAAATTGTGTGTGGCAATAATCGCGAAGAAGCATTACAAATATTGTTTTCGCTCGAAAATGAAAGCCAATCAAACTTATTCCAGGAAGGTAATAGTTTTCATCATTAAATATGAGCTTGGTCTTAAAACCGGGAACCTGTCTGATATAGTCATCGGATGACTACCTGATAAATTGTGAGAAAGTAATGTTATTATTAGGATTCTTGTCCTCATGATTCATCCGATGGCTTTTTCGACCTGACTTATTCGTAAAACCAAATTCGAATAATCGTGAAATTTGTCTTGTGCTTTTTTGAAATAATAAAAACCAAGGAAAATTTGTTCGTCAGAAAAATAGGGACACTCGTCCAAATCACATTGGCCATTCATCAAGTCCTGATAACCTTTTTTCCAAAACAATCGTTTACCACTGAGGTATATAAAAACAAACTAAATATAAATTAAAATTTAAGCAATGAAAAAGTTCATTCCTATCGCATTTCTATCCTTGATGATTTCCCTGTTTTTCTCCTGTAGAAGAGACTTCGATATCGAACCTGTTAAAGATGATGTGGAAAGTTTCTCGTCCATGGTTGTATCTGATGATTTCGAATATAAATCAAGTCGGGAAATTGAATTGAATATTAAAGTCCTTGATGAAATTACTTCCCTGATTGAGATTTATAATGACAATCCTGACAATGGAGGGTTTTTGTTAAAAAAAGGATTGACCGGAAATGACCACACATTCCGATCAACCCTTGTGCTTCCATATACCCTGGGCGAAATTTATATTGTGCGTCGTTCGTTTGATGGCACAGAGAGAATTGAAAGCATCCCGGTAACCTCAAACAATATCAGCTTTAATTTCGGATATAAAAACCTGAAATCGGAACAAACCATCGGCTATTTGGTAAATCCCGGGACTTGGCCCGATTGTTCGACCGCTCCGGATTTCGATGTGACTAATAGTTATAGTGGAGATTTAGACCTCGATGCCAATGAAACCTGGCGTATTGCTACAGGGGTCACGTATGAAGGGGATCTCGATTTTCCTTCTTATGGAACTAATTATGTGATTGTTTGCGGCACAGCAACTTTCACAGATGTTAAAAGTGGTGTAGGAACTGTTGTAATTACCAGTACGGGAATCTTGACTATAGAAACTGATTTCGATCCAAGTTTTTCTTCAAATATAATTAATTTCGGAACCGTAACTGTAAAGAATGGCGGTAGCTGGAAAAAAATAAAGTTAAATGGTGGTAGCTTTGAAAATCATGGGAACCTTGAGGCAAAAACCATTCAACTTGACGGATCTTCCACCTTCCTGAACACCGGTTCCATAACCTTGACAGAAGATCTCGATGTAAATACTGGCCAGTTGACCAACGATGGATCATTAATCCTGGGCGGAGAATTAATTCTTGACGGAGCCCAAACCGTTTTTGAGAATTATGACTCAATTCTGGTTGACGATAACAGCTCACTTTACGGAACAATAAACAACTACAATGGGACCATGCACTTCGACAAGGAATTGACGATAAATGGAGGTGCTACCTTCTACAATGGATGTAAACTATGGGTCGATAATAAGTTAACTATAGTCGGCACTTTGGAAAATGCTGGCTATGTGTTGGCCGAAAGCGAACTCGAAGTAAACGGGGGAAGTACCATCTATATGGAAGATGGGTGTTTAATAAGTGTGGAAGATTTGGATTTGAACGGCCACTTATCTGGTTCAACTTACGGGTTTTCCAAAATTATGGTTAGTGACAACACTGATTTGACCTGGGGCACAAGCATTACCGGAAAAATTGACCTGTGCGATGCTGACGGGACCATAGAGGTAAACCATGCTACCATAGGTAGCGATGTAACCTATTGTGTGAATGAAGTAATGAGTACAGATTGTGTCCCCGGGGCCGGTATTACCATTGCCGACCTGGACAATGATGGTGTACCCGATTCAATGGATGAATATCCAAATGATATCAACCGTGCTTTTAATTCCTATTATCCAAATGCAACCGATTTCAGCTCACTTGCTTTTGAAGATTTGTGGCCCACCAAGGGAGACTATGATTTCAACGATTTGATCATCAACCTTCGATATAAAACGGTTACCAATGCAAACAACCTAATTGTAGACCTTGTCGGCGAATATAAGATTGTGGCAGCGGGGGCAAGTTTCAATAATGGTTTTGGGTTTTCACTCGATGTATTGCCGGGCAATGTTGCAAGTGTTGTCGGAACGCAGATTCTGGGCACGACTGTTACCCAGGCAAGCAATGGGCTGGAAGCCGGACATGTAAATAAGGCTGTGGTTATAGTCTGCGATCAGATAAATACATATACTGGCTCGGGGATGTTAAATACCGAGCCAACTGGGCCTACTGTTGATGTGCCGATGATTACTGTTACAGTTACCTTTGCGACACCTCAGGCAAGTATTGGCACCGAACCCTATAATTCGTTTATTTTCGTCAATCAGGTCAGGGGTCGTGAAGTTCATTTAATCAATCAACCACCTACCGAATTAGCCGATCCTTCCTGGTTTGGACAAGGTGAAGATGTAAGTTCTGTAAGCAATTCGGAATATTACAAAACTGTAGAGAATTTTCCTTTTGGTTTGGAAACACCAGTACCATTGGATTATCCAACCGAAAAGCAAGATATAGTTACAGCACATTTAAAATTTGGAAACTGGGCACAATCTTCGGGTAGTCAATTTCCTGATTGGTACGATAACAAACCGGGATACCGAAACAATAATAAAATGAAGCACAACAATGGAACCTCCATCAATAACTAAAGATAAAATTTGAATATCTCTTATGACTAAAGCTGCCCTGCAACGGGCAGCTTTTTTCTAATTATTAGGTCAAGGCTATACTTCGTTGCAATTTAATAGAAATACGAACCAGCTATCCAAAGTAGGTTTTGAAGTACACCCGAAATATCTTAGTCAGTAAAATCGTCGCATTCATCTGGCAATCACGTCCGTTTATCTAAAAGGGATAACCTTTTTCCCTGATTCTCGTTTCGCTGGGAAATAAAAGTAAAACAGATATTAATTTAAAAATGAAAATAATGAAAAAGTACATTGCCTTACTAATTCTATCTTTGACACTTATTATAGTATTCTCATGTAAAAGAGATTACGATACGGCTCCAATTGATACCTATGAGAATGTAGAGAGTTTTTCGTCTCTTATTGTTCCCGATGATTTCAATTATAAAACTTCTCGTGAAATAGACCTAAATATTAGGGTGCTTGATGAGCTTACATCATTAATTGAAATATATAATGGTGACCCTGACAATGGGGGGGCGTTGTTGAAAAAAGGATTGACCGGGGATGATCATTCGTTCCACACAACCCTTATTCTAGCAAATACCCTGGACGAAATTTATGTTGTCCGACGTTCTTTCGATGGATCGGTAAGGACTGAAAGTATCCCGGTTATCTCGGGTAGTGTAAACTATAACTTTGGATATAAGAACCTGAAATCGGCTAGTACTACAGGTAACATGGTCGACAATGGTGATTTCGAGGATATCTACTATAGCTATTTGGATGAAATCAATCTTCAAAGCAATATTTCCAGTTCCAACCTTGACAATTGGATTTTGAAAACCTATCAAAATAACAAACCAAATGCGGATACTATAATAGAACCTAATTCTACTCCAATCAATCATGTTATTCAGTTATATGATAATAAAACCAACAAAGATGCATTTGCTTATTATTATGTAGAAGCCGACCCCAATACAAGCTATACCTTATCGGTTGCCGGGATAATTATTGCTGATGAAGGTGGCGATAACCCGTATATATCGTTGCAGTATATGGGAGCCAATGGTCAAATAATTGAAGATTACTACGAGGAGTATGATGCAACTACATGGACAACCAAAACAATTACAGAAACCAGCCCAACTGGCACTGTTTATATCAAAGTGGTATTGGCCACTACTATAGGAGGTGAAGGGGAGGTTTATTTCGATGATGTTAGCTTGACTGGAGGCACGCCTACCCTGCTTGATACAGATGGAGATTTAATACCAGATGCATTGGATGACTATCCGAATGACGTACTCCGTGCATTTAACTCCTATTATCCGAACGCGACTGAATTTAGCTCCTATGCGTTTGAAGATTTATGGCCCTATAAGGGAGACTACGATTTCAACGACTTGATAATAAACTTTAAATATCAAACAGTTACAAACGCCAGTAACCAGATTGTTGATCTGATTTGTAATTATAAAATCATGGCAGCCGGGGCAAGCTTTAATAATGGTTTTGGGATTTCTCTCGATGCTTTACCGGCTAATGTCAGTAGTGTGATCGGCACACAAATCCTAGGCTCAGGTGTTACCCTCGCAAGCAATGGGCTGGAAGCCGGACACGTAAATAAGTCTGTGGTAATAGTCTGCGATCAGATAAATACATACACCGGATCGGGGATGTTAAATACCGAACCAACAGGCCCGACTATTGATGTGCCGATGATTACTGTCACAGTAACTTTTGGGACACCTCAGGCAAGTATCGGCACCGAACCCTATAATTCGTTTATTTACGTCAACCAGGCCAGGGGGCGCGAAGTTCACTTAATCAATCAACCACCTACCGAATTAGCCGATGCTTCGTGGTTTGGACAAGGAGAAGATGTAAGTTCTGCAAGCAATTCGGAATATTATAAAACGGTAGAGAATTATCCTTTTGGTTTGGAAACTCCAGTACCATTGGATTATCCAACCGAAAAGCAAGATATAGTTACAGCACATTTAAAATTTGGAAACTGGGCACAATCTTCGGGTAGTCAATTCCCGGATTGGTACGATAACAAGCCAGGGTACCGAAACAATAATAAGGTGAAGCACAACAATGGAACCTCGATCAGCAACTAAAGATAAAATTTGAATATCAGCTTATAACTAAAGCTGCCCACCACGGGCAGCTTTTTTTTGGTTTACCGGTTCACAACAGCTCTTCATCAAGGCTTTTTTTGTAAGTAGTTTAATTGGTCAATTGTTTTAATATGTTTGTCAAAATCTTGGTTATTAAGGAATAAGAATATATTACTTTTACATCATCAAAAGATTTATATGAAAACAAATAAGAATTATAAACCACTTAATTTTACAATAATGAAAAAGCAAATTTCATTTTTTCTTTTTGGGCTACTACTTGTAAGCCTTGTATCCTGTGAATTGCAGGATGTCCCAACAGAAACAGGGAACGACAGTTTCAATTCCTTGGTTATTCCTCCCAATTTTGATTTTAAGAGCACACATGAGGTGGATGTTCAGATTTTGGTTTTAGACCAAATTACTTCCATGATCGAAATCTATGATGGTGATCCTGACCAGGGGGGGAACCTGCTAAAAAAAGGGTTGACCGGCTCTGATTTTTCTTACAAAACAAATCTTGTGCTTCCAGCTACTGTTAATGAAATTTATGCAGTCCGACATTCTTTTGATGGATCGGTAAGGAGCGAAAGCATCCCTGTAAGCTCAAGCAATCTCAGTTATAATTTTGGGTATAAAAACCTGAAATCGGGACAAACCATCGGCTATTTGGTAAGTCCCGGGACTTGGCCCGATTGCAATTCATCTTATGATTTTGATGTGCCCAATAATTATTCGGGCAACTTGAATATTCCCTCGGGAGAAACCTGGCGCATCGATGCAGGAAATACTTATACAGGAAATCTCGATTTTCAATCATGGGGAACAAACTACCTTATTGTATGCGGAACCGCAACGATCAATAGTTTTGGTGATGGTATAGGGACAATAGTGGTTACAAGTACAGGTACCTTGTATGTAAAAGACAATTTTAATCCGGCCAACGCTTCCAACCTGGTTAATTACGGAACGGTCGAATTTAAATCGGGAAGTACCTGGAAAACAGTCACTATTAACGGTGGGATGATTGAGAACCAGGGCACTATGAGTGCAAATAAAATCTATATGACAACCTCCGATTTTCTCAATCTAGGGTCCCTGACGCTGGCCGACGACCTTGATGTGAACAGTTGTGATATAACCAATGCCGGCGAACTGAATATTGGTGATAAACTCTTGCTAAATGGTTCGACCAACGTGTTCGAAAATTATGATGCTGTATCGGTTGCTAATAATTCAACAGTATATGGCACCATCAATAATTACAATGGCACCATGCACTTCAACAATACCCTTCTTATTGCAGGCGGAGCCTCTTTTTACAATGGCTGTAAGCTATGGGCCAACGGTCAATTAAAAGTAGTTGGGAGTCTTGAAAATGCAGGTTATGTTCTGGGTGAAGGCGAATTGGAAATTAATGGAGGAAGTACACTAACATTGGATGAAGGAAGTTTAGTAAGTGTGAATGATTTAGATTTAAATGGATATATAGTTGGTTCAACATTTAGCTATGCAAAAATAGAAGTAGCTGATAATACTGATTTAGCTTGGGGTACAAGCATTACAGGTAAAATTGACCTTTGCGATGCAGATGGTATTAACGTAAATAATGCTACCATTGGAAGCGATGTAACTTATTGTTTAAATGAGGTTATGAGTACCGATTGTGTGCCTGGAAATGGAATTTCAATTTTTGACCAGGATAATGATGGTGTACCCGATTCAATGGATGAATATCCAACAGACATAAACAGGGCTTTTAATTCGTATTACCCAAATGCCAACGATTTCAGCTCACTTGCCTTCGAGGACTTATGGCCAAGTATGGGCGACTACGATTTCAACGACCTGGTAGTTAATTTGCAGTATAAAACAGTTACCAATGCAAGCAATCAGGTAGTCGACCTGGTTGGTAAATTTAAGATTAAAGCCATTGGTGCCACGTTAAACAATGGATTTGGCTTTTCTTTCGATGCTTTGCCAGCCAGTGTTTCGAGTGTAACAGGGACACAGTTGTTAGGCACCGGGATTTCGGTGGCAAGCAATGGCCTTGAGGCCGGGCATACGAACAAAGCGGTTGTTATCGTTTGCGATAAAATCAATACTTATGCTGGGGCGAGTTTGCTTAATACCGATGCCAGCGGAACATTGGTCGATATACCTTTGATAACGGTTATAATAAATTTTGGTAGCCCGCAAGCAAGCATTGGGTCAGAACCATTCAATCCCTTTATTTATGTCTCACAGACACGGGGTCGCGAAGTCCACCTGATCAACAACGCACCAACCGAACTAGTTGACCCGAACTGGTTTGGACAAGATAATGATGTAAGTGTACCTGCAAATTCGGTGTATTATAAAACCATCAATAATTATCCTTTTGCCCTTGAAACGCCGGTACCATTGGATTACCCAACTGAAAAAACGGATATTGTCACAGCCCATTTAAAATTTGGAACCTGGGCCGAGTCTTCTGGAAACCAATACCCGGATTGGTATGATAACCAACCCGGCTATAGGAATAACAATAAGATAAAAATAAATAATATCAACAATTAGGCTCTGCAAGAAAGTGTCAATAACTGCGTTTCGCTTGTCTTCAAATAAGTCATTTACGAAAAGTAAACTCGCAATTTTCAGTTTTCGCGAGCCTTGTTCTTAACACTTTCTTATCAGAGATATTTGAAAAAAAGCTGTTCCGCATTGGGGCAGCTTTTTTTTAGCTTTTAAAATGTTCCTTTCACTGAAAATATAAAATTCCTTCCACTTGCAGCAACTCCCGATGAATATGGCCGATACCTTTGATCCGTAAGGTTTTCGGCACCCAGGCTAAGCATGATATGCTTGTTCAATTGGTACCTCAGTTTTAAGTTGATGGTGTGCCAGGAAGGACAATAAGGATTCCCATCCGCATCCCTGGCATAGATATAGGCTTTCTCAATTTCAGAAGGAGCCAGGTTTTTATTGGCAATTTCGCCATTGTACACAGCATAAAAATCGGCTTTGAACCTATTGCGCGTATAGGTGAGATGGCTTGAACCAAACATAGGCGCTGCATGGCGTAAGGGAGCAGTGCTTCCATCATCCAGTTCTTCTTCGCCTTTTTGGTAGCTGAAATGGGTGGTGAACCCAAAACCCATTGGCAGGATTGCCTCTACGTCAGCCTGAAATCCATACACCGATGCCTGGGCAGCATTTTGGATCGCCTGTACCTGGCTGAGTTCTCCATCATAGATGATGCTGTCGAGACCGTTTAAAGTATAGTCGCGGCGTACCATTGCCTGATCGAGTAAGATGTAAAATACCGAAAAGTCAATCTCAACTTTTTCACCAAAGGTACGGGTAATACCAAGTTCTGCATTGTAGGCATATTCCGGTTTTAAGTCTGGATTGGGGACGACCACCTGGCCATCGCCCGAGTCGAACACCTTGCCAATATCGTCGATGTTGGGGGCCCGGAAGGCGGTGGACAGGTTGAGCTTTAAAAGCCAGTTTTCCGATGCCTTATAGTTAAACCCAAGACTTCCGGTCAGTGCTCCTTTGTTGAGATCGGCAGACGTAAACGGGAAATCATAATAAGTGGCATCGAATTCTGAAGCCAGTGTAATTTGGTTATAGCGCAAGCCAGCTTGAACAGACAGCTGATCGTTGACCGTATTCCACCATGAAAGGTAAGCTGCATACGAATTCCAGGTCGAGCCATCGGGATAGCGAGAAGAGGCCGGTACCATGGAGCCGGTTGAAATATCCTCATCCTCTCCCGTAGAGCCAACCTTGTTCAACAGGGCTTCGGCCCCATAATAGAACTTTTGCTTTTCGTTCAGAGCTTTTTCAAAATCAATATTTGCCGAAATTACCTTCACATTCTCGTAGCGATGGTAGCGTTCCGTTTTCTGAAAGTCGCGGTCGTGTCGGCTCTCCTCGAAATATTGATGAGCCAGCCCGATGCTTAGTTTGTCGTACATTTTGGTGTCTGCGATTTGGTCAATTTTCAGGTTGTTCATAGTCCATACTTGTGGGCCGTAATACCATTCTGCCGAGCGGGGCAAGCCATTTTTATAGCGGATTAGCCGGTCGTAGCGCGAATAGTTAGAGGTTGTGGAATAGTGGGATGCAAAGTTAATATCCCAATTTGTGTTTGGCCTGAAACGGATTTTCTGCATGAGGTTGATTTGCGAATAGCCTGTTGGATTTTGGATTTGGGGGTCGCTGTTCATGAGTACCGAGTCTTTACCGTTGATGCGTTCCACATATTCGGGGCGTAGGTATTCGTCAGGGCCACGACTGCCCATTTTCAGGTCGCCAAAATCAGAAAAGGTAGCGCTGGTCACAAAAGCCCATTTATTAAATCCGAGATTGAAATCAACATGACCTGTTTTTTCTTTGCTGGCTGTGGCATATCTTATTGCTGTATTCACTTTTACAAAAGCTTTGTCTCCAGTCGAGAGAGTTGGTCTATGTGTGTAGAAATTCATTACACCCCCAACCGCATCGCTTCCGTAAATAACCGAACCGGCCCCAAAAATCACTTCGGTTTTGGAAATAGAAAAAGGATCGATGGAAATTACGTTTTGTAGGTTCCCGCTCCGGAAAATGGCATTGTTCATGCGCACCCCATCCACTGCAATCAACACACGGTTGGCCGCAAATCCACGGATCATTGGGCTGCCACCACCATACTGGCTTTTCTGGATAAACACACCCCCGGCATTACCTACCAAATCGGCAGCCGTTTGTGGGTTTTGCAGGCTGATTTGGTTAGCTGTAATGGTTGCAATTTTATTTGGCACCTTACTCTTGCTCTGCTCCCTTCCCGAGGCCGAAACAACCACTTCATTCAGAAGGATTGGGCTTTCGGTCATAAGTATTTTGAATTTTGCTTCTTTTAATTTAGCATAAGAAACAGTCACTTTTTGATACGAGGGATGGTGAAACTGGATGGTTTCTGCTCCCTCGAACCCTTTACTTCCTGCCTTGCCTTTGGCATTGGTAATAGCCGATGTATCCGGGCTAAAAATAAATACTTCGGGGATGGCTTGCAGGCTGACTTTGTCGATTACCTGTATATTTTGAGCCATAGCTGCCACAGATAGAAACAGGCAGGCTATGAAAATAATTCTCTTTTTCATTTTTATTGAATATTAAATTTGACTATTCACTTTGTGATGAATCATGCGCAATTAGTAAGTTGGACGAAATTCATCAAAAGTAAAAACTAAAAAAAATTACGATCGAAAAGAGAATTTCTTTGGAGGCGGTGTATCGAGATAGAGAAATGGAGAAATGTATTTATTTTCGGGTTGAATGAAATTACGATTGAAGGTGTTTTCTGAGATATTAAATTCCAATTTTTCCGGATAAAAAAAGTCCTTGATTGAAAAACCCATTAGCCTTTTTGCATTTTTCTGGTTTTTAGGATTATCAGCCACATGGCTTTCGATAAAAGAATCAAGGTTCTCGAATAGCTTGCTTTCTTTTGCATCGTGGAGGCAGTAAAATAGGACCCCGTCGGATTTGGAAACAGATTTTACCACATCATACATTTGATCCATAAAACGAAATTCTTTGCCTTCCTTGGTCCAATGAATAGAGGTAATTTTGGCCATAGAAACAAAAATTTGAACAAGCTCACTTTCGGGTATACTTTCCTTTAAGATTCTTTTTACCTCGGCCCGTGCATTATTTTTCATGATCACAAAGCTGCTATAAAAGCCAACGGTGTTGAAAAGTAAGGCGATCAGTAAAATTCCTGAAACAATTTTCCTCGCGATATGTATTGGCTTGTCTATCAAGATAAATTAATATTGTACTACTTCCCCAGCTTTTGCAGCGCCTCCTCAAAACTCGATAAAAAGAGGATACTACCTGTTTTGTTGCTTTCGAAAATAAAATCGTTCAGGCTTTTGCTGTTCGATTTTGTGAAATTGCCAATAATGGCCATTTTCATCCGGTAGTTCGAAAACTTTTGCAAGATATCCCCCGCAATAGTGGTTTTCAGATCGAAGAAACCAGGTACTAAATGTTCTTTTCGGATAATGATTTTGTGCACCCCAAGATAGCTTGCAGCACCTAACAGATCAATGGCATCCTCCACATCGTTGATCTCAACTTTTTTTGAAATCAATTCTGCAATTTCTATGGTTCCTTCGTTGTGTATTTTGAGGTTCATTTTTTCTTCTCTATTTTGACTTCAAAAGTAAAATTTTTAAATTGGTTTTGTACGCGGCTTTTTCGTACATTTGGAAGATAACCCAAAACCAGATTCGTATGAAAAGCAAGAATGAAAAATTCAGCCGCCTTTTTGTCCTCCTTTTTCCAATGTTTATCCTTAGTGCCTGCACGTTGACCCTTCATGAAGCGGATTTTGAAAAGTTCCTCGAAGGTTTCAATCAAAAGTTCATTCCACTGAATGATCAAATCCAGTTGGCCGAGTTTAATGCAGCTTTAACGGGTAGCGAGGAAGATTATCAGAAGGCAACAGAACTAAACATTGAGTTGACCAGGTTATTTTCAAATAAGCGCGATTTTAAGAAACTCCAGAAATTTCGCGAGCAAATGGTAGTAAACGATCCCCTGCTAAAAAGGGAATTGGTTGCTCTTTATAACCAGTATCTTTTTCACCAGGCCGACCCCACAATGATGGCCGAAATGGTGACTGCATCGAAAAAGATAACCCAGAAATTCTCAGTCTTCCGTACTCAATTGAACAACAAATCGTACAGCGACAACCAGGTTGAAGAGTTGCTGAAGAATACCCTCTCGTCGGAGAAACTCGAACATATATGGAAGGCCAGCAAACAGGTTGGGCCTGCCATTGCAGAGGATATGATTGCCCTTGTGAAAATGAGGAACAAGGCAGCCCAGTCGCTTGATTTTGAAAACTATTTTGAAATGCGCCTGCATCTAAGCGGACAGGATGTATCGAAGTTGGAAAATATTTACGAGGAATTCAACCTCCTTACCGAAGGAATTTTCGATGATCTGAAAGAGGAAATGGATGAGCGACTATCGGTAATTTATAGTGTGCCAAAAGAGCAGTTGATGCCTTGGCATTATCAAGACAGGTTTTTTCAGAATGCCCCCAATATTTATAATGTCGATATAGATACTTTCTACCGGGGGAAAGATCTGGTAGCCATTGCAGAAAATTATTTTGCGGGTATAGGCCTCGATATGTCGGATATTATTGCCCATAGCGATTTGACGGATAAACCGGGCAAAACTCAAACAGGCTTTAGCACCAATATCGATAGGGAAGGCGATGTACGTATCTTGGCAAACATTGGCGACGACGAGTACTCCATGAACACCCTTTTGTACGAATCGGCTTTCGCCCTCAACCTGAAATACATTGATGGGTCGCTGCCCTATTTGTTGCGCGAGCCATCCCATTTTTTTACAGCCGATGCGGTTGGGACCTTGTTTAGCCAGTTTTCGTCGAACCCCGATTGGTTGAAAGAAATGGTTGGGGTAAGCGATGTTGAGAAAGATAAAATAGCAATGGAAAGCAAAAAATACCTGCTGTTGTCGAAAGTAGTATTTAGTCGCTGGGCACAGGTAATGTACCACTTCGAGAAGTCGATGTACAAAAACCCCGATCAGGATTTGAATAAGCTTTGGTGGACCCTGGTCGAAAAATATCAAAAGCTGAACAAACCAAAAAACTGGGACAACCCCGACTGGGCAACAAAAAATCACATTATAACCATGCCCTGTTCGTATCATAATTATATTTTAGGCGAATTGTTTGCCGCCCAATTACACAGCTACATCAAAAATAATATTGCCAAAAGCGACGATTGTGCGGTGCGGTGCATAAATAATCCTGAGATTGGGAAATACCTGATTGAAAAAGTATTTAAGCCGGGCAAATCGATGAATTGGGAAGAGCTAATTATAAATGCCACTGGTGAAGATTTAAACCCTGACTATTTCAAGAATACTTGTTTGAATTTGTAGGGGTGTATTTTTGAACATGTGACAAAAAAATACGTAGTGAGGAATCTCTTTATATATCTTGCCCCCATTTTCAGCCCCCTTACAAAACACTGATCATGCTACTTCAAAAGTTTGTGACTGTCAATAAGCTCCATGATCTAGTCCAATAGCGATAAAGTTGGCATTTGGCAATTGAACTTTTGAAGTGGCTTGTACAACTTTAACCACCACACTCAACTACTCAACCATTCAACTACTTCCTACTTGCCGCTAATTCAAAAACAAAAAAGATAAAATAGAGGATGATGAAGCCAATCAGAAAGTTGCGGGCATCTTCGCGGTAGAGAAAAATATAAATGATCATAAAGATAAGGTACAGAAATATCTTAGCTCCGTTTATGGCCATCAGGTGACGGGGAAAACTGGTCGGTTTTCCTTCGGCAGACTTCGCCCTAAAATAATGGGCACCCACATTCACCAGAAAGAAAAACAGAAGCAACCAGGGAAAAACAGGAAGGTAATAAGCTTCAAATAAAGAAGTGGAAAGGTATGCACCTACTCCAAAAATCCCTATGGTTAGGAGTAGTATGGCAATAAACAGTTTGGTAAAATTCTTGGGCATGTCAATCAGTTTTTACTTCATTTTAAGAAAATCTTTCACAGCATAATAAATGGCAAGAACAACAGCCAGAAGCGAAAATACGACAGTAAACAATGGAAAGTTCCAGCCAATGTAATCGTCCAGCTTTACACCGCCAAACACACCCACAAGGATAATTACCAACATTTGGATTCCCAGGCTGGAATACTTGGCGTAATTACTTAACTGCTTTTTCGGTTTTTCCTCCTTCATGTGCTTTTTTGCCCCCGCTCATACTACATGTGGCATTGAATATGGCCCCCGCTTCAATAGACAGTTTGTTGGTCGTTACCTCGCCCGTAATATGTGCCGTTGCTTTTAACATGAGCAAGTTCTCAACCATTATCTTACCTTCGATATTTCCTTCGATGTCACAGTTTGCACAGTTAATTTGGCCCTTTATAACACCATCTTTGCCAACAGCCAGTTTGCCGGAAGTAATTAGATTACCATTAAGCGTTCCCTCGATCCGAATATTTTCATTCGATTCGATATCACCGGTAATTTTGGTTCCAGACATTATTTGGTTCAATACAGTAGGATCGGTAGTAAGTGTTTTAGCCATATTCAATTTATCTTTTTTAAACATCAAGCTTGATTTATTTGCAAATATAGAGTTTTTGTTTGCTACACAACAATATTAATTATCCGCCCAGGCACCACGATTACCTTTTTAGGAGCTTTCCCTTCGAGCCACTTTTGAGCCACATCGGCTTTCACTACTTCTTTTTCAATATCGGCTTTTTGCATATCCAGAGGGAATTCAATTTTGAAACGCATTTTTCCGTTGAACGAAACGGGGTATTCAAAACTATCTTCCACCAAATAGTCAGGATTAAAAATCGGGAACGTTGCTTTTGTAATGCTCTCGGCATGTCCGCACAGATGCCATAATTCTTCGGTGATGTGAGGAGCAAAGGGACTTAGAACAATCAACAAAGGCTCCAGGATTTCACGCTTGTGGCATTTCTGTTCGGTGAGTTCATTCACACAAATCATAAAGGCACTTACCGAAGTGTTGAACGAAAAACGCTCGATATCATCCCCAATTTTTTTAATGGTTTTGTGAAGGGTTTTATACTCCTCTTTGGTGGGTTTTTCATTCGATAATTCAAACTCACCGTTTTGGTTGAAATAGAGTTTCCACAGCTTTTTCAGGAATTTGTGAACCCCGTCGATCCCATTGGTGTCCCAGGGTTTTGATTGTTCGAGCGGGCCAAGGAACATTTCGTACAAGCGCAAAGTGTCGGCACCGTATTGTTCAATAATATCATCGGGGTTTACCACATTGTACATCGACTTCGACATTTTTTCAACGGCCCAGCCACACACATATTTTCCTTCTTCCAAAATGAATTCTGCATTTTTATATTCGGGATTCCAATCCCTAAAGGCATCCAAATCGAGCACATCGTGTTTTACGATGTTCACATCCACATGGATTTCGACGACCTCAAAATCGTTGCGAAGATTAAACGAAACAAATTTATTCTCCCCTTTTATCCTGTATACAAAATTGGACCGCCCCTGGATCATCCCCTGGTTGACGAGTTTTTTGTAAGGTTCGTCTTTGCAAACCAAACCCATGTCAAATAAAAATTTATTCCAGAAACGCGAATAGACCAGGTGGCCGGTGGCATGTTCGGTGCCTCCGATGTACAAATCCACATCCTGCCAATAGTTGTTGGCTTCTTTCGAAACCAATCCGTTTGAATTATGGGGATCCATGTATCGAAGGTAATAAGCCGACGATCCTGCAAAACCGGGCATGGTGCTCAATTCAATCGGATAGCCCTCTTTGGTTGTCCAGTTTTCGGCACGGCCCAAGGGTGGCTGACCATCTTCGGTAGGAAGGTATTTGTCGACTTCGGGCAATTCCAGGGGCAGCTCGCTTTCGTCCATCACGTAAGGGACATCATCTTTGAAGTAAACAGGAAAGGGTTCGCCCCAATAACGCTGACGGCTGAAAATGGCATCGCGCAAACGGTAGTTGATCTTCCGTGTACCAATGTTCCGTTTTTCAATTTCATCCACCGTTTTACGGATGGCTTCCTGTGCATCCAAGCCATTGATAAAACCGGAATTTATCATTGTGCCTTCTTTCGAATCGTACGAATCGTCCCATGTCAAAGGGTCGCTTGGCTCGTCCCCAGCTTTTACTACCACCTGAATGATGGGCAGGTTGAAGTGACGGGCGAAAGCAAAGTCGCGGCTATCGTGCCCCGGAACAGCCATGATGGCCCCGGTGCCATATCCGGCCAGTACATAATCGCTCACCCAAACCGGAATATCCTCCCCAGTAAAAGGGTTGGTCACATAAGCCCCGGTAAACACCCCTGATACTTTTTTCACATCGGCCATGCGCTCACGCTCGGTGCGTTTTTTCGTTTCATCGATATATTCCTGCACTGCATCTTTTTGATCAACAGTGGTAATCAGATCAACAAAATCGCTTTCGGGGGCAAGCACCATAAAGGTAACCCCAAAAATAGTATCGGGTCGGGTGGTGAAAACCCGCATCATTTTGTCATGTCCTTTTATTTTAAAATCGACTTCGCCACCTTCCGAGCGGCCAATCCAGTTCATTTGGATTTCTTTCAGCGAATCACTCCAGTTCAACTTGTCTAAACCATCCAACAATCGTTGGGAGTATGCCGACACGCGCAACAACCATTGCTTCATGGTTTTTTGCTCTACGGGATGTCCTCCCCTGACAGAGAAGCCTTCCTTCACTTCATCGTTGGCCAAAACTGTCCCCAGGGCGGGGCACCAGTTTACCATGGTGTCGGCAAGGTAAGCCAAGCGATAGTTAAGCAAGATTTCCTGTTGCTCTTTCTCGTTCATCATGCTCCATTGTTTGGCAGAAAAAACGGGGGTCTCAGAACAGGCAGCATTAATTTTGGAATTCCCTTTGGTTTCAAACTCTGAGATCAACTTGTCGATAGGCTCGGCTTTTTGTGTATCGTTGTTGTACCAATGCTTGAACATTTGGATAAAGACCCATTGGGTCCAACGATAATAATGAGGGTCGGAGGTGCGTACTTCGCGGTTCCAATCGTAGGAAAAACCGATTTTGTCCAACTGTCCCCGGTATCGCTTTATGTTTACTTCGGTGGTGACGGCCGGGTGCTGTCCAGTTTGGATGGCGTATTGTTCGGCAGGCAAACCGTAAGCATCGTAACCCATGGGGTGCAATACGTTGAAACCGTTCAGGGTTTTATACCGGCTGTATATGTCCGAGGCAATATACCCGAGCGGGTGACCCACATGCAGGCCGGCCCCCGATGGGTAAGGAAACATGTCGAGCACATAATATTTTGGTTTGGACGGGTCAATATCTACCTTATAAGTAAGATTCTCCTTCCAGTATTGTTGCCACTTTTGTTCTATCTCGTTGAAATTGTAATCCATTTTCAGCAAATAATTTGAATAAAAATTAAAGTCCGCGAAAATATAAAATCTTTGGCAGAAGAAGTGGGGGGTTCAAAGTTGAAAAGTTCTGTCTTACTACGCCAAGGCTTCGTAGGGTAAAAGTTGAAAGTTTAAAAAGTTCTCTGATAGGTAGGTGGTCGATAATATTTGAATGTTGGAGATGCCTAAGTGCCTCAGTGGTTTATTTTTTTTGCCACTAAGACACGAAGGCCACTAAGTATCACTAAGGTTTGTAAATGTTCTTAATTTTCAACTTATTCTTTCACTATTTTTTCCACATAAACTTGTTTTTCTTCAACAATCAGCCGTATAAAATATTCCCCTGCCGGAAGATGCCTGAGATCAAATTCAAGTTTTGTCTGATTGCCAATTTCCTTTACCATTAGCACCTGACCGGAGGTGTTGATGAGTTCTATCTTTCCACTGCCGAGACTATTGCCCAAGTCGATGTAAAGAATGTCATTCGCCGGGTTGGGGTAGATTTTTATCCCTGAAAATTCTTCCGCTCCTTCCATTCCAATTGTGCTGATAGTGTAACAAGAACTGGTGTCGGTGCAGCCATTTTGGGTAATTATCACTGCATAGCTGCCATTTTGGGTGGGGGTAGTGCTTTGGTTGGTCGCTCCGGGTATTGGGGTGTTTCCGTTTTGGCAGTCAATCCATTGGTAGATAACACCGATGGCATTGGCGGTTAAATTATTGTCTTGTTGGGTTACAGAAACATTTACATCGATTATTGTTAGATAAAGGGTAATAATACTATCGTTTCCGGCTGCATTTGTAAGTGTGTCTTTGTAAATGCCGGATGTGTACCAAATGTAATTTCCGCTTGGTGAGATATAATTCCCACAGACAAGTTCTATAATTTCGGAATAGGAATTATTACAGACTGAAAATTTTGCAAGGAAAATATTTTGTGTACCAACCGAAGTTAGTGGTGGAAATGTGTCGGACAGATTGAAATCAATTGAGTTATAATAGTCACCAAGTAGATAAAAACTAGTATCAGGCCCCCTGCAAATTGATATTCCGCAACTTCCGCCCGGAGGAATATGTCCAAAGTGGTCGGCCCAAATAAAACTTCCATCAAAGTCGAATACAGCAACAAAGGCATCATATATACTTGAATTTAAAATAGGTATGCCATTTCCTTGCCCTGTATTGAATGAGCCTTTGAATAATCCTGTGGTGAATACAAATCCATTTGGATCAACAAAAATAGAATTGCTAGCATCAAGTGTGTATCCTCCTACACGTTTTGCCCATTCGAACTTTCCGGTGGGGTCGTGTTTGCAGATAAAGACATCAGGTCCTCCATAGGAGCTATAGTAGCACCAGGGAGGGCCTGGATCAAAATCTACATTGTTGGAGAAGACTCCTGTAGTATATACATTTCCACTAGGATCTACCGAAATATCCTTTCCCGAATCCCCTTCCGTACCTCCTATCGTCCTTACCCATCCAATGTTTCCAACGGCATCGAACTTGCAAATAAAAATGTCGTCAAGGCCATTTGAGTATATTAGATTTGTCCCTATACCTGGATCAAAATCGGCAAATTCGTAGAACCTTCCAGTTACATATACATTTCCATTTAAATCAACAGCAATGCCGTCGCCATAATCTTCACCTGCACCGCCAAAAGCCTTCGCCCAATTTAATTCCCCCGACGAGCTATATTTTGCAACAAAGACATCATAGTTCCCATAGCCTGTAACATTGCTTATACCAGGGCCTGGATCAAAATCAACAATGCCGGTCATCACGCCAGTAAGGTATATATTGTTGAATTGGTCTGTTTTTATTGTTGTTCCATATTCTGAATATATATCACCAATGTTTTTAGCCCAGATAAAACTACCGGTTGAATCGAATTTGCAAATATATATGTCGAGCACTCCGATGCTATGTGGATAAAGTTGAAACATTCCTGGCCCCGGATCGAAATCAACAGTGTCCGTAAATCCGCCTGTCGTATATATAAATCCCTCGTTATCGGTTGCAATCGATGTTGCGTAATGATGGTCTCCATTCTCATAAGTAAAAGCCCATCTTAAGTTTTTATGTTTATCATAACTTGCAATGAATGGACTTCCATAGTTTGTTCCTATCAAACTAAAATTAGTCATTCCAGGATCAAAATCTACGGTATCGGTAAACCTACCTGTTATATACACATTTTCCAACTCATCGATTGCCATTGAAAAACTTTTTGTGATACCCGAGGATCCGCAACCAAAAGCCCATTCGAAGGTAAGTTCTTGTGAGTGGATAACTGTAGCAATCCACAAAATTCCTAATAGGGTAAAGATTTTCTTTTTCATGTTTCTAATTTTTAAAAGGTTAATTGTAAGGGCATTTATTTTTTGATCAAGTAGTTCGCACACCCGATTCAACAATCAATGGCAATCCTATTTTCCTTTGGCTATTCCTTCCTGCAGGTAGGTTCCTAATTTGGTTACCATTGCACCCATAACATTATCAAACCCGGTAAAATCCAGGTCTTTTGTGGATGGGTCTTTTTTGTTTGGCTTCCAAATTTCCAGTTCGGTATTCACCCTTGTCCCGACGTAGAACTTTCCATCGAAATAATTAAACTTCTTTTCTTTTCCTTCGGGAAGTGGCGTAGGGTTTGGTCCAAACATGTGCATGTTTACATTTTGCAGCACAACTTCACCCTCTTTGGGCGAATAAATAGTAAAGTAGACTACCACAACTGCATCTACTTCAAGGGCCTTGCATAGCTTGCCCCCAATGGATTCAACCATTTTTCCGCATTTGTCCATTACCCAAACTTGTTTGTCGGCAACATCCCCTTTTTTTGTGGTATACTTTCCGCCCTTGCTGGTATAATTCGCATAAGGTTCGTTTACCACATCCACCACATTAAATCCTTCGGGGTAACCGAAAATAACATCATGGCTATTTGAGCCAAGCTTGGACAACCACTCGTTAAATTTGGCCCGCTCAACCACAAAATTGGTATAATATTCGGTTTTTTCAGGCGAGTCAAGAAATTCTTCAGGAACCAATAAATCCATTCCAAAACCTTTGAACCGCTCTACCATTCTATCAATTGAAGTAAGGTAAAAACCGAGGGCCAATTCGCCGGAAGAACCAACAGCATTTCGTTTGGTGGTTTTCGTGTGAATGGTTTTGTACTCCGTGTTGCTGGTTGTCCAGGTTTGAATTTTTGTCATTCCCGGATCGAAACTGTAAAATGAAACCAGGGCCACTTTTTTTGGCATTTCCGGCAGAAGTTTTGGATTTAGGCTGTAGCCTGTGCCGTTTTTGTACTTTCTGCCTTCGAGGGGCATGTCGAGGAGAACTTTTACTTTGTCTTCACTGGGGGCGAACTTGGGTAATTTACTTTGGGCAGAGATGGCTAAAACATAAATTAGCGCGAATGAAATCAGAGCAATCTTTTTCATGTGTCCATAAATTTAGTTAGAATTGAAATTTTTGACAAGGTATTGATTTTTTGTCAAATCAAAGGAGCTTTGTTTAAAAAAGTACGGAAATATAGCGGAATGTCTATTGTACTGAGCCTAAACAATTAATAGTGGAAAAAAAATTCACGGAAGATGAAAGCTCAATACGATTGTGTTTGTCCATTTTAAGAATGTTAAATCTATTCAAAAGAGTGCTTTTTATTTTATTGGTACAAAAGGAAGTGTTAATTTTGAAAAATAGGCTGAAACCTTTTGAATTAAAAACGAATATCATGAAACTAAATCGACTAATTATTGTAACAATGTTACTATGGGGCAGCAATCTCTTTGCCCAAACCTGGACATCCTTCACCACATCGAATTCCCCTATCCCATTCAATAAGATGTACTCAATGGATATTGATACCGCTGGAAAAGTCTGGGTCGGTACCGATGTGTCCGGTGCAAACAATCACATTGCCTGTTTCGATGGATCATCGTGGACAGGCTGGTTTACCAATGGCTGGATTAACGGGCTTAGCGCCGATAATTCGGGTAATGTGTGGACAAGTATCAACGGGGATTTGCAAAAGTGGAATGGAAGTACCTGGACTGCCTACTCCCCGACTTCAGCAACACTGAGTTGGTGGGCAGGCCCCTTGTATGCAGCTCCCGACGGGAGTGTCTGGATAAAAAACGATGCCAGTTTGTTGCGCTTTCAGGGAAACACATGGACCGAATACACGACTGCCAATTCAGGCCTGCCATCCACCAACATAACAGCCTTTGCTGATAATGGTACGAATTTGTACATCGCTACCTCTGACCAGGGCTATGCCATTTTTAATGGTTCAACATTCACCCATGTCTACACGGGGAATTCCGATCTTCCTGCAGATGGCATCCAGGCCATGAGTTATCGCGACAACCTGCTTTGGTTGGTTTGCTCTGGGGGTCGGTTAGTAAAGGTGGCAGGAAATGTATTTACAGTTTTCTTGAACATCAATCTGGCCCATGCCAGCGATCTGGCCATCGATGGAAATGGGGATGTGTGGATAAGTACCAACGGCGAAGGCCTGGTGCATTTCGATGGACAAGATTTTGAGGTAATTGACAATACGGTTCAACCTTTGATTGACATTTACAACCAGCTGTTATCTATTGAAGTAGACGCCACCGATGCAGTTTGGATAGGGAACCGAAGCTCAGGGCTTGTAAAATATGAGCCTGGAAATTCAAACCTCATCCCCGGCGACACAGTAAAAATCTTCTTCCTAGGAAATAGTTTTATGGGCGCGAATAACCTGCCCGGAATCGTAGAAGATTTGGCCACATTGGCTGGCGAACCACACTTTATCGATTCCCACACACCGGGTGGGCAATTTTCGACCAACTTTATCACGGATCCTTTTGTGTATGAAAAATTCCGCTCGCAGGATTGGGATTATGTGGTAATCCAGGACAACCAGGGTGCTTATGTGAATTCGCCACCTTACGTGAACCCAACCTACCTCAATGCCAATTTCCAATTGTACGATTCCATCAAGGCCAACAACTCCTGCTCCCGTGTGGTTTGGTTTGCAGGATGGGCTTATGAGGGAGGTTTGCCTCAATATTTTCCTGGAGATAATACCATAAGCTGCATCAACCGGATTTTAGATAATGTGGTCTATCAAAATTCCTTTGTCGATGAAATTGTGGCACCAATAGGAGAGGGATGGATAAAATCGCTCACAGAACAACCCACCATCGACTTATTTTCGCCCGATAGCGTTCATCCTTCGGAGGCCGGTAGCGTGGTCACTGCTGCTGTTTTATACTCAATCCTGTTTAAGTCGAATCCCGGATTGATCAATTATACAGGCAATCTTCCCATTGCCGATGCCCAATATCTTTTGCAGGCTGGCTACGATGTGGTGGTCGATGCCGATAATTTCATTGAGTATAATTTGGCCATGTATTCGCCCCAAATCACTTTCTTTAACAATATGGTTCAAGTGCCCGATAGTTTTAGCTATTACCTTTGGATGAAGGATCAAGGCCCCATCTCATCTGCCACGCTCCCAATAATTGAATTTCAAGGGCCGGGTAATTACTCAGTGTTTGTAGTTGATTTGGATGGTTGCCCACAAGAGTCGTTTCAGGTTTATTTTGAAGCCGGGCCATTTGCTGATTTTAGCTACACCACGAACGATGCTGAAGTTCTTTTCACAAATCTGTCGAGCAACTCTACCTCGTATGAATGGGATTTTGGCGATGGTCAAACTTCAATTCTTGAAAATCCCTTGCACGAATATACCAGCACCGGCAATTATATCGTGGTATTGACAGCTTGGAACCAATATGGCGGGGCCGACCATAGCGATACCATCGCAGTGCAAGTCACCGCTGTTGAGTCCATCGAGAATCGTGATTGTTTGATCCTTGATTCTAATCCAGCAACTAATTTCGTGTTGATCAGGAACATCGGGAATCAACCTATTTCCAATATTCAGATGTTCGACATTAAAGGGGAAATACTTTTAAGATCAAATGAAATTATTCAAACTGGCAATCAAAGCCAGATAGAGCTTTCAAGTCTAAGTGCTGGGGTATATATCATTCGATATATTAAAGGAGCAATTACTTTAGCCCAAAAACTTATTATTTATTGACGAGGTAGTTCTAAAAAGCTCGATCAGACTAAATGATCATTACAAAGAAAGTGTTCAATCAGGGCTAAAATTGAGACAATGTTTTGTTTTCAGGCATTTTTGTCGAGAAAGTGGGATTATTAATGGATTATTAAAGAGGTAATTTTGCTATATTTTAGATGAATTCGAGATAAATGTGCAATTGTTTAATGTAATATTTCGACCTAAATAATAAGCTTTCAATTGGTTGTAAATTATCTTCAAAAAACTTCAAAAAAAGGTATAGAATTATTAGGAAAAGGGAAAAGAAAGTATTTATCTTTGCAGCCGCTTTTGAAGGAAGATAATAAGTGTAGGATGAGCGAGAGGAAAGAAAGCGGAAAAAGATTGAAAGAAAGTATTGCGGGAGAATAAAAAAGGGTTTATCTTTGCCGCCCCGTAAAACGGGAAATACTTTAGATTAGAAAGTTCTTTGACAAGGATATGAAAAAAATTTATTAGGAAAGCAAAGGAAGGAAT
>JAIOYV010000130.1 GCA_021740905.1 Bacteroidales bacterium
TTGATACTCCATACAAACTTGAAAAATACATGTTGTTTTGTTGGTCTTCAACAATGTCGGTTATGTTATCGGCAATCAATCCATCCGATTTGTAATAACTTGTGAAAGTAGAACCATCGTATCGGCTTATGCCATTTTTAGTGGCCACCCAAATATGGTAATCGGTCGACTGGTAAAGTGCATTTACATAGTTGTCGGCAAGCCCTGATGTGGTGTCAACAATTGTCCAGCCTTGGCCATCGTAGATTCCAAGCCCGTTTGTTGTGCCAACCCAAAGCTGGTTTTGGTGGTCTTCAAGCAAAGAGGTAATATGCTCGCTAAGTACCTCACCTGCCGGCAAAGGGAGAACAGTAAAAAAAGTTCCATCGAATTTATTGATACCACCCCAGGTGCCAATCACAAGGTCTCCATTATAATCGCGTAAAACAGCCCTAACTTCATTATTAAGGAGGCCATCCTGGGTTCTGTAAACTGTCCATTGTGGGTCCAGGTTGGGGATTATCTCCATCCTGTTCAGGGCCTTATCCGTGGCAAACCAGGTTATATTTCCTGATTCTTCGAGGGTTTGGTAAACAGGGCACCGCAAAATATTTAATGCAAACGATCCTGCAAATTCCACCCAATTCGAATCAAGGTAGTATGCTGCTTCCAAAGAACTATTCCCACAATTTCCACCAAACCAAAGTTTATCGCCAATACCATTGTCGATACTCCAAATTATATATTCATGTTTTCTATATTTATAATTTGTCCAATTGCTGTCATCATACCTGCTTGTCCCATAATCTGTCCCAAGCCAGAGACTACCATCGGTGGCACATGCAATCGACATGATTCTATTGTTTGATAAACCTTCGAGTGAATTCCAATAGGTCCATTGCTGGTTTTCATATAGGTCAATCCCCATGTCACAGGTACATACCCAAACCTTACCGTCGCTGCCACAACAAATATTACGGATACAATTTGTATTCAGGCCTTGCCCATTATCATAAATAGACCAATTTGTTCCATCAAAGTGATATACACCCTCATTCTCTGTGTTGCACCATAACCCCCCATTGTTGTCGCTTGACAGTTTTCTTACATGCACTATCGATAAACCAAACATCTGGGCCAGGTTATAATATGTCCAGGTATTTCCATCGTATTTTCTAATTCCGTCGGTGGCTGGAATCCAAATGTTTCCATAAGTATCCTGGGTGATACTACCTGCTATACCACCACCATAAGTGCTTGCATAAATAATTGAGCAATTTGTGCCATCAAAAACTGAAATCCCATCGTAATGACCAACCCATAGATTTTGTTGGTTATCAATGTATGTACATTGAGTATCATCGCTATGTAATCCGATTGAGCTATTGTTTAAAAAAACATACACCGAATCGGTAAATTTAACAACCCCGTTGTGCGAGGTGCCAAAATACATATTGCCACTCGTATCGGCACAACAATTATTAGAATTTAATGCAGTGAATCCCGGGTTGGAGAAGGTGGTCCAGTTTGTTCCATCGTATTTAAGAATAACCTGATATCCGCTTATCCAGATATTATTGTTCGAGTCGGTTCCAAATTCGCACGGACCTTCCGGGAATGAGCTATTGCCGGGGGTGAAATATTCCCAGTTTTGCCCGTCATATTTTGCAAGACCTTCATAAAATTGTATCCAAAGGTTGTCTGAATTATCTTTCAATACTTGGTGGACATTATTGGACAAAAGATGACTGTTCCCAGTGGTGAGGGATGTGATATCCTCGAACACAAGTTGGGAAAATCCGGTATTGATGATCAGAAAAAATAAAAGAAAAGTCAATAATCGCATGGCGGTAAGATTTATGTGAATAAAAGTGACCCTCAATCCAAACACTGGGATTTGAATTGGATAAACTCCGATTTGATTAGTCTGGGCCATAGTTGATTTTTTTGCGCAAGTAAAGGTAGTTAAGTTTTTTGATATACAGAAGATTGTGGCTCGGAATTGTTCATCAATAAAAAGCATAAATGGGTTTGCTGTATTCAACCTTACTTCTTTAATTAAAGGTGGCTTATAGTTCCGCATAAGAGGAAACAACAATTTACGCAAATCGAATGACCATGAATGATGTAAAGCGATTGACTATCGAAATACTTTTGAATGACGCGAAGCATTTGACGCACACAGTGCAACTGACAGCGAAGGCAAATGTTGTGGGCAGTGTATTGCTTATTTATACTAAAAATAAATAATAAGAACGATCCAAATACTGATAGGAATCAATCTTTTTTGATTCCATCATTCCTAATTTTGTGCCTGAAAAAAATCAATCATGCAGGCTGGTAAATCGATTGAACATAAAGGGACTGTGGAAGCTATTGAGGATGGGCTTGTTAAGGTGAACATCCTTTCCCAATCGGCGTGTTCATCCTGTCATGCCAAGGGGGCTTGCTCTGTGGCCGACATGGAGAATAAGATCATCGACGTACAAACACCTGGAAATCAATATAAAATAGGCGAACGCGTAAATGTTGTTATGCAACAATCACAGGGATTCAAAGCCCTATTGCTGGGCTACGTGCTTCCTTTTGTTATAGTGATTACTTTTCTGGTTGTTGGGACAATTGCAGGTTTAAGCGAAGGAAAAGCTGGTTTGATAGCCTTGGCTGTTTTACCCATCTATTATCTCGGTTTGTACCTGTCGAACAACAAATTGAAGCAAACATTTTCATTCAGAATACAAAAATTGGATTAAAATAAAAACATGAGTGCAACAGTAATTTTCACAATCGTATCGTTGAGTGCAATCGGGGTGATTGCCGCAACCATTCTTTATTTTGTTGCCCAGAAGTTCAAGGTTTTCGAGGATCCCCGCATCGATCAGGTAGATGAAGTGCTGCCTGGTGCCAATTGTGGCGGATGCGGATATCCCGGCTGTCGCGGTTTTGCCGAGGCTTGTGTGAAAGCCAATGAACTGGATGCTTTGTTCTGCCCGGTGGGTGGCAACGACTGCATGGCCGATGTGGCAAAAGTCCTGGGTAAGGAAGCAGTTGCTAAAGATCCTGAAATAGCGGTATTGCGTTGTGCCGGGACTCACTCGCTCCGACCCAATGTGAATCAATACGATGGGGCGGCCAACTGTACCATTTCATCGAATTTGTACGGAGGCGAAACCGGATGTACCTTTGGTTGCCTGGGCTTGGGCGAATGTGTTGATGTATGTAATTTCGATGCGCTTGTCATGGATCCAGAAACCGGCCTTCCAGTTGTGGATGCCGACAAATGTACTGGATGTAATGCCTGTGTGGAGCAATGTCCTCGCGATCTGTTCGAGCTTCGGCCTAAAGGCAAGAAAGACCGCCGGATTTATGTGGCCTGCCGTAACATGGAAAAAGGGGCAGCCAAAAAAATCGGTTGCGAAGTGGCCTGTATCGGATGCAACAGATGTGTGAAAGAATGTGCCTTCGATGCCATTGTGGTCGAAAACTTCAATGCCTATATCGACCCGATTAAATGTAAACTTTGCCGCAAGTGTGTTATGGTTTGTCCAACTGGTGCTATCCACGAACTGAACTTCCCACCCCGAAAAGTAAAGGTTGAAGTAGAAGGGGAAGCTGAAAAGCCCAAAGCGGTTAAAGCCAAACCTGAACCGGTAGTCGAAGTGGCTGCATCAAAAGCAGAAGCCCAACCAGAAAGGGTTGTTGAAAAAGCTTCACCAGAAGCATTATCCAATAAAGAAAACGAAAACACTTCTGATCAATCAATAAAATTAGGAGAATAGATGTTAAAGACATTTCCAAAAGGCGGCGTACATCCACCCGAAAATAAGATTTCGGCAGGAGCAGCAATCGAAACATTGCCGTTGCCAACCACAGCTACCATTCCTATTTCGCAACACCTGGGTGCACCTTCTGCCCCAACTGTGAAGAAAGGCGATAAGGTAAAGGTGGGTCAGATAATAGCTCAAAGTACAGGTTTTGTATCGACCAATATACATTCGTCGGTTTCCGGTACGGTCCAGAAAATTGATGACAGCATCGATGCCAGCGGCTATAAGCGCAAGGCTGTAATCATTTCTGTTGAAGGCGACGAATGGGACGAAAACATCGACCGCAGCCCCGAACTGAAAAAAGAGTTTAGCCTGTCGGGCCCCGATATTATTAAGAAAGTACTTGAGAATGGTGTTGTTGGCCTCGGTGGTGCAACCTTCCCAACCCATGTAAAGCTGTCGGTGCCTAAAGGGATGAAGGCCGACGTGCTTATATTAAATGGTGTGGAGTGCGAACCCTACCTTACATCCGATCACCGGATAATGCTCGAAAAAGCTGATGAAATCATTGTCGGGACACAAATCCTGATGAAGGCCCTGGATGTAAAAAAAGCCTTGATCGGCATTGAAAACAACAAGCCCGATGCTATCGAGGTATTCAGCAAACTGGCTGACAAAAATCCCGGCATCGAAGTTCATCCCCTTAAAGTGCAATACCCCCAAGGTGGCGAAAAACAGTTGATCAAAGCCCTGATAAACCGGGAAGTCCCATCGGGGGGCTTGCCTATTGCAGTAGGTGCTGTGGTTCAAAATGTGGGGACTGCACTGGCTGTTTATGAGGCCGTTCAAAAGAATAAACCTTTAATTGAAAGAGTAGTAAGCCTTACTGGAAAGTCCGTTAAAAAACCTGCCAATTACCTGGTCCGCATCGGTACACCTGTTGCCGAGCTTATCGAAGCATCAGGCGGATTGCCTGATGATACCGGGAAAGTAATCAATGGTGGCCCCATGATGGGAAAAGCACTGAACTCGTTGGAGGTACCTGTTACAAAAGGGACATCTGGCATACTCATCATTCCAGAACTTGAAGCAAGGCGAAGGCCTGTCCAAAATTGCATCCGCTGTGCCCGTTGCACACAGGTTTGCCCAATGGGGTTGGAGCCTTATCTCTTAATGACCCTTACACAAAAGTCGATGTGGGACAAGGTAGAAACCAACCACGCATTAGATTGCATCGAATGTGGATCGTGCGCTTATACATGCCCTGCCGACAGGCCGCTATTGGACTACATCCGGTTGGGAAAAACAACAGTAAGTAAACTAATCAGAGCGAGGAAACAATAATGAATAAGCTGTTAACTATATCACCATCCCCGCATAATTATGGGGACGACTCCACCAAAAAAGTAATGTATGGTGTGGTAATCGCAATGATCCCGGCCATGTTGGTCTCATTCTTCTACTTCGGAATAGGTGCTGTTGTTTTAACCCTGACTGCGGTTGTATCGGCATTGGTATTCGAATACCTGATCCAAAAATTCATTTTGAAGAAAAAAGAGGTTTCGATAACCGATGGATCAGCACTTGTAACAGGTATCCTATTGGCCTTCAACCTACCCAGTAATTTGCCCATCCACCTTATCATAATTGGTGCATTTGTGGCCATTGCAGTTGGTAAAATGTCGTTTGGCGGATTGGGTCAAAACCCTTTCAACCCTGCATTGGTGGGCCGTGTGTTTTTGCTGATCTCCTTCCCTGTCCAAATGACCAGCTGGCCAAAACCCGGAGCACTCACAGCCTATTTGGATGCTGAAACCGGAGCAACTCCACTTGCCATTGTAAAGGAAGCCTTAAAGAATGGCGAAAGTTTTTCATCTATTACAGAAAAAATCCCTGGTTACGCCGATCTAATGATGGGAAACATGGGAGGTTCGCTGGGTGAAATATCAGCTATTGCCCTGTTGATCGGCTTTGCTTATATGCTTTTCAGAAAAATCATTACCTGGCACATCCCTGTGAGTGTACTTGGGACTATTGCTATTTTCTCAGGGATTTTGTGGTTGGTGAACCCTGAAACCAATGCCGATCCTTTGTTCCATCTTCTGACAGGTGGTGCAATGCTGGGAGCAATATTCATGGCCACTGATATGGTGACATCGCCCATGAGCATAAAAGGACAGGTCATTTTTGGTGTGGGGATCGGAGTGCTTACCATTGTAATCAGGGTGTTTGGGGCGTATCCAGAAGGAGTTTCTTTCGCTATTCTGATCATGAATGCGTTTGTACCTTTGATCAATGCGTATGTAAAACCCAAGCGATTTGGAGAAGTGGTTAAATGATTTTTGAATTAAAATTGATTTAAGATTTAAGATTAACGATTTTTGATTTAAGATGTTAGAGGGCCAACACCTTAACTCAGAACTTTGAACTTTGAACTCAGAACTAAAAAATAAACTAATGGCAAAAAAGGAATCGACTTTTATCAATATGGTGCTTACCCTGCTGATTGTGGCATTGGTGGCATCGTCGGCACTAGGCTACATTTATGAGTTGACCAAAGAGCCTATTCGCCTTGCGAAAGAGAAAAAGGTAACCGATGCCGTGAAGGCCGTGCTGCCTCCATTCGACAATTTGGGTGCCCCATACAAGCTAATGCCTACCGACGAAAAAGACAGCCTGGAATTTTTCCCAGCCTTTAATGCGGAAGGCGAATTGGTCGGAACTGCTGTAAAATCGTTTACCAATAAAGGATTCAGCGGTTATATTGCAATAATGGCTGGAATTACAACCGATGGAAATATTTCGGGCTATGCTATTCTTGAACACAAAGAAACCCCGGGATTGGGAACAAAAATGGACCCCTGGTTTAAAAGTCCTGATAACCCAGAAAAAAATCTTAAACGAAATATTTTGGGGATGAATCCATTGGCCAATAAAATGATCGTGAAGAAGGACGGAGGCGAGGTAGACGCAATTACGGCTGCAACTATTTCTTCCCGTGCTTTTCTCGATGCCGTAAACCGTGCTGCCCGCACTTTAGCTGAACAAAAAGGAGGTAATGATGAGTAAAATGAAAATTTTCACAAAAGGCCTGATTAAGGAGAATGCTGTATTTGTGCTTCTGTTGGGAATGTGTCCTACCTTAGGTGTTACTACATCCGCCGAAAATGGACTGGGGATGGGCTTGGCAACTACTTTTGTACTGATTATGTCGAACCTGGTAGTTTCCATGGTGAAGAATTTTATTCCTGATAAGGTACGGATCCCCTCGTTTATTGTGATTATTGCCGCCTTTGTAACCATTGTTGAATTGAGTATGCAGGCCTATTTGCCAAGTTTATTCGATGCACTCGGGTTGTTTATTCCCCTGATTGTGGTAAACTGTGTCATACTTGGCCGGGCCGAAGCCTTTGCTTCAAAAAATAGCCCTCTCGACTCCATCCTCGATGGACTTGGAATGGGGCTTGGCTTTTCGCTGGCATTAACTATTCTTGGAGGTGTGCGCGAAATATTGGGAAGCGGTGCTCTCTTTGGTATTCGATTTATGGAAGGTGATGGTATGTTGGTTTTTGTTTTGGCACCGGGAGCTTTCCTAGCTTTGGGATACCTTATTGCCATTATGAATAAGATCAAAAAAGCGTAGAAAGGATTATTTATTATTGATTATTTATTAATGATAATGAATTAAAAATTAGAGAAAATGGAATATATTTTAATTATCATATCTGCAATTTTTGTCAACAATATTGTGTTGGCGAAGTTCCTTGGGATTTGCCCTTTCCTTGGCGTTTCAAATAAAGTCGAAACATCGATTGGGATGACCGGTGCTGTTGCCTTTGTGATGGTAATTGCAACCATTGTTACCTATCTCATCCAGAAATATGTGCTCGATGCCTTCGGAATCCAATTTATGCAAACCATCACTTTTATCTTGGTAATTGCATCGCTTGTACAGTTGGTCGAGATTATCCTGAAAAAGGTATCTCCACCGCTCTATCAGGCATTGGGGATATTTTTGCCACTCATCACCACCAACTGTGCTGTATTGGGTGTAGCCATCCTCACAATCCAGAATGATTTCAACCTTATGGAAGGTGTTGTTTATGCGCTAGCCAACTCCGTAGGTTTTGGTTTGGCACTAATCATCTTTGCCGGCCTTCGCGAGCACCTCGACCTGATGGAAGTGCCCAAAGGAATGAAAGGTGTCCCAATAGCCTTTATCGTTGCAGGTTTGTTGGCTATGGCATTTATGGGTTTCTCAGGAATTGTTTAAAAACCAATCTCATTATATTTCAAAGGGTGGCTTTACGGAGCTGCCCTTTTTTGGGTTTAATAGAGACCTCCAAGGTTCTCGAAAACATTGGAGGTCTTTATCGAATCTATTTTTTAACAATTCTATATTGACTGCTCATTTCGTTTTCGGTTACTTCCAGAATATAAATACCTATTTCATAATCATTCATACTGATAGAAAAAGAGGATGTATTAATCGAAAAAGAATCAAGCTCTTTGCCATCAATAGAAAGGATTTTTACTTGTCGCGATCCTGGGGTATTGAAATCCAGGGTGATTTGATTGATTGCAGGGTTAGGGAATATGTTCAAGTTTTGCAGGTCATGATCTTCAAGTCCCAGAATAGTGGCTATTGATAGCGTGGAACTTGCTGTATCCTCAGCACACTCGGTTCTTGCTGATAAAATTACATTATAGTTTCCAATTGCCATGTATGTATGGATGGGGTTCATGATCGAGTCAATTTCACCATCGCCAAATTTCCAATCAAACTCAACCACATTATTATCCTGATCTGCATTTTCGAAGGTGACCGTGTTGTCAGCAATTTGATAGGTAAACCCGGCCTTTGGCAAGTTGTTTCCGATACGCCATGTGTCGAGGCTATCGATAACAACATCCTGGGCGGCTTGTTGCATCAATAGCCCCTCATTGGGCAGAAGGCTTGGTGGAAAAAAGGTAGCCCCAACCGGCGAATCAGAAAAGATAGTGGCATAAAATACACAGGCTGCCAAATAGGAACCATTTATATTTGGATGGCTTTCGTCGCTTTCGTAAAGGTCGATGCTTGGATAATTTGCCCTGAACCATTGCCATGCTGCACCCACAGGAGCAACCGTACAGTCGTTGTCATCGGCCATTTCCATATAACTTTGCCTGAGTCGCCATTGCATCCCGGCATAAGTCCCAAGAATGGGATAGTAAACAGCATTTGCAGCATCACCATTCTTTCTGCCCCAGGTCATGAAAAAGATTGGCTCGGCGCATGGGTGGATTTCATTCACCGAATCAACCAATATTTCAGCATAAGGGTAGGTATTTGTAGCGACTTGCGAGGGAGGGAAAGAAGGCTCCTGGCTTTGTGCTTGCAACACAATATAATCCCATTCGTTCTCGTGCATGGCATCATACGTTTGCTGAGCTGAGGAATGGCCGGTGAATGTCATACCACCAGGGGCGAGCTGTTGATAAACTACTGTTTTTCCTTTCGAGGCTGCAATTTGTGATACCAATTCGCCAAGTGTATTGGCCGCCGTATAGCTATTTCCGATAAAGAGTACTTTCGTTTCGTCCTGTGCAATGGAAGAATAAACTGTCAAGAACAGGATAATAATTGTGTAGATTTCTTTTTTCATTTTCATTAAAATTTAAGGTGTAAAATTACCAAACTTATTTTATTGTCAGGAGGCTCTAAACTATTTTCATTATTTTGCAGCTTAAAGTGAAAAAAGTATAATGAAAAATACAGACATTCAAATTTGCCTGGAAAAAGTAGAACATGTTATATGGGACTACAACGGGACTTTACTCAACGACCTTGATTTATGCGTTACCGTAATCAATAAGGTTTTGGCAAGGCGTGGACTTGAGCAACTCAGTCGCGAAGGCTATCAGGCCGTATTTGATTTTCCAGTACGTGACTATTACGAGAAAATTGGTTTCAATTTTCAGAAAGAATCCTTTGAAATTGTAGGTACTGAGTTTATCGAAGAATACAACCGTGAACAGGCCGTTTGTGAGTTGCAGGAAGGTGCTTTATCGGTTATCCGGAAATTCAATGAATTAGGTATCGACCAATCCATATTATCGGCCCGTTTGCAAAAATCGCTCGATGAAGAAATCGAAGGCTTTGGGATACAATCATATTTCTCCTATATTTTTGGCCTCGATCACCATTATGCCGATGGTAAGTTGAAAAGAGGCAGGCAACTTATTGAAAAGATAAACAAGCCATCTGATAAAATTGTATTGATTGGAGATACTTTACACGACTTGCATGTAGCCCAAAAACTAGGGATAGGTGCTTTGCTTGTGGCTCATGGGCACCATAGTTATGATCGGTTGATTGCAGAAACTAAAATGGTTTTTCATAGCTTGCCCGAGTTGATGGAAGTGATGGTAGAAGCTGAGTGTGGGTGAAAAGGTTGAGTTCCGCCTATGCTAAAGCTTCGGAGGATGAAAGGTTGAGTTGTTAGTTGAATAATTGAGCATGGACAAAGAAGTTCTAATTGTGGAATATCTGAAAATCTCCTTTAATCTCTTTCAATCTTCCTCAATCATAATCATAGCTGTCCGAAAGATTAATATAGGAATAAAGCCCGAAAATTCCAATTTTTGAAGCGCAAACTTTTAAAAAAAATTATGGGCTTTATTCCACTGCATAAAAGTATAAAAAATTCGACTTTCCCCTTGTTGAAAC
>JAIOYV010000043.1 GCA_021740905.1 Bacteroidales bacterium
CTGAATATCAGACACTTACAAGATGCTGTAAAGTACTGATAATCTGACTGTTAATAGTCTGCATGAAATTTATACCCGTTCTAAATAAGATCTCGGCCTAGCCACCGGAATCGGTCACTTGCATTTTGATACAGCCCCTAAATCTCAATAACCGTGGGTGTAAGCCCACGGAAAAATGAACGAACCAACAACCCAGCCCCAAAGGGGTTGACCTTAAAATGAAAGATATGCCAATGAATTGTCGGTTTTCATACCCAACATGACTTTTGTATTTATCGCTTTACAACTTTATATTTAGCTCCATCTATAGTGATAATATACAAGCCACTTTGCAATTCCGACAGGTTTATCCTTTCCGTGGTGACATGTATAACAAGCCTGCCGGTCGATGAATAAACCCTTACCTCTTTTGACTGACCTAAGTAAATAAAGTCGGAAGTTGGATTTGGATAAATAGGAGCTATCTTATTTTCTGGGTTGAAACTACCTATAGTGAAAGTAGAATCATTAAGCTTTAGCTTTCCGATAAAGGCATCGTAATCGCCAGAGTTTGTAAGGGTGATGTTGTCGAATTCGAGGGTTGGGCTGTCGAACCTACCTGCTACGTATAAGTTCCCATAAATGTCGGCTGCCACACACTCTGCATAATCGTTTCCCGTGCCACCGGTATGTTTTGTCCAAAAGTAATTCCCCAGATTATCGAATTTCGAAACAAATAAATCGTATCCGCCGTTGGTTGAAAAAATATCGCTGCCTACGCCAAACGAAGTGCTGTTAAACCATCCACTTATAAAAACGCCATCGGTCATATTTGAGGTAATGCTATACACCAGGTCATCCCCGTCGCCGTACATTCCGGTTGCCCACATCACATTTCCGTTGGGGTCGTACATGGCAAGGTATACTTCTTTTGAGGTTGTGGTATTAGAAAGCTGGTACGAGCCGATATTTACAGTTGAACTATTGAACTGGCCGGTCACATAGCAATTCTCCTGCCAGTCGACCGCCACGAAACTACCGAATTCTTCCGCTGTCCCGTAAATATGTCTTGCCCAAACCAGGATGCCATTTTGGTTTAGTTTTAATACAAAATTATCTCTTTCGCCAGGATTTGCATTCGTGAAGGTTGTATTGTCAAATGAAATAGAACTTGTGGTAAAATCGCCTATCACATACACATTCCGGTACTCGGGGCTAACCGTCAGGTTTCGGAGCAATTCAACCCCGCTTCCACCTGTATGTCTGGTCCACATCCGAGTTCCAACGGACGAATACTTGGTAACAAACATATCGTACGATCCTTGATGCAATAAAGTAGTGTCGGCAATGGTCATATCGCCATCGAGAAAATTACCACCGAGATATACGTTATCCTCTTCATCAATTCCCAGGGCACGGCCCCATTCCCTCCCGGAACCGGAACTATTTTGTGCCCAAAGGAAATTCCCACTTGAATCGAATTTCACAATAAACATGGACCCCGATCCTGTGTTAACAAGAGTAGTATCACTCCCAATCTCAAAAGTCGAACTCCGGTAGTATCCTGTAACATAAACATTGTTTTGATTATCCGGTTTCACATCCCAGGCTTCGTCTTCGTTCGAACCTCCCATGCTTAAAGCCCAAATAGCATTTCCCAGCGAATCGTATTTTGCCAGAAACACATCCTGGTTTCCCTGGTTTATTAAACTGGTTGTGCCGATTGTATAGGGGGAGCTTGCAAAACTACCCGCAATGTATACGTTTTCGGCAGCATCAATTTCGATAGAATGGCATCTTTCTTCTTCGGTACCATTCAACCCGTTCGACCAAATCCAGTCGGGGGTTTGAGCAACAAAAATTGAACTCCAAAACAGGGCAATTGTGAATAGGGAATACTTTTTCATAATTATTAATTTTGATTTCTTGTAAAAGTAGAAATTAAAATTGAACGAGTGCCCCATAATCAGTTAACGTGTATGTTTATCATGTAAACGTGTACATGGATTGAACATAAGCTTGTGAATAGGTCCCCGTGAATATTATCAATCAGAGGAATTCCCCTTTAGCTAACCGGGACAACATACGGGTGGGTTGGCCAGTTATTTTAATTAATCCCGGATAATTATCGAAGTAGTTATTTACAAAAACTTCTTGGTAATATATCTTACCGGGTACCAGGCCGCAAAAAATCCCATCAATAGTACGGTTCCAAATACAGCCAGCACATCCTTTAGTTGAAGGAGAACCGGGTAACTGTCAATAATAAAAGCGCCGTTTCCCTGAAGTTTGATAAAGCCAAATTTTTGTTGAAGGACAACAAACAATATTCCGAGCAGAAGGCCGATAAGTGCACCACTGATGGAGATAAGCCAGCCTTCCAACAGGAAAATTTGTCGGATGCTTTGAAAATTTGCACCCAGGCTTCGGAGTGTTTCAATGTCTTTTTTCTTGTCGATAATAAGCATGGTTAGGGAACCAATTATATTGAACGAGGCCACAAACAAAATAAAGGCAAGAATGAGGAAGCCCATTAGCTTTTCCGATTTTATGGTCTTGTAAATAAGCTCCTGTTGTTCGAACCGGTCTTTCACTTTGAATTCGGGGCCAAGTATTTTTTTAATCTGATCTTTAATTTTATCAGAATCGTAATCGGGTTTAAGGGCAATTTCGACGGAAGAAATTTCTGTTTCGTATTCGAACAATTCGCGGGCAAACTCAATAGGGACAATAACAAAACGGGAGTCGATTTCCTGTTGCACCGAAAATATCCCGGAAGGAAAGATGAATTTCCGGTTGGTCGAATTCTCCAAACTTATGGTTTTTGAGACTGATCGGCGTGGCACATAAATAATCAAGGGGTCGATAAAATTTAAGCCAACTCCCAGCGTAGAAGCCACCCCGTAACCCAACAGGGCGTAAGGATTGGTTCCCTCAGTAAGCATAAACTGACCATCAACAACCATGGTGTCGATGCCGGAACTTTCCTGATAATTTTGATCGACCCCTTTCAGCGTTGCCACATATTCTTTTTTATTGTAGCGGATCAGGGCATTTTCTTCAATCACCTCGGTGTAAGCCCGGATTCCATCAAGGTTTTTTATTTCAAGGAAACGGGCATTGTTTGCCGGGTCAAAACGTTTTCCTTCAACAATGCTGATTTTAATATCAGGATCGAAAGTGCCAAACAACGATTTAATCAGGCCGTCCAACCCATTGAAAACAGAAAGCACTATGATGAGAGCAATGGTTCCGATAGCAACCCCAAAAATAGAAATGCCTGAAATGATATTGATGACATTGGTCGATTTCTTCGACACCAAATACCTGCGCGCTATGTAGAATGGGAAGCCCAATTGCTAATGATTATGGTTGGTTGTTGAATGATTAATTCTAAAAAGAATAGAGTAAGGGTCTCTTTTCAGAAATTTGAAATTTGAAATTTGAAATTTGGCAAATCGAATATCTGCTATTTTATTTTCATTCCACATTTTTAATTCATCATTCATCAATAATCATTTATCATTTCCAGGCATTCACCACCAAGCCAGTTCCGGTTTTATGGTTTCCGTTTACATCGAAATAATTAAGGATAAATGAAATGGGATAGGCTATGATGTAATAAAAGGGAAGGATGATAAAGAAAATCTTGCTGACATTCAACATGGTGATGGGGTATTTCATCGAAAGCTTCCACGATATTTTTCCAGGTGTTCCGTAAGCATAACGAGCTTCCACTTTTGAAAAACCCGCCGATTTCATTTTGTTTTCGATTTCATTGATGTTGTAGCCATCGCGCACATGCTCGTCGATAAAACCGTGGATGTCGCCTTCTTCGTGATCGTGGTCATGGTCGTGATGGGCATCCGATCCACCCTGATCTGATGGCGTTGAAATGAGTATCATACCACCCGGTTTTAAACTGGCATGAAAGTTTTTGAATACCTCTACATCCTCCAGGATGTGTTCCATCACATCCACCGAAAGTATCAATTGGTATTTTTCATCTTTGCGGAATTTGGTAAGATCGCCCACTTCGAAATTAATGCGGTGGCTTTCGTTTATTTGGCTGAAGAAATTGTTGCAGTCTTCCACCTGTTCTTCCTTCACATCAACGGCGGTAATTTTCCACTTGGAGCTAAATTTAGACATAGAAAATACGTACTGGCCAAAGCCTGCACCTGCATCCAGGATTTCGATTTCCTGCTTTTTGTATTCCGAAGCAAATACACGTAACTCTTTCTTTATGTGCCAGGCCCGTAGTAAAAGGAGGTCGAGTAGTCGATAAAACAGTTTACGTAAAATTGGGTTTGCGTTGAAGACCTTTCCCAGGCTTCGTTTTATAGGATCGTACTGCATTTTTATTTCTACTTATTTTAATAAATCATCAATTTTATCGGCATAGTCGAGCGAGTCGTCAAGGAAGAAATGCAATTCGGGGACAACCCTTAACTGATGCCTGACTTTTTTGCCTAGTTGGTATCGAATGCTTTTGGTTGCATCTTGAATTTCTTCCATTGCCTTTTCAGCTTTTTCTGAAGGGAAGATACTGAGGTAGATTTTCGCAGATCCGAGGTCGGGAGATACCCGCACGATGGTTACGGTTATCATTCCACCATGACCCAAGGGGCTGCCTTCCAACTGGAAATATTGGCCTAAATCTTTCTGTAATAAACGTGCAACCTTACTCTGCCTTATCGATTCCATCTTCACTAAACTTATATGTTTCAAAAAAGTTTTCAAAGGTACGAAAGTTTGAGGGAAAATTTTGGATTGATATTACAACTTGAGGCTGATAGTGTGACCAGTGCAGAAGAACTTTGAACTCTTCAACTTTTACCCTACGAAGCTTTAGCGTAGTAGGGCAGAACTTCTTAACCTACCTCCCTTCCTTCGCTCCAAACACTTTTTCGATTTTGCGTTTGCTCGAGCCGTTCGCCATCAGGATCAGGTAATCGCCAACTTTTATGTTGATGTCATTTCCGGGGTTTTTAAGAAGTAGCCTTTCTTTTCCATCAACCTGACTAAGTCCAATAAGCACACAATCGTAGGTGGTTTTGACATCGATAAAGGCATCGATATAGTTTTTGCCGGCATACGGATTTTCTTCTTTTACAAGGTATTCCAGAATGTCGTAATCGTTTTCGTTGATGATGGTCGACATCAGGTCTTCGGTAATGTGGGCCACATCGGGTTCGAAAATATAGCTGGCCACCAATTTGGAGGCAATTTCGTTTTTCGAAATGGCGTACGTTACACCAATTGCCTGAAAGGTTTCTTTCAAATCTGGTTTGTCTAAGGAAACCACGAAGCTCAGATTCTTATAATGTTTTTGGAGATTCAAAACATACACAAGGGTTTCGGTATCGTCGGGGAAATTAATAAATACCGAGGCTGCCTTTGTAATATTGACTTTCGTGAATGCCTCGAAATTATTGAAATCAGAAAAAAAGATAAATACTTTTTCAGGCGGGTACAAGTCCTGGATAAGGTCGATGTCATTCTTATTATTGGTGACAATAGCCACTTGACGGTCGGCTTTCACAATTTGGTCGATGACTTGTTGACCAAATTTGTCCCATCCAAAAATCACAAAGTGATTGGAGAAATTTGTGCCGTAATGGCCCGATTTTTTATTTTCCATATAGGTGCGGATGTTATTCGTTACGTTTCCAATAAGGTAACCCAGCAAACCAAGGCTACTCAAAACAATGACCAAGCTTAGTATTTTTCCTTCGGGGGTAACCGGGTAGAAGTCGCCATAACCGACAGTTGTAAGAGTAATCACGGTGTACCAGAGACCATCCCAGTAGTCCTTGATGTTTGCATTTTCTTTCCCTGCCTCTAATTGCACAAGGAAATAAATCAGCACAAGATAAACTACCAGAAGGATGTAAATGATGTATTTGCTTAGTTTTTCCCTGAACATAGTACTTTGATCATCAATTTGTATGTTGCAAAGTTAGAAAGTTTTATTGCAATGGCTATCGAAACTTCTTATTCACCAGCCAGGCCAAAAACACCCCGGCAATAGCCCCAAACAAATGACCCTCGAATGACACCCAAGGTCTTGTCGGAAAAATTCCCCAAATAAGTCCTCCATAAAGAATGAATATGATGAGGGCGAGGATGAAGGATTTGAAATCGAAACGGAAAAAAGCGGAGGCAATCAGGTAGGCAGCCAAACTGTAAATCAAGCCACTTGCGCCCACATGATAGGCCGAACGGCCAAAAAGCCAGACCAGGAATCCTCCCAAAAGCACAGAAAGCAAAATGATTGAAACGGCATTTTTAGCATCGTAAATGAAAAGTGCCAATAGCAATACGATGAGAGGGATGGTATTTGAAAGTAAATGCAGGAAATTGGCATGGATGAGTGGAGCAAGTACAATTCCAATCAAGCCTGATAAACTCCTTGGCCGGATTCCAAAGCGGGTAAGATCGAAGGGAAGAATCAGGTCGATAAGCCAAACGGCCCACAGCACGGCCATAAATATCAGGATAAACCTGAAAGACTTTTTTATTATTTCAGAACTACCTGCCATTTTGCAAACAATTTCTTGAAGGTTTCGTTTTTATCCAAATTGCAGCTTGAAAGTTCAATATAGCTTTTCCCATTTTCGGGGAAAGTATGCACGGCCAGATGGCTCTCTGCGAGCAACCACAAACATGTATAGCCCTGTGGCTCAAAATGGTGTTCCATCTTGTTAAGCACAGTATAGCCCGATTGTTCGACAAGCAAGTCAAGCCCATCCTGCAATTTGGCCGGGTCACATTCGTTTACCCAGGCTGTGAAATTATATATTAGATCGTTCATAATTTATTTTTTCTCCTACCTTTTTGAGACGCAAGCCTTGCGTCTCTACTGATGTTTCAGATTAACCTGTTCACTCAATCTACTCAATTCCATTAAAGCATCAAATTCCTTAATTAACATAATTACCTAATTCCTTACTCAACTTACTCAACTTAATATCTCACCAACTAATAAAACTCCCAATTCCCCTTCAAATAGTACCTGTACAAAACCGGGTCGTGAATCCGGTTAACTTTTATCGTGTCCCCTTCTTCGATGAAAATATCCTTGCCGAAGGAAGTCATCAGGGTCATGGCCTCTTTGTTGATCCATTGTGTTTCGATTGTTTTGAAATCGAGGCTTTGGGCTATTTGTTTCACCTGGTCTTTTTCTAGTCTTAGCTTTGTTCCAAGCACCCAGCCCCATTCACCCAAAGTAATCACCTGATTGTGATAGGGCAGCACCGAAAAGCCAGCCTCGGCCATAGTTTTTTCAATACACCGGAAAGCTTTGGTGGCATAATACGGGCTTCCTGATTGCGAGACCAACACACCGTGAGGCCTGAGCTGTCGGTAACACATCGAATAAAACTCATAACTGTACAGCCGTCCCAATTCCACTGTTCGCGGGTCGGGCAGGTCGATGATGATGACATCGTAAAAATCATTACAGTGTTCGATGAAATTGTATCCATCTTCATTTTTGATGTGAAGCTTGGGGTTGTTCATCGAGTTTTGGTTCAATTCTTTGATAATGGGATTTTCCTGCCCCAAACGGGTCATGGCCGGGTCAAGGTCTACCAATGTAATTGTTTCCACCGATGGATATTTCAGGATTTCTCGGACTGCACAGCCATCGCCTCCACCCATCACCAATATATTGGTTGGGTTTACAGCCATCGACATGGCAGGATGGACCAATGGCTCGTGGTACATCACCTCATCGAGGGTGCTTAGTTGTTGGTTTCCATTGATAAATAACCAATGGTTGTCTTTCCACTGGGTGATCACTATTTTCTGATATTTGCTTTGTTCCTCAAACACAATCTTGTCCTTGTAGCGCATTTGCTCGCCAAAGAAAATGATGGGCTTCGCCATGAAAAATCCTGCCACCAGAAACCCGAATATCCCAATAGACAAAAGTTGAATGCTCCTTTTGAACTTCGTTTTAACCTGATTCCAAAGTAGAAAGATCAGCAAAATGGCAACCAGGAAATTCACCATCCCCAAGATAAAAGGGGTGTATGTCAGCCCTATATAGGGAAGGGCCACAAAGGCAAAGAACAATCCGCCGAGCAATGACCCAAAATAATCCTTCTCCATTACCGAGGAAACGTTCACCCGAAGTTCTTCATTTTCTTCATTGAGGCGGACCACCAAAGGAATTTCCATACCAATCAGGACACCAATCAGGATGCTCAGGAAATAAATGATAAACCCATTATACACCGTAAATGCCGAGATCGTATAAGCTGCCAGCGAAGAATATGATACCAGCACCGATAAAGCAAATTCAATGAAAATGAATTTCTGCAAGAGATTTTTGCGCAAGTACTGACTGAACCTGCTCCCAAGACCCATCGAAAACAGCATCACCGAAACGATAAGAGTCCACTGCAAAACCGAATCGCCCAGGAAATAAGTGGCCAGGGTCGAAAGAATGTACTCGGCCACTATCCCGGAAAGTCCGGTTGCAAACAAGGCAAGTTTTAATATGTTGGATCTTAGTTTGTGCATTTCATTAAAAAGCTATTCCCAACTTATTTAGGATATCCATGATGTTTAATAAGTTAACCGAAAATGATTTCAGATTGAAGATTAACGATTTTTGATATTAGATTTTTTCTTTCGCTGATGCTATCATTTATCCATATTCTTCTGAGCTGTTTCAATACTTTTTACATAGATTGAAATAAGCTCGTTGTTTTCTTTTATTGCCAATTGAACTTTCTTTTCTTCACCGTATAACTTCGCTTTATGAATTATTCGCAAATTATTGTATGTTTCCCTCAACTCCTTTAAAACCACCTTCATTTTGTGAACAAAATCCCTTTTAGATTCAGCACTTTGGGCTTCACCATAATTTAAAGCCGGAGAGGAACTTGACCTAACCAACTGTCCTGCCAGATGGTTGCCAGCCCTTGTACTCGGCATTTCATCAGTAATTTCAATTATGAGAACTGCGAAATCAATCAGCCTTTCTTCCAATTCTTCCTTATTCATACCGCTAACATCTTAAATCAAAAATCGTTAATCTTCAATCTGAAATCAATTACATTTCTTTTTAAATACACCAAGTAATCAGCACGCTTCCGCCAATATAAGCAAAGGCCTCAATCAGCCCTGCGCCTAAATTGGGCTTGTCTTGCAATAGCTCGTCGGTGAGTTTTTGACCGGGCAATAAAATCTTATCAGTGAGGAAGCGGACAACGGGCAAGAGCAACAATCCAATCACTACATCAATGCCCACATTCGAGAGTGTAATTTCCCACGAATGAAAATCACCCATCAACCCGAAACGGATCAGGTTTCCCAATGCAACCAGTGCCCCGGCGTATCCGATGCCCACGGCCACATTGTCTTTTTCAAGTTGCTCGTGGATATCGAAAGGCGTAATCCAGTTGTAAACCCTCGTGGTCAGTATCATCACGACTTGTCCAATGGCCCAGAAAACAAGGGCAGTGACAATTCCACCTCCTTCCCCCGAAACAGCCCCCATAATAATAAGGCCTGTTGCAATGGCATTGGCAGCTTGTACTACACCGATCCCTTCGTTGCGGTCGGTAATTATTTCTTTGGTCAGACTGAATCGTCTGAGAATGACTTTGTCGTTGATGATCAAAGAGATATTCAACAAAACGATGGCGATTATCCCATACATGAAAATATCAATCAGATCATTCACGAGTCCGTTTGAAGGGCCAATGATGGCACTTCCAATGGCCAGCAACAGACCTACAAAATAACCTGCATGGGCAATAGCAAAAGCAAAGTTGTCTTTTTCGACCAACTCATCTTTCATATTTATTTTCCGGTTGAATAGCTGGTACACCAATTTGCCCACATAAAACAACAGGAAGGCAGCCGCCAGGTAAGTGATGGCCGACAATATATTATCTAAAATTAATGTCATAGTATAAGTTTTAAGAGTTCTAAGTTAATGAGTTCAAAGTTCTGAGTTAAAAAAGTTCTAAGTTGTGAGTTGAAAAGTTGTAGGTTGAAACATTCGCCAAATTTCAACTAATCTCCTTACAATCTCATCACAATTTATTTTCCGCCCCCTCCAAAAGATCTTGACCTTGATGAACCTGAATACCGGTTTGAACTTCGACTGGTCTTACTACTGCTTGTCTTGCTTGACGAAGAAGTCGAGCGTTGAACCCGACTATTCACCTTGTTCTTAAAACTAGAGGAGCGAGTAAAGCGTGAGTTTGGTTTCGTTTTGGTGTTGTAGTCGCTGTATGTTCCATACGTGGATCGACCTCCGGTTGTGGGGCCATAATACGAGCGTCCACGACCATAGTAATTGCTGCGGTAGTCGTTATAGTATGACATTCGTGCGGGGTAGGTCATCATGTGGAATACGCTGCTCAACATGGCATATTTTCCGTAGAATTCCCAGAAGCTGCCTCCGTCGCGTTGTACCCAATTGCCATATTGTGGGTTGCCCACATAATTGGAGTAACCTGCCGGGCTAACTGTTTTATCTACTTTTCCATCGCGGCCTTTCGAGGCGATTTCCATGCCCATGTTATTTTCATGGTAAGTGAAAAAGTCTTTGCTAACCGGGTACCAATCGGTCAGTTTTTCCTGGGGGATGGAATCTTTTTCGGTAATAATCTGGTACTGGTGCTTGTAGGTTTTGGAGAAGTTGCCTTCCACTTCCATGTCATACAGGATGATGGAAAAAACAGACTCCGAATTCATGTCCCGGATCAGTGTATCGACCGGGTTTTTCACAAATTCTTTTCCTCCACAACTTACCATGAACAGCATCAATGCCAATAGTCCAAGTGTAGTTGTTTTTTTCATAAGTCATTATTTAGTTAAAAAGTTATTTAGTTCTGAGTTCAAAGTTAAGAAGTTCTGAGTTCATTTGTATGGAGCCTGTCCTTCGACCTCTGTCTTTCTTATGCAGGTTTAGGGTGTGAGGATTTCTGGATGCCCATTACTGACTGCTTTGTAGAGACGCGATTCATCGCGTCTTTACTATTGCTGACTGCCGATTGTTTTATACAGACGCGATAAATCGTGTCTTTACTGAATGCCGATTGTTTAATACAGACGCGATAAATCGCGTCTCTACTGTTGCCAACTACTGGCTAATCACCTGCAGGTATGATATTCGAAATCTCATACTCCTCTACAAAAATCCCGTAAGAGGCCTCGAATTCCCGTTCTTCCCATTGTTCGATGCACAGAATGAATTTCTCGCTGTCATCATAGTAGCTCCATGATATAAACTCGTCCCAGTCATCCTCATTGGTATTTGACATATCATGAAAAAATCCCGGGCTTTCGTTTTCTAACAAGAAGGTCTTTCCATCGTAATGAAGTTTTTTGGGAGGCCTTTCTGTGTTGACAATCTGTTCGGGCAAATCTTCATCAATGGCACGTATCTTTATTTTTTTGCTGATGCTGATTTCCAGTTCATCATCCTCTTCGATGCTTAAAAATAGTTGCTCCTCTCCATTGTCGATTTTATACTCACGGGTAAAAAAGTTGTTGCCCCAGTCGTATTCATACACTTCTTTCACTACCCAGGATTTCATGTCGTATTCAAACACAAAGCCCTTGTCGAGGTCTCGCACCGACATATTGGTCGGATCGTAGGTTGGTTCTTCTTTTTTTTTGAATCTGTCGAATAGTCCCATTTCAAAATAGTTGAAAACGACGAAACCATCCCACATAAGGGACGGTTTCATCCAAATATATTATTGAGTTATCTTACTGGTTGAGTTTCATCTTGGCCTTCAACTCGGCCAGGGAATCGGCAGCTTTTGCTACTGGCTCATCCTCCAGCACCTTGTCGATTTCGTCGTCAACGCTTTTGCTTTCCTGCGAAATGTCGCCGTACGCTTCGGCCAGGGCTTCGTCTTGTTCCACTTTTTCTTTCATGCGTTCCAGCATCGAAATGGTTCCGGAACTATCGATCTGGGCCATTTGCCTGTTCAGGTTCTTGGTTGTCTCGCTCACTTTGGCGCGGGCCTTCAGGGTCTTTAATTCGTTTTCGTAATGCGAGATATTGGAACGCAATTTCTTCACATTCGAATCGATTTGCGAAATGTTGGTCTCAAAACCAAGCACCCTTTTTTCAGCTTCGCTTGCCGATTTTGCAGCGGCTTCTTTTTTCAACAAAGCCTCGCTTGCCAAACGGTCGGCTTCTGTTGAATCGAGTTGCCCTTTTTCTGCTTTGGATAAAAGCATCATTGCTTTGCGTTCGTAATCATCGGCCTGGTTTCGCGATTGTACAGCCTCGTTTTTCGAGCGGATTGCCATAGCTTTCACTTCGGCCAATGCTTGCAATGCTTTATCCAAATCTGCTTTTAAATCGCGGATTCCCTGTTCTGTCAACTTGATGGGGTTCTCTAATTTGTCGAGGGCCGAATGTGCCTCGGCTTCACCCATTTTGAATATTCTTTTAAATAAGTTCATTATCTATTTCTCCTTTAAATTATTTCGACATTTTGATTAATTCATTTCGATACTCACTCAGCAAAAGGATGAGCGAATACAGCGATCCCTGCAATTCGTTTAAGTCGAGGTTTTCCAGCTGCAAGGTATCCCTGAAAATGACTTTTTTACCCGTATCGTCCAACGAAAATGCACCATGAACGATGTCGCGGTTAATTTGCAAAAGTCGTTTCATTACTTCACATTTTTCTTCTTTTAAGTCGAACAAATGCGATTCAATAATCAGGATAGGCTCGTTGCAGGCCACCAACACATTGGTAATGCCTTCATCTTCCTTCTCAATCAGGAACACAGCTTCCTGTTCGTTTTCGCTTACAATATTATACTCCAGTTCGAGCAAATACTCTTTTACTTTTAAATAATAATTATCCATTTTTCTTAATATTTGAATTTATTGATTCTCAATTGAATTGTTTTCAAAACTACAAAAATTTATCATCACAAACTGCATTTTAAAATGCAAAGCACAAGGACGAGGACTTTTTAAAGTTATTACATCGCGATGAAAATATTTTGAATAATTAACAGAAGAAGGTCAATTAAGCTCAATATGTATGGGTTTAAATAGAAAAGAGGAACTACATTTATCTATAGCTTCCTCTTTCTTCAACCCGAAAATGATTTTCCGATTTTACCTCACAACATTAACAACCGCCACATCCTTTTCCTCTTCCGTAAAAACACTCAAAAAATAGCATCCACTACCCAACTTCGACACATCAATTTGCCCTTCGGTTTTTCCTTTTGAAAACATTTCGGTTTCAGACCAAACAACCTGCCCCAATTGATCGAGGAGTTCGATGGTTGCTTCTTTGTCTTCATTCAAAATAAAAGAAAACGAGAGAGTTGAACTGGCAGGGTTGGGGTAGCTTTCAAGTTGAAGATTGTCTTTATCAGTATCAAAGGAAATTTTTCCGGATACGGCCATTTTGTTTTTCTCATAATGATTGTCGCCCTCTAACCAACTTTCCACCACAATTTCTCTTTCCGTGCCATCCCAAAATTTCAGGATAAATTTTTCATCTGTTAAGAGGCCATCTTTTATATCGGAATAAGGATCATCGCCCCAAACCGCAAATGCCAGGTTTTCGTTGTTGAAAAGGGTAGAGCCTATTAAGTTCCCATGTTTGTCGAAAGCTGCTATTTCGCTTCCTGATATTGGAACCTGGTCCCATGCTGTGAGCGGGATGCAAACCGTCATGTTGTGTTCGGTGGGGGTTGGCTTTGCAAAATATTGGGTCGATTGAATCTGTATTTTTGATGCAGCTATGGTAGTTGTATTGGCCGGGTAGGAGTAATTTACCCCGGCTGCAAGCTTTATCTGATAGCCTTTCCCAGGAATCATATTGCCGATTATGTTTACGCCCCATTGTGGCCAGTATGTGTTGCCCGCGCTGTCTTTCACAATAATTATTTGGGTTGTGAAAGGACTGAATAAAGTGACGATGTTGGCAGGCGAGTTACGCAAATACCCCAAAAGGCTCCAACCCTGTGGAATAGGAAGGAGTACAGTTTCGGGCTGTGGAGCAGTACCCGTAACCGGCAAATTTTGGTTTGTTGTCATGTTTACCTGATAGCCTTGCCCTAGGGTCATGTTTCCAATACTATTGAGGCTGTATTGTGGCCAGAAAATATTCCCGCTTCCATCTTTAAAAATTACCATCTGCGAAACAACGGGTGCAAACACACTATCGATCAAAGGCTCGAAAGGTTCGATATAAGTCGAGATCATGCTCCAGCCCTGGATCAGCAATAGATTTTGGGTCTGGGCAACTATTCCTGTGAGGGATTCAATGCCGCTCATGCCATTCACCTGGAAGGACCCTGTATTTTGAAAAGCCGGAGGTTGCAGGTAGGTGGCGTTTGCATCGTATTCTGTTTCGGTTGTCGATTTCCATATTTTCCATTCAAAGGATTCACCAACAGCAAATCCATCGTTCCCAACATCCGATCCCCATGCGGTGACAGAGCTGGTTAGCCCTGTCCAAATTATGTAACCTGCACAGGCCAATGATCCAAGGGAATCGTAAAAAACACCAATGTAGTCACCCGGGACTAGAGCTTGTCCGTCGATGGTCATCGTAGCAAAATCGGGGATCAAAATGGTGTGGTTGCCTGATGTGATTGCGTAATTCCATCCGGGAGGCGATGATTGGGTGACCTGGATTTCATCGTTGCCTTCACAGCCGTTGTTATCGGTCACAGTAACAGCGTAGATCCCAGCTGTGGTCACTGAAATTTGTGGGCTGATTTGGCCCGTGTTCCAACTATAATTCGCATAAGTCCCGGCATCAAGTGTGATGGTTTGGCCTGGTAAAATAACCTGGTCGGGGCCAAGATCAACAGCAATTATTTGGAAATTGGAAACGGTGACATCGTCCGAGTCACTGTCGCCATTCGCATCGGTCACGGTCAGAAAATAGTTTGTTGCTCCGACTGGAAGAACAGAAATAGTGGAGCTCGAATCACCGGTACTCCAAAGGTAGGTGTATGGGCTTGTGCCCCCAGTCACAGTTGGTGTAAGTGTTGCTGTTTCGCCCGGGCATATTGAAAAATCGGCACAAAGTGAAACTGCCAGCTGGGGGTCGACAATTTCGACCATATAGTCGTGGGCTTCGCCGTACGTGTAGTTAATGCAGGGATCGTCGCAGTTCGCGGCGTAATTTATCCGCGCCCGCATCCGGTGTAAACCTGTGTTGGCTGAGGATGGGATCGTAAGCGTGGTGCTGTAAAGGCTTGCTGTCGAAGGCAGGTTGAAATTCTCGACCACTCTTTCTGTGCTTTCGAAAACAGCATTGTTGTTGAAATCGATCCATACCGATAAATATTGATTCGAATAATTGGTCGATGCCTGCAAGGTGTAGGTGTTACCTACAAGCAAGCTGGTTGAAAGATTGGTGTAATCGGCATAGCCAGCGGTGGAGCAACCTGTACCTGTTTGGTTGATGGTGTTCAAAATAAAATCGTCGATTTCATCGCCATAAGAACAATCATACGTGTACGTGGGCACACAGTAGTCGGCCAGTTGAAAAAGGAAACTTTCCTGAGCACTATAATTGCCATTGGTAAGCTGATAATCAAAAGTAAAACTTTCGCCCAAAGGGACCGAAGCATCGAGGGTAACCGTGAAACTTGCATTTACGCTTCCGCTGATCGAAATACCTGCCAAGGAAAATGTTGGGTTGCTTATGCTGATGTAAGTACTGGTGCAACTCAAAGTCCCGGTTAAGGCTCCGATGTCGGCATGGCCAATATTCAGAGAAGGGATAATCATCGTAAGGGTTTCGCCGGGATCGAACAAACCATCGTTGTCGCCTGTGGCCGAATCATCTAAAGTATGAGTGCCTACTGAAAGCTCGGGTGCGTTCAAGGTAAGAGGATAGCTTACCGTCCAGGTATTGCTTGCCCCATCGCTCATGTCGAATTGCAAAAGGCTGATATTTTGGTCGGGTACATTAGAACTGAAACTTAAAGCGAAAGCCTGGTTTTGTAGTGCTTGCGCACCTGCAGCAATGTTCCCAAAAGCCTGTGTGTTGTCGGTAATCGTTACGTACGGGCTGGTACATGCCAGGATGCAATTCACACCATTGGCCGCAGCCACTCCAATATTTTCGAGGCTTACATTCAGAAAAATGCTTTCGCCAAAATCGGCCTGGCCATTGTTGTTCCCGGCAGGGTCTGATACACCGACCGAGGCAACATCGAGGTAAGGTCCGGTGGCGGCAATAATCGCAACATTGGCCCAGTACGGGATTTTGTTGTAGGCTGTGGCAGTCACTGTCATGGTGCCGGAAGTGGCAAGGGCTGTAAAGTTTATGGTCGCATTGCCCGATGACACAGTGCCTGTCCCAAGTATTTCATTTCCGATGGTCAGGGCTATCAACGCTCCATCCTGGTTGCAATTTACCGCAAAAGAAGTGGCTCCCAAATTTACTGATGTGGCATGGCTTACCATCATTGCTGTGGGCAGGGCTGTGCGTACTTTCAACGAGGGGTCGCCAAAACAATTCCAGGTATCGGTCATACTGTTTCCGCCACTGCCGTATTCATCGTTCATTTTCATACAACCGTTCATGGAAAGGCCGCCAAAAGTCCGGCGGATATTGGTAGTGTATGGTTCCACTAAAATGTCCACCATTTCGTCCTGTGCGCACATGGGCGGATTCCAGCTTTGGTTAATGGTCGACATAAGCGTGGCCACCGCCCCGGCTGGTTCGTCGAGGTACTCTGCCCTCATCCAGGCTTCGGCAAAACAGGTAGAGGCGGTAAAGTTGCCATTCACACAAGCCACTGCCCAAATAAAAGGAAGCATGCCGCTATTGGTCAAACTATTTACGTTGGTGCTACTAAAGCCGGAAGTACCAAATGAACTTGATGATCCATGCCCGGTGTACAATAACAATCCCCGGCCATTGTTCAACTCCGAAGCTACCATTGAAGTTGTTGGGCTCCCGGCGGCATCGAGGTTTCCCTGGCTGCCATCGAAGAGTTCGGAGCACGAACTGTAATTGTAGGCCAACAAATCGGTTTGCATGTTTCGCACATGCTCGTAATCCAATTCGTTGTCATCGCCCGGCCCCTGGTCGGAGCCAATCCCGATATTCTTTGCATAGAAATTACTGATGGTAGGATTTTTCTCGTAGTCGACAGTTCGGTCTACCTGGGTCACTACCTGATCGGCATTTTCGGCAGAAAACCGCCCCACGAAAACTTCGGGGTAATGATCGTTTCCGATGATGTAGCCATAAGTATTGTCCGACATCCCAGCCGTTGCACTGTACGATGGCACCTGGGCGTGGTCGCCTACCAACAGCAAAAAGCTAAGGCCGGGGCTGGCGTAATAACTTTCGACATACGATTTTATGGCTGCCGAATTCCCGATGGTAGACACATTCACGATTTCGACCTCCATGCCTGCCTGTATTTTCCAGTCGATAAAATCCTGCATGTCGGCCATAAACGAGCCGTGCGAAATTATCAGCATCCGGCCTTCATCCACCACAGGGGTATATTTTTGCTTTTGATAGTTCAGGAATTGTTGGGTGTACAGATTATTGAATTCCGAAGCGATTTTTTCAATTGCTTTATTTCTTACCAGGATGTTTCGGCCCGCAACCGATTTTTTGCTGATCTCAACCACCATTTCATGGTATACCCTGAGAATCTTTTTTACCGGATTATACTGAAATGGATAAACCACCACGGTCTGTCCCCGATAATCGCGAAGGATATAAGGGTCGCGCAACAAAGCCAACTTGGAAGGGAAAAAATCATCTTGTTGGTAAACCTTTCCAAAGGTATACGGAACAGTGGCCGGATCAATATCGCGGGTTAAATCACCCTTCGACGGAACCAGCGAGACATTGGGGTAATCCACGTATTTCGAGTTGGTGACATTCACCTGCATTTCGGCCATGTCGGGGATAATTACCGAGGCTGTCAATTTCAGGATTTCTGGTGCCCCTTCCAGCAAAATAGGAGTTGCATTGCCAAGCGAAAGTTTTTGCAACGTGCCCTTTGGGGTTTGGATTTCCTGCAACTGGAAACCATCGAAGGTAAAGCTTATCACAGATTTTACATCGGTGGATTCAATCAGCTTTATTTCAGCATTGGTTTGCTTTTGTGTTGTTTGCGAAAAGGCAATCCCAGCTAACAACAGGCAGACGAACAGTAGGTTAGTCTTTTTCATAATCAGGTAATTTTGGTATATTTTAATTCCCTACGTGGAACAAATCAATTTGTTATGGCAAAGGTAGGTTGCGGGGCTAAAAAATGCAGGGAAAGGAAGTAATTTAGGATTGTTCTAAATAGTTGATGCAACAAACTCCACAGAGTAAAATGACAGAGATTCCTCACTACCTCGGAAAGACATACTCTGCCCCTTCCCCCACAAATAAACTGTCTTCCCGAACATAGTGAGGAATCTGGTGGCATTTTCCATACAATTATAAAAAGTTGAAATGGGTAAGTTATTTTGAAAGTTTCACTATGAATCTCTTGCCTGAATTTTTATCCCATTTCAAGATGATATCATTGGTAACGTAGTGCGGAATCTCCTATTTCTTAAAGAAAAATATATAGTTTCTATTTGGGAAAAAGTTTAATTCGAGTGTTCGATGCTGGTATTCTCTTTCTTTTTTGCTATGCTCTTTCTTTTTACTTTTGACACAATCAAAATGAAATAAAATTTTTACTATGATAATAGACCTAAACACAGCCGAAAAAGTACCCTTCGATTTGGACGGGCGCATCATGTTCAATTCCGAAAAAGTTCAATTGATCCATCTTAGCCTGATGCCGGGCGATGTAGTTGCCCCTCACAGCAATCCATTCGACGTGGTTTTTTATGTTCTCGAAGGCGAAGGGATAATTTCCGTTGGCGATGAAACAGCCATCCTGAATGAAGATCAAACCATTGATGTGGCTAAGGACATCCAGCGTGGATGGAGAAATGTTTCGGATCAAATTCTAAGGTTGTTGGTTGTGAAGGTATTTTGATGCAAAATCAGACCAAACTTATGTTGTGAAATTGCTATCCTGCGCCTTAGATGCTGACATGTCCGTCGGACGATGACAGGTCTGTGCGAAAGAAACCTGACATCGTCCGAAGGACATATCAGCGTTTCCGCCACGAATAAGGAAAGTGATGGAAACAGACATCTCTATACCAGATTTGAATTTATAAGTAAAAAACTGAAATGTAGGTTTCGGATAACTACTATAATCCTCGTGCCTTGATTTCTTTGTTTATCCTGTCGAGATTACCCTGTGCATCGCTATAGCCAGGCCTTATGCGAATGGCCTGTTCGAAACTTTCTTTGGCTTTCAGAAAATCCTGGAGCATATAATAACAATTCCCCAGGTTTACCATTGCCTCTACAAAGTCTGGTTTTAAATTGATTGCTTTCTTGAAGTGCAACAAGGCATTGCGGTAATCCTTTTGCTGGGCCAGCTCGTTGCCTTTGTTGTAAAAATACATGGCATCCTGTCCTGGTTGGCTTTTGGGCAGTTTTTGAGAGTTTTCCCAAGCGTTGCGCAAGAGTGGCAGGTTTTTTTGTGCCGTTGGGTTGTGCGGGTTCAATTCCAGCGAGCGGGTCAGCATTTTATAGCCTTTCTCGTATTCGTTTATCATGTAGTACGACAGGGCCAGGTTCGATAAGGTCATGGCATTTTTCAGGTTGGCTTTCTCGTAATACTCAATCGACTTTTCGTATTGTCCCTGTTGATAGTAGGCAAAACCGAGTTTAAACCAGGCATCGCTAAAATCGGGGTTTATTTCGAGGGATTTGTTCAGTTGCTTAATACCGGCCTGCATCAATGAATCTTTGCGTACCTGGTCTTTTTCCGATACCGATTGATTGATCAATTCGCTGCCATAATGCTTCCGCAACTGCGAACTATTGCCACCATGCCCAATATCCGCAGAAAACAACGTGGAGTTATTTTTCCAATCAGGGTTTCGGATAATCGTTCGTACTGAAAATGCCACCAATATAGTACTGGTAAGAGCCACAAACAGAATTCCTTTTTTTATTCTGAAGTTTTTGAAATCAGAAGAAATTCCATCCTGAAGAAGTTTGAAAAGAAGGTGCCCAAGCACAATCGAGAAGGCTAAGACGGGTGCATAAAGAAAGCGCTCGGCCATTATCCCTCCTCGCATCAATATAAAAACAATCCCCACCGACAGGCTTGCCCCAAAGTAGATTATCGAAAAGCCAATTGGATTGTGACGTTTCAGGTTTTTTAATTTCAGATGGGCAATCCCAAGAATCAAAATGATGGTGATTATCACCACCGGATTGCTCCAATCGGCTGCCGGGATTTGATTGTAGGAGTAATCATAAAGAAGAATGAAGGGGAAAACTGTCCGGTACAAATACATCCCCATTATATATATTGATGATGGGATACGCTCCGACATTTCGCGATAGGGATAAACATTAAGATAGGTGGGTGGAGTCCCAGTGAGGCTGCCGATCATGGCATATTTCAACAATAAAAACAAAACCGAAACAACAACAAAACTGAGCGAAAGAAGAGCCACTTGTTTCACACTTTTTTCTGTAAAAAACCATAATACAAACGGTAGGATAAACAGCCCGGTCATGGCGGTTTCTTTGGATAGCAAGGCCAGGAAGAAAAACAAGCAGCCGAGCAACAGGTGTTGGATTTTCTTTCGATTGGCGAATTTCCAGATCATCCAAAAGGCAATTATAGAATTTAGAAAGGCCAGGATTTCGTCGCGGCTTTTTATGTTGGCCACCACCTCGGTGTGGATGGGGTGCGCTAGGAATAAAAGGCTTACAATCAGGGCAAAAAATGATTTGCCTTTAAACAGGGCATTCAAAAAAAGAAAAAGAAACAGGCCAGTGAGGGCATAAAGCAATACATTCGTAAAGTGCATCAGGTGAGGGTTGTTGCCAAAAAACTCCACCTCAAGGGCAAAACTAATTTGCGACAAAGGCCGGTAATAACCCAGGTTTTGCTGAGAACCAACCCAGTAGTTGTTCGACAGTAAATCGCCAATCCCATCGATGCCTTGCTGTACGAATCGTTGCTCTGTGATCAGTGGCAAATCGTCGAGCACAAATTCGTTTAGGATGCTGTTGCCGTATATAATAAAGGCAAACAAAAATGGGATCCACATCAGGTATTTCGAACCGGGTTGTGGTTTCACCGATTCAGGAACCAGGCCTTGCTCAATTTTTATTTTCTTCTTTGCTTTCCCTTGCTTCATTTTTCAAAAATAGAAATTTTGGGTGGGTTGATATTTTTTTTTTGAAAACCCATTTGACGAATATCTCTCTTTTCAGGATTAAGTTTTCATTGTCATTATCACATTAAACAACTTTATTTTGAAGCTGGTGTCATATTTAGTCTGACTAATAACTCCATTTTAGAATTGTTGTATTTCTTTATTCCAATTCACAGTCTTCAATCCTTCAATCGGCTCAAAATGTTTTTGATTATTCGTCACCAAGGTCAAATCATTTACATTAGCGACACCTGCAATGAGAAGGTCGGGAGTGCCTATTATGATTCCCTTTCTTTTTAATGAACCAAAGAAACTCGCTGATTTTTGTAAAGAGGGATATGAAAGCTTTAAAATTAGGCTTTTTGAGGCAAATTGTTTGAATGTTTCAATTTGTTTAAAAGCCATTTTATATTCCAATCCAGCCAAAATTTCAAAATATGTTATTTCAGAAAATGTCAACCTTTTTTTGGAAGTTTGACTTAGATAGTTTTGAACATTATTGGTAACTGTCTCATACCCTTTGAGGTAATAGGATATAATGTCAGTATCCAAAATATAATTTGTCATGAGATACGTTCATTTCCTAAAAGTCTATTAAGATGCAGTTTGTCAGTTAAATCCACGAACACCTCCTTATCTATATCTTTTAATGAACCAGCAAAAGATAGGACTTCTTTTATCGAATTGTCTGCAGGCTCGATTTGATCCAGAAATTCTTCTAAACTTAAGAGTTTCTCCTGGCTTAAAGAGTTTAAGCGTTTTACTATTCTACTTCTTACTTTATGTGTTGTCTCAGACATGGTTACATTTATTTATTCCAAAATTACCTATTATGAACCACATTAAAAAATTGAGGGGGATGAATTAATTAAATAAACTATCATCGATACTTTTTTATGATCTCTAATTTTTCAGCTTGAATATTCATTTTTTATAGTTTTTGGTAAAATTACAAAAAAGGAAATATCTAAAACAACATTGTAAATCCATCTTTGCCCTTTTCAAACTTTTTAATTTCGGCTTCGAAAAATTTTATCTGTTGCCGACAAATGAAATCCCTGAAAATTTTCGAGTTTTCTTTGTCTTCGGTTTCATTAAGGGTGTCGATGTATTCGGCCCTGTCTTCGGTAAATATTTTAATCAAGGGTTGTTTGTGATAGAGCTTGATATATTTCATAAACTCCTCATCTCATATAATCTTGATTATTGCGGATGTTTACTTAAACTTTGCCCACAACTTTTCCCTATATTCCTCCCTGTTCGGCGGAGTGCAATCATCAATGGTATCTACATATTTTGTGGTGTAGATCATGCCATCCACAAACTCCGGGGCGCGATTCATGCTTTCGCCAATGTTTATCAGTACCGATTCACCTTCTTTAAAAATACCTTGTTTGAGGGCTTCGAAAAAACCACCTACGGCAATGGTTGATGCAGGGCCAATCTTTACCCCTTTTTCATAAGCTATCAAATGGGCTACTTCGAGGCATTTGTGTTCGTTGAAGGTGATTATCTCTCCCTTGCTTTTGTGAACTAAGTCTGCAATTATTGGGAAGGTGGCGGGGTTACCGGTTGCCAGGGTTGGGATCAAAGTTATAGGATTATCATAAATTGGATAGTCTTTTTTCCAACCTTCGGGGAATCCGGCGGCTTTTGCTTTTTTCCATCCGGCTGTCATAGGGTCGCAGCCACTGGGTTGTACCATGATGAAACGGGGCAACTTTTCGGGATAGCCCAAACCTTTTATTTCACGGATGCCTTTGTCGATGGCAATGGGGCCAGTGCCACCGCTCAATGCTTGTACATACACATCGGGTAATTCGCCGGTCTGACGCAGCCATTCCCAAACCATGGTTTTCTTGGCTTCCACACGCATAGGGTCTACATTCCCGCCGGAAAGTAATATCTTGTATTTCTCAGAATATTCGGCAGCAATTTTCTTGGCGAGGGCATAATCGCCATTGACGCGAAATACCCGCTGACCATAACTACTTATCTCGGCTTCATTTGCACGGAGGGCATCATTGGGGATAAACACGGCCAATGAAATACCTGCCTCTGCCAGGTAATGGGCAAAAGCGGAGGCAATATTTCCGGTACTTGCCACGGCATATTGAGTCACGCCATTTTCTTTTAACACGCTGGCGGCAACCGATGCTGCCACATCCTTAAATGTGTTTGTGCCATCGTTTATGTCGTTGCGATAAACGCTTACTTTTAGATTGAGGCCATAGTGTTCCCGAGCAAAATCTTCAAATATGGTCCAACGCTGAACGGGTATTGTACCCTCTCCTCGTGTAACAATATTTTTCCTATCATCAAGAGGAAGGAAATCGAAATAATGAAAAACACTAGCCGGTTTTGTTTCTGACTCAATTAGTTTTTTAATATCTAAGTTGTCGCGTGAGTATTCCACATCCACCCATTTATTCCCACATGATGGGCATTTTTGGAAATGTGTAAACCAGGCGTTCATACTTTCAATAATTGTATCGCATTCGCGACATCGGAGATGGTATTTGCTTATTGGCTTTGTCATTTTTTAAATGTTTTTTTGAATTACTCATCTCATGGTGAAATAATTTTAATGTTCTTAAAATTATTGTATAGTTCAGAAAATGAATCGAAATAAGCTATTCTTTAAACTTTGAGGAAGGTTCCTCTTTAATTTTACGAGGTTTGCGAAATATCCGTATTTACACCTGAACTTAGTTGCAGGTGCAGGCCACATTCGGTTTTTGTTGAGTTCTGCCAGCGACCACTTCTCTCACCACCTGCAAAATTACCCGGTGTAGTACATACATTTGGAGCGCACCCGATAGACGGATAGCCAAATTTATACAGGCTGTGGTATGGAACTTCGTTTTTGTGCAAGTAATTCCACACATCGTCCCATTTCCAGTTAATGAGCGGATGGATACGGATCATACCCTTGCTATCGGTCATAAATACTTTATGACTGGCGCGGCTTGGTCCCTGGTCTTTACGTATACCTGAAATCCAGTGATGATAGCCAGCCTCGTTCATGACCCTTTCCTGTGGTTCAATTTTGTTGATCTGGCAGCAAAGGTCGGGGTTTGAGTTATAAAGTTCGGGGCCATACTTTTTTTCGAATTCCTCGTGTGGAATTTTAGAAGATACAGTTTGGATATTAAAATTGAATTCCTGGATGATCTTGTCCCTAAACTCAAGGGTTTCGGGAAAGTGGTAGCCTGTGTCGATAAAATAGACAGGAAGTTCTGGAAAAAGCTTGTGCATCTTATGAAGGATCACCATTCCCGAAATCTGAAAAGAAGTCATCATGGCCAGATTGCCCGAAAGGTTTTCGCTGCACCACATAAGAATTTCATCGGGACTTGCCCCCTGAAATTTCTTGTTCAGCATTTGTAAATCTTCTGTATTGATTTTCATATTTGATCCTCCTGTTTATGATCTTTGTTTAATTCTGATCTACACTGACATGTCTGTTACCTGGTCTGCATCGTATTTTCCGGCCTGAAGTTTTTCATTCACTTCTGAAAAAGCTTTGATGGTATATTCAACATCTTCGAGTGTATGCACAGCGGTTGGGATAAGGCGCAACATAATCACCCCTTTTGGTACAACTGGGTAAACAACTATTGAGCAGAATATCCCGTAATTTTCACGTAAATCCAGCAACACATTTGTGGCCTGTCCAACCTGGCCTTTGAAAAATACAGGTGTTACAGGTGAGTTGGTTGCTCCTAAATCGAAGCCTTTTGCTTTAAGTCCACTTTGTAGGGCATGAACAATTTTCCAAAGATCTTCGCGCAGGTGCTTCGCATTTTTCAATAGCTCGAGACGCTTCAAGGCACCCACTACCATAGGCATAGGCAACGATTTGGCATAAATCTGCGAGCGCATGTTGTAGCGCAGCACGTCGATAATGTCTTTGTCTCCAGCTACAAAAGCTCCAATGCCGGCCATCGACTTGGCAAAAGTCCCGAAGTAAAGATCTACCTGATCCTGAACTTTGAAATGCTCACCAGTTCCGGCACCCGTTTCACCCATCGTTCCAAAGCCATGAGCATCATCAACTAGTAATCGGAAGCTGAAATCTTTTTTCATGGCAACAATTTCGTCCAATTTGCCCAGGTCGCCCGACATTCCGAACACACCCTCAGTGATGACCAAAATACCACCACCGGTTTTGTCGGTCAGATGTTGTGCATGTTCCAATTGTTTGCGAAGGCTTTCCATGTCGTTGTGGCCATACACAAAGCGTTTGCCCATGTGAAGGCGAAGTCCATCGAGGATACAGGCATGAGATTCTGCATCGTACACAATCACATCTTTTCGGTCGACAGTCGAATCGATAATCGAAACCATTCCCTGGTAACCATAATTCAACAGATATGATTTTTCTTTATGAACAAAAGCAGCCAATCCTTCTTCCAATTCCTGGTGCTTGCTGGTTTGCCCCGACATAATGCGGGCACCCATTGGGTATGCCATGCCCCATTCTGCGGCTGCATCGGCATCGGCTTTTCGAACTTCTGGGTGGTTGGCCAACCCAATATAATTGTTGAGACTCCAGTTCAAAACTTCTTTTCCCTGAAACATCATCCTGGGATTGATCTGACCCTCCAACTTAGGGAAGGTATAATACCCGTCGGCAAGGTGTTGATACTGCCCCAGGGGTGTTGTCTTCGATTTTAATTTGTCAAAAATATCCACGTGCGTAATCTGATTTTGTCTTGTTATTTTATAAAACTTGAATCAAATATCCGAAAATAGACCGAACCATTAGACCGAACTTAGCACCTTGAACCTATTGGCTTTTTGTACGGCGTTCAATCTTCGTGGCTTGAACATCCAATCTGCATTATATCAACAGTATGGCTATTTAATAATGTGAGAATTCAGGAGCGTGTGGTCTTGAAAATATTATCAACAATTCATTTTTTTTGGTTGAAAACATGATAAAAATCAATCCTCCGAGAGTTGATTGCTTGATGTTAATTTTTATGATATGCAATTTCTTTTTTCTTTTGTACGAACGAAATTGAATGAATGGACTACAGAGGAAAAACAGTTTGGATTACCGGGGCAAGTTCCGGGATCGGGGAGGCAGTGGCCAAAGAGTTTGCCCATGAGGGAGCACGACTTGTGATCTCTTCGCCCGAAATAGAAGAATTGGAAAGGGTTCGAAAAGAATGTCTGGAATTTTGCCAGGACTGTCTTGTATTGCCTTTAGACCTTACCCGTCAAGATGAGTTCCCGCAACTTGTCGAAAAGGTATTGTCAGATTTTGGAAGCATCAACCTTCTAATAAACAATGGGGGAATTAGTCAACGTTCGCTGGTTTCGGAAACCCCCATCGAAATAGACCGGAAGGTTTTTGAGATAAATTTCTTCGGGACTATTGCCCTCACCAAAGCCGTGTTGCCGGTCATGCTAAAACAAGGTTCGGGACAAATAGCTGCCGTAAGCAGCATTACGGGGAAGTTTGGGTTTCCATTGCGTTCGGCTTATTCGGCATCGAAACATGCCCTGTTTGGCTTTTTTGAAACACTCTACCTGGAAAATGCAAAAAATGGTATTAAGGTGAATATGATTATTCCCGGCAGGGTACAAACAGCTATTTCAAAACATGCAATCACTTCGAACGGTTCGGCACATGGTAAGATGGACGATGGACAGTCCGGTGGGATTACAAAAGAACTAGCCGCCAGAAAAATTATAATCGGCTTACGAAAAGATAAAAAGGAAATCCTTGTGGGGGCAAAGGAGTTGAACATGGTACATATCAGAAGGTTTTTTCCTGCATTATTCCGAAGGATTGCTATGAATATTAAAGCGACGTAAATTAGTTGAATAGTTGAGTTTGTCGAAGATTTTGAAAATTGGAAATTTGGCAGAATGGAACAAGAAAGAACTATTTAACTTTGACTAAACAACTCAGTACTTATAAACCCGGAACTTTTTTAACTCAGAACTTTTGAACTCAGAACTAATATTATGAAAATTATAAGTGGAATCCAACAAATTGGAATTGGCAACCCCAACACACCGGAAGCATGGCGATGGTATTGCAAAGCCTTCGGGATGGATGTACCTATTTTTGATGAAGCCGCAGAAGCCGCTCTGATGCTGCCTTACACGGGTGGCGAACCGCGCAGCCGTCATGCTGTTTTGGCGATAAACTTACAAGGGGGTGGAGGCTTCGAAATATGGCAATACACTTCTCGAACATCAGAACCGGCAAATTTTGAAATTAAAGCGGGTGACCTGGGCATTTTTGCTGCGAAGATTAAAAGCCGAAATGTGGAAGCTGCCTTCGGGTATTTTAAAGCAGGCGATTTCAACTTGCTTTCAGAATTGGAAAAAGATCCACAAGGCAAACCCCATTTCTTTGTGCAGGATCCTTATAAAAACATATTCCAGGTAGTGGAAGGCGAGGGTTGGTTTTCGGAAGGCAATCATGTAACTGGAGGCCCTTTTGGGGCTATAATCGGAGTTTCCGACATCGACAAGTCGAAGAAGTTTTATGCTGATATTTTGGGCTACGACCAGACAATCTACGATGAAAAACAGGAGTTCAACGATTTCAAATCAATCCCTGGTGGGGAGTATTCATTTCGACGGGTATTGCTTGGACATTCAAAACCCAGAGTAGGCGCGTTCAGCAAATTGCTTGGCCCTTCCCAAATTGAGTTGATCCAGGTGTTTGAACGTAAGCCCCGAAAGATCTTTGAAAACCGGTTTTGGGGCGACATTGGTTTTATCCATCTTTGTTTTGATGTATATGGGATGGCTTCCATAAAAAAGGAATGTGAAGCAGCCGGGCATCCTTTTACAGTTGACAGTGCCAACAGTTTCGACATGGGCGAAGCAGCCGGACATTTCACCTATATCGAAGATCCCGACGGGGTATTGATCGAATTTGTGGAAACACATAAAATCCCCATTATAAAAAAACTGGGCTGGTACCTGAACCTCGAAAAGCGAGATCATACAAAGACATTGCCTAATTTTATAATTAAGGCTTTGGGCTTGGGAAGGGTGAAGGATTAGATGATTAATTTAAATAGTTTAAGATGAAAAAAGCAGCTTTAGTTTATCTAATTTTAATAACAACAGGATTCATTTTGGTTAGTTGTCAGACTACAAATAATAAGGAAAATAGGAATAATCAAAGTACAAAAAGTGATTATGATCCATTAGTAGAATTAGCTGGGAATAAGATATTTTCATCACTGAAAAACAATGTTATTTATGAGAATTCTATCCAAGAAGATGGTGACTATTCAATTGTATATAGTGATGATACTACAAATGTTGAACAGAATGACATTATGAAGGAATATTGCACTGTTGAAAAGAATACCATCCTTGTTGGCGATTTGAATAATGATGGGATTGACGATTTTGCCATTAGGTATATCTGTGGCCCAGAGATGGGGAATATGTTTAGTCTCAATTGGTTTATATTTTTGAAAAGTGGGAATGGATGGATTCAAATTGAAAATGATTTTGGTGGAGGTAGATTTGGAGATATTGAAAATATAATTGAAATACATGAAGGAATTATTAAGACTGAATTGTTTGAATTTGACAAGGAGGCATTTTCGCAAAGTAATAATGCAATTATAAAACACTATAAACTTTACGGGAATATTCTCAGATTATCAGAAACTTAATTTTAAAGGTTCATTGTCTCACAAAAAGGTCGTAATTTTGAATAAAAAAATGATGGACAACATTCGTGAAAAATATATCAATCCCTTTACCGATTTTGGTTTCAAGAGATTGTTTGGCGAAGAACCCAATAAAGACCTTCTTCTTGATTTCCTAAATGAGCTTTTAAAGGATTTGGAAGGAAACATTGTTGACCTGACCTATTTGAAATCTGAAAAACTTGGTATTACTGAACATGAAAGAAAAGCTATTTTCGACCTTTATTGTGAAAATGAAAAAGGAGAGAAATTCATTGTTGAAATGCAAAAAGCCAAACAGAATTTCTTCAAGGACAGAAGCATTTTCTATTCTACATTCCCAATCCAGGAGCAAGCTCAGAAAGCGGAATGGAATTTCGAGCTAAAGGCTGTTTATACCATTGGCATCCTGGATTTTGTATTTGATGAAGATAAAAACGACAAGGACAAGTATCGCTATGACATTAAGCTTAAAGACATTGACACCAACAAGGTGTTTTATGATAAGTTGACATTTATTTATTTTGAAATGCCCAAATTCAATAAATCGATTGATAAGCTTGAAACAAGGTTTGATAAGTGGTTATATGTCTTAAAAAATCTTCATAAGCTGGACAGGCTCCCCGATTCATTGAGAGAAAAAGCATTCGAACGGGTTTTTGAGGTGGCTGAAATCGCTAAATTTTCAATTGAAGAATACCGAATATATGAAGATAGCCTGAAATATTACAGAGATTTAAAAAATGTAATAGACACCGCAAGAGATAATGCAATAGACAAAACAACAATAGAGATTGCAAAAAACTTACTTCAAAATGGGGTAAACGTGGAAACTATTTCGAAATCTACTGGTATAACAATTCAGCAAATTGAAAAACTTCGAGTTGAGTAGACAATTAATTTGGAACGATCATTGTAAACTCGCCCTCAGAATTATTAAAAACAGAAATCATGAAAACAAAAACCCGATTTTCCATTTTGATGATAGTCCTGTCTTTTTTATTTGTTTCCTGCGAGCAAGCAAATAGTATTATTAACCCTGATGATGCCCGAAGTCAATACACTGGTATCTGGAATGTTGTTGAAAACAGCACAACTTTTGGCACGCAATATTACGATGTTGAGTTTTTCGCCACTAGTAGTGACAAAACTATTATCAATATGGCCAACTTTTTTGCCCTAGGCACTTGGGCTGAAGTAGAAGCCGAATTAAATAATGATTTACTCGTAATTCCTTTGCAAACTGTTGAAGGATATAAGATTTATGGACAGGGAAGCATTTCTAGTAATCAAAAAAGCATCAACTTTAGCTTCACTGTGGAAGAAGTAGCCACTGCCAAATCGGTACACTCCGAAGTAGTTACTGCGGTATTCACGAAGCAATAAATTGGAATCTCGGGATGTAGAGACACAATGCATTGCGCCTCTACGAGGCCATATACATAAAACCCCGGACAATTTGCCCGGGGTTTTGAATTCAAAAATATCTACTATTTTTAGTTGGCCATGAACATTTCAATGTCGGCCTTCACCTCAGAGGTTCCGCCAATCCCAAATGTTTCAACCAAAACCTTAGCTACATTTGGTGATAAGAATGCCGGCAGGGTTGGGCCGAGGTGGATATTTTTCACACCAAGATGCAACAAGGCTAGCAATACAATCACAGCCTTTTGCTCGTACCAGGCAATGTTATAAGCTATTGGCAAATCGTTGATGTCTTCCAGTTCAAAAACCTCTTTCAATTTCAATGCAATCACTGCCAATGAATAGGAGTCGTTGCATTGACCTGCATCAAGAACCCGTGGGATACCCCCAATATCGCCCATTTCCAATTTATTGTAGCGATACTTGGCACAACCGGCAGTTAACACCACTGTGTCTTTTGGTAATTCTGCAGCAAAGTAGGTATAGTACGAACGCCCATTCTGGCGACCATCGCAACCGGCCATCACGAAGAATTTCTTGATTGCCCCAGATTTCACAGCGTCAACCACTTTGTCTGCCAATGCAAGAACCTGGTTGTGGGCAAAACCACCAACTATTTCACCATCCTCGATTTGGGTTGGGGCCGGGCTTTTTTTGGCGTGCTCGATTATTTCCGAAAAATCTTTTGTTCCATTGCTGGTCTCAATGTGCTTGAAACCAGGGAAACCCGCTGCGCCGGTTGTATAGACTTTATCGGCATAAGTAGCATCCGATTTTGGAGGTACAATGCAGTTTGTGGTAAAAAGAACTGGGCCGTTGAAAGAGGTGAATTCTTCTTTTTGCTGCCACCAGGCATTGCCATAATTACCCACAAAGTTTTCGTATTTTTTGAATTCTGGATAATAATGAGCTGGCAACATTTCGCTGTGGGTGTACACATCAACGCCTGTTCCCTGGGTTTGCTCCAACAAATCTTTCAGGTCTTTCAGGTCGTGGCCACTAATAAGGATCGCAGGGTTGTTGCGTGTCCCTGTTTTTACTTTGGTGATTTCAGGCATCCCGTAAGCCGAAGTATTGGCTGTGTCTAACAAGGCCAAAACATCCACCCCAAATTTCCCGGTTTCCATAACCAGGGCAACCAGTTCGTCTGTGGTCATTGCATCGTTGGTCATTGATACAAGAGTGGTTTGCATGAAAGCATAGATCTCGGTCTTTTCGTGTCCAAGCACTGCGGCATGTTCAGCATAAGCGGCCAATCCTTTCAATCCATAAAGGATGAGTGCGCGAAGTGAGCGAACATCTTCGTTGGGGGCATCAATCTTGTTCCCAACTATGGCGGCCTTAACAAGGAATTCTTCTTTCGAATCGGCTGTCCATGTGCATGATTCGTGCATTTTTTCTGCGAATTTTGCCCCTGCAGCTTCCGCCTTCTTTCGCATCTCTCGGCGTAGAGCAAGGGATTCTCTGATTTTTTTGACAAACACATCGGCATCGAAATTCACGTTTGTGATGGTCATAAACAAGGCATTGGTGATAAAACGGTCGGTGTTGAGGTCGGTCACTCCTTTTTCGCGGGCTTTCACTGCAAAGTACGACAAGCCTTTGAGCGTGAAAACAAATACGTCCTGTAAATCGATTACTTCATCGTTTACGCCACAAATACCAATTTTCCCTGTGCAGCCTGTGTTGTGAGCTGCTTCCTGACATTGATAACAAAACATTTCTTTTGGTTTTAATAAATGAATTAGAAAATATGATTTTATACACAGGCATTTTTGCCCATGTTGATTTTTGATTTTTTTATTGAAATTGGCTATCGGTCCTTGGCTATTTTCAGACTGTTTTTATAGTTTCAGTCCATTTACTCACCTATTCAACCAATTACTCGCTCAACTAATCTATACCCATTCTTCCGATAGAATTTCACCTTGAATACCAACCGTAATTGACTTGATCGGTACCTTTCGTGATGCCTGTTGCAAAGCCAATTTTGCCATTTGAAGGATGCCCCCACAGCATGGGACCTGCATTTTAAGAACAGTTATTGTGTTGATTTTTGCATCGTTTACCAGGTTGATTAGTTTCTGAAGATATACTTCTGTGTTCGAGTCAAGTTTGGGACACAATATAGCCAGGCTTTTTCCCTTCAACCAGGTTTGGTGAAAATTGCCCATGCTGAAAGCCACGCAATCGGCCGCCAACAAAAGGTCGGAGTTGATGAAGTATTCGGCCATTGGGTTTATCAAGTGCATTTGAACTGGCCATTGCCTCAATTCAGATTTACCTGATACTTGGGAGTTGTCAGGGAGTGCTGGTGCTTCTGCAAACGACATCGCTTTTGAACCAGGGCAGCCCCCACCATGATGTTCATGAGCCATTTTTAATACAAACTCGGGTTTATTCATTGTAGGTTGGTTTGTTGGTGTTGGTTTTAGATTATGTACTTTGCTAATTACTTCATGCAAAGGAAATGGCAATTCATTCTCTATCTCTTTTAAATAACTAACCCCTTGTTTTAAGTAGCCGGATTGGTTGTGTTCCTTTAGATGGCTCAGATGGGCGATCATTACATTTTTACCTTGTGGGATTATTTCTTTGATTACAGCCACCTCGTCATAAGGCGCAGCTTCCCTTTCTTCAATGGTGATGGCTCCTTGTGGGCAATGTCCAATACAGGCTCCCAACCCGTCGCACATCAATTCGCTGACAAGAGTCGCTTTTCCATCAATCATCTGCAAAGCACCTTCGTGGCAATTGGGGATGCACTCGCCGCACCCATTGCATAACTCTCTGTCTATCTTAACAATTTCTCTTTTCATATCTAAAACAAGTAAACAAGTAAATGAATACTCAAATTACGATATAATTTTTGTGTTGAACAAAATTATTTTTATGATTTTTATCGTGTTTTGGGGATGCTCCCTTGTTGATGTTGTAAAGATGGGTGGATTTATTTTTTATACTACCACAATAAATTGTGGCGGTCACTCAACACATGATGAAATGGGATATGCACTTAGCAACGATGAAATTGTGGTGTTTGCTCAACCTGCGATGAAAAATGGAGCTTATTCCAAATACGATTGAACGGTTTGTCCTTGTAGATAGTTTTTAAACTGAATGGTCATTTGCTGGGCCACATCATCCATCAGGCATTTGTTGAAAGGGCAAACATGGTGGTCGGCAGCGCATTTCGGGATGTTTATAGCCCCCTCAATAGCTTCATAGATTTCAAGAAGAGAGATTTCGTTGGCCGATTTTTTTAGCTGGAATCCCCCATGAGGACCGCGAGAAGAAGCAATAAAACCATCCTTCGTAAGCCTCTGAAGCACCTTGGCCACATGATGCCTCGATGAGCCGGTTTTGTCGGCAATGCTTTGCACATTTACCTGGTTCTCGGATTTAGCAATGAGTACCAGTGAATGAATGGCAATGGATGCTGCCTCGCTTAAATGTACTATGTTTCCCATTTAGTATCTTTCAAAATCAAGGCTAAATATATGGGTAAATAAGTAAACTAATACTTATTTAGCCTAATTCAAATTGATTCTAAATAGGTGTGGCTACTTTTTTAGGTATATGATTGATTCTGAAAGTCCGACATAAGTGGAAAGTAATGGGGATGGTTTTGGAGTAGTGGAGTGTTGAGGGAAGTGTCTCGAAGTCAACCTATGGTCATTCACTTAGAATCTTTACATTCGAAATATGTTGGAGTATTGATGGTGATTTAGGCAAATACACATTCAATACTCCAACACTTCATTACTCCTGTGTCAGTTTTACTAATCTGGTGTTGTTATTACAATGGATTTAGTGACCAGCCCTTCACTTGTTTGAATCAATAGGAAATAGAACCCGGGAGAAAAGGATGAACCTCTTGAATCGTTTAAAGGAATTGGGATTATGTTTTCACCAACCATACATTCGCCATCGAAAACTTTATTTACCCTAATGCCTGAAACTGAAACGAGATCGATGGTAAGATTTTGGTTCTGAGAAAGCTTGCACCTGATATTGATTTGATTGCTGGCCGGATTTGGGTATACATCAAAATTATTATCTGCAAATTCTTTAATGGGTTCAATGTCAGTTAGGATATTGTTCGTACATAAAACCTTGATGCAAAAGTTGGCGGTCGAGTCTAAATTATTCAGGTCTTGCCAAATCCCATCCTGAAAGAAATAACTTTGGCCGGGCAGGGACATAGAGGCTACAATTGCCCGGGAATCCCCTCCAAGTAGTACCGGAATATCTGAAGTCCGGTCGAAAGGATGACCACCTTCGGAAAGATAAAGGAATGAATAAATTGAATCGCCAGGCTCAATGGACACAAGTGTTGAAAAATCGATCGTATGAAAGCCAATATGGTCGAGAATTCCTTCAGCATAAGCAAGGGTGTCGCTTAAATGCCCGTTTTCAAAGTTGCCAAAAACAATTGCTTTGTAATTGACACTGTCGGCAGCAGTATAAAAACTCATGGCTATGACGTCCTCATAGTTGTTGGCGATATAAGCATTGAAGGCCTCGTAACAATCCTGTTTCGTATCGCGCCAGCCGTGGTAATCGTGGTAATAAATATGATCGTACTGCATGGGTTCCACATCCTGAAACGAAATGGCTCCCATTTCGGGATGCCTGCCCGCATGTTTATCATAATAAGAAATCCAAAAATAGCCGGAAAGCCCCCAATTATCACCCCACGAATTTTTAACTAACCACGCACCGGGATAAGGTGCCTGGGTAATTATATTGTCGTTCCAACCGACAATTGACACGGCATGGTTGGGATCGTCGGGAGAGGAGGGTGGTTGATAGTGCATGAAATTGTTATTCATAAAATTTTGGTTGTAGCACATGCATGTGCCTATAACCCCATGCTCCATTAGATTTAGTTTGATGGTGTTAATATCCTGAAGGCTATCCTTCAGCGTGTACCACTCGATATGCCGGGGGTAAAAATAATGATAGCTTGAATCGGACCGGGCAGGAGGATATTCATAGGACTGGGCATCGATGTCGCGGACTGCCCCTTCGCCCCTCGCTAAGTAGGCTGCCGTAACCAGATAATCGCCACCCATGTGGACTTCGAGGCCACTGCTGTCGAAGGGAACAATGTCGTCGTTGTTGTACTCGTTAAAGCCGTTCCACCAGTCGAGATGGTATTCGGCAAGATTGGGTTCGCCGCTCTCGCCCGCCGAATCCCAGGCGCCAGTCATCAAGAGGTTTCCCTCCATTGCAGCCAATGCGCCATGTGTCCAGCAAGTCCCTCCCTGTTGTAATTTAACAGAAGTTACGTAATTGTTGCCGTTGTAATTAAGCAGGTTAAATGATGCCGGAAGCTGTGCATTACCTGATAAATGCCCAAGCAGGCAAAATATCAGTACTATAATTGTATGTTTCATATTGAAAAAATCAAAAATCTCTAATCGGCAGCATAAGTACTCATTTTCTGGATTAAAGACAAACACGGTTGGTGGATTTAACAATTTTAGTCATCGTATTATAAATTGATTCTATAATTGATATTTAGTCCTAGAGAAAGTCTTGGAGCATATTTATCTACATGATCATAAGAAGGCCTAAACCATTCATAAAACTCGATGTCAACATACCCCTCTGGATTATCAAGTTCACTAACCACTCTAATACTTTTGCGCACTCCTAAACCACAATAAATATCTATAATTATTCTTTTTATCGGATAGATTTTAATCCCAAATTTTGGGGCAATTATTATTTTTCTATCCATGACGGTATAAAAGTCTATAATTTCATTTTGAGTTATTTCATTTGTCAAGGTTCTGTTATCAGTAAATGTATTTTCAAGTACTGCATATTCAAGCGAGAAGTATACTCTTCGATTGTTATGGTATTGATATTCCAAGCCCATTTTATATCCTTTTGTTTTATATTGTTCATCAGTCTCGAGAAAATCAAACTTGTTTGCAAATTTTAACTGAATACTATGATTTGGCGTAATCATATATGAAATTCCATATTCAAATCTTGGGAAAACAAAGTCAATTATCGCCGTTGGAGTGAATTTAATCATAATTTCTCCCTTGTCAATTGTGTCCTTTGACAAATCACTCGAGTATCCACTAGCGGATATCATCAAGATCAATAATAATGAAATATGAGTTCTCATATAGCTATTCGTTTTATTGTCATCTTCGAATATATAAGGTGGCCAAAATTACCAATATGGTTGGAAATCTACTATAAACCTGTAAATATCTCGCTTATCTAAAATATTTTCCACTGTTGCTCCAGGTTCAGGAAAAGTTGAATAGAAAGGTTCTCCCATATTAGTTCCGATTTAGTTTTCACCAAAAATAAGAATTCTTTTGTTTCGGTCAACATTTCGGGAATACTGACTGGATGCCCTGTTCGTTCCTCTAGGGGTCTCCGCTTCACTTCGATTGGATGCTGGGATTGGATGCTGAGATTGTAGAGACGCGATTAATCGCGTCTCTACGAATACCGACAGACGATTGGACTGAATACTGAGAAACGAGGATGGAGTATGAGAACTGCCGACTTGAGACTGGAGGCTGCCCTGCTACACTAAAGCTTCGTAAGGTTGACCGACTGAAGACTGAGATTTTTCCTTATACCGATTACGAATTGATATGTGCCTTTAGTTCGTTTATCTCTTAAAGCCACTTCAATTCAGTATCGGCATTTACAATTTCAATTAGCGAAATGGCTTTCAGCGCATTTCATAATGAAATTGATATTACTTTTGGCATCAAATAAAAATTCAGAATGAAAAGAACTTTTACATTTTTACTGTTGATCCTGGCTCAACTCAGCATTTTCTCACAGGCCTATATCGGAAATAAGTTATACGATCGTTTGCTCGATGCCGATCGGGACGGATATCTTTCAATCAATATCTATCTTACAAAACAAGTGAATGTTGATTCTTTGCACAATGGGTTCAGGTTGCGAAATACACCATTGGAATTGAGGTCGAAACAAGTTATGCACGAATTGCAGGAATTGGCAAGGCTTACCCAATATCCACTTCTTCAATTCATCAAGCAAAATGATAAAGGCGATGTGAAAAATTTGGAATCGTTTTGGATCATTAACATGGTGACCCTCGAAGCAAAACCTGAGTTTATTCTCAGGCTTGCCGAAAGGGCCGATATTGAAACCATCGAATTGAATACGGTTCAACTAAAAATAGAAGAACCTGTGAAAATTCGGGCGACTGGCCCAAAAGCCTTGGGGGTTGCCGAACCCGGCCTAATAGCCATCAACGCCCGCAAACTATGGGCAATGGGCTACACCGGGCGAAACCGTGTAGGCATGAATGTCGACACCGGCATCAATTTCAAACATCCTTCGATCCGCAATAATTACCTGGGTTTGTATTTTCCCATTTCCCAATGTTGGCTTCCGTTTAACAACCCCACACCTTTTGATATTTCAGGTCATAGTCATGGTACGCACACCATGGGGACCATGATGGGGTTGGACACGGTAACCCACGATACGGTTGGTGTGGCCTTTCATGCTCATTGGATTAGTTCCGATCCCATTGTGAGCGACTTGTATTATTTAAGGACCTTGCCCGAAGTGATGTCGTCGTTTGAGTGGGCACTGAACCCCGATGGCGATACCAGTACGGTTTATGATATGCCTGATGTGATCAACAATTCATGGGGCTGGGTCGATCCGCCCGATACTTTTCAATGCAATTCACCCTATACAGCCATAATGGAAGTTTGCGAAGCCGCCGGCATTGCCACGATTTTTTCGGCCGGAAACGATGGCGACCTGGGGCCAGGATCGGTAGGGGAACCTGCCCACAAAGCCAAGACCCTGGTGAATGCTTTTGCCGTTGGCAGTGTAAATGGCAATAATTCCGCTTTGTTGATCAGCGATTTTTCGAGCCGTGGACCAACTGTTTGTGCCGATACAGGCAGCTTGCAAATTAAACCCGAGGTGGTTGCCCCGGGCGAGAATGTGCGATCGGCAATGGGGCAGGACGAATATGGTTTGTTGAGTGGCACTTCAATGGCCGGGCCTCATGCGGCAGGTGCTATTTTATTGCTGAAAGAAGCTTTTCCTTTTTTGAGTGGCGAGGAACTAAAACTGGCCCTTTATTATTCTGCCGTAGACCTGGGACCAACAGGAGAGGACAACGCGTACGGAAACGGGATTATCGATGTGTTTGCGGCTTACAATTACCTGGCACAAACTTATTCACCTGTGCCTCCTACAACCAACGACTGGGAACTTGTGCTTGAAGAAATTATCTCGCCATCCGAAGAGCTCACATGCAATACCCTTTTCACCCCTCAAATTAAATTCGGGAACAAAGGCATAAACACCATTTCGGAAGTTGGGATAAAACTTTTTGTCGATCAGCAGTTGATCACAGATACAAGCTGGACCGGCTCCCTTACTGCAAGTCAGTCGGAGGTATTTTCGTTGAATCCCATTGAGTTGTTGACGGGTTATCATTCCATTCAATTTGAATTGAACATTGCCGGAAACCCCGATGAATTGAACCGATTCAACAATTTTGGAAGCCACGAATTTCGAATTGCCCGCGACTTCAACCTGCCCTATATGGAAGATTTTGAAACAGCCAACCGATTGTTCACTAACACCGACTGGTTCCTGAAAAACGACGATGATGTGATGACCTGGAAAGTGGATACGGTTAATGGTCTGCCAAATAGCGAGCGGGCTGTCTATATGGATTACTATCTCTACAAACCCGTTGCAGGGCAAATGGATCATCTGATAAGTCCATTGTTGAATATGCCAGATACCGGTGGGATTGACCTGATTTATAATATTGCCTATCGGCAGCGCGTATCGTTTACCGACGATTCCCTGAAGATATTCGTGTCGACCGATTGTGGTGTGAGTTTCCCTTATATGGTTTACGCCAATGGCGGCGATAGCCTAAAAACCTATCAGTATAATTATAGTGCCCGCCGCTTTATTCCCGACATAGAGGATCATTGGCGAAAAGATACCGTTGATTTATCGCAATTTGCAGGAAGCGGCCAGATCATGCTGAAGTTCACCGGCATTAATGATGGTGGTAACAGTCTGTGGTTGGACAATATTGAAGTGCTTGGAAAACCAGGACTCGTTTCCATAGAAGAAGAAAGTACAAAAGGTTTTAAACTTTATCCGAATCCTGCATCCGAAAAGATTATTGTTGAATTTGATCGAAAGCCTATTCCTGAAAGTTACATCCAAATCCTCAATCTGCAAGGACAAGTAATAAAACTACTCACATCTATTTCAGAAAAGCAGTCCATTGACCTACGTGATTATGCGCCCGGTGTTTATTTTGCCAGGTATCAATCAGAAAATGAAGTTTATTTTAGTCGCTTTGTGGTGATGAAATAAACAATTGATTGTTTGGCTTGTATTGCTTTTTTTTAAACATAAAGACAGGGGATGTTAGGATTTACCCTATCCTGTTAATTTCATCAAGGGCTTTTTTATCTTGAATGATAATATTTTTACCATCCAGGTTTATGATGCCTTCCTTTTCAAATTCCTTGATGAATTTTATAGCACTTTCGACAGTAATCGAAGCAAAGTCGGCAATGTCCTGACGCGATAAAAATTGATAGACTTCTTCATTTTCAAACTCGGGGGCCGAAAGATAGAGCAATGCCGAAGCCAGTTTTCCACGCATTTGTTTGTATGAGACATTGGCAATTATTTCGAGGTACCGGCTTTCGTCCCTATAATTTCGTGAGGTAATCCGCATGGCAAAATCGGGGTTTTTCAGCAATAACTGCCTCAATGCTTCTTTGTCGATCATACAAATAGTGGAGTCTTTCAGGGCCACTGCCGAGTGGGTATAAATATTTTCGTCGAACACCGACGAAAAAGCGATGAAGTCTCCCTGTTTTGCTAAACGAATATTGATTTGCTTCGTACTTCCAGTTTGCAAATAAATCCTTATTAAACCATTGTTGACATGTAGGACATGGGGTGCAAATGCCCCTTGTTTAAAAATGGTTTCGCCCTTGAGGTATTCAATTTGTGTTTTATTTTTATTCAAGTACTCCAGATCTTCAGGCGACAGTGCCTGAAAACATTCCGATTTATTTTCGATCCGGTCAGTATGGTAATCGTAAAAATGATCCAAGTCTTAGTCTATTATTTGTTCTTCAATGAAACACAAAAATAGTATATTTTGGGCATTACTATTCCCACCCATTTTAATGAGCCAAATTCACTGCCCTATCATCTTATAGCAAAAGTCCTATAATTTTTCATCTCAGCTTGCCGAATTCCCAAATGCGATTTCCTTGCCCACTCCTCAGCTCGCAAATATCTTTGCATCAAAAATAAGCAGAAAATGAAACGGGTAGCAATTCCGGTAACAAATGGGAAACTTAGCGAATATTTTGGTCAGTGTAGCCACTACGAAATTTTTGAGATCGATGAGGAACAGATCATAAGCAACGCAATTGAAATACCCTCCGAGAAGGAAATTTCCATGTTGCTGCCCTGGATTTCGAGCCGGGGGATTACGGATGTGATTTGCTATAAGGTCGATAAGCGCATCATCAATCTTTTTAGTGCTCACAAAGTCAATTTGTATGTAGGGATCAGGATGGATGTTTCACAAGAAATTATCGAGAATTATCTAAACGGAACATTGAAATCGGACAAGAATATTATTTCAGAAATAATGACACAGAAGAAATAAAGATAAACAAACAGTAGAAAATATCTAAAATTTAAGAAAATGAAAATGTTACAAACAGCAATCCACGAGATTGAAACATCAGCAGAATTGGAGAAATTGATCAACGAAAACGAAAATGTAATGGTATGTTGCGGTCGTATGGGCCCAATGTGTATACCAGTTTATGATGATATGGAGGAACTGTCGGAAGAGCGGGAAAATATAAAATTCTTCTCCATGGCTTTTGATTCTCACGAAGCTGCACCTATCCGAAATGCACCACAGTGCAGAGGATTTATGGGACTCCCATTCACTGTGTATTATAAAAACGGTGAAATGGTGCAAGCTACCACCAGTATCCAAAACCGCGAGCAGATTACAGCTATTCTTGATCAGCATTTGAATTAGTCACTTACTTCGTGTCACTTGCTTCGCGTCAGTAGTTGTCATTGATAGTCAATAGGTAGACATTAAATAGTCATTAGGTTGTCATTGGTAGTCATAGGTAGTCATTAGGTTGTCATTGATAGTCCATAGGTTGCTATTAAAAGCCTTCCGGTAGCTATTTGGAGAACAATAAATGACGGCGAAGCCATTTGACGCGCGAAGCGCATTTGACGCAAAGCGAATGACGCGAAGCAATTGACGCGAAGCAATTGACGCACGAAGTGCAAATGACGCGAAGCAAATAACGCAAAGCAAAAAAAGATGGACGAAATTTTTGATGTAATGATATTAGGTGCCGGGGCAGCAGGACTGACTGCCGGCATCTATTCTTCGAGGGCGAAGTTAAACACCTTGATCCTGAACGAAGGCGTAGTGGGTGGTCAGATGATCCTCACCGAGGAGATTGCAAACTACCCGGGTATTGAAACCACTAAGGGTTACATGGTGGCAAATACCATGAAAAAACAGGCAAAGGACTTTGGTTGCAAGATTAAGTCGAATGTAAAAATTAAGAGCATGGCCTTCGATGGGCCTGTTAAAAGTGTGGAGTTACAGGATGGCAGGAAATTCCAGGCAAAGTCTGTTATTCTTGCCCCGGGCGGCAGGCCACGTTCGCTCAATATTCCCGGCGAAGATAATTTCAAAGGCAAAGGGGTTTCGTACTGCGCCACTTGCGATGGCGAGTTTTTTACAGGTAAAGAATTGGTTGTTGTGGGCGGGGGAAACTCGGCCCTCGAAGAAGCCGTGGCGCTTACCAGCTATGCCACCAAAGTGACCATCGTTCATCAGTTCGATCATTTCCAAGCCTTTGAACATGCCATTCAGGAAGCCAAAAAGAATGAGAAAATTCATTTCATCATGGAATCGGAGTTGAGGGGATTTTATGGCAATGGGGTATTGCAAAAGGTGAGCATCGAACATCTTCCTACCGGGAACTTATCGGAATTGGAAGTAGGAGGTTCTTTTATTTTTGTGGGCTATCAACCCAACACCGAATCGCTGAAAGATATCGTGGCACTGAACGAAAGGAATGAAATTGTTGTAGATGGTGAAATGAAAACCAATATCCCCGGGGTATTTGCTGCCGGCGATTGCATTGTCAAAAAATACCGTCAGGTAACCACGGCGGTGGCCGATGGGACAATTGCGGCATTAAGTGCAGCTGATTATTGTAGAAATAACAAATAAAAAGGAAGATTATGATATGGTATATTTTTGGGGGCATTGCCCTTGTGTTTATTGTCTATGTTGCTTTTAGCTACAACAAAATGAAAAACACGGCGGACACCCCACCTAGTAAGAATATTAAGATACTGAACAACAAGAATTTTAAGACCATAACCCGGAAGGGTTTGGTGTTGGTCGATTTTTGGGCACCCTGGTGTGGCCCTTGTAAAATGATTGCCCCGGTGTTAAATGAGATTGCAGAAAACCATTCAGATCAGGTTACCATTGCAAAAGTTAATGTAGACCAGCAGCAGCCACTTGCACAGAGCTATAGTATCCGCAACATCCCCACCATGATCCTGTTTAAAGACGGCAAAGAGCAAAAACGGATAATGGGATTTAAAGCAATGAAGGCCTTGCTGAAAGAAATTGGGATAGGGTAATGGCCTTTTAAAAGTTTCAATAGTAAAACCATTATATTTGGTTACCTGTGGGGGGTTAAAAGGGATTTGTCAATTTTGGCAAGTCCCTTTTTATTTTACGCTAATTTTATTTCTCCAAATACAAAGAAGCAAAAAAAAATCCCCATCGATAACCGATGGGGATTTCCTATATTGTAAATTCAAGATTATAACTTACTGAATTTCTTTGTTACTACTTCGTTGTTTTTAACAACTGAAATGATATATGAACCAGCAGCTAATCCTTCAATGTTGATTGTAGTAAAATAATCTGCTTTATCAATTGATTTAACAAGCTCTCCAACCAAATTGTAAATGTAAATGCTTGAATTCCCAGTATTATCAATATATAATAAATCCTGGGCAGGATTTGGATAAATTTTTACATCATCAATAGATGATTCTTCGATACCCACATTACATGGTGCAGCAGTAGGTACCACGTAAATCCAAAAATATTGTTCGTTTACTACAGTACCATTATCAGCCTTAATTCTAATCCTAAATCTTTCATTAAGTACATAATTTACAGATGAAGGGGTAACCGTAGTTTCAACTAAATACATTCCACCTCCAAGGTCAGTTAAAGTATAATCAATATCGGGATCACTAGATTCTGCTGTCACGGTAAGTGGTAAATTTTGTGGATCTGAAAGACTAACAATATAACAATAGGTTTGGTCAATACCACAAGAATCTTTACGAGCTGATTCGAAAACAGGAGGTAAAATAGCCCCTTCGAGGTTTAATCTTATGTATGCCATCGAATTGCTGACCCAGAACCAGTCTGTGGTAAGCCTTACAACAGATTCTAACCACAATAAGTGTGGATAATCCTCTCCTTCATCACCAAGCAATAAATCTTCACCGGTATTATAATAGAATTCAGCTCCTACGATATAATTGTTTTGACCTGTTAATACTTCAGAACCGGGATTAATAACATATTTCGGTATTGTAACCCAAGTACCAATGTCTTTTGGTTCAATTGTATACTCTTCGGTTCCAATCCATTCTGTTTGTGTAGTACTAAATTCGCCCTGGTAAATCTGACCTTTTAAGACAGTTCCAGGAGTTGTCCTATAATCAACATAGTACGATATAGAATTTACAGTAGCAGTATTTGGCAAGTAATAGTTAACACCTATAAAATCGCCGCTCAATCCACCGCCAAATCCGTCAGGAGACATGGTTCCACCATTCCATCTTTCATAATGATGGTCTCTGGAGAATATTTTGTTATCGGTAATTTCCCATGAAATAGTATCAACATAGTTATTGTCGGGTACTTGATCCACCTCATCAGCATAGCATTTAGCTGCCACTTTATAAGTTTGAGAAACAGTAGGAACATAAGTGTTTGCTATGTACAATGTGGCTGTATCGTATGGCGAAAGCTGCAAAGTATCAGATGTTTCATTAAAAACTACAGTATTTGATTCATCCAATATGGTTGCTTCATAATTTACATTATGTTGTATTGCATCTCCATAATTGAGAATATATCCACCACTCACATTTTCCATTATTTGAGAAGCAGGAATCCTTGAGAAAGACCCAACAGCACCCCAATTAGAGTCGAACCAGTAATTGCGTTCATCTGCAAACTTAACATCATTTTCAGGACCTGTCATCAATTGAACATCATCGATAGCCCAATAATAGTGAGATACACCCGATAAGGAGAATCTGATATAAACAGTCGACTGCAACGCGGCAATTGAAGTAATGTTAACAGTAAAAATTTCAGGGTTCGCACTGCTTACATTGGCAGCCACATTATTGAGAACATCCCATGATGTCCAATCCACATTATTATTACTAACAGATACTTCCATTGTTGGAGTGGTACAGCACCATCTGAAATAATGCTCAAATTTCAACATAACAGAATGTGCTGTGTCGCAATTTATTGCAGGGCTTTGGATATAAGCATCCATGTCTTGCATAACAGAGGGGACTGGTGTATTGTAACTATCACCAGGGAGATCAATATACCCGTTTGCTGCAGAAGTTGAGGCAAATGGAAGGGTATTGGTTGAATAAAACCCGTTTAAACCAGGGTTTGTGGCATTCGTCCAAATAAAGACATTCCCCAGGGAATTGTTGTCGACAGTAACCCAACCGGTAGGCATAGCACCAGCAAATTGCTCTGCCCAAAAAACATCGCCATAGGCTTTTGTCGTTTTGTAATCTTGCCATTCGGCTGGAGTAAAACGCTCAACTGCGGAAACTTCGCAATTCTTTTTAATAGCTTGCGCGGCCTGTTGTCCATACGAGGAGGTAAGCATAGCAAGTAAAGCAAATAGTAAAATAAACTTTCTCATAAGTAAATTCGTTTTGGATTAATATTACAGCAAATATAATATAAATTCAATCAACCGCCAGAATAATTATAATTAATTGATTTTTTAACAGCTTTTAAATACTTGCGCTGACAACTAATTCCTCGGAAAATTGTTACGCTATGGTTTTTTAACCGAATACGGTATGTTGTTATCGGCATATTAGAATTGTATTTGCAGAAGTTTTTCATTCCATTTATCCATCATTGTTTTTTCTAAATTGGACGCAAATGTTTAGCATTTAAGGTATTAGCCCGGGATGCCATTACTCCAGGTTGTTGAAAGTGGATTGGAAATAGTGGAGTTGAGAATATAGGGGATTTTATCGTATGCCCAAATACTTTGCTAAATGTCTTTTGTAAATCGGTTGACAATAATTACTTTTGAATGTTTTAAAACATAATTATAAAACATAGTTGTAAAACATATAATTTGGCTTCAACATGGTGAATAAGGAAAAACATTGTCCGTTTTGTTTAGATAATAGGGATTCGATCTTTTATTCTCTTTCACAAAAAGAAAAGGACATCCTTCTAAAAAATCATGTTTGTTCGATCTACCGAAAAGGCGAGATAATTTACAAAGAAGGAGGGAAGCCGACTGGTTTAATATGCCTTTCAGGTGGAAAAGTAAAGATTTATAAAGAAGGCGTGGGTGGCAGGCAACAAATTGTTCGATTGGTACGACCTGTTGGTTTTATTGGGTTCAGGGCGATGTTTGCCAATCAGAAATACAGCGGCACTGCCCTTGCTATCGAAGATTGCTCGGTTTGTGTATTGAATAAAGACAATATTATCAAAGTACTCAAAACAAATGGTAGTCTTGGATTGAAAGTAATCCAAATCCTGGCATCCGAATTAGGATATTCAAATAACCGGACCATTACCCTTACGCAGAAACATATCAGGGGACGGTTGGCAGAATCTTTACTTTTTCTGAAAGACACCTACGGTTTAGAAGACGATGGGACTACCATGAAGGTATATCTTTCACGCGAAGACCTCGCAAGCTTGTCGAATATGACTACCTCGAATGCTATCCGCACATTGGGCCATTTTGCTACAGAAAAGGTAATTTCTATCGAAGGCCGCAAAATAAAAATTACCGATTTGAATCTTCTCGAAAGAATAAGCGAACTTGGATAAAAGTTTCGAGTTTCGGGTTTCGTGTTCATCCCCATCTATCGTCTCTCTTTCATAGCCCAATCCAGTCTCTTCCTTACCCCACCCAAAAAGAGGGCAGGAATTCTCAGGGGACAATTCGTGTTTCATAGTATGAGTGGCCTAATTTCCCAATAAACTTAGCTAAGAAGACAAGTCCTTCCTTGTTTTAAGGAAGGGTGGGGCTGGATGAAAAAAATGTGTTTCGAGTGTTTTTTAATTTCCCTAATTTCCTAATTTCCTAATTTCTCTAGTCTATATCCCTAGCAGCAAATTATCTGGATTTACACCATTATATAACATACGCTGTGGCGACTCGATAAATTCTTTCACTTTAACCAAAAAACCTACTGAATCTTTTCCATCAATTACCCTATGATCGTACGAAAGGGCTATGTACATCATGGGACGGACCACAACCTGTCCGTTTATGGCAACAGGCCTTTCAATTATATTGTGCATCCCGAGGATTCCAGATTGGGGTGGGTTTAATATGGGAGTCGAAAGCAAAGAACCAAAAACACCCCCATTGGTAATGGTAAAAGTGCCTCCGGTTATATCGTCGAGCGAGATTCTACCGGCTCGTGCTTTTCCGGCCAACTCCATCAGTTTAGCTTCAATTTCTGCAAGGTTCATCGATTCTGCATTTCTGATAACAGGAACCATCAGCCCTTTTGGTGTTTGAACAGCTATTCCAATGTCACAGAATTTTGGAAATACCAACTCATCCCCATCAATCATTGCATTCACACTTGGATGTAACTTCAAAGCTTCGGTGACGGCCTTTGTGAAAAACGACATGAAGCCAAGTTTTATACCATGCTTTTCGACAAATTTATTCTGATATGTTTTTCGGAGCGCCATTACAGCTGTCATATCCACCTCGTTAAATGTGGTCAACATAGCGGTTTCGTTTTTCACAGCCACCAATCGCTTGCTGAGTTTTTTCCGCAGGGAGGTCATTTTGCTTTTTTCCACATCGCGACTAGGTTCCTGAGCTGTAAACCCTTGAACATGGACTGCATCTTTGGGTAAAGATTGGATGGCTTCTATATCTGATTTACTAATTCGCCGTAGCCCATTAATTACTTCCTCCACCGAGAGGTTGCCTTCTTCCATCATTTTACGGGCAACCGGGCTAATCTTCACCTGGTCGAATGTATTGGAAGTTGGTTTTTTGCTTTCGACTGTTGGGGCACTTTCTTTTTTCGCCTCAACGGTTTTGGCAATCAGGGCATCAGCTTTAACTTCCGCAGGTTTCGATTTTACTTCACCTGCAAAGCTTGTATCGATACTGCAAGCCAGGCTACCAACAGCAATGGTTTCGCCGACAGGGGCAACAATTTTTATTTTCCCCGATTCGGGAGCAATCAAAGGCAGGGTGGCTTTGTCCGATTCCACTTCTGCAATTTCCTGATCCTTTTCCACAATATCGCCATCTTCGACCAACCAATTTGCGATTTCAACTTCATTGATCGATTCTCCCGGGCTGGGTATGGTAATTTCGATAATCATATCCTAAAATTTTAGTGCTGTAAGCTAATCTTTTATATTTCAATTTCAAAGTACAGAAAATGGATTATTCATCCTCAAATATATAATGGTGTTGTTTCATTATTGCTTCACGCGACTTCCCAATAACACATTGCAAACCACAATAAATATTTTGACGTTCACAATCGCAACGCCGGAATACTTTATTGATGATTTCGTTCTGGCCCCGCTCGTGCAACACATGAAGCCCAACGGCAGGGCTACCACTTGCAAGGCGCGATACCGGTTCTATTTCAAATTCCAATAGGTTCTTATGAATGAATTCCCAGGCCCCCATATTTTGTGGCTCCTCCTGTACCCAAAGCCTTAGCATGGTGTTTGGATATTTGTAGATTATCCGTTCAACTTCTTCTTTCGGGAAAGGGTGCAATTGCTCAATCCGTACAATGGCAATGTCTTTTACATCGTACTCCTCCTTTTTGGCAAGAAGGTCGTAGTATATTTTTCCTGAACAAAATACCAGGCGTGTTACAGTGTTCACGTCTACGTTATCATCATCTATGACCGACCTAAAGTGGCCCTCAGATAATTCAGCCACAGAAGAGACACATTTTGGATGGCGCAATAAACTTTTTGGTGTTAACAGAACGAGTGGTATTTGGAAATTTCGTTTTACCTGCCTCCGTAGCAAATGGAATAGATTACCTGGGGTGGTGCAGTTTACTACCTGCATATTGGTACCTGCACAGAGTATTAAAAATCGCTCCAGGCGTGCACTCGAATGTTCCGGGCCTTGGCCTTCGTAACCGTGGGGCAAATAAAGAACCAGGCCATTCATCAAGCCCCACTTGTCTTCTGCCGAACTAATATACTGGTCGATTATGACCTGTGCCACATTATGAAAATCGCCAAATTGGGCCTCCCAAATAGTTAAGCCTTTCGAGTGAGCTAAAGCATATCCGTATTCAAAACCCATTACACCATATTCTGATAAAAGGGAATTATAAACTTTGAATTCCGCCTGATCGGTGCTTAGTTTTGAAAGAGGATAATATTTTTGGTCGGTATCTTCAATAATCCATGAGGCATGGCGGTGCGAGAAGGTACCTCTTTCCGAATCCTGTCCGCTAAGCCGTACCGAATGACCTTCGGTTACCAGGCTGGCATAAGCAAGTAATTCACCCATTGCCCAATCGAGACGGTTTTCTTTTACCATATTTTCCCTGTCGGCAACCAACTTTTGAACTTTCTTGAAGATATTTACTCCTTCCGGAATATGGTTGATTTTAGAGGCTAATTCTAAGAGTTTACTTTCCTCAATGCCGGTTTCACATATTGCGTGCACATTAACCGAATCGGCATACTTGAAATCTTGCCACTCATGTTTAAGAAAACGGTACACTTTTACCTTTTCAATTTTTTTCGAATCCTCGAATTTCGACTCAAGATGCTGGTCGTAAGCAGCATCAATTTGTTTAATTTCTTCAGCAGTATAAACGCCTGTTTTTATTAATTGGGTTGCATAAATTTCTCTAGGGGTGGGGTGTTTGGCAATTTCTTTATATAAGATTGGCTGGGTAAACCGGGGCTCGTCCCCTTCGTTGTGCCCATATTTGCGGTAACACAAAATGTCGATAAACACATCTCGATGGAAGCGCTGCCTGAATTCAATGGCCAATTCAATGACATAAGCCAATGATTCTACATCGTCTCCGTTTATATGAAAAACAGGCGATTTTATCACCTTGGCAATATCGGTGCAATACGTACTCGACCGCCCTTCGAGATAATTTGTTGTAAACCCAACTTGATTGTTGACCACCAAATGAATGGTCCCTCCGGTTTTATAGCCTTCGAGCATCGACATTTGGGCTACCTCATACACAATTCCCTGCGCTGCTATGGCGGCATCGCCGTGGATTACAATGGGTGCCACTTTATTATAATCTCCTTCGAATTTATTATTTATCCGCGCCCTCGTTATTCCCTGTATTATAGCCGAAACTGTTTCCAAGTGCGATGGATTTGGAGCCAGGTTTACCCTGACTTTTTTCCCGGTATGGGTTTCAATGGTATTCTCATAGCCCAAATGATATTTTACATCGCCTTGGGCTATCCCTTCTTCGTAGGCTGTGCCTGTGTATTCCTTAAATATATTTTCGTAAGGCTTGCAAAGGGTATTGGCAAGCACATTCAGCCTTCCCCTATGCGACATCCCGATATTGAATTCTTCGATGCCGTGTTCGGCACCTTTTTCAATAATCTGTCCCAGGGCTGGGATCAAACCTTCGGCCCCTTCAAGAGAAAATCGTTTTTGCCCGATGAACTTTTTATGGATGAATTTCTCAAATCCAACAGCTTGTTTCAGATGATCGTAAAAGCGTTTTTTTTCTTCGCTGGTAAAATTGGGTGTATTGCATACCGACTCCATTTTCTTTTGAAGCCAGTTTACTATGGTCTCTTCCCTAATAAAAAGATACTCCACACCAACACTGTGGCAATAGGTACGAAACAAATAGTCTTTAATGTTTTGGAGGCTGGTGGAGCCCAGGCCCAGTTCTGTGCCCGCATGGAAAACTTCCGTTAAGTCAGCATCGCTTAAATCGTAGTTTTCAAGGTCGAGGGTTGGGAAGTATTTTCTGCGGGTCCGGACAGGATTTGTTTTTGTAAACAAATGTCCGCGCTTTCTAACCGCATTGATATAGTTTAGGATTTTGAATTCTTTGTCGATTCTGGCCGGGATTTCAACAGCATCTATATCATAATTTTTACGCGCAAACTCGAAACCTGCAAAAAAGTTTTTCCAATCATCGCTAACCGAATCGGAATTTTGCAAGTAATTTTTATAGTATTCATCAATTGTCTCAATCTCACTGTTTCCAAGAAAAGAAAGCTTATCCATTTCAAGCATTTTTATTTGAGTATTAGGATGCCAAAATTAGGATTTTTTCCCTTTCCCTGAAAATCAAAATTCTGCAATTTTTGGGGCTTTATTTTTCGACCATAATTCAATTATGAAAGACTTTAGAAACGTTTCGCAAACCTGCAATTAGATAAAGATTCAAAATAAATCCCGTAAAACTGCATCTCTTCTTTCTGCGAATCTGTGGCTGTTTTGAATATGAGCCAAACGGCCTCAGATAATCCACAGATTGTGAAATAGTTGTGGTCGGATTGAGTAAAATAAAAATGATCCGCAGGAATATCAAGACAAAAGGATGGAGTGATAAAGCAATATCAATGAAGATCTTGACGAACCTACGGATCAAATCTAAAATGATTCTAAAAGCACTTATGAGAGCGAATTTACCAATAATTAAATAGAAGAGATCCGCAGGAACACCAAATAGAGGGAGAAGTGATTCAGCAATATCAATGAAGAATTTGATGAACCTACGGATCAATCTGTGATTACAGGATTTTTTTAAGCTTTCAAAGAATCGTTTGAGTTTGAGTTTGTTTCATAAGATCCGCAGGAACATCAATGGAGGGAGAAGTGATTCAGCAATATAAATGTGGATATTGAGGAACCTGCGAATCATATTTTGGGATTTAAGAATTAAGTCGGATATTTTTTAGTTAAGATTATTTAATGCTTTCTAATATTTCACGTGCATTTTTTTGATACTTCGACCCGGTGTTGATAATCTCCAGGAGTATTTTTTTGGCTTTTTCATTATCGCCAGTATCTAAGTAGATCAAGCTCTTGTACCATTGCAATTCTTGATCGAAGATGTTTTCTTTTGTTTCTGTTTTCATAAAACATTCAAGTGCTTTTTCAGGTTGATTTGACATTAGATAGCTCACACCTCCATAGAATAATACATTAAAATTCTCAGCTTCGGTTTCTAACAGATCATCAAAGATCTGGGCTGCTTGTTTGTACTGTCCTGCATCGTATAAGAGCATTGCATCCGAAATTTTGCTCTCGACCGATCGTCCTCGGCTGCGCTGCATAAAGTAATTGGCTGGTGGCTCAAAATATTCGTGTGTATAGGGTAAAGTGGAAGCAATTTCTCCGTTGTCGAATTCATTATCGCCGGAACTAAGGAAACTGAAATAGGATACCAGGATAATGGCTACGGCTGCTGCTGCTGACAGAACACGGATCATAAATACCTTTCTTACTTCTTTGGAGACCTTTTGTTTTTCTTCCATTTCGGCAAACTTCCTTCGCCACCGATTGTCTTCGTGCACCTGGATAAGATTGATGATTTTGCGATGCCCTTCCAATTCTTCGGCAAACTCAGTATCGGTAGCTATTCTTTCTTCAACCGATTTCATCCCTGCATCGTCGAGATGCCCTAGTAAGTAGTCATCTATAATATCGAATTTGTCCATTTTTAATTAAATAATTTGTACTGTACTTCAACTAATTTTATCATACTCTTTAACTGGCTCATACACTTCGATTTTTGGTTCCTGACCGAATCGAGGCTGGAATAATTCAACCAGCTTTGTATTTGCTTCATGCTCCGATGGTCGTAATAGTACAATTTCAGTAGTTTGTAACATCGCTTTGGCAAGTGGTTTTCAATCAATCCAAGTAAAATTTCACTTTGTTCGGTTTGCGATATTTCTACATCTTCTTCTGAAAGTTTGTCCTTGTAATTACTAATATCTTCGTCTGGTTTCTTTTTTATGTGCTGTATCAGTAGGTTTCGGCCTATCCCAAAGAGGTAGGTTTTTATACTACTTTCGATATTTTGAAGTTTGCCGCTAACTACGTTGCTTCTGAATTCGAGCAACAGATCGGTGAATAAGTCTTTTGCGGTTTCTACATCAACTTTAAAGTTTTTTCTTGCATATTTTACAAACTCCTCTTTATAATTTAGGTACAAATTTCCAAGTTCTTCTTCATCTCCATTCCTGATATTTGATAGTACTTTTGATTTAATCATAGCCGCTTTTATTTGATGTTGAATTTAAAACTTTAATCCAACTTTTGCAAATTCGGTTTCTAATTGATCGTTCGAAACCGGCTTTGATAAAAAACCATTCATGCCTATCGAGAAACAGCGTTCCTTTTCACCGTCGAGCACATTTGATGTTACAGCAACTATTGGGACGTTTTTTTTTATCGTTTGTCTAATTTCCACAGTAGCATCAAAACCGCTCATTACAGGCATCATCAAATCCATCAGTATCAAATCATAATCATTGTTTTTATTCGCATCAACTGCTTCTTTTCCATTTAAGGCAACACATACAGTATGTCCATTTCTTTCCAATATTTTCCTCAGCAAAAATTGATTTACTACATTATCCTCAACGACTAATATGGTCAAACTTCTCTTACTCATCAACGGTTCTGAACTTGTCTCTGTCTATTAGTGTAAAATCTTGGGCGAATATAACCCTAACAAAGAATTATTTTCTTCAAGAAGCATTTAATGAAATGAAAATCAGGAAGAAAAAATTGCATTTTTTTTATTGTATAAAGTTGGTAATTTTGAGCATTGGGGAAATCGAAAATTTTTTAGGCCGTAATTTGTGTAATTGGTGAAAAATATAAAACCTATATTATGTTCATGGCAAAGGAATATCTTGGTGCTTGGTATTTCATTGCTTGTATTTTCTTGTGGGTTGAATAGAACGAATCGAGCTTTTACCTTTTATGCTGAAGCTGTTGAAAATTATAACAACTGGCAGTATGATAAATCAATATCCGGTTTTAGGCAGTTTCTGGGAATAGCCCAGACCGAAAAGTCGATACCCGATAGCATGGTTTTCAAGGCTACCTATTATTTGGCCAGATGTTCCTCGGCATGCGGAAGTGCTCAGACAGCGAATGACTTATATGATAGTGCTTTGGTAAAGGCCGAACAGCGAAAAGATAACAAGGTATTATGTAGATTGTTGTTGGATTATGGCGAGCACTTACTTTCTGTTCTGGATTCTCAAAAAGCAATTGGTCTGATTTACAAAGCCAAGGAAATAGCCAGGCAAAGCTCTTCGGACGAATTATCGTTCCAAGCCAATCTTTTATTAGCTCAATACCGACGTATACAATATCGCTTTGCTGACGAAAAGAGTATTCTTGACTCCCTCTCTAACATTGTTCAGTCTTTGAAAAAGCCTGAACTAAAATTTTCATTGGCTTTGGAATTTGCATTGTATTACGAAAGCATCCTCCATTTTCCCGAATCGGAATTACATGCTTTGCAGGCCTTGTCCATTGCTCGATCGATTGACAAGAAGGCATATCTTGCTGAGGCATATTATACATTGGGTAGGGCAAAGCTGGTTAACAAAACCATTGATGATCTGCCCGATGTTCTCGATTCGGCCTTCTATTATTTCAATACTATCAATCAGCCACGAAGAGTAACCCAGACAAAAGTCCTACAAATAAGATATTACCTTTACAGTTCGCAGTTCAATAAATCATTCGCCGAAATAAACCTTGTTGAGCCTATACTGATCCAGTCGAACGATACTTTTAATTTGGCCGAACTAGTTTTTTATAAAGCTGATATTTATAAGAATTGGAAAAATTTTGACGAAGAGCTTCGATTGCTCGAACAGGCTGAAATGTTGGCGCAAAAGTCATTGAACCAGGGTGTTTTATTGAAGACACAGGAACGATTGGCCGATCGATATTTCGATGCAAAAAATGAGTCGGTTAGTTTTGACTATATCAATAATTCAATAGCCAAAAGCAGAATTCACAAATTTTTATTTGGTGAGTTCCATGGCCTGATTGACATGAAATATTTTTATCAGAAAAAGAAAGACTATGCGATGGCAAATGTCTATCTTGATAGTGCATACGCACTGGCTAATAACAATTTACTAACGCAGCTTTTTTCTAATGTATTTACCCAAAAAGCCAGTATTTCGTATTACAAAAGCAAATTCGAAGAGGCCATTGATTTGTATAAGAAAGCCCTTTCTTTTGATAGTCTTTATAGTTCGCAATGGGAAATTGGTATTAATCTTTTTAATGTCTCGATGAATTTTGCACAGCTTGAGCAAAATGATGAGTCGGAGCAATATTTTCAAAATGCAGCCAATATTTTCGAACAATCAGGGAACAAAGTAATGGCTTCCAGATTATATGAAATTAAGGCGAAGTTATTTTATATGAAAGCTAAAAAGAATGGGCACGATGTCGACCAACTAGCTGAAATGCTGAATAAATCGATAAAATATGCCCTAAAGGCGATCAAGCTGAAAGAAGAAATAAGGTTAACAGCAGATGATGAGTCGAAGAAAAAATATCTTGATGCCGAGTATGGGATATACCAGATGCTGATTTCGTGCTATAAACAATTGGGCGACTCCGAAGCAGAGTTTGCCGCTATCGAGACCAGTAAAACCAAATGGTTGGAAGAAAGGATTAACCATAATACCCGGTTGAAACAAAATATCTCGTTGACCGAAATGCAGGCGAGAATTGACGATAAAACCTTGTTTTTGAGCTTTGCCAAGAGGGTTGAGCATTATTACTATGCCAGTGCCATCGACAAGGATGATTATTTTTCACTATTACTTTATAAGAGCAGATTTGTTATTGACAGCCTCAAACAAGTGGAAGGTTTCCTTTCATATCTCGACACTATTTTATCAGTTGATGATCTCCGGCTTTTTAAAGAACAGTCTAATAACATTGCTAATGAGTTGCAGTTTCTCAAGGAGGTCTTTTTTCATTTTATTAATTACTACCGCGACCTCATCCAGCAAAACTCCCACGATCCTATACAGAAAAAAGATTTTTATTGTGCAAGCAAAGCATTGTACCGATTCCTGATAAGTCCCTTCAAACAGCAACTTCAAGGCAAAGAAAAAATTATTATCATTCCCGATGGATTGTTGGGTTTTATCCCTTTCGAAACCCTGATAAACGATGAGGGAAAATACCTGATCGAAGATTTCGATATCCAATATATCCAGTCGGCAAGTGTGTGGAATATGCTGAATGAAAGGAAATATGAAAACAGGCCAATGGAAATAATCGCATTTGGTGGTGCCGAATACGGGAAAGAGGATTTTACACGGCCTTTGTATGCCGATGCAACACCCTCGCCGGCTACAAACAGTGATGTAATGAGATTAAGGAGAGATGTTTATAGTGCGTATGGCTATGATAAATTCATAGATATACCTGGAAGCCTAAGCGAAATTGAGAATATCTCGGAAGAATTCAGCAAAAAGAAAATCTATGCGGGAAAGAAAGTCACAGAATCGCTCATAAAAGAACTATCGGAAGAAAACAAATTGGGCAAATATAAAATAATCCATTTTTCTACACATGGTATTTTTATCCCAGAGCATCCCAATATGTCGGCCATTGTACTGCCGCCGGGAAAGAACGAAGAAGACGGTTTTCTTACTGCCGACGAAATCGCCATGCTTAGGTTGAATGCTGATTTTGTCAACCTTTCGGCCTGCGAAACAGGATTGGGTAAAATTTATGAGGGCGAAGGTGTGGTAGGAATTGCACAATCTTTTGTCATTGCCGGTGCCAATGCCCTTTCAGTTTCGTTGTGGCAAGTGGCCGATAATTCTACTTCCTTATTTATGACTGAACTATACAAAATGGTGAAGGACGAAAATATTAGCTATGCCACAGCCATGAACCGGATAAAACGGAAATTTATTAAAGGTGAATACCACAAAGCGCTTGATCTGCCTTACTTTTGGGCCCCTTTTGTGTATTATGGCAAATAGTTTTGGTTTCGTGTCTCGTAATCTTTTTTTACCACATGAAGGATGGATGAAAAAAATGTGTGATTTCGAGTCCGGTGCCGAAGACTGAGGCCTGAATACTGCGAACTGGGGACTACTTCCTATGGATCATCAACAAAAACCGCGTTTATGTGTCTGAACAAAAAATCGCCAACCAGGTATCAGTAAATGATGAAATTTCGTTTCTTTGTGAGAAATAAATTTTAATACCCATGAAAAGGCTACATTCAGTACTGTTCATATTATTATCGGCAATCATATTGGTTTCTTGCTCAAAAGAAAAGATTTTATCCAAACGTCTCGAAGGAATGTGGGATATTGATGTATATCAAAAAATAGTATATGGCGACGGAACTCCTTTGCCTCCGCCAGAGTCAGGTACTGCCGGGAATGCTGGGAAATTTGAATTTTTCTCGGATGGAAAAGGCCAATTCAATGTGATTAAAGACCTGGGCCAGGACATGTATTTTGGAGAGGACGATTTTCTCTGGACCAACACGAGCGAATCGGTTTCTATTAGGACCACAACAGGAGGCACCAAAAAATTTGAAGTGGTGACCAACAAAAAAGATAAAATGGTCTGGGAACGGACCCAAATTTATAGTTACTCTGGTGGTCAACACGGCGTAAGTTACACTATGGAAGAGCGTATTACCCTTCTGAAATAGTATATCCCGGTTTACCCTACAAAGCTTTAGGTATAAGGGCAGTGTCTCAGTCTTCAGTCACCAGTCTTCAGCCAGTAACTAGTAAAACTGGTAACCAGTAACCAGTAACCAGTAACCAGCAACTAGCAACTGTCTTTTCATAATATAGGTTGACACGAAGTTTAGTTGAAAACTTTCGTAAATTAGCTAAAATGAAAAGTCAACGAAAAGAGAGGAGGACATTCAGCACAGCTTTCAAGAAAGAGAAAGTTGGGTTGTTTGAC
>JAIOYV010000131.1 GCA_021740905.1 Bacteroidales bacterium
GGGTTGCTCCCCAGCAGAGCCCATCTCCGTTTCGCTTTACAGTTCAAATGTAAATGAAGTTTTTATAAAATGTAAATAATGTTATTAACAAGAAGTTTGAAAAACTGGATATAGTGTCAACCATATTTATGAATGGACAGGGTCAAAACCCGAAACCCGAAACCCGAAATCCGAAACTCGAAACCCGTTTTCAACCAGAAATCCGTAGTTTTGCTATCGATATGGATAATTGGAAAAAAGCTATTGAATCCTTTCGGAATTATTTGTTGCTCGAAAGAGCATTGTCGAAAAATAGCATCGAGGCGTATTTGCGCGATGTAGGAAAGCTGCAAAGTTTTGTGCAGATGGCAAAAATGCCGCTTTCACCTGATGATGTAGACTTGAGCTTGCTCCAGGATTTTGTGATCTGGGCCAACGAACTTGGCATGACGGCAAGAAGCCAGGCTCGCATGATTTCTGGTATCCGGGCTTTTTTCAAATTTCTGCGGATGGACGGGCAAGTTTCACTTGATCCCTCCTCACTGCTCGAACTCCCCAAGCTCGGGCACAAGCTGCCGGTCGTTTTGTCGGTGCCCGAAATAGACAAAATGGTGGCCGCCATCGACCTGAGCAAAGCAGAAGGCCACCGGAACAAAGCCATTATTGAAACGCTATATGGCTGTGGCCTGCGGGTTTCTGAGTTAGTTACTCTGAAAATATCCCACCTACATTTCAACGAAGGATACATTAGGGTTGTTGGAAAAGGGAACAAGGAACGTTTTGTGCCAATTGGGCAAACAGCGAAGAAGGAAATCAGCTATTATTTTTCTGCAACCCGAAACAAACTCAGCATTGCCAAAGGGCACGAGGACATTGTGTTCCTCAACCGAAGGGGCAAAATGCTGACACGGGTGATGATTTTTACCATTGTGAAAGATTTGGCCGAAAGGGCAGAAATCAAAAAAAACATAAGTCCTCATACATTCCGTCATTCCTTTGCCACGCACTTGGTTGAGGGCGGCGCCGACCTACGTGCTGTGCAGGACATGCTTGGGCACGAGTCTATTTTGACCACCGAAATTTATACCCATCTCGACAAATACTATCTCCATTCAATCATGTTGGAGTATCATCCTCGGTCGGAGAAGAATATCAGGAAGAAAAGGTAAATCCTCTGGGTTTTGCTATTATTGTGGGAAATAAAAAAGGTCATTCGCTTTGCTGTCATTTGATAGTCATTCAGTAGTCATTTGCTTCGCGTCATTAAAGTGGTCATTCAATAGTCATTCGCCTTGCGTCATTAGGTGGTCATTCAATTGTTATTCACTTGTTATTAGGTTGTCATTAACTGGATTCCATAAAATAATTGACAATAAATGACTATTATTGACGCACAAAGTGCAATTGACGGTGAAGCCAAATGACAATAAATGACGCGAAGCGAATGACGCACAAAGTGCAAAAGAAGCAAATGGTATGGGAAGATTAATGGGCATAGACTACGGTCAGAAAAGGGTGGGGATTGCCGTGAGCGATCCAATGAAAATGATTGCCAACGGGCTGGCAACGGTTCATTCCAAAGATATCTTTGAATTCCTGAAAGATTATTTTCAGAAGGAAGAAGTTGAAACGGTGGCCATTGGTTACCCTAAAACATTGTCGAACCAACCTGCCGAAGCCCTGGCATTTGTGAATCCTTTTATTAAAAAATTTCAGAAGGCATTTCCCCAAATCCCAGTGCATTTGGTAGATGAACGATTCACTTCAAAAATGGCCTTTCAAACCATGATAGATGGAGGGCTAAAAAAGAAAGCCCGTCAAAACAAAGCCATGGTCGATACCATTTCGGCAACCATAATTTTGCAATCCTTTATGGAGCAACAAGCGGGAATGGGATAAGATATTGGGATTGGTGTTGGATCTCTTCTGCGATACAACTTCGGGGGATAGAAAATGGAGTATTGGAGTGATGGAGTATTGGGCAGGGAATATCAAAGAAATGCTGGTAAGTCAAAGTAATGGGCTTTAAAATACTTTCTTGATTGTAATTTTTGTCATTAATAAATGTCGAACATCATTTCATCACTCCAAATATCATACTTTGTTCAAAAAACTGCAGCACTCTTTCTCTGTGGATTTTGTTGTTCACCCAACAACATTCCAATACTCCATCACTCCATACCCTATCACAAACAATAGAACTATTCACAAGGCTCTTTGTCAATAGCGAAAATTCATTGCGTACCATTACAGAAAGCTGTTTATCTTTGTGCCGAAATTTTTTTGATGATGATATTACCTATTACAGCTTATGGCCATCCGGTGTTGAGGAAGAAGACCGAAGAAATCGAACTCAACGATCCCGGCGTGCAACAACTTATCGATAACCTATTCGAGACCATGTACTACTCGGAGGGAGTGGGATTGGCCGCACCACAAGTAAACCTGGCCCTTCGCCTGTTTGTGATGGATGCCACTCCGATGGGCGACACAGTGGAAGAATTCAAAGACTTTAAGAGAGCATTTATCAATCCTTATATTATTGAAGAATCGGGCGAAACGTGGTCTTTCAACGAAGGCTGCCTGAGTATTCCCGGGATTCGTGAAGATGTAAAACGCCCCGATTGGATAAAAATTGAATACTACGACGAAAATTGGGTTTTGCACGAGGAAGAATATACAGGCATCCCTGCCCGAATAATTCAGCACGAATACGACCATCTCGATGGGATTTTGTTCCCCGACCGTCTGTCGCCTTTAAGGAAACGCTTGCTTAAATCGAAATTGGCAGCAATTTCTGCGGGAAAAGTAGACGTAAATTACCGAATGATATTTCCAAAAAAATAATCCTTTTAAAAAAAATGCCATGAAGAAGTTTGTATTATTTTTCTTGATTGTTTCAGCAATTTTTACTTCTTGCTCGAAATCACCACGCGACGCAGCCAACGATAATATCCTGGCCTTGGAAAAACAGTTGACCGAAGACACTACCATGGTGCTGGACAAGCAGGTGGCCCTCGACCTGACCACCCAATATGCCAACTTCGCCGATAATTTCCCTGCCGACACGCTTGCACCACATTACCTGTTCAAAGCCGGCGAAATGGCCATGAATCTGAGCATGGGCACCAAGGCAATCATGTATTTCAATAAAATAGTACAGCAATACGCTGGGTATAAAAAAATGCCAGAGACCCTGTTCTTGTTGGCTTTTGTGTACGAAAACCAAATGAACAACGAAAAAATGGCTACCGAACTTTACCAGCGCTTTATGGACAATTACCCCGATCATGTACTGTACAAAGATGCCAAAGCATCGCTCGACAACATGGGGAAAAGCCTCGAAGAACTTATCAAAAGTTTCGAAGAAAAGCAAGCTAAAAAAGAAGTGCCCGGGGAAGCAAAAGAAATATAAAATCCTAAAAAGATAACAGGGTGGGCTTGAATATCCTGACTGCTTTCGGAACTGCTTTTTCAGATTTTCATACAACAACCTGGTGTGTTGCAGCAGTGAGGGAAACCGTGTTAAATAAGTGCCCTTGGGATCAAGAGGGACAATGGACGTAAAACCCAATGAGAACATGTAAAAAGTTGAGGGCCATTTTTACTGCCTTGGATCTTTGGTTTGGATAAGCATAATGGTTTCATCCTGAAATCCAGCTTTCTAATTTATGACACCTGGAGTTTTAAAAAAGAACCTGTTGAATATATTTTCCATTGTCAGATTCAGCAATTTCTAAGAAATCAATTTTTTTTATTGATCCGGTAAATGAATTGGTTAATTTACACAAGCCTTTTAAAGAAAAATAAAGGCGCACATAATACTATTCTTATGGATGAACTTATGCTCTTCACCGATGGCAGTGTGGATACTTTATCGAAGGTTGGATATGGGGCCTATCTTTTGGTATCAGAGGCCAAACCTTCGGTGGAGGCAATGAAGTCGCAAGTGAAAGTTAAACGCTTCGAGAGTACCTCGTCTTCAAAATTAGAATTGCAATCTTTGCTTTGGGCTTTGGGCGAAATTCAATCACTCGGGAAAAAAGTGATTGTTTACACCGATTCGCAAAACATTATGGGGTTGATATGCAGGCGCGATCGGTTGCAGAAAAATGATTACCGCTCGAAAAAGAATAAGCGTATTTCGAATTATGAGCTGTATCAGGAATTTTACAGATTGACCAAATTATTGGAAGTGGTTTTTGTAAAAGTAAGCGGACATCTGGTTTCGTATAAAAAGGATGATGTCGACAAGCTTTTTACCCTTGTTGACAGAGCTTCGAGGAATGCACTGCGGGAGAATAACCAGCCTTCAGTCTTCAGTCCAGAAACTAGCATCTAATAACCAGCAACCAGCAACCAGCAACCAGCAACCAGCAACCAGCAACCAGCAACCAGCAACCAGCAACCAGTAACCAGCAACCAGCAACCAGTAACCAGTAACCAGCAACCAGCAACCAGCAACCAGCAACCAGCAACCAACAACCAGTAGCCAGACCCCAGACCCCAGTCATCAGTCGGCAGTCGGCAGTTGCCAGTCTCCAGTCTCAATTCATCAGCAACCAGTCCCCAGCAGCGTTTATTTTAACTATAGAAAGGGGATTTAATATCGACACAGCTTATTCTTCTGAGTTCAAATCCTCATAAACCGAAATGTCGCACTTTTCGCATTACTATTTACCCTACCTTAGTAACCAAAATTACGAACAGAAAAATTTATTGTCATGGAAATAAAAGTTCTAAAAAATATTTTTGGGGCCAACGAAGAAAAGGCCAATGAAATAAGGAAATCCTTATCAGAAAAAAAGGTTTTCATGGCCAACTTGATTGGTTCCCCGGGTTCAGGAAAAACTACTTTTCTCGAAAAATTAATGGAAAAAATGGGGAGCAAGTACAAAATTGCCATCATCGAAGGCGATGTTGCCACCGACCGCGATGCCCGTCGTTTGCAACGTTTCAACCGGCCCGTTACCCTAATAAACACTGATGGGGCATGCCACTTAGAGGCTTTGAGCATCGAAAAAGCCCTTGAAGGTTTCGATCTCGATGAACTGGATTTCATCTTTATCGAAAATGTGGGCAACATGGTTTGCCCCGCCGAATTCGACATTGGCGAACATGCCAAGATTGCCATTATCAGCACGCCTGAAGGGGATGATAAACCGGCTAAATACCCTTTGCTTTTCACCGAAGCAAAGGCAGTAATTCTATCCAAAACAGACTTATTGCCTTATATCAATTTTGATACAAAGGCTTTTCTAAAAGATGTCAAAAACCTGAATGGTGCGATCCCGGTATTTGAAATTTCTAGCAGCAAAGAGGAAGGACTGCAGGAAATATTTTGTTGGTTGGAAAAGCAAATAGAATTTTAGCCGGTCAGAAAATATACCAATTAATTTGTTTTTTGGGAGTTCGAAATTAGGTTCGTATGACTCCCTGATGGATTCTTGTTTTTTATCCCAACATGCACATTTACAAAAATATAAGTGTTATTGTTCTGTTTTGTAGTAGGTGTTTATTCATGGAGAAGATGGATACTTGGGTAATAAAAAGCATTTCCCAAGTCGACTAAAACCCCAAATAAATAATCCCTAAACCACACAAAGCAAGTGTAGCGCCTGCAATAGCATGGCTGTATTTCTCGATACCTTTTAGAGGGATTTTATGAAGGCTAAATACAGCAACCAGAACAGATGCTACCATCGTAGCGATAGTTGCCAGGCTAAAAACCAGGGACACCAGAATAATTGCCGTGGGGCTTTTTTGTGCAGCCGGGTACATGAGCAAAGGGACCAAAATTTCGCAAGGGCCGAAAGCAAAAATGATAAACAAAGCCCAGGGCGTGATTTTACTATTTGACTTTTCGGCATGAACATGGGCGTGTGTTTTATGGTGCTTGTGTTCGTGTTTATGCGCAATCCCATCTTCGTGTAAATGAACATGCGTATGAGGCTTGTTTTTGTAGGCCCTTCTACAGCCATAAATGAAATAGGCAAGTCCAAAACCCACCAGCAACCAGGCAGCGATACTCCCCCTAAATCCTTCGAAAAGCTCAATCTTCGCAATTGATAATCCGAGGATAATCCCAACCAGGCCAATAACAATTGAACTTCCCACATGACCAAGCCCGCAAAGCACTGTTATCCGTATAGTTTTGCCCCACGACCAGTTGCCAGCCTTGCTCATCATAATAAATGGGATGTAGTGATCGGGGCCCAGGAGGGTATGTAAAAAGCCCAGCGATGCAGCCGTTACAAGCAGAAAAAGAAGTTCTTCGTTCATGATGTCCTGCTATTTGCGTTAAATTGTGATGCAAGGTAAGGAATAATCTCTTATGAAAGAGATATTTGAATAGCCTTAAAAGATGATTTTTGTCAGCAAATGAACAGGGTAGGGTTTGTTCAAAAATATAGGAGCTTTATTTATTTCTTGCCCGCCAAACTGATCAGCAACAAGCCGCCATAAGTAATCATGCCATTGATGATCAATAGCTCGAAACCTATTTCCCAGCCGAAATATTCACTCACAGCCGATTTTATAAAGTACGCAATCACAGGCGATGCGATGGCAAGGTAGGGGACTATCCTATCCCTAACCTGTAGTTTTGTGAAAAGCCCAAAGGCATACAAGCCAAGCAAGGGGCCATACGTATATCCGGCAACTGTAAATATAGCACTGATCACACTTTGGTTGTTGATTGCCTTGAAAAGCAATATAACCAGTACAAGCAAGACTGAAAAGCCGATGTGCGCGATCATCCGAATCCGTTTGCGTTTAGTTTCCTCTTTATATTTGTTGATATTTAAGATGTCCACTGAAAAAGAGGTTGTTAAAGCCGTAAGGGCCGAATCGGCACTGGAATAGGCAGCGGCAATAAGCCCAAGGATAAAAACGACGGTGAGGATGGGAGTGAGGAAGCCTCCGGTGGCAACAAGGGGGAATAAATCGTCGGAATGGGCTGGCAGTGAAATGCCTTTTGATTGGGCAAAGAGGAACAACAAGGCGCCCAGCCCAAGAAAGAGTAAATTTACCGGCACCAATATCAAGCTAAACCAGTACATATTTTTTTTGGCATCGCCGATGTTTTTGCAACTCAGGTTTTTTTGCATCATGTCCTGGTCGAGGCCGGTCATCACAATGGTAATGAATGCCCCGGCCAAAAATTGTTTGAAAAAGAAACGTTTGTCCTTCCAATCATCGAAGAAAAAAATCTGAGAATATTCGCTCCCCTTCACAGTTTTTACCAGACCCGCAAAATCGAGTTTCATTTCATCAGCAATAAAATATACACTAATACCTACCGCTAACAGCATAAAAATGGTTTGCAGGGTATCGGTCCAGATAATGGTTTTTATCCCGCCCCGGTACGTGTATAGCCAGATAAGTAAAATAGTAATCACAACACTTGCGGCGAAGGGAATATTCCAAGCATCGAAAACGGTAATCTGGAGTACATTGGCTACCAAAAATAGGCGGAAGGCTGCACCAATTACCCTAGAAAGAAGGAAAAACGATGCCCCGGTTTTATATGAGTTTTTACCAAAGCGTTCATCAAGATAAGTATAAATGGATGTCAGTTGAAGCCGGTAATACATGGGCATTAGGATGTTGGCTATGGCAATGTAGCCCAGTAAATAGCCCAGCACCATTTGCATGTAGGAAAACGAGCTGCTGCCCACCCAGCCCGGCACCGAAATAAATGTCACGCCTGACAAGGATGCCCCTATCATGCCAAAGGCCACCACGTACCAGGGCGATTTCCGGTTGCCGAGAAAAAAGGCGTTGTTGTCGGCTTTGCGCCCGGTAACCCATGAAATTACCAACAGCATGGCGAAATAGGCGACTATTGTCCCAATTACGAGCCATGACGAGGTGGTGTTTGATAAAGTATTTTCCATTCAAATATTCTGAATCTATGCGCTTTTTTTGAAAAAATGTATAGCCCAAAAATACGTATAATCTGCAAGTCTGGGAAACAAGTGTCGGTGTGACTTCACAAAGTAATAGCCCGAATGTATAGTTGTTGCTGGCTGGCTACTGGTATAGTCGGAGTGCGACTTAAAGTTTCGCCCCGACTTGACCGACATAGCGAGCGAGGGTTTCGCTCGAAGCGAAGCCCTCGCTGAAGTAAAGTCACCGGGTGAGTTTTGAATAAAAAGACAGGATGTTTTAACCTTTTCAGTTCCTTAGCAAATAACTCACCCGGTGACTGGGGCAGAAAACATATTAGGCAATGTTCCTTTACTATTAGTCAATATTCATTAATCAATAATCAATTACCTCACCACCACAAACTTCTTCACCCACACATCCTCCTTACCAATTGCACGGATAAAATAATTGCCAGCTGTCAAGCCTGAAATATCAAGGGCTTCCTGTTTTTTGTTGATGATTATTTTTTGGAGAAGTTGGCCGGTTGGGGAGTAAAGTTCAATTTTAAGAATTTCGGAAGGTGAAGAAATAGTGATGTTGTCTTTTGAAGGGTTGGGGTAAATGTTTAATAGTGTTTGTTGTTTTATTTCCTCTTTGGTAAGGATTGGCACTGCGTTGTGTAGAACACTGATACCGTGTTGGGTGCCAATCCACATATTCCCGAGGTGGTCTTGCTCGATGCACCTGACATAATTGTCAATCAAACCATCCGGTTCTTTAATGCTGTAGATTGTGGTATCATTCACTACGGACACTCCTCCAAATGTGGCAAACCATATTGTACTATCTTCTGCAATTTCAATATCATAGACCCAATTATTAGCCAGGCCATCCGTTTCAAAAAAGAACTCCCAGCCCGATCCTGTATATTTTGCCACTCCAATATTTGAAGCAAACCAAATGTTTCCTACCAGGTCGGTCCTAATATCATTGATCCTTGTGCCAAAGTCATCAGAAGGTATTGTTACCGGGATACAAATGCTACCTTGAATGTAGGCTATACCATTATTTGTCCCTGCCCATATAAGCCCTGTGGAATCTCTTTCAATTGCATTGCAGACATAGGCGGGCAATCCTTCGTTTACAGTCCAATTTTCAAATATTAAATAATTCCAGAAATCCGGCCCCCAGATATGAGAAACAGCCCCAGAAAAAGCTATCCAAAAGTCATCGGAGGCGAAGGAGATGAAATCCATGGACCCAGCACCACCCGACGGGGAATAATAAGATGTATCCCAGGCATTGTTTTGATATCTGTAAAGCTGGTCTCCAATGAGTGTTACATGGCCATCAAAATCATTTTTGACTTCATATCCGGTATTACATGGATAGCATGTATGAAAAGCTTCCCATTGTTGAAAATCGTATCGACTTAGGCCATTCACAGTTATAACAAATATATCATTATCGTTACTCTCAAAAATGTCGAGAACCGCATTTTCCACCAAACCCGAATAAGTATTTGTATAGGTCCATGTAAAGTTTTGATAATTAACAAGCCCGCCTGATTTTAACCCAAACCATAGCCTGTTTTGAGAATCTAAAAAGCCGCATAGTACTCTGTTGGACGGGAGGCCTTCGTTTATTGTATGTCTGTACCAATTGTTCCCTTCGCGATAAAATATACCGGTTTGACTGGTGCAGAACCATAATCTTTGGTTGATACTATCGTTAACGATTGATGTAATATTTATAATTGTTTCAGGTGAACTGGTAATTTGAGTGGGCGACAATACAGTCCATGTGCTTCCTGAAAGATAGGCAATCTCAAGTCCGCCTACCCAAATTGTACCGCTTTGGTCTTGTGAAATGTATTGAACACTGGTCGCATTATTGCTCCATTGCAAACCCTGAGTGGCATTATAGGTGGTCCAGTTTATTCCATCATAAACTACAGCCCCCATGTTTGTCCCAATCCAGACATTTCCCTGGTTGTCTTCAAAAAGGCAAGATATGAAATTGCCGGGCAAGCCTGTTGATTGATTGTAGATTGAAAAATTACTTCCATCAAATTTCACAAGTCCATTGCTTGTCCCTAACCAAATGTTTCCCTGGCTGTCGCATAAAACATCAAACGTACCCTGAGGGCTATTGGGCATAAGAATATACGACAGGTTTGTGCCATCATATTCGAAAAGGGTATCATTGTTTTGATACCATAAAATTCCGTTCGTATCAAAATCGAAATTAATTTTACCAATCCCAAGTGCATTAAAAGGGTTTTGGTCCGCAGTAAATCCTGTGCTATCGTACATCATTAACCCATCGTAACCCGAAAACCATAAGTTATGGGTAACAGGGTTTTCCTTAATGCGATAGATGGTATTTGATCCCAGGCTGTTGTTTCCTGTGTTGTAGGTGGTGTAGTAA
>JAIOYV010000044.1 GCA_021740905.1 Bacteroidales bacterium
AGCCCAGCTTACACAGTTCGGTCGTGCGCCACGGTCATACCTTTCTTTCGATACTTTTATAACCTTCCTAAAAGGCCACCATCTTGAAAACAACATACACTTCACGTGTCGAAACACGTTCCGTGTTTCTTGGCACACTTAATCTTTTAAACAGCGCACTGAAAAACCCAGGCTTTTCCAACTGGTATTGTTTAATAAACTTGTGGTGTTATACATTAAAACACTGTTTCTCCCAACCACTGTACCCGGATAGGATATTGAAGCAGCTTCGTCAATTGACCAATAATGAGTTCTCATGTGTTGATCGGAGAAATTTCCATAATAAACACGGATACCGGCAGGAAGACCTGTAAAATCACTGCTGTTGGTTGCAGTGCCAACCCCACCTGTCCAGAATATCTGGGCCTGGGTACTTGTCGATTTCATTTTGTCTCCTGCAACTGCTTCTCCACCCAGATAAGTTGTCAGCGATAGCCATTCATCGTTTGTCGGAATGTGCCAACCGGTTGGGCATATTCCCTGGAAGTTACCAACAGGGGCCATACCTGGTCCCCACAAAGTTTCATCTGTAGCCCCATTATAATATTGCACCATTTCGCTCCAGTTGTACAATCCGCCAAAAGTGCTGCAATTCGAAGTTTTATTTTGATAGCAATATTTCTCGATAACGCCATTGTCGCTGGTTTCCTGATGCAAAACTCCTGTATTAAAGCTTTTTTTCATTACCCCCACGTCAAGATTTTCTTTCAACCAGCATTGAGTTCCGATTTGCACAGTATTGTAAGTTTTTCCGGCATAGGTAACTGTTGGAGTACCTGGGCAAGCCGTGCTGGGAGGTGGTGGTGGAGGAGGTGTTGGTGTTGGTTTTTTCTTTAACTGGAGATTCTGGCTTTCACCCGGTGAGGCATTCAATACATACCGGTCATCACCTGCAAATCCCTCAAAATAAAGTTGGTCGCCATCAGCATAAGGTATAGTAACCGAAGCTGAAATATATCCTTCCGGCGGCATTTCCATGGTTCCTTTATATACGATGGCCGGTTCTGCGCCGTCAATTGTATTTGAGCTGATGATCTTCAATGAAGTATAGCTTGTGCGCCAGATAGCAGTGATAACAATTAGGTCCTCGGTACCGGGTGTGAGATAGAATGAGTGATATCCTTCCTCAAGAAATCCTGAGAAAAGATTCTGATGCCTTCCAAGCATATTGGAGGCCGAAATTGTCACCCTATCCATTTCCGGAACATAGACATTAATATGTCCCATATCCTTAACCGGATGATTGCTGATTAATTCCATCGAAAATACCTTTGAAGGAAGAAATGTAAGCGACTTGTCAAGAATTAGAGTAGAACCCGGAGACAGGACTATAGGCCCGATGTTCCGTGTCAGGTTGTATACATGGATACTTTCCAATTGCACCGGGATGTCGTTGTCCATACCCGTAAACGTCAATTGGATGTTTTGCCCTTGCACCAGCAAAACGCTGAACAGGCAAAGAGGCAAAAGGACGGAGAGTAATTTCTTAATTTTCATACGTATAGAATTTAAATTAGTAATTACTTGTAAAATTAAAACAGTCTTATTTAAAAAACTTGCCCAATGAGTGAATGGTAGCTTTCAGTGAACGAACGGTATTGTTTAGTTAGTGGACGGTATTTGGCAGTCTTTAATCTCCAGTCCGCAGTCTTCAGTCGCCAGTCCACAGTCGTCAGCCTTCAGTGGGCAGTAGACAGTTTGTAGTCAATTGTTAAGCGAAAAGTTGTGGGAATAATTCTGATTCCTAATGGATCAGGAAAATAATCATTTGGCTACGTTATGCAAACAGATTTCTCCCTACGGTCGAAATGACAGATCGCTGATAAGAGGGGCGAAAGGGGGCGAGCGAAGCTCGCCCAACTCCACCCCCTGATAAAACGACGCATTTGTCATTTCGAGCTACAAGACAAAAAAAATGGGCACAAAGAGAAATGACAAAAAGAAAGGATTTATGATTTATGATTAACGATTTTAAATTTTAGAAGTGTGGAACGATCCCCCAGATCAAAAATCTAAAATCGTTGATTTTATATCTTAAATCAATTTTTCACATTTCTAATTTTCAAGCTTTTACGAAACACTGTCATTGGTACCAGAGGGAGAAATCTGTGTCAATTTCTTATGCCCATTGTTTCAGCGTCTTAAGATACATGGTCATGTACTATCATCCAGTATTTGTCCGGTTGAGAACTGCTTGCTGAGGACAGACCGACTGAGAACTGATGACTGCCTACTGATGACTGCCTACTGAGAACTACCGTACTGATTTTGAAAAATGGGTTATGGCATCCCTGAACTCATTCAGTTTCCGTCGTGAAATGCTTAATTCGGTGCCATCTGTAAGCACTGCAAAATCACCTTCATAACTCGAATAGGCTTTCAGGAAATTCAGGTTGATGATAGTGGACCGGTGGATCTTGAAAAATTCAGGGTTTAATAGAATTTTTTCAAATTCGCCCAATGATCGGCTTGCCACAATTTTGTTCTGTCCCTGAAAATGAAGATTCGTATAATTGCTGTCTGCTTCGAGGTACATCAGATCGTCTACATTAACTACACGGAATCCAAACTGATCAGGGACTGTGATTTTAGTGATCTTTTCCTGACCCGATTTCATAAGCTCTTGCAGGTTTTCCAACGATTCGCGGTAAATCTCCTTCGCTTCAGTTTTGCTTCGCCTCTCTTCGTGGTGCAAAATTGCTTTTGCCACGGCCCCTTTTAGTTCGTTAGCATTGATGGGTTTTAAGAGGTAGTCGATGGCACTTGCACGGATAGCCTGGATGGCATATTCCTCGTAGGCTGTGGTGAAAATAACAGCATAATTTTCTTTGGAGATGGAACGCAAAAATGCAAAGCCATCTTCTTTGGGCATGGAAATATCGAGGAATATGAAATCAACCTCACAGGATTTTAGCATCTCGCGGGCTTTGTTGGCAGAATCGGCAGAACCACAAATATTTATTTCGGGGCATACTTTGGCCAATAACAACTCAAGTGATGTACGCAATTTTTTTTCATCGTCAACAATCAATGCCTGGTACCGTTTCATAGTAGAGGTGCCTGTATTTCCTGGAGTTTAATACCCAAATATTTCCCTATAAAGGTACCACTAGTTTTTGAATAGAAAAAAAGAAAATCAGTTTAAGGAGTTCTGAGTTAAAGGAGTTCTGAGTTGATATTACCCTGTTTTCCAAATGAAGGTAAGCGTTGAGACCTATTGAGCATCTGTATATAGCCGGCCTTTTCTTAGTTAAGGGTTTTTGGCCAATGAGCAGTAAATTTGTTTATGCTCCCCCCGACGACTAATACATCTAATTTAAAAACACTGAATCTCAGGATAAGGCCAACAGATTTCTCTCCGCCAGTTGACGGCTACAAATGACATAGGAAGCGGATTACTCCAACGATTTTGAGTAACGGCTTACAGCCTCTTTAAACTCGCTCATTTTTATCCTCGAAATGCTTAATTTTGTGCCATCGGTAAGCTCTACATAATTTCCCGGGAAACTGGAATAGGATTTTAGGTAATTGAGGTTGATGATGGTGGATCGGTGAATCCTGAAAAATTCGGGGCAAGCAAGCATTTTTTCAAAATCTTGCAACGAACAGGTAGCCACAATCTTGCTAAGCCCCGAAAAGTGAAGTATGGTGTAATTGCTGTCGGCCTGGAGGTACATCAGCTCGGCCAGTTTTACTACATTGAACCCGGAATGTATAGGAACTGTTATTTTGGTAATCGTATTTTGCCCGGATTGAATTTGCTCCTGTAGATTGTCCAGCGATTCGTGATAGATTTTCAAAGCTGCGTTCCTTCTTTTCCTCAACTCGTGATATTGAATTGCTTTCGTCACAGCATCTTTTAGCTCTATGACATTGACAGGTTTTAGCAAATAGTCGATTGCATTGGCGCGGATCGCCTTGATTGCATATTCACTATGGGCTGTGGTTATTATGATGGCATAGTTTTCTTTTGGGATGGTTCGCAAAAAAGCAAAACCATCTTCATGGGGCATCGAAATATCGAGGAAAATGAAATCCACATCACAAGACACAAGCATTTCACGGGCTTCGCGGGCCGAACCAACCGAGCCACACACAGTAATTTCAGGACAATTGGCAGCCAAAAGCAATTCCAACGTTTCTCGCAATTTCCGTTCATCATCCACAATAATGGCCTTGTATCCCATGATGAATATTATTTTAAGCCCCAACGAATACAAATCTACACTCTTTGATAAGTTTATTTGATCCCAATGTGTGAATTGCGGCTAATTAAGGATGAACGGTAGTACCTGTTTATTGAACGGTAAAATTTTTGAAAAATAAGGCTTTCTTCATTGTCATTTATGCACACTCTTCTGCGTAAGTGATACTTTTATAACACTTCCCAAAATTTATTCTTTACCATCCTATCGAAAAAAAAGATTATTCAGGCTAAATCAGCAGCAGATAATTATCTTTACCATTCCGAAGGCCAAGTTTAAATTCACGAAAAATGGATAACCAGCAGGTACAAGCAATTCGTATGGATCATCATTCATCCAGCGATGCTATAGCGCAGGTGAACTCAGTTACCCCATTCAATTGTTGATAAAGTCCTATCATTTTATTATAACTAAAGCAGTTTTATCCCGTATATCCCGAATGTCAGGTCAATAATACCTGCTAATGCGGAAGAGGTAGAAATAGTGAATTTCTTATTCAGAACAATAAAAATGATTGAGATATTAAAACAAAACGAATTAGCTGTCGATCAGAATACGCTGGACTTTGTGGCCCGGCAATCAGAAATAATCCTGATTCAAAGCGATGAAAATTTCATCATTCAAAACATCAGCGCCAATTGCCAGGAATTCGGGATGGAAATTGAGGATTTCATTAAACTTCCGTTGGAAAGCATAATCGACTTTCACTTTTCAATCTATATGAATAAATCAGGCTTGGGCATTAATGGAAGCCTTAGCTATCAATTGAGCATCCCTTCAGATAAACTATCAATACCTGAAATCCATACACGTCGAAACATTCATGGCTTATTAAGTTATAGCCCCTCGGGCCATCTTATTTCCAGCCTTTGGACTATTCATCCCAGCATAAAGCCCGAAACCCAACTTCAGAAAAAAGTTTGGAAGACAGACTATAAGCAGGATTTGTTTAAAAACTTGTTCGAAACTGCCGGCGATGCCATTTTTGTGATGAATGGCAACAACTTTATCGATTGCAACCAAATGGCACTCGATATGTTTGCCTGTACACGTGATCAAATAATCAATCATTCGCCATTCGAGTTTTCGCCTAAATTACAACCCGATGGAAGGTCATCGAAAGAAAGTGCCATTGAAAAAATCCGCAAATCAATTTCAGGTGAAACATTGATTTTCGAATGGCTGCATTGCAAGCGAGACGGTACTCCATTTTATGCCCAGGTTAGCCTAAATGCGCTGAACATAAACGGTGAAGTCCTGATCCAGGCAATTGTGAGGGATATTAACGAAACAAAAAAAGCCTCTCAGAAGTTAGCGTATTCCGAAGAATTCAACCGGAAATTGATGGATGCATCGCCGATGGGTATTATGCACCTCGACAGAGAAGGCCGGATTACTTATGAAAACCTTCGTATGTCGGAGATAATGAGTGGTGTAAAACAGCGACGGCCCGAATTGATTGGGAGGAGGGTGTTTGATTTCCCGGGGATTATGGATGGCAGTTTGGGCAAATACCTAAGTGAAGTTTTTCAAGGAAAAAGTGTTTTGTCAAAAGAAATCAGATATACCTCTATACATGGAAGAACTATTGATCTTGAGCTAAACGGAGCTCCCATGTGCTCTTTAAAAGGGGAGATGGAAGGTGCCATTATTATTGTTGAGGATATTGGCCGACGTTTAAAGGCAGAAGCTGAAATCATCCAAATCGACAAAATGTATCGGCTTATTTTCGAAAACTCTCCATTGGGTATCGGTATGTCGACCTATAAAGGACAATTATTGGCTTACAATCAAAAATTGGCTGATTATTTTGGGTATTCAGAGGAGGAGTTTAAGGCGATGTCGACTTCGCAATTATACACAAATCAACAGGATAGGGAGTCTGTATTAGCTATTTTGAATGAGGAGGGAAGGGTAAAAGATTTTAAGGTAAGCTTTCGAAGGAAGGATGGCAGTGAGTTTTTTGCTGAAATAAACATCCATCCTTATGAAATCGATGGCGAAGAAGCCATGATGGTGGTGGTGAACGATATCACAAATCGTATTGAATCGGAGGAAAACATCAGGGTCCTATCTTCATCGGTAGAGCAAAGTCCCGCTTCGATTGTAATTACCGACAAACAGGGTCACATCGAATATATCAACTCAAAGTTTACACAAGTTAGTGGCAAAACGTTGGAGGATGTAAAAGGTAAAAGTGCAATTGGAATGATCAGCCGGTTCAATTCGTCCGAACTAATAGATCAGATTAATACTGAACTTCTAAATAAAGGAAAGGTTATTTCTGAAATCCAAAACGAAACCGGAAACGGCGACAAGATTTGGGAACGATTCCAGGTTTCTACCATTGTTAACTCGAAACAGGAAGTGACCCACTACCTGGGCATTCACGAGGATATTACCTCGCAGAAAACCCATGCAATGGAGATGGAACGTGCCAGGGAAATTGCCGAGAAATCGGACAAGGTGAAAACAGTTTTCCTTGCTACCATGTCGCACGAACTGCGAACTCCATTAAATGCTATTATTGGATTCTCCAGCCTTATCGAATCCGATTCGGAAAACCCTGAAACAAGGTCGTTCGGGAACATCATCAACAAAAGTGGACAGCACCTTTTATCAATCATAAACGACATGTTTGATATTTCGGTTATCGAGAGCGGAAACATAAAACTATATAAAGAGCAGTTCAAAATAAGCAACTTCTTTGAGGAGACCTATCAAGTGCTTCGCGCCGATCAGGAACGGACCGGGAAATTCCATATCGAACTTAGTAGAAAAATACCCAAAGGGTACAACGATCAAATGATCGTAACTGATAAGGGCCGTTTAAGCCAAATCTTTGTCAACCTTTTGAAAAATGCCTTTAAGTTTACCGAATCGGGAAGCATTGAATTTGGCATTTCCCAGGTCGAAGGCAGTTCCATTACATTTTATGTAAAAGACACCGGAGTAGGTATTCCGAAAGAACAGCAAGGGTTGATATTTAATTTGTTCCAACAGGTCGACGATATTTATACCCGGAAATCGAGTGGGGCAGGTATCGGGCTTGCACTTTGTAAAAAATTGGTTGAATGTATGGGCGGGAGCATCGCTTTGGAATCGGAAGCAGGTATCGGCTCTACTTTTTATGTAACACTGAATGAGGTGATACCCCGGATTCAGATTGAGCCAGTGAGAAAATCGACAAGCAGCATTGTGCCTGATCTGAAGGGTAATCTCATATTGATTGCCGAAGACGAGGAATCTAACTTTAGGTTATTAAAGGCATGGGTGGAACGTACCGGGGCAAACATTGTATGGGTAAAAGATGGCCAGGAAGCTGTGGATTATATAGCTGGGAACCCGCAGATTGATTTAATCCTGATGGATGTTAAAATGCCCAGGCTGAATGGCTACAAAGCCACTCAACTTATTAAACAGATGCAGCCCGACATCCCCATTGTTGTGCAAACTGCTTATGCCCTATCTGGCGATGTTGAAAAGGCCATGCTTAGTGGCTGCAATAGCTATGTGTCGAAACCCGTGTCAAAGTCTAAATTATATAAGGAGCTGACAAAGTACCTTGTCGGGAAATAGAATAGGAGTCGATGAAACGAAGCTGGTAAAGGACTGAGGAGATTTCCGCCATTTTTTGTATTTTTGTATCAAAAATCAAACAGTACACGATGTCGACAATTACAATCAAGATAAACGATAGGACTGTAAATGCCAAACGTTTGATAGGTTTTCTGAAAGATTATGCCCATGATAATCCGTTTGTTGAAATAGAGAAAGCATATAATAATACTACCTTGGAAGCATTAGTAGAAGCCGAAAAAGGAAATTCTGAGAAGATTGATAGCATTGATGATTTTTTCAACGAGATATAATGGCATTTACTTTCAGACGAACCGGCCAATTCAATAACGATCTTAAACTGATAAAAAAAGATCGATCAATGATTTTGAGAAACTTAAAGACTTTATCAAGCATATTCTTATAAATGGGAGTACAAATATTCCTCAAGAATATTTTCCTCATAAGCTAAAAGGGGTTTACAATAATAGTTGGGAATGTCATGTGTTAAACGACCTTTTAATTATTTGGAAGGAAGATACTTTCAATTATGAAATTACTCTTGTAAGAGCAGGATCACATTCTGATTTATTTAAATAAAAATGAGAATAAGGAACTCTGCAAACACCTAATTCCTTAATTACTCAATTCCCCAATTTTACTCTCACCAAGCTCCACCTTCAAAAACTGCCCTGTATAACTATCCTTGCTCTTCGCTACCTCTTCAGGTGTTCCTTCGGCTATAATATACCCCCCTTTTTTTCCACCTTCTTTGCCAATGTCGATAATATGGTCAGCCACTTTAATCACATCCATATTGTGTTCGATTACAATAACCGTATTGCCTTTTTCCACCAACTTGTCGAGCACACCAAGCAATACCCTGATGTCTTCAAAATGCAGTCCGGTGGTGGGTTCATCTAAAATATAGAGGGTTTGCCCTGTGTCGCGTTTGGCTAACTCTGCCGCAAGTTTTATCCGTTGCGACTCGCCCCCCGACAAGGTGGTGGAAGGCTGCCCCAGCGTAAGGTAGCCAACACCAACGGCCTTCAATGTTTTTAGTTTTTGATGAATGGCAGGGATGTGCTCGAAGAAATCGTAAGCCTGGTTGATCGTCATGTCCAGCACATCGGAAATGGACTTGCCCTTGTAGCGCACTTCGAGGGTTTCGCGATTGTAGCGTCGGCCATTACATTCATCGCAATGCACGTACACATCGGGCAGGAAATTCATTTCGATGGTTTTGACCCCGGCACCCCGGCAGGTTTCGCAGCGCCCACCCTTCACATTAAAGGAAAAACGCCCCGCTTTATAAGCCCTGATTTTCGACTCGGGCAACATTTCAAACAATTTGCGGATATCGCCAAACACATTGGTGTAAGTGGCAGGGTTCGAGCGTGGGGTACGGCCCAATGGCGACTGGTCTACTTCAATTACCTTGTCGATAAGCTCCATCCCGCTAAATGATTTATATGCTAAAGGAGCTTTATAAGAACGATAAAATTTCTGGCTCAGAATGGGTTGCAGGGTTTCATTCACCAAAGTGGATTTGCCACTGCCAGAAACCCCGGTAACGCAAATAAATTTCCCGAGTGGGAATTTTGCCGTCACATTTTTCAGGTTATTGCCCGAAGCCCCTTTCAGAATAAGGTTTTTAACCGTTCCATTGCGCCTTTTTTCTGGCACTTCAATTCGTTTTTTATTGTTGAGATATTGCGATGTAAGGGTCTCGCTGGCCAGGATATCTTCAATTTTACCTTCAGCCACAACCTCACCACCATGAAGTCCGGCATACGGTCCCATGTCCACAATGTGGTCAGCCGACATAATCATCTCTTTGTCGTGCTCAACAACTATTATTGAATTGCCCGTGTCGCGGAGTTGTTGCAAGGCATGGATCAGGCGTAGGTTGTCGCGCTGGTGCAGGCCAATGCTAGGTTCATCGAGGATGTAAAGCACATTGACCAATTGCGAACCGATTTGCGTGGCCAGTCGGATGCGCTGGCTTTCGCCCCCCGAAAGTGTCCGTGATGAGCGGTCGAGGCTGAGGTAATCGAGACCCACATCAACCAAAAAACCAACCCTCGAACGGATTTCCTTTAAAACTTCGGCCCCAATCTGCTTTTGTTTTGAAGATAATTTGCTTTCGATATTGGAAAAGAAACGGACCAAATCCTTTATGTCCAATTGGGCAATCTCAGCAATGTTTTTACCTGCTATTTTAAATTGAAGCGCTTCCTGGTGCAATCGTAACCCATTGCATTTCGGACAGGTAATTTTTTTAATAAACTGGCCCGCCCACTTTTTCGATTTGTTCGACGAACCATTCTCCTCTTCCTTGTCCTGGCTGTTGTGGTTGGCAATATAAGTAACAATCCCTTCAAAACTCAGAAAATAATTGGAGGCATTTCCCAAAGGGGTATTTTTCAGGATAAAGGTATCGTCCGACCCATTTAGGATGGTCGAAAGGGCTTCCTCTGGAATATCTTCGATGGGGTCGTTCAACGAAAATTTATACTTGTCGGCAATGGCATCGAGCTGCCAGAAAATAAACATGCTGCGGTATTTCCCGAGGGGGGCAATCCCCCCGTTTCGGATGCTTATTTTTGGGTCTGGGATTATTTTGTTGATGTCGATTTCGTTCACCATTCCCAGTCCATTGCAGTTGCGGCAAGCCCCGGCAGGCGAGTTAAAGGAAAAAGTATGAGGAGCCGGTTCATTGTAAGATATGCCCGTGGTGGGGCACATCAACATGCGGCTATAAAACCGTGGTGTTTCGCTGTCTTTGTCAAGGATCATACACACACCCTTGCCATGTTTCATGGCCAACTGGATGGACCCTTTGAGGCGCTTAACATCATCCGACTTTATGTGCAACTTGTCAATTACAATCTCAATGTTGTGGGTCTTGTAACGGTCGAGTTTCATGCCCGGTTTAAGCTCCACAATCTCACCATTGATGCGTGCCGAGATAAACCCTTTTTTCCTGATTTGCTCAAACAGCTCACGATAGTGACCTTTCCTCCCTTTCACAAGAGGTGCAAGGATATATGTTTTTTTGCTATCGAATTTTTCGAGGATTAGAGAAATTATCTGATCGTCGGTGTAGCGGACCATCATTTCGCCGGTTTCGTACGAAAAAGCATCGGCCGCACGGGCAAACAGCAAACGGAGAAAGTCATAAATCTCGGTTACTGTGCCAACCGTAGAACGGGGATTCTTGTTGGTTGTTTTCTGTTCGATGGAAATTACAGGGCTTAGGCCGGTGATCTTGTCCACATCGGGACGCTCCATCCCGCCAAGGAATTGCCGGGCATAAGCCGAAAAAGTTTCGATGTAGCGACGCTGCCCCTCGGCATAAATGGTATCGAAAGCCAGCGATGATTTCCCACTTCCGCTTAAACCCGTAATTACGGTTAGCTTATTCCTGGGAATATTTACGTCGATGTTTTGTAGGTTATGAACCCTGGCACCCATCACACAAATCTCGTCTTCCGAATCGAGTAGTTCTTCTATGTCAATATCCTTTTCTTTCAATCTATCTTCAATTAAACCAGTCGCAGTGCGACTTTTAGTAGTACCCCGACTATTTCCTAAGCCTTAAAGGGCTATTAAAAAAATGAACCCGCAAAGGTAGCTAGCATAATTCAGAAAAGATAACAAAGAGTTGATGATTTTAGTTTAAGAAAACGACATCCTCTGTTGACCAACTCATCCAATGATCCAGAGACATCAAATGAGTGAATATCGCCCGACATTCAAGTCGGGGCGCGACTCAAAGTTGCTGCCTGCCTCGATGTTGCGGGGTCCTGTCTATGTGCTTTATCCACCCCAATATAATTGGCAATCACAATAATTCTGCGAATTTTCCATTTACTCACAATAGAATTGAGTAATTTTGAGGATTAATATTTTACGCTGATGTTTCGGGACACAAAATTCAAAATAGATATTTCAGGTACGTTCAAAACCTTGAGGATTTATCTTCTTTTGCCAGGTCTGGCCCTTGCCTTGCTGGCTTTGGTATATTCCTGCTCTGTCCCCGATTCAAGAGTGTCGATTCCATCAGGACTTATCCCCCGAGATACACTTGTTCACCTACTGGTCGACATCCATTTGGCCGATGCCTTTTTGTCGCAAAACCGTTTGCCCAAAGAGAAGGATGGGCGTAATGCATTTTATGCCGGGATTACTAAAAAATATGGCTACGAAAGGGTTATGTTCGATTCAACAATCCATTATCTCGCTACCCAACCCAAACTTTACAATGATATTTATGAGGAAGTGCTAAACCAGTTGAGCCTCATTCAGGGACAAGTTGAGAAGGAAAAAGCCTTTCTCGAAGAAAATACAGAGGAAGGAGAGGATTTCTCGTTTAAAAAGTCAGTCAACGACGAGGAAATAGAGAATGCAGTCACCCAGGATTCCTCTGCCATAATAAGGTTGCGAGAAGCACAAAAAAGGTTCGAGAAAATAAGGGGGATACGGAAGGTGAAGGAATGACCTGCGCTGGGTTTCGGGTTTGGAGTTTTGGTTTTCGGGTTTCGAGTTTGTCCAATGCCGGGTGCTGGTTCGGAAATATGAAAATATCGAACATCGAACATTCAATACTGAACATCGAATGAGAAATGTTGAAGAATACTGAACAAATACTTTCCATTCCATATTGGGTTGTTGGATATTTAGTTTTGTAGAGACGCGATTTATCGCGTCTGCATAGTAAATGTAGGATCAGCAAAAGACGCGATAAATCGCGTCTCTACTGCTACCGGTAGATTATTTTGTGGCAGGAGACTGCCTACTGCCAACAGCCAACAAGAGGCTACGCATGAAAAACCAACAGCGGCTTATTGTAATCGAACAAGAGGCTTTTGGTCATACCAGGATTAAAGAATTTGGCGAAAAAACCCCGAGGTTTTGTGGTAAACGAAATAATGTCGATGTTTTCCTGATCAGCAAAATTCTTAATGCCTTCAATCCAATCAGCATCAGCAATCAGCTCAAAATCGACTTTGTGTTTTTTGTAAAAACTGGCCAATTGCTCCCGTATGCGGCGAAGATGCTGTAAATATTTGGGATCATCTTCGGAACTTCCTACATGCAAAATAGTAAGCGATGTCGTGAAACCGGAAATAATCCTGATTAGCTGGTTCATCGACCTCAATTCGTTTTCCTCGAATCGGCTGACAAAAGCAATTTTTAGGGGATTATCCAGATTCAGTGCCATTTCCCTGGGTATAACCATTACGGAAACCTTTACCGATTTCAACAAATGATAGCTTAAGCTACCTAATATTTTTTTTACTTTATCGCCACTGCTACCGGACGACAATAAAAGCATATCAGGTTTTTCTTCTTCGCAAAAGTGGATGATTTCGTCAGCCGGGGCCCCATATACTATGTGCTGCGAAATGGGCACTTCGGAGTAGCCCAGTTTGTCTCTTTTGGCTTTGAGATTATCAAGAAAGTTTTCGAGGGCCTCTTTTGTTTCCTTCTCGTTACTCGTTTGAAGTGGGGAATTTATCGGATAAGGTACCGAAACTTTGTCCATATAAGCCACCACGGGATATTGGCCAGTTTCGTTGAAACAATGCAACACCATTAGTTCGGCCTTGATCTGCGAGGCGAGCTTCAAGCTAAACGTACAATTTATTTCCGAGCACTCGGAGAAGTCGACAGGTACCACAATCTTAGCCATAGAGCATTGTTTTTTAATTTATAACGTAAAATTTGAAAAGACACATAATCTTTCCATTTCTATTTGTGGGAGCTGGAGTAATGGAGTGTTGGAGTATTGAGAAGTCATTTGCAAACCACTCCCCATTACTCCAACACTCCATCACTCCAAATTTATCTCCCAATCGTTTCATATTTTTTTCACCATTTATTGATTCGCAGAATTCGTTGTACAATCCGGCTTTATCTTGAAACAACAATTTTAATTTTCGCTTCTTGCTGGTTGTTACTTCTCAATTCAAGAAAGTAGACTCCAATGCCGAAGTTTCTTACATTGATCCGGGCAGAATTTTCATTGTCCTCCATTCTTTTTGAATACACTTCTGATCCCAACGAGTCGAAAAGCTTGATCTCCTTTTTCTGATTCAGTTCAACTTGCACATGTATAATCTCTTTCGATGGGTTAGGAAATGCAAGAAGTATCTCTTTCTCATCTTTGATCAATAATGACGAGGATAGGGTCCGGTCGCGATAGGCCAGGCAATATTCCCCTTTCGCGAGGGTTTCGGTTACCCGGTAACCCGACATGCTTGTGCCCAGTTTTACCGAGGGGACCACTTGCCAATCGGCCCAGGTTCCAGGCCTGTAAAGGACCACCAACGAATCGGCACTCAAAGGATAAGGGAACCAGGTGTAATCGAGCCAGCCATCGCCATTCACTTTGTTGTTGTAATTGAATTTGAACTTGCCCTCGAAAGTGGCCGGAAAAACCCCATCGATCTTCCAATACCGCGAATCGGAAAGGGTGAAAGTGGGATCGGGCGTTTGCAAAGGATCGGGAGCAACCCAGTTGTGTTCCACCCTGAAAAAAGCGGAATCGCCTATCTGGTCAACCTCCAATATAAAATAAGCCTTTTCGAAATATTTAACGAGTGCAGTGTCGATTACCATGTAATAATCGGTAGTTGCATCCGAAAAGCGTTCCTCCAGGTCTAGCATCACGGCTATCGGGACAATGGGAAGTTGAAAAGTCTGTTGGCCCAACTCGCCCGAAAATTCTATCATTTCGGTTTGCCGGTTCCAGTTTTCATCTATAAAAGAAATTTCGAGCCGGTTGTTTTGCGCAAAGGCCGGGGCTTCCTTCAATTTCTGCCGTACGTAAACAGTCACTTCATTTAAGGTCGGTGTGGGGGTTACTGTAAAGGAATCGACCGAAAAATGTGTCCATCCTGGAGCATATAAGTAGGCATCGAAAAAGCCCTGCATATCAATGCCTGTTTCGGATGTCATAAAATTGCAGAATTCTTGAGTACCTATGTCTTTAAAAGCAAAGTCTTCGCCCATCGCTTTTATGGCATCGAAAAACAAATCATCGCCCAGATAGCCCCTCATGCTATGGATTACATCGGCCCCCTTTTCATACACCGTTTTCGAATAGGTTTGACTATGGTTAACCCCGTGCAAGGCAAACCAACCTTCGGTATGTTGCAAAACACGGAGGTTGTCGGCGTGATTGTTCCTAATGTATTCTTTCGCAGCATCAATGCCATGCACATCTTCCATAAACACATACTCGCAAAAAGATGCCCCGCCTTCGTTGATCCACATTTCGGGGGCACTGGCACAGGTAAACAAATTGCCAAACCAATGATGGGCCAGCTCATGGACAAGCGTGGACTCCCCGCTCGTGGTTCCGTTAAAGTAATAGTAGGGAAAAGCAATGTTGCAACTGTGCTCCATGGCTCCAATGGTAGTACCTACATATCCTACCCGGGGCCACTTGTAAGGGCCAAAGCGGCTTTCATACGATGCAAGGGCTGCCTTTAGATTGACTACAGCCCCGGACACACCTGATGCAACAGAGGTGCTGTGTGTGTAAATTTCAATGAGGATGGTGTCTTCGATTCCATAATAAGTATCGGAATACGTTTGCCAGTTGGCTACGGCCACCGATGCCAGGTAAGTAGGAATTTCCCGGTCGAGTTTCCAATGATGTATTTGTTTGGCAGGATTTGCCGGGTCGGGATAAGTGGCAATAAATTCTCCTCCACAGACTGCTGAATTATTTAACGATGTGGTGATGAAATATTCGTACGTAGCACGATCAATAAAATCGTCGACGCAGGGAAACCAGCTTTTGCCAAGATTATGCGGGTCGGCACCAAAGCCGATGCCCAGGTTGTAGGCCATCATGTTATTCTCGAAAATAAAACCACCCCAACCGGTAGGGTCAACCGGTGGAGTTCCGTGATAGTGGATTTCAATCAGGCTGGTATCGGTTGTTTGAAGATTAGGGGGGATATGAATTCTTAATGCTTTACCTATATGGGAAATAGTACTCGGAGGCATCAAAATATTTTCAAAAAGTACATAGTCAACCTGAAGGTTCCAAAGTTCGAGAGGAATATATTCCAGGTTGTTCATTTTTGGGAGAAAGGTCACTTTTGTCCAGCCAGCAAAATTGCTTGCAGTAAGGCTGGAAATATCGAGGTGGATTTCGTAGTTGAGCACATCCACCGTATCGCTTACTATGGGCGGAGTTTGGCTGTAGGATGAAAAGGATAATATCGCTGATAAAAAAACCAGGATGATCAATTTGCTATTTTTTGAAGCTTTCATGTATGTCCATTTTATTGCCTAACAAATCTAATGAAATATGTTCAGAGGAGAAAATTAATCGGAGGCTGATTTATTTTGAAGATATGGACGCTGATTTACGCTGAGAAGCGCAGATCAAAAACCAAAACAAAAAATCCGCGTCATCCGCGAAAACCCGTGTCGAAATAAAAGAGTATTAAGATGATCTTACCGCAAAGGCGCGGAGTCGCTTAGAAAGGATTGTTTGCTATTGCACGAACCAGATCAAAGCATTTCAAATAACTTTGCCTGTCATTCTTCCTGAACCAAGCAAGGTCATCTTCGGCATTCTCTAAAATAGTAATCTTATACATAGGTAAAAACTTCTTCTACACTTTTGCCTTTTGATTTTCCTTTGACCGATCTTTCCTTATGGCCTTCCAATAAGGCTTTCAATGATTTCTCATCTTTTAAAAGCTTCAACGTTTCAAGTATCCCATTCCAGTTTTGCTGGTCAATCATAACCACAGATCCAGTATCGGTTACTATAACCGTTTCTTCTTGATTTGAAAGTGTATCGGCAATCAGGTTCTGTAAATTGGTAGTAGCGGTATGTAAAGTTACTGTTCTCATAGTCTTCTATTTTTAAACGAAAATACAAAGAATTCTTCAAAAGGATAAAACTAAAATCTTGACGCAGATTTACGCTGAAAAGCACGGATCAAAAATTTAGAGGACGCAGATAAACGCTGAAAAGCGCGGATATTGTTTTAATAAACATCCGCGTTATCCGCGCAGATTCGTATGAAAATGCTTTTTCCCTTTTCTTATCCGCGTTAACCGCGCAAACCTGCGTCCAATAAAAAAGGCCCGGTGAAAACGAATTCTCACCAGGCCCCGAAACATTCACTCCTTTCTTAGTGTCTGAGTTTCTTTATTTCAGAATGGTCATTTTTCTGGTTTGGGAAAACTCAGGGGTTTGCAAACGGTAGTAGTAGCTGCCGGCTGGCAACATTCCCGACCTGTATATCAATGAATGTTTCCCGGATTCAAAATTATCGGAGGCCAATGTGCCCACCTTCTCACCTATAATATTGAATATCTCGAACTCAACCTTGCATGCCTTTGGCAGGTAGAAACTAAATTCGGTTTGTCCGGTGAAGGGATTGGGGGTGTTTTGATAAAGTTTAAAAGTTCTGAGTTCTGAGTTCTGAGTTGATAGTTTTGCAGCAGCCGCTATTTTGTTGGTTTCGTAGCTGGCATCTCCTTCAAGCCAAGACTCGATGAGAATTTCTGATTCTGTTTGATTTTCTTTGTTCCAGATTCTCAAAGTAAATCCTTCACCTGCTACCAATCCATCGGTCTCGTTCGAGTATTCATCATCGCCCCAAAGGGTGACGGCCATGTTTTCTCCGGTAAAAACACCTGATCCAACTAGCAAACCTGATTGTGTAAATACAGCTACCTCATCACGGTAATTTGGTATTGTTTCCCAGGATGAAAGTGGGATCCCGAGGGTCATGTTGGAGCCGGTGTTTAGGGTAGTTTTGAAATAAGTGGGTTGCTCAATAATAATATCAGATTTTGAGAACGCAGCTGTATTTGCAGTATATACTAATGATTGTGCTGAATTAAGTTTTATCTGGTAACCTTCACCCGGGATCATGTTGCCAATTGCATTAATTGTGTACTGAGGCCAGTAAACTAGTCCCGCACCATTTTTCATTATAATGATTTCTGATACTATTGGACTCATCATAGTTTCGATGTTTGCAGGTGATTGACGAAGATAGCCTAAGATGCTCCAACCTTGCGGAATTGAAATAGGTGAAAGCTCAGGTGTAACAGCCAAGCCTGTAATTTCAAAGGTTTGAGCAGAATTCATTTTAATTTGATACCCTTCTCCAATCATATTATTTCCAATGGCATTAATAGCGTACAGAGGCCAAAATACCTGGCCATTACCATTTTTAACAATAATTACTTCATTGATAATTTCTGAGAAGATGCTATCCATAAGAGGTTCGAAAGGATCAATATAGGTTGACCAAATGCTCCAACCATTTACCATAGATATTGATTGAGTCTCAAATGTAATAAACTCGACACTTTGAATACCACTCATGCCATTACCTGCAAATACATCAAGGTTTGGAAAGCTTCCGTCATAAATCACATTTGCATTATGTACTACTTCTCCTGATTGACTATTCCATCCTTTCCATGCAAATTCTTCCCCGGACGAAAATCCTTCCTTGAAAGTGGTCTGGCTGTCATCACCCCAGACAGTAAGAGGAAGGTTACCTGATAAATTGTATTCGAGATATCCACCACAAGCCATAGATCCTGCCGAATCATAAAATACTCCAATATAGTCACCGGGGATTGCCGGTACACCATCGAATGTTATGGCTGCTGTTTGTGGGATTAGAATTGTATGATTGTTGCCGGTGTTCGATATGTACCAGCCATCAAATTGATTTGTCTGGGGTGAAACATGAATGTAATCATCTATCCATAACGTGTCAAAAGTTTGTCCATCTCCCACAATAAGTGTTACATCAAAAAGACCCTGTGAATTGTATGTAATTATTGGGTTTTGATCTGTTGAAATTGCAGGTGTCCCCCCTTCAAATATCCATTGCCAAGTGGTTGGGTTGCCTGTAGAAATATCTGTGAAATTAACAGAGTCACCAACGATAATTTGAGAATCACCTGATATAAAAGAAGCATTAAGTGATAAGATTGGAATGCTATCTTTGATACAACGTATTGAGAAACCATATGTTTTACTGTTGCTATAGCGAAATACAACTGAATCATTATATTGTATTGCCCGGTACCAGGCACCTAATCCACCTTGGGTTGTTGACCACCAATTAGCACCACCACCCATATTTACATAGGTTCCACCTCCACTGTTTTTGTGTCCACCTGGCAAACCGGTAAAGCCACTGCTATTTGTTGCACCAGTATTTGGACTATTCCAGTAATTTGTTCCTTGTTCTTTTAACTTACCACCAGCAACACTTAGTCCACCAAGATAGTCAGTAAGATTAGTCCATTCTTGATCGCTTGGTATATGCCAGCCTTCTGGGCAAATTCCTTGAACACCACTGGGAACAATTGAACTGCTAGATTGACCATTCATCATTGTGTACCATGTATAAAGTCCTCCATAAATGTCACAACTATCTGTTTCGTTGTTGTAACAATAACGGGTAATACTATTGCCAGAGGCATCATGTGTTGTATTTAGGTTTTCCTCCATCCAGCACTGGTTGCCTATCAGTACAGTATTGTAATAGTTGCCATCAATATCTGCGATGGAGTCGCCACAATTGAATGGTGTAGGTAAACTACAAGATTCTAGTACAAAGTTATCTATCAAAACTGCACCATAGGTATGAAACCCAAGTTTCCCATTTCCATTTAAAAAGGTATCAACATAATCCATCAGGAAAATATCATTTACAAATATTGAGTAGATATTGCCGTGTTTCTCCAAAGTGGCAACATTCGTTGAATCCAAATTCCATGGAAAATAGAATTTCCAAGAAGTTCCTAATTGCCAGGTAGTTTGTCTTATTTGCACACCTACATTAATGGAATCCTGAACCGATGAAAATGGTGTTGATCCTCCTAATCCTACACCAATTACAAACTTATTATCCGTATCCTGCCATGATGAAAACAAAGCCCCAGCACCTTCATGACCTGGATACGAAGTAACCTTGTGAAAATCGGCTGAAGCCCTATAATGATCTGCAATTTGCAAGGAATCCTTTAACAACAAATCAGCTTGGGGACATGTAACGCTACCACAACTCACATTATAGTTGCCATACAGTTGACCATTTGTGTTAATTATCCAAGACCCGTTGGGATCATTAGGATACATGTTTTCCCAGTTTGATAAATCTCCTGAGAAATCGTCCGAGAATACTTCAGTACAGGAGTATGTTTGGGCCATAATTCCTGTTACAGATAAAAACATGCCAATAAAAAAAAGAATCTTTTTCATAATAATAATTTTTTAGTTAAAAACTCAATTACCGTTTGCGAAAATTTAATTCTGTAAATTTCCCCTGAATACAGAGGCCAAACAATACTCATCATTAGTGATTTCCATTCCCTATCTATGAGTATTTTTAAAATAAAATGATTAGTATAAAACACGATTAGCAAAGGTCAGGTATTGTATAGTATAAAATGATATTTTATTTGATTGAAGATGCCTGATTACAAACTTATTACTATTTTAGCTGCCGTAGAAAAAATGTAAGTTTTTGAAAATAGCTCAATTCATTAAAACACAAAGATTGCCTTTGATATTAGGCTTTTTCATAGGTTCGCTCCTGGTTATTTTGCTTCCCGATTATTTTCCTAAATATAAAATTGAACTGGTGCAGAAAGTAAAATCTCAAAACAGGGAGGGTTTCTACAATGATTTTGATCAGGATGGGAAAAGTGAATTTCTGTTTTTAGCAAGATCCGGTAGATATGGCATAAACCAGTCGGTTTGCATTTACCCATATAATAAGTTTTTATATTGGCAATGTCCTTTCCCACAAATAAATCTCACCAGGGACTTGGTGAATAACATTTTTGTGCAATTTGCTGATTACGATAAAAATGGTATTAATGAAATGATTTTCTTCACCCGAACGAAAGACTCATTATTTATTGAAACAACTGAGTTTCCTTCTCCTGTTCTTCGAGAAAAGTATATTGGCCAAATTTGTATTTTAAATGGTACGGAAGATTTTAGCATAACCAATACCGAACAGTCTGACCTAAATCAAGATGGATATAATGAACTCATTTTTGCTGTTTCCGGTGCATATTGTGGGAAACATCGAAATTTGTATGCTTTCGATGTTTATAACGATAGTGTTTATAGATGCCCTGAAATGTATGCTAATTTACAAGGCACCCCAATTATTTATTCCGATTCCACCACAGGAAAGACCTATATTACAGTTTCAACGTATGCGAGTGATAACTACAAAGGCGAAATAAATGAGGAGATTATTGACGATACCAGTAGCTGGTTGTTGGTCTTCGACGAGAAACTTGATTTTTCTTTTAAACCTATCAAATGTAAAGGCTATTCGTCACAGGTCATCGCCTATTTTGCTTCCAATTCTAATCAAACATTTTTAATTAGCATGTTCTTAGAAGTAGTTAATTCATCAAAAATCTGTAAAATTATTATTTATAATCTTGAAGGTAATGAAATCGCTAGAAAAGAATTCCCTACTGGTATTTTCGATTTTAGGATTTTTATTTCAAACCAAGATGGAAATGATCATATATACTGCCAAATAAATGGGCATAATGTTATTGAATATGATTTCGGACTAAACCCTATCAACCAATTGGAAATGCCTTTTGGCGCTAATGTCGAGTATCAGGAAGACTTTGATTTGGATGGGGAAAAAGAATTTATGCTATACAATGTGGATGAAAATAAAATGTATATAAGCCGTGCTGATCTTTCTCATCCAGTAGAACTTTCATTCCCTTTTGATTATCGGTGCAAATATTCGATTAAGAGGAACGGCAAAAACGATCCCTACATTGCCTTCGACACTAAAGAGTATTTGCTTATTTATCATTACTACCAAAATAAACTTTACCTCTTAAAATATCCGTTTTTCATCAGCTTATTTATCCTAAGCTATTTCCTCTTTTTTATCCTTATTAAAGTAAGGAACGAAACCGTCCTGCGTCGCGAAAAAGAAATGATGCAACTTCAGTATCGGTCCCTCAAAAACCAAATCGACCCTCATTTTACCTTGAATGTGCTAAACTCAATTTCCGGTATGTATGGCAACCAGCGGCAGGAAGAGGCCGATAAATACATGGTGCGCTTTTCAAAATTGATTCAGCAAAGCCTGATGAATAGCGATAGGATTTCGGTGAGCCTGAAAGAAGAACTGGAGTTTACCCGGAATTTTATCGACGTGCAGCGAACCCGTTTTGAGAATTGTTTTGAGTATTCGATTGAGGTAGACGAAGAGGTAAAACTGGATATTGAAATACCCCGTATGCTCATCCATACCTTTGTGGAGAATGCCATAAAACACGGCCTGCTTCCAAAAAAGGAAGGTGGGTTCTTGTTGATCAGGGCATCGAAAAACAGAAAGGTCATCCATATTTCTATTGAAGACAACGGCATTGGCCGGAAACAATCACAGACCCAAAAAACGCATGGCACGGGAAAGGGGCTTGCCATTATTGATAATATCCTTGAATTGTATAAAAAGCTGTCGGGGAAGCGGATAAAAAACCGGGTGGTTGATTTGGATGAAATTGGCCAAACTGGAACCCGGGTGGAAATTGAGGTGCCGGGATAGGATGGAATGGGATTTCTATTTATTCTACATGAATGAGACACAAGCCTTGCGTCTCTACAAGGGGAACAAATAAATATTCACCAGACTATTGAATCGTCCCGGTGGTAGAGACGCAAGGCTTGCGTCTCACTCTCTAAAAATTGACCCCATTATTAGACCTTCTTAATTAAAAATACTTTTATCTTTGTAAGGCAAACGGTTTTTTCAATATATAGGCGCAAATTCGAAATTATGACAGCAATCCTTGTAGACGATGAACAATTGGCTATCGACAGGTTAATATCCTTGTTTGCATCATTTCCCGAGATTGAAGTGCTGACCGCAATGACCTGTCCTAACCTGGCACAGGCTGAGATTATCAGGCAGAAACCCGACTTGCTCTTGACAGATGTGGAGATGCCGGGGATGTCGGGCTTTGAATTGGTGAAATCGATAAAAAAGGCCGGGGTAAACACAAAAGTGGTTTTTGTCACGGCCTTCGATCATTATGCCATTAAAGCCATCCGCGAGGCCGCTTTCGATTACCTGACCAAACCTGTTGACATAGATGATTTGAAAGCCATGATTGTCAGAATGAATGGAGATAGCACGAACCATAAAAACATTGTGGGTCAAATAGGCGAAGAGTTTCAACTTACCGAGCGGGAGAGCGAAATACTGGCAATGGTTTTCAAGGGTTCGACCAGTCAGGAAATAGCAAACCGGCTGTTCCTAAGCAAACACACCATCGACACCCATCGGCGGAATTTACTTGCTAAAATTGGTCTTGAATCGACAAAAGATTTGATGTTGAAATATTTGATGTAAGAAGTCGATACTATCAATTTTCATTATCTGACGCAGATTTACGCTGAAAAGCACGGATCAAAAATTTAGAGGACGCAGATAAACGCTGAAAAGCGCGGATATTGTTTTAATAAACATCCGCGTTATCCGAGCAGATTCGTATGAAAATGCTTTTTCCCTTTTCTTATCCGCGTTAACCGCGCAAACCTGCGTCCAATAAAAAAGGCCCGGTGAAAACGAATTCTCACCAGGCCCGAAACATTCACTCCTTTCTAAGTGTCTGATTTTCCTTATTTCAGAATGGTCATTTTTCTGGTTTGGGAAAACCTGGGGGTTTGCAAACGGTAGTAGTAATGAAAGAATGTTTCCCTGTTTTGTAAGAACTCAAAGCCGATGAATCATTTTTCATACATGTACTTTCCATAACCATTCTGAGTTTCCATAAAATATGTCTGTAAAGATCAACTGTATTAGGCATGCCCATATACCTATCAGTAGTGAATCTATATCACTACGAATGACTAATTTTTGAGATTAAAAGCTATTTTTGTGTGTATTTCTTCGTTGGATGGAATTGACAGGATGTAATCTTTGGATTATTAAATAGGAATATTTTAGAAAATTAAATAAATGACTGAATACTTTAATAATAGCAAGGAGAAACAAGTACGTAAGGTCTTAACCAAAACCCTTACGCATCCAATTGTCCTGACAATAATTTTTGGGCTTGCAATTATTTTCGTGTTGCCTTTCAATTTTAAAAAGATCAATTTCGAACCTGTTGATTCAAATAAGCTGTCAAAAGGTACACAAATCATTATGAATGATTTAGACAATGACGGAAATACAGAGCAAATAATAATATCCTTCAACAGTTCCATCGACTTGCTTCCGGTAATACAGGTTCAAGATTTGTCAGGGGCGAATTATGGACAATGGAACATGAAGGGAAATTGGTTGGATATACATAATCCGATTTTTGGAGATTACGATTCCGATGGATATACTGAAATATATGTAGTAACGAAATCGGCCGATTCCCTATTCCTAAATGGCATTGAGCTTTTAGGTGACCAAGGATATTTTATTAAGCACCGGTTTGTTGCTATATCAAATATCAATCATCATGGTAGTGTTGATGTCTCCCTTATTGGGGGTGAATTATACAACCAGACACTTGACCAGAATAAGGATTTGTATTTTATTTTATCCTCAGGCTTTTCCAAATACCCGCGAAACATTTTCAAATACAATATTGAGCAGGATAGCTTGACAATTTCACCCTATAGCGGTACTGGCATAAATAGCAATATTTCATTTAGCGATATCGATTCCGATAACAAAATTGAGATATTTGGGAATGTTAGTGCACTTGGTAATTATACTGAATATGTACCTTATAAAGACAGTAGTTGCTATTTGATGGTTTTTGATGAGGACTTAAAACTTAAATTCGAACCTATTGAATTTGTGGGTTATCCCGGGAATATTATTCCATATCCATTTCAACAAAATGATGAAACCTTCCTATTGTGTTTGTATCTGAAATGGAATGTGAAAACAGGAAAAAAATTTAAGCTTTTATTATTTTCGAACAGGGGTGATTTTTTGTCGGAATTAGAACTTCCTGATGATATAACATTAAATGGGTATTCTGTTTTGCCTCTGGATTTTGATGGAGAAATTAAGTACTATTTGGTGAATCGAAAAGGACAATTATTTGAAATATCATTCCCATTAGAATTACATAAAGTCAGGAATAACTTTTCTCTCAGTGGGGTATCTTTTCTGGAAAGAATATATTTTGATGTGGACAACAATGGAGAAAATGAGGTGCTCCTTTTCGGGAAAGACTACCAAAGTATTCTGGTTTTGAACAAAGATTTAAGATTATACACCTCCATTGACATACCTAATGAACCGGGGTATATCAATAGGATTTATGCCTTCACGAATGCTGATAGTAAGCGATTCTTATATGTGCAAAGCGGAAATAAATTTTTCTCTTTCGAATGTATTAAAAACCCCCTAAATCCCTGGCAATACCCCATTTATTTGACCATCTTTTTATTCTTATATTTATTTTTTTATTACTTAAACCTGGTTCAGAAAAGACTTGCCCACGAAAAATACGAAAATGAGAAACAAGTCCTAAAGCTTCAATACAATTCAATCAAGAATCAGGTAGATCCGCATTTTACAATCAATGTATTGAATACAATTGCGGGCCTATATACCACCAAGCGGCAGGGTGAAGCTGAAAAGAACATTGTAAGCTTCTCACGTCTGATGCACCAATCACTGATGAACAGTGACAAAATATCGTTGAGTCTGAAAGAAGAACTTGAGTTTTGCCGCAATTTTATCGAAATACAAAAGACCCGTTTTAACGATTGCTTCAGCTATTCGATTGAACTTGACGAAAACGTTGATCCTTCTCTCGAAATCCCACGGATGTTGATCCATACTTTTGTTGAAAATGCGATCAAACATGGACTTATTCCCCGTCAAGGTGGAGGTCATTTGTCAATAATGATAATAAATTCGATCAAAAGCATACAGGTTACCATTACCGACAATGGCATTGGGCGTTCTGGTTCTCAGGAACATAATACACATGGAACAGGAAAAGGTTTAGAGATTATTGATTCGATCCTCGATTTGTATAAAAAACTTTCAGGGAAAAGAATAAAATATACCATCACCGATAAGGACAAAGATGAACAAAACACACCAGGAACAATAGTTAGAATAACAATACCAGAATAAAAACAGATATGACAGCCATTCTTATTGATGATGAACAAATAGCAATTGACCGGTTGGAAGTCTTGCTGAACGACCATACCGAAATTGAGGTGCTGGGGGGATTTACTTGTCCCATTATAGGCAAAGCTGAAATTATCCGACAGCAACCCGATATTGTATTTACCGATGTGGAGATGCCCAAAATGTCGGGTTTGGATTTGGCACGAGCCATTAAATTGGTGGGAGTAAAAAGCAAAATCGTTTTTGTTACTGGCTTTGGTCATTATGCCATCAAGGCTATCCGTGAAGCTGCTTTCGATTATTTAGTTAAACCTGTCGATATAGAAGAGTTGAAGCAAACGATTAGCCGTTTATCTGATGGTATTTTGAGCAATGAAAGCCGAATCGAGAATATTTCGATTGAATTTTCTTTAACCGACAGGGAACGCGATGTGTTGGCACTTCTATTGAAAGGTTCCAAAAGTCAGGATATGGCCAATACTTTATTTCTGAGTAAACATACAATAAATACACACCGAAAGAATTTATTGATGAAACTGGAAGTGGCTTCAACCCAGGATTTGTTGCTGAAATATTTTTCCTAATGTTGTTAAATCGCTTACTCACCATCTTCACTCTATATTCTGACGCAGGTTTACGCTGAAAAGCGCGGATTAAAAACCCGATTATCATTTTTACGGGTTTCGCAACTCTCCTATTGTTTAATCATTTTTCCGGTGCAAACCCCTCGCCCATTAACTGTTAAACGATATACATAAACCCCTGAAAGGATTGAGTTATCTGTCTCCCATGTTACCTTTTGGGTGGCTGAATTTAAAAGCTTAGATGAAACTATCGAGCCTTTCAAATCGAAAATGTCGAGAAAAGTACCTTTCCAAGATTGGTTTGGCAAAGAAATATAGAAATCGATCTGATCAGAAAAAGGATTGGGAAATGCTGCAATGACAGGATCATCTTTCACCAAAATTTCGCTGGAAGCCAAAAATTGCAAAAGATTTATTTCAACAGTTGTAGTATCTTCAGGATCAATGGTGAACAGCAATGATTCAATTAAATATCGGCCATTCGTATCCGTAGAATTACTCAAATTTATTGTATCAGCCCGATAATTCCTTGCAAAAATATTTCCACTAAAACTTCCATCAGACATGATCGCCGCCGCACATACATGATAAATGGAAAGATATCCATTAGTTACCATTGCACCTGCCTTGTTATAGACTTTTGCATTTAGCCAACCTTGAGTTCCTTCTATACTATTTCCTTCACCAATGTTTGGATGATTGGTCTTACAAAAATAGGAATCCACCACTCCGACATTTACTATTGATTCAGTTGACTTAGATGCGTCAATCATCGAACCGGGATAATCACCGAATTCCACGTAATCGTAAAAATAATCATCATAAGACATCAGCCAGACATAATCATTGTTTTTATCGATTTCAAACATATAGTCATCCTGACGGATAACAGCCAAATAACCAAAATAATTAATTCCATTATATGACTCGATTATCTCAATACTATCCAAATATGAACTTCCATGCGAACTACCTATTTGAACTGAATAAGGATTTAAGTTAGGATTATTGAAGCCAATCTCTACATTCCATTTGCCCAAACTGTCGAAGTAAATTTCAGAAATTGCACCTGGTGGAACTATAATAGGGTTTGGATTAATACCTATCGACAATCCAATCAGCATTAAAATAAAAACAAGCTTTTTCATGATCTTTTCAATTTAAATAAATACCCGGCTTATAGAATAATCTGGTAACCGGCCAAATTTACCCCTTTGTTGCTGGGGAATGTTCTTACGGCCTTTATTTTTGTAATACTCTGTTGATCTGCCTTACGTATTACAGACAGCATAAGAGAAATTATGGTTGTCAGAAAGAGTATTTATTACGCAATGAAAATGGCGACTTGGTTGATTTTAATTTTTTCTAATTCCCAAAATGAACAACAACAGCTAACTTATCCCCTATTTCCCTACTTTTGTTGAAGTTCATAAATCGAAATAAAAAGATGCAGGTTTTCAACACAGCTTGTCCGAGAAATTGCTACAGCACCTGTTCGTTCAAGGTGTGGGTCGATGATGGGAAGATTATCCGCATCGACCCGCAGCCCTTGAACCTGGCTACTCCCGAAGGCGCTTGCCTGAAAGGGTTGAGCTATATTGAAAGGGCACATTCAAAAGACCGTATCCTTTATCCACTTAAAAAAACAGGGAATGATTTCGAAAGGATATCCTGGGATGAAGCCCTCGATACGATCAGCCAAAAACTTCAATATTACAAGAAGGCGTATGGATGTTACAGCGTACTTTTTTATGCGGCCAGTGGGATGTCGGGTTTGCTAAATGGGATCGGTACTAATTTTTGGAAACTTTATGGCGGAGCGACCACAGTATATGGAAACCTTTGCTGGCCGGCAGGTCTGGAAGCTACACGGCTTACCCTCGGGGATAATAAGCACAATGTACCCTGGGATTTAGAAAATGCCAAACTGATAATTCTCTGGGGGAAAAACCCAGCCGAGACGAATATCCAGCAAATGATCCCAATCGAAAAAGCCCAGACAAAGGGGGCCAGGCTGGTGGTGATTGATCCTCGAAGAACAGCCTCATCGGAAAGGGCGGATTTGTTGCTACAGCCCATCCCAGGCACAGACGGAATTTTGGCTTTATCCATTATCAAAATTCTTATTCAGAAGGAACAAATAGATAAAAGATTCATTAATAAACATGTATTAGGTTTTGATGATTTTGCTAAAAGCCTAAAAAATATCAACATTGAAGAGACCAGTCGGGAATGTGGCATCCCTGTCCATTTTATCGAAAAACTGGCATCCTGGATTGGAGAAGCAGAAACCATGACCTTAATTCCCGGTTACGGGATGCAGCGATTTTCCAATGGGGGCCAAACTATCCGTTGCCTTCTTGCTTTGCAGGTAATTACAGGCCATATTGGCTTACCGGGTTCGTGTTGGCACTATGCCGATTTGCAAGGCGATATATTCAGCCAGCCCAAAGAACCCGAAAATTATTACCCACCGGAAAAGCCGGATGGGATATTTCGGCGCGAAATTGCCACCGCCCGTTTGGGTGAACAAATGTTGTCCACAAAAAACCCTGAACTAAAAATGGCCTGGGTCGAGCGGGGAAACCCTCTTAGTCAGAACCCCGACAGCAACAAAGTTCGGGAAGCCTTTCGCAAATTGGAGTTCCGGGTGGTGGTGGAACAATTCATGACAGATACTGCCCTTGAAGCTGACATCATCCTGCCAGCTAAAAACATGTTCGAGCAAAGCGACCTGATTTCCTGCTATTGGCATCCCTACATCCAGCTAAAACAAAAGGTGCTTGAACCTGCGGGGGAAGTAAAACCCGAAACAGAAATTTATTATTTGCTGGCCAAAAAGTTAGGTTTTTCGGAGGATGAAATCAGGATGAATTTCCCAGGCCTGTCCGATCAGGAAATAGATGCCTGGCTTGAACATCAAATTTCCGGCTACCCTGAATTGAGCCTCGACAAACTCAGGCAGGGGCCAATCCTATCGCCCATGTTACAGGAGATAGCTTTTAGCGATTACCACTTCCCAACCCCGTCTGGAATGATTGAACTTTATTCTACTCAGGCTGCTAAAAGATGGGGCGTGAATCCACTTCCCTCATACGAAAAACCAATAGAAGGACAACAGGGTGAATCATCTATGAGATTCCCTTTTCAGCTTTTATCGCCCAACACCAAAAACCGGATACATTCCCAGTTTGGGAACCTGGCCGTTATAAAAGGAATTACAGACGAACCTTACGCTCAAATAAACTTTGGTGATGCTGCACAAAAAGGGATCAAATCCAACGATACAATCAGAGTGTTCAACAATAGAGGGGAAATCAGAATAAAAGCAAAAACAGATGCCAGCCTGCGACCTGGCTGCATTTCCATTGCTAACGGTTTTTGGCATCAGGAAGGGGCATCCCCAAATTCATTATCGTTAGGCCGTGAAACCGACATGGGTCATGGCACTGCATTTCACGATAATTTAGTGGATTACGAAAAATGGGAACCTGTCCAATGAAAAACATCTTTGTTTTCGACGAAAATAAATGCGTGGCCTGCCATGCCTGCGCTGTGGCTTGTATGCTCGAAAACGGGATACAGGAAAATGGCCTTTGGCGAAAGTTAAAATATAACGATCAACAGCATCGACCCAACCTACCCCTTTTCTACCTGTCGATGGCCTGCAACCACTGCGAGGATGCACCTTGCATGAAAAATTGCCCGGCACTTGCTTATCACAAAGATCAAACAACGGGGGCTATTTTACACAATGCCGACAAGTGCATCGGCTGCAAATACTGCACCTGGACCTGCCCTTTCGATGCCCCGGTATTCAATCGACAGAGAGGAATAATCGAGAAATGTACTTTCTGCAACCACCGCCTCGAAGAAGGGGATGTTCCGGCTTGTGCCCTCTCCTGCCCCACCGGTGCTTTAGCTTTTCAGCAAAAGGAATTTTCGCGCGAAGAATCACGAAACTCCTCTCCCATCCCCGTTGATGTGGGCACGCAAATAGAAATTATAAAACTTAGAAACCAAGACCCTCCTGAAATAGATGCCAGCCTTTTCGATGGACAAGAAATGAGTTATGAAGTCCCACAATGTGAAGCAAAAATATCGGCAAAAAAAGAACTGCCACTTCTTCTTTTCACTTTGATTTCGGCGGGCATGGTGGCCTTATACATTTCAGGGCATACTACTCATTTCAACCTAGCGGCCAAAATTGGTTTCTTGTTTATCGGTCTTTTTTCAGGCTTGTTGAGCTTGTTTCATCTTGGACGAAAAGGACAAGCCTGGCGCAGCCTGCTCAACATCCAAAATTCGTGGTTGAGTCGTGAAATTCTTTTTTACACACTATTCTATGGAACTGTATCATTCGATTTTTTCGTCCATCCTATACCCTGGTTGGTTTCCGCAATTCCCGGAATACTCTTTTTATTTTCCATCGACATGGTTTATTTGCCGGCCCAATGGCAATGGAAAACAAGAGTCCATTCAGCCCTTACATTGATAATAATGTTGCATAGCCTTTTCCTGTTGAACTCGTGGGTCGTCCTATTTACTGTTTTTGCCATTCTTCGGATTTTATTGTTTTTCTATCAAAATAACAGGCAAATAAGGGAGAAGTTTATTCCGGTAATAATACGGGTATCAACCATCACATTTGCCACAATCCTAATTCACTTAACCGACAGCATAGCTTTGCCAATAATAGTATATGTGGTGGGTGAAATTATTGACCGTATTGAATTTTACAATGAGCTCAAAACACCGGAGTGGGAATTGCAACGCTGACAGGTTCTGCGAACGCTGACAGGTTGCCGGGACCTGTCAGCGTCCAAAGGACATAACAGCGTCTAACCGAAATCCTCCCAGATAAAATCAGCGATCAATCCAAAAACCATTCTTTTTTATTGCGAAAATCAATAATCGGGTTTTCACTACTTGCATAATTTAGTACGTTTTGAACTAATGCCTTATATTATTGTTTTCATAACTACTAATTACATATTTGATGTCCTCCCTGTGGATAAACCGTTTTTATCCATATCTGAACCACCATAGTTTTGTATCATGATTTTTAATTAAACAGAAGTAAAGATGAAAACAATAGCAGCAATTTATAGAACAATCCTTACATCGAGGTATAAGATTAGCGTTCATGGTGAAGACCTCTTAAAAAGCAATGCACCAAAATTGTTTTTGCCCAATCACCAGGCCCATGTCGATCCTCAAATTCTAACCACTCTGATATTTAAACATAGCAGTTTTAGACCAATTGCCTCGGCAAGATTTTTTAATAAGCCTCTGATAAGAGGAGTTTTCAAGAAACTAAAAGCTGTCCCCATAAACAATATCCAGTCGTCGGGTAAGATTGACAAGGATGAGGTAAGCATGGTTATTGAAAGTGCAGTGGACATTTTAAACAATGGCGAAAATGTACTGATCTATCCTTCCGGGCAAATTGCAGGACAAGGCTTTGAGAAAATCTTCAATAAATCAACTGCATACAACATTGTGAAAAAGGTGCCCGGCGGCACGCAGATAATAGGTGTACGGATATCCGGACTTTGGGGAAGCATGTGGTCGAAAGCCTGGACAGGCGACATCCCCTCTGTCTTTAAAACATTTGGGAAAGCCCTGTTTTATGTGCTTGCCAACCTGATATTTCTCGTACCTAAAAGAATTGTAAAAGTTGAATTTGTGGATATTACCAACGAGGCAAAGAAATACGCCAACGAAGGCAAAAAGCAATTCAACGACAGCCTCGAATCCTTCTACAATATTAAAGAAGAAGAAGTGAATTTTCTAAAACATTTCTTTTACGCACCTAAGTCGACCAGAAGATTGCCAGAAAAGATTGTGGGGTCGGTAAAAGAAATGGAATCGACAAATTCCATAAATCCAAACGACATCCCCAAAAGCGTGATAGTAGGTGTTAAAGAAACCATTGCAAACGAGACGGGCATGGACACCGAAAGTTTGCATCTAGCCTCGAACCTGACCATGGATTTGGGCATGGACTCGTTGGTATTGGTAGGTCTGGTTGCTGCCATCGAGAATAAATTTGGTTCGGTTTTCGATGGCGACTATGCCCGATTAAAAACGGTTGGCGACCTTTGTTTTATTGCAATGGGTGCCGATTCTATTCAACAAGATTTAAAGGTGTCAACTCTTTCCGACGGGTCCGAAACAAAAACCAGAGTGACCGTCAATCCCTCGCTTAATATTCGGGATCAATTTATTCAAACTTGCTTGAGCAACAAAAAAGCACCCCTTGTTTATGACAAAATGATGGGATCGAACAATCGGAAAGATTTCCTTCTGAAAGCCATTGTCGTATCGAAACTGATCAGGAAAAATATAAAGGACAAACGAGTAGGCATTATGCTCCCGGCTTTGGAAAGCACCACCCTATTGATAATGGCTACCTTTTTTGCCGGAAAAATCCCGGTGATGCTAAACTGGACGGTAGGCAAGAAAACACTCCAAAGCTGTATAGAGTCTGCCCAACTACATCAAGTAATCACGGCCACTTCGTTTTTCGACAAAGTGGAAGACCAATTGCCAGCCGGGTTTAATGATATGTGTTTATTTTTCGACAAAGAGATCAACAAAGTATCGCTTGGAACAAAAGTTATGGCACTGATCGAATTGCAGGTTCCAAAGGTGTTTTATCCTAGAAATAAATTGGACGAAATCGCTGTGATTTTGTTTACCTCGGGCAGCGAAACCGTTCCCAAAGCAGTCCCCCTAACGCATAAAAATATCATGTACAACCTGTGGGGCGTCCTTGACAAAATTGAACTGTACAACACGGATATCCTTTTAGGGTTTCTCCCACCCTTCCACAGCTTTGGGTTTACGGTTTTATCGGTACTCCCATTGGTTGCCGGTATAAAAGTAGCCTATACTCCCGACCCGAAAAATTCGAGGGAGATCGCGCGTGTCCTTACACACACCAAGGCCAGTGTTTTACTTGCTACGCCTACCTTTTTAAAACTCATTATGTCGGTGGCTGCGGATGAAGATTTTAATTCGGTCCGGCTTGCTGTTACCGGTGCCGAGAGCCTGCATCCTTCCATTGCCAATCAGTTTAAAGCCAAAACCGGTGGGGTGGCCATGTTGTTTCAGGGCTACGGAATAACTGAATGTTCACCGATCTTGTCAATCACTTCAACCCAAACAAAGGACATCAAAAGTGTGGGCCAATTTATCAGCGGCGTAAGCCATCAAATCATTGATTTAAACAGTGGTCGCCCCCTGCAAAATGGACAGGAAGGAATGATCACAGTCAGTGGAAACAGCATCTTCAATGGCTATCTCGATCCAGCCATCCCATCTCCTTTTATTTCGATTGAAGGGAAAGAATACTACAAAACCGGCGATCTTGGCTATGTCGACAAACATGGCGATCTCTATATCACAGGCCGGTTGAAACGATTTGTGAAAATTGGGGGCGAGATGATAAGTTTACCAGCAATCGAAAGTGCCTTGCTCGAAAAATACAGTTCGCATGACGAACAGATTCTTGCTGTTGAAGCCGATGAATTAGGCGACAAACCAAAAATAATACTGTTTTCAACAAATGGAATTTCATTGAACGAGGCAAATAAATATCTAAGAGAGCAAGGCTTCTCCAACCTCATGAAAATACACAAAACACATTATGTGGTGGAAATTCCCTTACTTGGTACCGGAAAAACGGACTATAAGTTACTCAAACAAATGGCAGAGGAGTTGAACTATGCGTAATAATCTGTTTTTTAATTTACTTAATACCCTAAACTATGCTTGAAGTACTAAAAGAAATGGATACCATCCGGTTAAACTTTTCGACCGACGGATTATTTGTATTGAATATCACATTAGCCTTGATTATGTTCGGAGTGGCTCTCGACATAAAAATAAAAGATTTCAAGCAGGTAGTATTGTTTCCAAAACCAGCCATATTAGGTGTAATCTCACAATTTGTATTGCTTCCTGCGGGAACGACAATACTTACCATTGTATTAAAAGATATAATAACCCCGACAATAGGACTGGGAATGATTCTGGTGGCAAGTTGTCCGGGTGGTAATATTTCTAATTTTATTACGGCTCTTACAAAAGGGAACGCTGCTTTATCCGTCACATTAACCGCTTTCTCAACCCTATTTGCTATTATTTTAACGCCTCTAAACTTCGCATTTTGGGGTGGTATATTCACAAAAATTTACAGTTCAACTTCGGGAGAATTATTGCGGCCTTTAGTACTGGATAGTGGAGAAATGTTTAAGACGGTCGCCTTATTATTAGGAGTCCCGATTGTACTCGGGATGGCCTTTGCCTTTAAGTTTCCCAAAGCAACCGCCCGAATTCTAAAGCCCATTAAGCTCATTTCCATTTTGGCCTTCTTTTTAATGATCGTTATAGCCTTTGTCAAAAACTTTGATTTTTTCATCCTTTACATCAAATACATTTTCATTATTGTATTGATTCATAATTTCATTGCATTTTTGACAGGATACTCTTTTGCTTCCATTTTCAAATTGCCACTCAAGGACAAAAAAACGCTGACCATCGAAACAGGTATTCAAAATTCGGGACTAGCTCTGGTTTTACTTTTCAATCCAAATATATTCCCAGAAGACCTTGCCATTGGCGGTATGGCATTTATAGCCGCCTGGTGGGGAATATGGCATATCCTTTCGGGACTAACCATTGCCGGTTTCTGGTCGAGGGTGAAGGTTTAGATGATATTAAAAAATATTTCTTATACTTTTACAAATGATAAAAATACAAACCAAATGAAAGTACTCGTAACAGGAGCCGACGGGTTTCTTGGAAACAATATTGTGCGCGAGCTCCTGGCCCGAGGGGCGGAAGTCAAGGCATTTGTACAAAATGGGAGAGGAATCGACACCCTTGATGAGTTGACCATTGAAAAAATATATGGCGACTTATTAAACCCGGAGGATGTGGAAAAGGCTTCGGTTGACTGTGATTATATTATCCATGCGGCAGCAAATACGTCGATATGGCCTCGGAGGTCCGAAATTACAAGGAAAGTGAATTTTGAAGGCACGCTTAATGTGATCAAAGCGACCCTGAAGTCGAAGGTGAAGCGCTTGGTTTCAGTGGGTACAGCCAATTCTTTTGGGAATGGAACCATGGAAAAACCAGGCAACGAAGAATCCTCTTTTACCGCCAGCAAGTATCGTCTCGATTATATTGATTCGAAGAGGGATGCTCAACAGGAAATTCTGGATCATGTTACAAATCATGGCCTGGATGCCATAGTTATCAATCCCACTTTTATGTTAGGCCCTTACGATACCAAGCCGAGCAGTGGAGAATTGCTGTTGGCTTTATACAACGGTAAACTGCCTGGTTATACATCAAGTGGACGGAATTTCATCCATGTGAAAGATGTGGCTGTGGCTGCATGCAATGCCCTAACAATGGGTCGTAGTGGCCAATGTTATATTACGGCCAATGAAAACCTATCGTACAAAGATTTCAACCAGTTGGTGGGTAATGTATTGGGGGTAAAGCCACCCAAATTAATGATCCCTAAGGTTTTTATTCTTTTGTTCGGGTTGATTTCACAAAGTATATCTTACTTAACAGGAAAGCCTCCGATGGTAAGTTTTGCTGTGGCCCGGATAAGCTCTCATAAAAATTATTATAGTGCCTCAAAGGCTGTTGAGGAATTAGAGATGCCTCAAACTTCTATTGTCATTGCCATCAGGGAAGCTTTCGATTGGTTCAATGAAAATGGGTATCTTAACAGGAACAAATGAAAAGGACAGATTTAGAAGGTAAAGTAGCTATTGTAACCGGATCCAGTAAAGGAATTGGAAAAGCCATTGCCATTGCGCTGGCCGCTAAAAAAGTAAAGATTGTTTTGAATGGCCGCGATGCCGAAAAATTAGAGCAAACAGCCAGGGAGATAAGCTCATCGGGCTATGAAGTATTTCCGATTCAGGGAGATGTTGGGATTTATTCTGATTGTGAGAAACTAATTAAGCAAACCGTCGAAAAATATGGCACACTGGACATCCTGATCAATAACGCAGGTTTGTCTATGGAAGGAAGCATTGGCAACACCTCCCCAGAAGTTTTTGAAAAAGTAATCCATACCAATATCTTAGGGGTGATTTATCCCACAAAGGCAGCACTTCCTTATCTAATGAAAACAAATGGCAGTGTGATCTTCACCGGAAGTATTGCTGGTTTTATGGGGTTGCCCAATTACTCGGCTTACTCGGCATCGAAAATGTCGCTTACCGCAATTGTTCAATCTCTAAAAATTGAATTGGAAGGAACCGGTGTCCATGTAGGGATTAATTATGTTGGCTTTGCCGAAAATCCTTCAGATAAAACCTTCTTAAACCAAAATGGCGAAATCGAGCAGGTGCCAATCCGGGAGCAGTTCAAGCGGATGCCTCTTCAAGAAATCGCCAATATCTTTGTGAAAGGGATTGAGAAACGCAGATACAAGCAAACCCCTTCACTTTTAGGTAAAACAACGAATATCGCTCAACGGTTTTTTCCTACTTTTTTCGAATGGCTTATGACTCGAAAATATAAGACGGAAAAGGCAGCTGTGGGTTGACTGCAAAATCATTCGCAATGGCAAAACTTAAACAATGCCAAAGGCAAATAAAGAATCCTGTATGAAAGTGCAGTTTATGCATTTTTAAAATCCCAGCTAGAGTTTCAATATCTTAAATGTCCTAGTCCCTTCTTTTGCCGACACCCTCAGAAAATACATCCCACTCTCTAAAACGGAAACATAAACCGGGAGTTTGCTGAAAGCATGTACTAATCCCTTTTGTTGCAGATTCCCGGTTATATCGAAAAGATAATAGCTACTCTCAAAATCAACCGATAGTGCATCAATATAAAAAACATCTGTGCCCGGATTTGGAAATACCTTTATATTTTCAAGCCTTGTCGTATAGCTGTCGATCTCTGTAAACAAGGGAGAGTTGTTCTCGAATAGGTTCGTCAGATAGTTGCAGTAAGCTTCGAGCGAATCGAGGGCAGACAAATAATTTGGGTTATCGCCAAAGGCCACCATGTAGGCATAATCAATCGACACAGTTTGTCCGGCATGAAAAGTAAAAGGCCCGGTTATGCCTATTCCCCTCCTGTCCCCACCAGGGGATTGTTCTGATACTTCTGACCATTCAGGCATTGGAATCCCATCTTGCCCCCAACCGCAAGGATCCGATAATCCGGGGAACATGAAATTGGTAGTAGGATTATTTCCGGTTGAATCGGCCAAGCCATACACAATGTGGTTGCCATCGGAGCAATAACCACTCATGAAATCATACAACTGGTCAGCATCGCTTATCTGATTTGGATATTCCCAACAACTATTCTCAGTGTAAAAAGCGGTCATTCCCATTCGCTCATTGTCAATTATAGAATCACCAAAACCAAGTCCGTTCACGCTTTCATCGCATTGCCCATCGGGGTTGTCGAGGTTGTCGGGATCAAGTGGCGGGCCACCTAAAATCTGTACAGCCACAGAAGGGGGATACATTCCAAAGGCATTGTATTGACCGCTTCCATCACAAGCCTCACCATTATAATAATAGTAATAGCCACCTTCCACATTGCAGCCCATATAATCATCTTGGGCATATCCTAAATCACCATCCGTCCAGTTCCCTATATAGGTTTCATAATAAGTGGTATCCGATCGGTTGATTATATCGTAGTGAAGAAAAACAGTATTCCAAAGGGCGGTGTTTTGGGGCATATCAAAGGCATACGCCATTCCATGGACTTCAACTCCAAGCTTGTTACCACCGGTTTCGAAATGCTCCTGCCTGTCGTCGTTAAAGAGGAAGAATATGGCCTGGTCGCCCCGGATATAGGGATAATCGCCTTGGAGTGGTTCGTACACCCCATCGTTGTCGTTGTCGTGAAAAGGTGCCAGTTCTTCCAGTTGGCCTTGGCCTACATCGCCATTGCCAGGCCAGGTAAGGATATTTTCGATGGGTAAATAGCCCGGCTGCCACCAGTTTTGTTTATGGTATTCAATTTCTTCTTTTGAAAGTTTCCAGGCATGAAACCACTTTTGGTCATAAGCCAGGTTATATGAATTGGAAACCGGGCCCTGTGCAAAATCACCTTCTGTGTAGCGATGCCTTTCAGCTGCTATATGAAGGACGGTATCGCTTCCATAAGCTTTGCCCCCAATCCATAAGGAACTGGGCAAAGCCATATTCATTGATCTGTCTTCCGGGAAACTAAATGATGTGCCACTTCCTTTGTTAAAGAGCTGTACTCCCTGACATGAAAAATGGGCTTTGATATTGTTGATATCAAGATAATCGAAATAATTTCCGTTTCCGACTTTCAGATAAATATAGGCCAAGTCACCAGTAGCGCCTGTAACAGGAAGTGTATCCGCAATAATATAAGAAACCCTGGCCCATCCCAAGTCTAATATTTCGTAATCGGTAAACGAAAGGGTGATTTTCACAGAATCGCCAACTACTTCTGGTGCAACAGAAAGCCATTGTGAAGAGATTGTTGGATTGATATAAATTTGATCACCCTGCGGATCATAATCATTTGCCAACACATCAACATAAATGGTTTCGCCCGGACGGATTATCGCCGAATCTATTTTTGCCACAGGGTAATTATTGTTCCATGCAGGGTTAATATCCACATACGCCCAATTCGATTTCACGGAAGTATCGGAAACCTGGCATAGCCTATATTTGCATATTATTTCACCCGGATTGGTAGCATAAAGCCAAATACTTGTATCGGTGAAAAAATGGGATGGCAAATTGCTGGGCAGATTGACTACATCGCAAATTTTGAATAGCATCCCACCCGGATCATAATCGTTTTGTACAAGATTGAAATAGTAAGTTTCACCCGATTGAATAATGGGTTCGTAATTGTCGTTCACTGCAACCGGCTGCGTCCATGCAGTTTGGCTAAACAGAAGCAAACCTGCCATCAGAAATAAAGAAGAAATAGTTTTCATAAGTTCATCTTTTATAAGGGTTAGTTTTATTCAATTACAAATAGATGGATGAAAATAAATCTGAATTATAATTTGAGTACTTTGAATGTTTGGCTACCGTTTATCCCTGATATTCTCAGAAAATAAACTCCCTGTGCAAGGTCCGAAAGTGAAACAGTGTTTGTATTGCCCGGGGTTATTTTTCCTTTTGAATAGATTTTTCCGGTGATGTCTAATATGTAATAGGCAGAAGTTCCATTGTCTTTTCCACCTTCAACAAAAATATAATTGTTTGCCGGGTTAGGGTAAACCTTGAAGGGCGTACCAGTTGGGTTGTTGCTTGCTACGTCGTTAAATATCGGCGAATTATTCTCAAAAAGCAATGTCAGGTATTGGCTATAAGTTGTAAGACTATCGATGGCCGACAAATAATTAGTACTGTCGCCAAAAGCGTTGATAAAGGCAAAATCGACCGATTGGGTCTGTCCTGGTTCAAAGGTAAAAGGCCCTGAAACACCGAGGCCACGCCGGTCGCCGGAAGGGTTGTCCTCAGCAATTTCGTCCCACTCCTGCATGGGTACACTACCCTGACCCCAGCCACATGTATCGGTTGTGCCTGGAAACATAAAAAACGTCTCCTGTGATGTGGCATCCGGATCCATATAATGGCCTGTGCCACCATACACCATCTGCGAACCATCGAGCCACTTTCCAGTAAGGTAATTGTAGTAATCAGAAGCGAATTTAGGATCCTTCATTGGCCCGCTTGAACCATTGTTGAAGTATCTGAAACTTGTCATGCCAAATCGTTCGTTGTCGATTATAGTATCGCTGAAACCTGTTCCATTGACACTTTCGTCGCAAGCCCCGCTGGGATTGTCGAGGTTATCGGGATCCATAAAAGGGCCTGCCAATATTTTCACTGCCATTACGGGGGGGGTGTTCCCATACGCATTAATTTGTCCGTTCCCATCCACAGAATCTGCATTGTAAATATAAAAGTAGCTTTCAGGCACATTGCAGCCCACAAAGTCGTCCTGGGCATAACCTATATCGGCATCGTTGAAGTTCCCGATGTAGGTATTGTAATACGTAGTGTCCGAACGGTTGATGATATCGTAGTGCAGGAACACCGTGTTCCACAAGGCAGGGTCGTTAGGCTCATCAAAAGCATAAGTCATTCCCTGGATTTCGATGCCGAGCTTTGCCCCTTGGGTTTCGAAATGGTCTTGTTGGGCATCATTAAAAATAAAGAATATGGCCTGGTCGCCCCTTATGTAGGGATAGTCCCCCTGCAAGGGTTCGTAAACTCCATCGTTGTCGTTATCGTGGAAGGGGGCAAGTTGGGTGGCTTGCCCGAGGCTAACATCACCATTTCCTGGCCATTCCAAAATGTTGTCGATGGGCACATAACCGGGTTGCCACCAGTTTTGATTGTGATACTCAATTTCTTCTCTGTTGAGTTTCCAGGTACGGAACCATTTCTTTTTATACGCTAAATCAGTTACTTCCGAAATGGGGCCAAAAGTGTAATCGCCTCCTTCGGCCATAAACCTATCGGCCGCAAGATGGAGCACGGTGTCGGCCCCATACGATTGTCCGCCTATCCAAAAAGTATTGGCAAAGCCTGTAGTTTTGGTTGACCCGTTGGGAAAATAATATTCAGGTTGTCCTTCAAAATCCCAAAAATGGTTGCCAAAACACGAAAATCGTGCTTTAATATTATTGATATCGAGGTAATCGAAATAGTTTCCATTTTCAATTTTTACATAAATTAAACCTTGATCGGAATTTCCATTGTTTATAGGAAAGGTATCTGAAACATAATACCGCAACGAGAAGCTGCCCTGATTTAATGCACTATAGTCATCAAAAGAAAGTTTAATTTTCACATGGTTTCCTTCTAATTGAGCATCAGCATAAACTCCATACATTCCTTGAATAGCTGGTTTAATGTAAATACTGTCACCATTGGGGTCAAAGTCATTGGCCAGAATATCAACATATATCGAATCTCCGGGACTTATTGAAACTGTATCGTTTTGAGCAACGGGATAATTACTATTGAGGGTTGGGTTTATAGTAACATAAGCCCAATTGGAAAGAATAGTTGTATCAGGAATTTGACAAAGCCTGTATTTGAAAACCTGCTCATACATTGCTACCGCAATGAATGTGATACTTGTATCACTATAAAAAGCATACGGATTACTTCCATCGGATTGAAGGACTTCAAAGATTTTAAACAAACTTCCATTTGTATTGTAATCATTCATAATCACATTTAGTGAATATTCGTTTGCATACACTACTACAGGTGAAATATAATCATCAACTGCCACAGGCTGGCAATAAGCAGAAAATCCGTAAGCCAACATGCTTACAAAAATGACAAGGTTAATGTAATTTTTCATAAGGATAAAATTTAGTGTAAGGTTAATAAATTAGTTCATGTCTGTTATTTTCTTTATGCAGTAACGTGAACAAATTTATAGCGAAAAAAGAAGTTATCCAAAAGAAAATAGGTCAAATGTTTTTTTATTTAATTTTTAACAGAACGTAGAAAATGGGAGTTTCCTCCTTACGTCGGAAAGACAGTGTTATATTGGTGTTGACTCTCATTACCTTGAAAAAATGCCGATTTCTTTCAATAGCCCCGACCTTTAGATCGGGGTTGGAGACAGGTAGCCGGGACTTTAGTCCAACATCCATGTGTTGGCTTGAAGGCCCGAAGTATTTTGTCCACTTTACCCCAACCTCTAAAGGTCGGGGCTATTGATCCTGATAACATTGAGTTCCTCGTTGTCATTACAGTGAGGAAGCTATTTGTACACTTCAAAAGTTCGCTTGCCAAAATCTATTGTTACAACAAATTTTGGGGATCGCTGAATGGTTCTGGATTTTGCTGACGACCACTAACTTTTGAAGTGTACAAATCGAAGAGAAAATTAAAAGAAAATCCGATACGTCATCATCGGGAACAACTCGGTCTGGTATTGCTTCACAAGTTTAGATTGCCATGAATCCTGTGCATTATATTGAAACTGTTCAACCAATATATTTTTGTTGTTGGTTACGTTTTGGATATCCAGTGCCCACTCCTGGTTGATCTTTTTTCCGTTTAATTTAAAGCTCAGGCGGACATCTATCCTCAGGTAATTTGGATAACGGTTCTTAAAGGCTTCGTCCCAATTGTATTCCTCCTCACCCTGTGCAATAGATGCCTTCCAATCCAATGGGATGTATCGTTTGTTGCCGCCATATACAGCTTTTAGGTCGAAGGCAATGGCATTGTGACTACCCACTTTCAGTTCGTATCCGCCCAGTGCATTCACAATAAAATTTCCGTTAAAGGTGGTATTCCTTTGTATGCCATCAAATGCCTTGTATTTCGAATCGTACAACGAAGCAGTCACCAGGAAATAATACCCTTCCGAGAAGAATTTCTCGACTGTTAGTTCAAGACCATAGTTTTTACCGGTGCCTTCGTTCATCAAACTGTCGATGTGAGGGATGGCAAAAAAATCGCCGGCATTCAACATCGAAAAAGCAGTATAAGTTTGCGAAACCGGAATTTTTGAAAGCTGCTGGTAATAAGCTTCCAGTTTCAACCTGAAATCCTGGGCAAATCGACGGTCGTAGCCCACTACAAAATGCTGGCTCCGCGACATTTTCAAATCCCGGTTGGTCTCGATATAGGTACCATTATCGAGGCGGGTCTGGATGAAATAATTCATCTTGGGCTGAAGTTGAGAATGGTAACCATAACCAAAATTCAGGGCCTGGTTTCCAGAGAAACTCCATCGTATCCCAAGACGTGGTTCGAGGCGGGCTTCCTTATTGAAATTGAAATAAGAGAAATGCAAGCCGGAATTCAGCACCAGATGGTCGTTAAATTTATGCTGCCACTGGGTAAAGGCTCGGCTCATGTCCATACTTCCTTTGTTCAGTGTCAAAGTACGGAAGCCACCAATTTCGTAATCCAGAAAACTGTCCACATAATTTACATTAAAATGATCGAGGATTATGCCAGTTTTGAAATTATCACTGGCACTCAATTTATAGATGTGTTGGGTGGCGAATGACAATTTGGTCTCCGAAAGGGTGGAGCGGTAATACGCATATCCTTGTTCATAATCCGGCGCAACAAGGGAATCGAGCAGAGTCTTTGTCCTGAAACCCGAATAGGAAACCGAAGTCTTCAATCTCGATTTATCAGTAAAAAAGTACTGGTGGTTTAAACCAATAACCCCCATATCCGATCCATATTCGGTGTACACTTCCTTGGTGCCCCAACCTTCTTCGTTGTCAAGGGCAATAAAGCTTTTCCCGCCCAGGCCAAATAGCGAAAAGTGCCCTGCTTTGGTGCCGGGCACATCTACTTTAAACGACAGGTCCTGATACTCGGGGACAGCTGACCCTGTTCCAAATTCAAGCCCCAGTTTGTGCATCACGTCAAGTGTGGAGTACCGGTAATTTACAAGGTACGATGCACCCGATTTTGAAAAAGGGCCTTCGGCACCTAATTCAAAACCATTGAACCCTATTTGCCCCACATACTCTGGCTTTTCATTGTTCCCGCTACGCATCCGTAAATCGAATGCCCCTGCCAGGGCGTTGCCATATTCTGCCGGGAAAGCCCCCGAAAAAAAATCGGAATTGGTAAGCAGGTTGTTGTTCAGCATACTTACCGGACCTCCGGTTGTTCCCATCGCCCCAAAGTGGTTGGGGTTGGGTATTTCGATGCCTTCCAACCGCCAAAGCAAACCCATGGGCGAATTGCCCCGGATCACAATGTCGTTCCGACGGTCGTTCGACGAAACCACACCGGCAAAATTGGCCGCCATGCGCGACGGGTCACCCAGGCTGCCGGCATAGCGTTGGGTTTCTTCAACCGAGAAAGAACGGGCACTCACTGTAGCCATTTTGTTTATTGTTTCATCCTTCTGAAATTTGGCATAAACCACCACCTCTTTGGTAGTAATTACTTTCTCCTCCATTTCAACGGTAAGCACCAATTCCTTGCCCGACCCCAGATCGACATTATTGATGACGACCGGCTCGTAGCCCATAAACGAAAATTGCAGGCTGTGCCTTCCTACCGGGACGTTTTCGAGCCGGAACTTTCCATCAACATCGGAGGAAACACCTATTAACGGATCGCTATTCAATAATACCACAGAAGCTCCAGGCAGGGTCACCTGGGAGTGTTTATCGAGAATAGTACCCCGGATGGTTTGGGTGTAGTCGCCTTGTGCCTGCAAGGGGTTCAAGCAAATAAGGATGGTTGCGATCAGTAAGTTAATCCCTCTTAACAGAGGCATGAATTTAGTTTTCATAATTTTCCTTTCCATTAATGGTTCAATCAAAACTGACAGAATTATTCTCCCTCAGTTGCATCAGCATTATTATTTCACTTAAAAGAATGTGGCTAAAATTTAATAAAAACAATTAATGTGATTACGCATTAAGAAAAACTTCAATATCAATTCCAGCTTGTTTGAGTACATTATTTAAGGTTCCTTCCTTGATATCTTTACTCCCATGATGTGGAAGAACAGTAAATTGATCGGTTTTTGGGTAATACCAAATTTCATGGCTCCCTTTTCCTTCTCTTTCGAGGATAAGACCCAAATGATTGAATTTCTTAACAATTTGTCTATAACTAAACCCTGATAATCGACCCATCTTTTTTTGAATTGAAAATCAATGGATAATGAAAAGATTCAGGGATACTCCTCAATCTAATCTTTTTCTCCTTATCTTTTATTTCTCTTAATTCAATTAAATCAACCACCAGGCTTCTTGCTATTTCAATAGTTTCTTCAACGGTTGCTCCTTGTGCTACTAAGCCCTGAATGTCATTGCTTGTAGCGAGATAATATTCCTCCCCATCTTCTTCAAACTTTTCAATTATAAGATCAAGATACATTTTCATTATTTTCAAGCATTAGAATGTAAATACAAAGATAGGAAAATATCAAATCTTTTCTGAAATAACCAAACCAGTGATAGATTCAATTATAATTTTTCATCACAATTCATTTACTTTGAAATCAAATTTAAAGAAAGACAAGAATCCAAAATAATTGAAGATATGGCCTCGAAAGCAACAAACATACATCCGGTGTTCGACAGGATTTTAACCCGGACCGACAAAGAAAAGATGCTCAACCAACGGGCAAAAGTAATTTGGTTAACAGGCCTATCAGGCTCGGGCAAATCGACCATTGCCATTGGCCTCGAACGGAAATTGCAGGAGCAGGGCTACCTCACCCAAATCCTCGACGGCGACAATGTCCGCACAGGTATCAACAACAACCTGGGTTTTTCGGATGAAGACCGGACCGAAAACATCCGGCGCATTGCCGAAGTATCAAAGCTTTTTCTGAACTGCGGCATCATCACCATCAACTCTTTTGTAAGCCCCACCGTTGCTATCAGGGAACAGGCCCGGCAAATTATCGGAGAGGAAGATTTCCTTGAAGTGTATATCAATGTACCCCTTGAAGTGGCCGAACAACGCGATGTAAAAGGATTATACAAAAAAGCCCGGGCGGGCGAAATCAAAGATTTCACGGGCATTAATGCCCCTTTCGAAGCCCCTGAAAATCCATTTATCGTTTTGAATACCCACGAAATGACCAAAGAGGAATCGGTGGAAAAGCTGTTTCAGGCAGTGATCGGGAAAGTACAGTATTCCGGTTAATAAGGATAAAGTTAATTGTGGATACGATTAGAAAATGATTGCAAGACAAATACATGTAACTGTCCAAATTGATAAACAGGAATGCTCAATAGACATAGTGGAAATAGGATTAGTAGAGTAGTAAAAATATTTTTTAGTTATGGGCAATATGAAAATGAAAAAGCTTAAGATAATGGTATTAGTATTGATTGCAGTTAGTTGCTCTACAAACAACCAAGATAAGACAATAGCCATTTTCACTGATACCTTTGGTGAAGAATACACAGCAATATTTGATGAGATTGTACAAACAGGAGAAACTATGCTCATTAATGCTTATAAAACAAACTCTACAAATGAAGCTTATCAGCTATTCTTGTCTGATGTGGCAAGCATTGAAATTGATAGTCTAAATATTGGATTAAGTGAAGTTGAGATTAATTCATTCGTCAATCTATTTGAAAAAGATAACTTGAAATATAGGATTTGGAATTTTTCTAAAAGAAACGGAATTGATGTTTTCGGATTTGATATGCAAGGCTTATTCATGAAAGCTATAATGACTCTAATACCAACAAACAAGGCTGCATCGGAATTCTACAAATCATATAATGTTGCAGGACAGGTTCCATATTCTTTGTTTGCGCAGGGTATTTTTAATAGATATAGCGAATTTGATGACTATATTTTAAAACGAATAGTGATAGTTGACATCTTGTATCGTCATTGTACTTTACGCCAATTATACAAAGCTAAAATAAAGCCCATAACAAAATAGCATAGCCAATTGCGAAAAACAACGCTACTTGGCCATCCACAACACGTTATAGCGCATTAGAAAGAGACAATAGACTATGAAAAAATATTTGACTTTCTTTATTATTTTCCTTGCCACTCTGATAATTGGTTGCGATAACAAGCAAAATTCAACGCTATCAGACGAGCAGAAAATTGAAATTTCAGTAAATCCAACTGTCGAACTATTTAGTTTAATACATCATCTTGCTGGTGACAAGCAATACAATGAAAATCTTATTCCGGATTATATCAAAAAAGTTGATAGGCATTTTGATCTCCTGAAAAATCATCCGGCAATAAATTTTGCGAAAGAATGTAACACTTTGTTTCATATCAATGGCGATGCACCAATGGCTTTGGCAGTCTATATCGGGCCACCGCCACAATTAGAACCTAAAATAAACTTGTCAACTTTACCCAATGACTTTGATCCCCGATGGGATTCGACACTTATTAGCAACTATCTCAAACATGCCAGAGACTTTGCTGTTGAAAGTGAATTTTTGAAATTTTACATGAATCAGAATGAGTTTTATAGCAAGTCAATTGAAAACCTAAAAAAGATGTTATTCAAAGAAAATATCATTGAATGGTCTTTTAAATTCTTTGGATATTATCCGGACAATTTCAAGATAAATATTGCCCTGCTCAATGGTAGCTGCAACTATGGTTATAAAATTGAATTACCTGATGGAAACGTTGAATCGGTTTGTTTACTTGGAGCAAGAAATCCAAAATGGATTACTGGCACACCAACTTATAATAAAAAAAGGTTTCTACCTGTAATTATCCATGAATTTTGCCATTCATACATTAACCCCTTAATTATCAGCAAACCTGAAGAGTTTAAAACCATCGGCGATGCGATTTTAAAATCACATTTTGAAGCAATGAGGAAAAATGGATATGATGTCTGGAATGTCGTTCTCAATGAGTACCTGGTCCGAGCCTGTACCATTAAATTTCTAAAAGAAAATGAAGGTATTGAAGTAGTGGAAAGAAACATAAAAATTGATAAAAGAAATGGATTTATAGAAATTGAAGGTTTGGTTCAATTACTTGATGAATATGAAAACAAGCGAATTGAATATCATAATATAGATTCATTTCTGCCGGAAATTAAAAGGTATTTTACGTCAAAAAAGTTTTAATCATGAAGAATAATTCATCCCCACCCCCACCAACTATTCCACTTTATCTTTTCTAATGGAAATTGCTTTGCTATTTTTGCTGCAAATATTATAGCATGGATTATATCGAAGTAGAGTGTACCTTAAAGCCTTATTCTGAGGCGATGTCGGATGTCTGTAGTGCCAAACTGGGCGAAATCGGATTCGAAAGTTTTGTCGAAGCGGAGAACGGTTTGAAAGCGTATATCCCAAAACCAGATTTTAGTGAAGCCTCGCTGAAAACGATTTGCGATGATATGCAGGAATTGAATATAGCTTTGACATACAGTTTTCAGGAAATCCCAACCCAAAATTGGAATGCCCTGTGGGAGTCGGGATTTAACCCGGTAGTAATTACCGACGAATGCATCATAAAAGCCCCCTTTCATTCCATCGATAAAAAGTATGCCTACGAATTGGTAATCGAACCCAAAATGTCGTTTGGCACCGGGCACCACGAAACCACCAGTTTGATGGTAGAGTACATGCTGGATACCGATTTTCAGGATATGAATGTGCTCGATATGGGTTGCGGAACAGCCGTACTGGCAATCCTGGCATCGATGAAAGGGGCAAGAAATGTTACGGCAATCGACATCGAAGAATGGGCCCATCTGAACAGCCTGGAAAATGTAGAACGAAATAATTGTAAAAACATTGACGTTTTACGGGGCGATGCTCAATTGATAAATGATAAACAATACGATGCGATTTTGGCAAACATAAACCGGAACATCCTGATGAACGATATTGAAAAATATGCTGCATGTCTTCCTGAAAAAGGAATCCTGATACTAAGCGGTTTCTTGACCCAGGACAGGGAAGCTATTAAAAAACAATGTCTGAGCCATCGCCTTGCCTTCGAATCAGAAAAGCAAAAGAACAATTGGATCGCTGCCAAATTTGTGAAAACCCACTAAAAAACCCTGAACAAATCATGAAGAAATTTTTCTTTCTATGTTTGATAATCACCCTAAGCGGGATAGTCCAATTTTCATCGGCCCAGACCCTCCGTAATTTTAGCGACGAGGACGAGGCTTTTCTAAAAGAGATGAAAAACCTTCTCGAAAAGGGGAACAAAAAAGAGGGTGGCGAAACCTTCGATATTTTTTTGCAGCATTGGCAAGCCGGGTTGTTTACCCACGAAGAGCAAGTGGCCATCAAGAAAAATTCAAACGACCTGCTAAAAAAGCGTGCCCGTGCGTTTCCTCATTTCAACAACTACCTGCGTGTCCTTATTGCCTTTAACATGACCCAACACGACACGGAGAGCCGAGAAAAATGGATGGAAGCTATGGATTATATGTTGACCAAGCGTAGTTACCAGTTGACTAAAATCGATTTCTTCCTCGAAACATCCGATCAACTCATCCGGACGAATACGATTTACGCATCACCATCCGCCAAATGGTCGAGCCAGGGTGCCGATTTTAGTTTCGATTTTACCGACGACGATGTGTCGATCCGCTTCGACAGCCTTGACTTGGCCTGTTATGCAAAAGGTGACAGTATGTTTATTTACGAGACTAGCGGTAGCTATTTCCCTTCGCAAAAAAAATGGTATGGAAAAAAGGGTACAGTTACCTGGGAGCCGGCAGGTTATTCGCCCGATTCGGTATTTGCGAAATTGAACAATTACAACATCCACATGATCCGATCGACCTACGATGCCGATTCCGTCATATTTAAACACTTGGGCTATTCGAAAGAGGGTATGCTGGGCAGCCTTACCGATAAAGTGATGAGCGATGCAACCACGAACAGGATTTCGTACCCCAAATTTTCGTCTTACGAAAAACGATTGATCATTAAAGATATTTATCCGGGCATCAATTACGAAGGGGGCTTTTCCATGCTTGGGAATAAATTTCTGAGCCGCTCGCAAAAGGGCGATATTTCATATCTTAATTTTTTCAGGAAAGACAGCTTGTTCATGCGGGTAGCCTCTACCGATTTTGTTTTCCGGTCCGAATACATTGCTGCCACAAAAGCCAGGATTGCCATTTATCTCGAATCGGATTCCATTTATCACCCGGGACTAAAGTTCAGGTATATCACCGCCATCGACGAGGTGCAGCTTACACGTACAGGCGAAGGCATGTCGCGTGCCCCTTTCTACAATACCTATCATAAGGTGGATATGGATTTTGAACAGATTATTTGGAAACGTAAACTGACAAAACTCGATTTCAACATGATCAAGGGGGGGGAAGCTCAGGCAGCGGTTTTCGAATCGGACCATTATTTCAGCGCCAACCGTTACTTTGGGTTGCAAGGCCTCGATAAATACCATCCCTATCTCACGCTTGCCAAATACTCGAAACGTATTGGGTTGGATGTATTTTATGCCGAAGAATATGCCAATTACCTGGGCATGTCGCCCACTGAAGTACGGCAGCAATTGATGCGCATGTCGTACCTGGGGGTTATCGATTACGATGTCGATCAGGAGAAGGTGACTGTGCGCGACAGGTTGATGTACTACCTGCAAGCCCAATCAGGGAGTATCGACTACGATGTAATCAGCTTTTTATCGAACCCAAACGATGTGAACAATGCTTCGTTGAGCCTGCTCACCAAAGATTTGAAGATACATGGTGTCCCGGCAATCCAATTGAGCGATTCACAAAAGGTAATTATCAGCCCAACCAATGGGGAAATTGTGTTAAAGAAAAACAGGGATTTCGATTTTGAAGGAAAAGTTCAGGCAGGTCTGTTCGATTTCTATGGAAAGAAATTTTCTTTCGTCTATAACCAGTTTCAAATCAGCCTCGAAAACATCGACTCACTGCGTATCCATGTAATGGCCAAAGACAAAGAGGGAGAGATTTCGCGGACCCCATTAAAAACTGTGATTGAAGATATCTCGGGCAATCTGCTTATCGATAAGCCCAATAATAAATCGGGGTATCAGATTTTTCCTGAATATCCCATTTTTAATAGTGTGAAAAATTCGTATGTGTATTACGACCATCGTTCTATTCAATCGGGGGTTTACAAACGCGACAATTTTTATTTCAAGATCGATCCCTATTCCATCGACAGTTTGGATGATTTCTCGACCAAGGCACTTACTTTCGATGGCAATTTAACCTCTGCCGATATATTCCCGGCATTCGATGAAACCCTCAAGATTCAACCCGACCTGTCCCTTGGCTTTGTGCGAAAAACACCCGACACAGGTTTTGCCATGTATGGTACCAAAGGGAAATATAGAAATCAGATCGACCTTAGCCATAGAGGGCTTCGCGGCGATGGAGAAGTGGAGTATCTTACTTCTACCACCTATTGCACCAACTTCTTGTTTTACCCCGATTCGACCAATGCCTACGCCCAACGCTTTGTGGTGAAAAAACAAGCTGCCGGCAGCCAATTCCCATCGGCAAGCGGAAATGACATGTACGTACATTGGGAACCCAAAAACGATGTGATGTACAGCTACACCAGTAAATCGGCAATGGAAATGTATGATGAAGAAGCCCTGTTGACAGGAAATGTGGAATTGAAGCCAGAAGGGATGACAGGCAAGGGTTTTATGGAATTCGTGAATGCTGAGATGTCTGCCAATCTATATAAATACAAGGCCAACACCTTCGATTCCGACAGTGCCAATTTCGACCTCCAAACCACCGAGTTGGATGGCTTTGCGTTCCGGACCACCAACGTAGAGGCTCATGTCGATTTTGTGCAACGCCTGGGCAACTTTAAACTGAACGACGATGAAACGTTCATGGAATTCCCACCGAACCAATACATCTGTTCGATGGATGTATTCACTTGGTATATGGACAAGCAGGAAATCGACATGAGCGTAAGCTGGCTCACCAAGGCCGACAAAACAGTGGATATGACTGCCGACCCATTCTCGCTGGTCGACAGCGAACAACCGGGATCGGTGTTTATTTCGCAGCACCCCTTGCAGGACTCGCTGCGTTTTGTAGCCTCGCTGGCCAATTACAAGATCGACAAAAACCTGATAACGGCCTACAATGTACGCACCATAACAGTGGCCGATGCAACCATTTTGCCCGGCGATGGCATTGTCTACGTGGAAAAAAAGGCCATTATGCGGACTCTCGAAGATGCCAAAATAATTGCCAACAACGACAGCAAGTACCACCTCCTTTACGATGCCGATGTGAACATCTTCGGACGTAAAAATTATAATGCAGCCGCCGATTACGACTATATCGACGAGGTAAACCGGAAACAGGCTATTCACTTCGATGTGGTGGCCGTAAGCGATTCCATCACCACGTATGCGACCGGTCATATCTCCGACTCCCTCGGGTTTAGGCTAAGCCCCAACTTCGATTACCAGGGCAACGTAAAACTATTTGCCGACAGGGAATTCCTCACCTTTTCGGGGCTTATCAGGATGAATTACGATTGTGCGAATCTAACCAACAATTGGATCTTCTTTAAGTCGGAAATCAATCCGGGCGAGGTCTTTATCCCAATTTCTGAAAAGCCTGTTAACATCAACGAGGACGAGCTTACTGCAGGTATCTTTCTGAAAAAAGATTCGACCCACATCTATACTTCTTTCCTGAACAAGCCTGAAAAGTACAGCGACATTGCCATATTGCCGGTATCGGGATTTTTGTATTATGATAAAATTAGCCGGGACTACATGATCGGCTCGCGGGAAAAAATCGACAACCCCGACATAACGGGCAATCTCTTAAAACTGAACAGGGAAAAATGCCTGGTTGAAGGCGATGGAAAAATGGATCTGGGCGTATATTCCGGGCAGGTCAAAATTAATACCGCAGGTACGGTTCAACACGATTTGGTGAAAGACAGCCTCGAATTTAATGTGATGATGGTTCTTGACTTTTTCTTCCCCCCCGATGTGTTGCAGATGATGGCCAATGCAATGTACAACAGCACAGCCCTCGAACCTGCCGACCTGGCCAGCGAAACCTTCATAAAAGGGGTAAACGAATTCCTCGGGCCGGAAGCGGGCAACGAAGCACTGAACAACCTCAGCCTGTATGGCGAGTATAAGAAATTCCCCAAGGAATTTGAAAAATCGTTGGTACTTACCGAGGTGAACCTGATATGGGACAGCAAAACAAGTGCTTATGTGTCGATGGGGCCAATCGGGGTTGGAAATGTTGGGAAAACCGAAGTAAACCGTTATGTGGACGGAAAGATGGAATTTGTGAAAACCCGCACCACCAACGAATTTACCATCTACCTGCAACTGGATTACGATGTGTGGTACCTGTTCGAATACAAGCGCAACAACCTGTTTGTGGTTTCTTCGGATGATGAATTCAACATTGCGCTAAAGCTGATGAAACCCGACAAACGACGCTCCGAAATAAAGGGCGAGCCACCCTTAACGGTTGTCCCTGCCAATGAGCGGAAGCAGCGATATTTCCTCCAGAAATTCAATTTGGGCGACGAAATGCCCCAAGATGACGAGGAATATGAGGATGAGGAATAGGGCTTGACTTCATAGCTGAGTCACCGGGTGAGTTATTTGCTAATGAACTGAAAAGATCAAACATCCAGGCTTCTCGTTCAAAACTAACACGGTGACTTATCCCCACCGAGGGTTTCGCTTTAAGCGAAGCCCTCGGAAGCATTTATCTATCAAGCAAGAATTCGATTTAATGCCTCTGCCGCCCCCATTTTGCAAAAGTCACTTAAATCATTCACCCCAAAATAATTGCTCTTTGCTTTCCTATATCGTTTATTTTCTTACTTTTGAAGAATAATTTTTACCAAACTCTATGTTTCCATTAACATACATACGACCATGCAAAGCCGCAATCCCAGTGTTTGCAGAGAGAGAGAGAGAGAGAGAGAGAGAGAGAGAGTGTGTGTGTGTGTGTAGTTCAATCTTACGTTCCTTCTTTTCCCAGCTTTTTCATGCCACTGAAAAGTTCCTTGTTTTCCTATTTCTGGTTTTCAATTTCATTTCAATCGGTTCCATCACATGCAATTTTTCAAAACATTTTCATTCCTACTAAGCATACAAATCAAATAAATTCATTTTTGTGCTTGGTAAAAATAAGTTCGACATGCCGGGCCGGGTTTTCCCTTGTCCTTTTTTTAAGAGAAAACATTCCGGCCACCCTTCGCAAAATGAAACTTATTTATTAATTTAAAATCGAAAATAATGAAAACAAAAATAATAATATTATTTGCCCTATGTTTTGGGATTACTTTCAACAGCTTTGCTCAAAATGTACAAGTCACAAACGATCTCAATGAAGAATACATGATTGAAGCAATCTATGTAAATGGAGGAAACCAAATTACTGATTATAAACATATTGGAGCGAATTCCCTGGACGAAATTGAGTATCTTTGTCCAAGCGATCAATCCTATACTCTTTCTAGTTGGCAGACAAAAATTCTCTACTGCGCGGGAACAATTTCTGCCGCCCATACTTATGGTACTGATTCTACAGTACCTATTGAGGATTGTGGTGATTGTGTTAATATGGGGTCCGTTTCGATTTATGTATCCAACTCTAATGGAGAGTTTTTAACATTTCGATGCAAATAATATCTCTAAAGGGCAGATTGTTTTCGGCAATCTGCCCATAATATTTTAAATATCAAACAAAATGAAAACAATAAAGCTATTCGTTCTCCTTCTTACTACACTAAATTGTTTTGCGCAATACCAGTTCACCAATTACACTACGTTCAATACAGGAAGTAACTCGCTGGGGTCGAACACTATTTATTCGATGGCAGAAAACCCAATAAACCAACATCTGATATTCACAAGCTACGATGTTCTGATGGAATACAACAACGTTGATTTTAGCCCGCGATATGATATCTTCGACCCATTGTGGCTTTACAATTTCATTGAATATATTTTTTTTGATATTGACAATCAGGGTAACCTTTGGTTCGAGAACTTTGATACCCTGCGAAAATTTGATGGAGTAAACACTTTACAATACATTTTACCACCAAATCCGACAAATCAAACATCCATATTTTGCGATAGCCAGGGAAATGTATGGATTGGAACACCCTCCGTTGGATTGTACAAATACGATGGCACATCACTTACTACTTATCATTCAGGCAACGGCCTTGTAAGTGATTATATCAAAAGAATTTTTGAAGACAGCCAGGGAAATATCTGGGTAAGCACAGGACATGGAATTTCAATGTACGATGGCACTACCTGGATCAGTTATAGTGCAGGCACAGGATTCCAGTGGAGCAACGGCAATTCCACTGTTTCATGTATTGGGCAGGATGCCAACGGAACAATCTGGGCCAGTGGTTTTGGAATAGCTTATCTAAGCGGTTCGACATGGACATTTCTCGAACCCTCCACACTATTAAATGCACCAGTAACAGATTATAATGTGTGGGTAATTGTAAGCGATACTATAAACGACAGGTTGTGGTTCGGCACTACGGCAGAAGGCTTATTTTACAAAGAAGGCTCGAATTGGTACAAGCATACCGTTGATGAAGGCTTGCCTACAAACCATGTAACTTGTGGGATGCTCGATTCCCAGGGCCGTGTGTGGTTTGGCCTTTTATCAGGTGGGCTTTGCAAATACGAAGATTCAACATGGACCTATTTTTCTACAGGTACAGGGTTGTCAGAAAATTGGATCAATGATATACATGAGAGTGTTGACCATGAAATTTGGACAGCAAATGCTGAAGGGGTAAGCAGATTCGATTTGTTTCAATGGACAAGCTATTTCACAGATATTGAAAACGTCCAACATAAATTTGTAAAAAGCGATTTCGACAACCACGTTTGTATGTTTGATAACAACCATATTTATCGCTATGGCAACAATAGTTGGGATACAATTTATCATTATTCGGTTGGAGGCGGAGGAATGGATATGCTCTCAGAATCATCAGATGATTATTGGACTGCAGGTAATGCGGGTGTCGCCCATTTTAACGGCCCCGATTTTTGGAACCCAGCCAATTGGATTGGTTATCAAACCGGGCTACCACACAATTTTTGTTATACTTTAGAAAAGGATTCATCCGGCACGCTATGGGTGGGTACACACAATGGTATTGCCTATTTGCAAGGCAGTACATGGATACCCTACGCCATACCCAACGATGATTTTGGCAACAGGATATTTGCATTGCGCAACGACTTTTTGGGCAACCTTTGGATATGCTCCGATTATGGGGCAGCCTGCAAATCGGATACTGGCTGGGTATTTTATTTCGAGACAAGCGGCCTGGCCAACAACCATGTGTGGGATGTAGAGATTGCCACCGACAGCACCATCTGGCTCGCAACAGCGGGGGGTGTCACAGTAATTTCCGACACGGGGATGTATAGTATCAAAGAGGCAGATGGATTGGTAGACCGCCAAGCCCGTTGTCTCGAAGAAGACCACGAAGGCAATATGTGGATAGGCACACAGCACGGCATTAGCAAATTACACAACGCTGTCCCCATCCTTGAAAAAAATGAGGTTAAAACCATAAATGGGATCAAAGTCTTTCCCAACCCGGTAAAAAACAACATCACAATCTCAGCACCCACCGAAATTATCAAGATCGAACTCTACTCCCCCACTGGCCAATTACTCCGAAAAATAAACAGCCACAAAAAGCAGGAAACGGTTGACATTTCTGGCTCGCCACCGGGTAATTATTTTATCCGGGCAATTGGGAAGGAGGACGTGTGGGTGAAGAAGTTTGTGGTGGTTAGGTAAATGAATATTGATTAATGAATATTGATTAATGTAGGAGGTGCTGGACGGCAATTCTGTAAGGCAGATATAGCGAGGGCTTCGCTTTGAGCGAAACCCTCGCTTGTCCCGTTGCTTAGGCAAGGTACGACTTTGAGTCGCAGCCTGTCCCGATTTTTTTGTGGGGACCCGACCCAGTGAAACTTTCAAAATAACTTCCTCAAAATCGTGAAGCTATCCAACTGAATTCCCTGGCATCTCCAAGATGCTTAGGAAGTTGTCGAAGAACAATCCCCGATCGAAATGGGTTAGATAATTCGACGGTCTTACTTAGGGAAGCAATTATACTTCAAACGGGATAAATTTCCGCATTTTATCAAATCTATCAAACCATACTGTCGCCTCAACGAGGCTTGGTAAACTTGCTCCTTTTTAATTGCTACCATACTGCCGTTCCTGACGGAACTCTACTCAATTAT
>JAIOYV010000132.1 GCA_021740905.1 Bacteroidales bacterium
TAAACAGTTGGCTATGAATTTTAATTCGTCTTAATTTTATCAAAGCATGATATTTCGTTTTTTTTGAAATATTACGCCTGCAAATCAGTACTTTAACTCATGGAAATCAAGATTTTCAAAAACTACCGGACAGCTATGGCCACCAGTAAAAGATTTGCCGTAATTTTTTGACATTCTTGTCTGTTTCCTTTATCACCATAACAAAATCCATTGTAAAACAAGATATAGGCAGCTTCAAAGAAAAAACCTTTTTTCATGTAGAAATCGAACAAAAAATCCAGATCATTATCTGTCTCTAAAATGCCACAATGGTAATTATGCATTTTTTGAGAATACTTAAATACCTGGTATGCGTGTGTGTCTGTTTCTCCTATAAAACGTTCTGAAACTTTAAATATCCTGCTACTGGTTTTTAGTGATATGCCAGTCCAAAAGAATCCCGCACTGAATCCTACAAATACGGCAAACGCATTGGGATTCTTCGACAGGTCGGTAGAAAAAAGAGGTTTGGTACTATAAAACCCTTCAATGATGAATCTTTTTGAGCTGATTGAGGAAAGAGTTCGCCCCCTATTGAATAATATCTCAAACAACTGATCTCTATTCGGATCATTTGATTTATTAAAAAAGTACTTGTCGTTGTAAACCGCAAAAACATAATAGATTAGATTATAGATAAATCCTGCCATCAGTCTGATTTTGCTCTTTGGAAATTTAAAACCAAATAATAGTAATGCTTTATCCAATACTTCTACTGCCTCATTAGCCATTCCTCTTGAATGATAAGCCTTGCCAAGACTCAGATAAATATTTTTTAAAAGGTCAACATCATTGGTTTTTTTGTTCAAAAGCGGATAAAACTTTAACGCTTTATTATAATAATTGATGACATCGGCTGAGCCTCCTGTACCCATAGCTTCATTGCCTGCCTTAACTAAATAGTCAAGTGTTTTCTCTTTGTTTTCAGCTAATTCGTAGTGGTAGGCGAGTGTACCGTAAAACTCATGAATATTCTCAGCAAACACTTTTTCGATGGAACGGGCAATCTTTAAGTGTAGCTCTTTTTTTGTATTCTGAATGATGGATTCGTAGGTAGCTTGCTGTGCCAGGGCATGTTTAAACAAGTATTCAATTTCATCTTTCTTTTTGCTTTCTCCGATCAACTGAACTTCTTTCAGGTATTCGAGACGGTCGTCCAGTTCGCCAATTGTGTCGGCGGCTTCTTCCAGTACTTTGTAATAGAAATTGCGGCCAATAACCGAGGCGGTTTTCAGAAGGTCTTTGGTCTTTTCGTCCAGCTTGTCGACCCGCGAGAGGATAACTTCGTTGATTGTTTCGGGGATGTTGGCCTGGCTTATCTTCTCGGTGATGCGAAATTCTTTGCCCTTTGTTTCAATAATCCCATCGTCGATAAAGCTGCGGATCACTTCCTCGATAAAGAAAGGATTGCCTTCTGTTTTGCGGATGATCATATTGGTAACCCCGGCAGGCAGGGAAATCCGGTTAAGCAAATTGCCGATCAGCTCTTTGGATTCTGTTTCTACCAGGGCTTCAATAATTATATTCTGATGATCATCAGGAAGAGTTTCTTCCAAATATTTCAGGATATAATCCCCTGTTTCCTCATAGCCCGGGCGGAGCACATTGATGAACATCACCCGGTTTTTCGGGGCTAGCTTATAGAGCGATTCCAGGAAGGAGATCGACGAACTGTCGGCCCAGTGCATGTCTTCGATCATAATAATTAATGGTCTGATGGTGGCTGCCGAAGTAATCAGGTCGCGCAGGTTTTTAAGGATGAGTTTTTCCAACGCCTCGCCCTCGATGCCTGCCACACGGTCTTTTGCTTTTCCCTGCAAGGGCAAGCCCATCATGGTGGCAATGAAAGGGAATATCTCATCGGCCTGGTCTTTTGCCCCACGCAGGATGGAGGTCTGCAATTTTTTGGAGGAAACGGCAGGTGGGTCTTCTTCCGAAATCCCTGCCCACGATTTAATGATGTGGGTGATTGGGTGGAAGCTCAGGCTTTTTCCCATCGAAAGTGCCCGGCCTTCCAGCAACCTCACTTTGCTCATAAAAGCCTGGGCCTTCATTTCTTCCACCAGCCTCGACTTTCCAATTCCGGCCTTTCCGATGATATTGACCACCGATCCCTTGCCCGCAATCAGTTTTTTAATGCAGCCTTCAAGTGCTTCCACCTCTGCATTGCGCCCTACCATCTCCGAAGCAATCCTGCGCTCGGAGAATGTTTCGGGAGTAAGCTTTGCCCGCTTTTTATCTTTCAACTCAAAAACCGGAAGCGATTTTTTCGATCCCCGGATGGGCAGGGGTTCCAACTTCTGAAAATTGTAGTGGTCTTTCGCAGCTTCGAAAACATCCTCATTTACCAGCACCTGCCCCTCTTCGGCAAACTCCCTGAGCCGGGTGGCAAAACTGAGGGCCTCGCCCATTACCGTGACATGCTTTTTGTCGGCAGTGCCAAACTCTTCGACAATGGCATCGCCCAGGGCAATCCCGGCTTTGACGGAAAAATCAGCAGAAAGCTTTTTGTCTTTGAACCAGGCATTCAACCTTTCCTTAAATTCGTTTACCGCTTCGATGGCAGAAAGAGCTGAGGCTGCCCCTGACTTTGAGGAGTTAAAAACCACCGAAAAGTGATCACCCGAAAAATTGAAGATTGTCCCTTGATGAAGCCGCACGGTTGAATCGGATATTTCATAGACTTCCTTCAATAAAATATTTAATTCTTTCGATGAAGATTGGATAGAAAGCATGGCAAAACCTGGGAGTTCAATAAGCAAAACAGTAAAGGAAGTTGATTCCATAATGATGCTTTTTAAATGATCTTAATAGTTATTAGCACAGAATATACAAATATATAAAAAATTGAGAATTTATTTTGGTCGTGAGGCGAAAGATAGGATAGACGTCGGTGGGTAAATTGTTGAGTGGTTATGTTTGGCAAAAGTTTGAACTAAGGTTCCCTTTTGCAGGTTCAGAATATTATGTGTAATTTGGTTGGGCGTTAAAACATTGGAAAGGTTTAATTAGGGAAAATATGAAAACATTCAAAACACTATTTATCATCCTCATTATTTCAGGGTTGAATTTGACCTCGACTGGTCAAGTTGTGAATGGAAGTTTTGAGGATGAATTCGGAAATTTTTCTGTGGAAGGCTGGCAAAACAACGGGGGTATTGGCTCCATTGAAACCCCGCCGAACGGAGGATCTTTCTCGCTAGGCTTGTTTGGTGGCTGTATGTGGGTAAATTGCCAGCAGGATATCCCAATCATTCAGGAGGGTGAAATATGGGAACTACGTTGCTGGGTAAAAGCAGATAATATTTGGAGCGGTGGGTCTATTGGCTGGTCCGACGGATATTCCATGAGTTTTGTCTTCGACACAAACTGGGTTCAAATCAGCGTTATAGATACATTCACTTTGTCGGGTTCCGATACCATTTCGATTGTACTTGAAGGCGGGGGAGGAATCGCCGGAGGAGGAGGGATATTGGTCGACCTGGTCGAAATTGAAAAATTGGGGGATATTATCACGGCATTGGACGAGATACACCCTTCACACAATACAATCCATCTTTCGCAAAACTCGCCAAACCCGTTTCACACCTATACTACGATTTCGGTTGAAACCCAAATCCATGCAGACATTTCATTAAAGGTTTATGATGTTTTAGGGCAAGAAGTCTACCTATTGGCAAAAGGTTTTCACGAGAAAGGAAAATATGATTATATCTGGCGACCCAGCGACGATCTTCGCCCAGGCGTCTATTTTTATAGGTTGAAGGTGGCAGACAGCAATGATCAGTCAATAATTTTTGTGGAAACAAAAAATATGAATAAGGTTGGAAGATGAATCACTTTATTAAAACATTGGACTTGAAATACATTTATAAAATTGCAATCTTGGTTTCCCATTTTGGAAGCTCATTCTTTTGTCTACAATCGGCTGGAAATATCGATTTGCCCATTTCAGGCGGCTCTCAGGAGTTTATTGTCTCGACTAGGACTTGTTCATCGAATACATCCGACAGTGTTTATATCATCCCAATCGTGTTCCATGTCCTGTACCACGATCCGGTCGACAATATCTCGGATGCCCAAATAGCCGATGGCTTGCAGGACCTGAACGAACGTTTCAGAAAACAAAATGCCGACACCATCGACATCATAGCCCCGTTTGTACCCATTGCCGCCGATGCCAGAATTGAATTTCGCCTGGCACAGATCGATCCTTATGGAAACCCGACCAACGGAATTACCCACACATATACCGATTCAACGGCCTTCGATTTTTTATGGGATGCCTATTATGATTCGACCGGGGGAACACATACCTGGCCCACTAATAGGTATTTGAATATCCATGTGGTGAAGGGATTTGCGGGGATAATTGGGGGCGGAAGGGGCACTTTGCCAAGCGACATGTTTCCCGAACGGCAAGGCATCATAATCACCAACAACATGGTTGGAGCTATTGGGACAGGCACAGGGGGCACTGTTTTCACCCACGAGATGGGTCATTTTCTCAACCTCTACCACCTTTGGGCCTATCTTGGCATACCCGGCGATACGACCAACTGCGCCAACGATGACGAAGTGACCGACACACCCAATTGTTTTGGGGCATCCTACTATTATGGCACACCATCGGGCCTTTGGGCTGAAAGTTGTGGGAGCCTCGACAATGTACAGAATTACATGGATTATTCCCCTTCCCAAATCCGGAATATGTTTACCACCGGGCAAGCGGCAAGGATGCACGATGCGTTGGAATCGCCGGTTGGAGGGCGGAATAACTTGCATACTGAAGCCAATCAAATTGCCACTGGCATTTTTGTGCCGAATTCTATCAAGGAAACAAACAACAATCAATTTGTGATCTACCCCAACCCGGCATCAGAAAACCTACATATTTCATCTTCCCGTGAAGCCCTGAAAATAGTTCAGGTTTTCCATGTCTCAGGAAAAGAGGTCCTCAACCTTACTGACTTAGACGGGTTCCAAACAACCATAAATGTCGGTCATTTAAGACCTGGGGTGTACATTATAAAGATTAATCACAGTCACACCCAACGGCTGATAATTCGATGAAAGAGGAGTGGGACAATATCCACAATCCACTAATTAATACCCTTTCGATGTTATAGCTTTTCTTTTTTCCGATGAAAAAAGAAACAAAAAAATCTGTGCTGACACTTTTCGGCCACCCACTATGGCTTGAAAACTATAAGGAATGTAACTCGACTTGGATGAAAAATCCAAGTCTCAAACAGACATTCCTTATTGCGCTTTCTTCACCAAGTGGGTCCCGGCCTACAAAGTGAATGCACACCTCTTCCATAGCCCACTATAAGAAATATCGCAACCTATTTTTTTCGTTTTTTTAGATAATAATGCCAAAGGTAAAAGGCAGCCAGCGACCGCAAGGGCTTCCATTTTTCAGAAAGCAAAATTATTTCGTCCCTGGTCTTGACATTGGTCAATTCTTTCATGGTGTTGACAAGGGCAATGTCGCCTATCGGGAAAATGTCTTTGGCCTGAAGGCAGAACATCAGATATATATCGGTAGTCCATTCGCCAATGCCTTTGATGGAGACGAGTTGTTTTCTTACTTCGAAATGATCCAGGCTGGGCAATGCCTCCAAAGCAATTTCCCCATCAAGGATGGCTGAGGATAAAGCCCGCAGGTACTTCGCCTTTTGCCTGCTAATCTGACAATTTCGCATTTCCTCATCGCTCAGTTTCAAAATTTCGCATGGAGTAAAATCCGGTACATAACTATTCAGTTTTAGAAAATGGGCCTTTGCCGAAACCAGACTCACCTGCTGTTCCAATATTATTTGCGATAGGGAAATAAAACCGGTTGCCCGTGACCAATTTGGCGGCGGGCCATATTTTTGGTGGATGGATGCAAATAATGTATCTGTGTGAGTGAGCTGGTCAATATCTTTTTGGTTGACGATGCCAGGCATTAATTTTTCAAGTTTTAAATGTTTACTCAAATTCCGACCTTAAAAGTACTCTATTTTAGCACACAAACATTGGAAACTTTAAAAAGCGTAATATTGATTAGTCAACATGCTAATCAAGTATTGTAATGTTTTCTTTATCAATTACGATCAAGAAATTTTGTCTTGAATGTAACTTTTTAATAGCATCAATATTCTCCGTAATAATGACCTTTAATTCCTCATTTGGGATATTTCCTAAATTGATCTTAATAAGTTTTTTGGGAGTCTTCCTGACAAAATATGAATCCCGAAAATCAGAATCTTTAGTAAGAACGATAAGGTCATTTTGATCAGCATACGTGCAAATATCCGAATCCTTTGTCTCCGATTTATCTAAAATCTCATTTACATGAATAGCCTCAAAGCCAAGTGATTTTAGATGGGTTGAAATCTTATACGAGATGTGTACGTCGCAAAGAAACTTCATCATGCAACATCCTTTATTGAATGGCCTGCTAAATATAGTTTAGCAAAATTTAGGCTGGCCAAAATGTCTTCCTTTTCCAGTTCCGGGTGATCATCAATGATTTGCTCAGTCGTCATGCCTGATCCCAACATATCTATTATTACCTCAACCGGCCATCTCATGCCCCTTATGCAAGGCTTGCCATGACATATCTCGGGGTCAAGAGTAATCCTCTCCAATAATTTATTCATGTCATTAATTCTTTCCTCAAAATTAGTCATAAATTTTCGAATAGTAGAAATTGGGACAGGTTTGATCTAGTCACACTTTGGATTTTCCCCCAGTGCTCCAACATTTATCCTCAGAAGCTTTTCCGTAGGTGGAACTCCACCACTCCGATGTTTTTCAAATTTCTATAGGTTTTGCAATGCAAAATCTCATTTGCTTATTCGGAAAAATTAGGCAGATGCTTTTTGCAAACCCCTTTTCTTTCTCTATTTTTGTTCAGTGTAAATCGGATTATTTTAGAAGCTGTTTATGGAGAATTTTATTGTTTCGGCGCGAAAATACAGGCCTACTACTTTCGAATCGGTAGTGGGGCAAAAGTCAATTACAACTACTTTAAAGAATGCTATTTCGAAGAAGCAATTGGCCCATGCCTATTTGTTTTTTGGGCCACGGGGGGTGGGTAAAACCACCTGCGCCAGGATTTTCGCCAAAACCATAAACTGCACCAACATCACACCCGAACACGAGGCTTGCGATCAATGCGAATCATGCCTTTCGTTCAACGATTCGCGCTCGTACAATGTACATGAACTGGATGCCGCTTCCAACAACTCGGTCGAAGACATCCGAAACCTTACCGACCAGGTGCGTATCCCGCCACAGGTTGGGAAATTCTCGGTGTATATTATCGACGAGGTCCACATGTTGTCGTTGTCGGCATTCAATGCTTTCCTTAAAACCCTTGAAGAACCACCTGCCCACGCCATTTTTATTTTGGCCACCACTGAAAAACACAAGATCATCCCCACCATTTTATCCCGGTGCCAGATTTACGATTTCAACCGGATTGAAATAAACGACATCATTGATTATCTTCAATATATTGCCAAGAATGAAGGCATACAAGCCGAAAACGAAGGACTGGGCGTAATTGCCCAAAAGGCCGATGGGGCCATGCGCGATGCCCTTTCGATTTTTGATCAGATTGTTAGTTTTGCAGGCAAAGAAGTTACTTATGACAATGTGATCGAAAACCTGAACGTGCTCGACTACGATTACTACTTCAGGTTGGTTGATGTGCTGAATGTTGGCAATTATTCCGATGCCTTGTTGATATTTAACGACATCCTGAACAAAGGCTTCGATGGGCACAATTTCCTTACCGGGCTTAGTAAGCATCTCCGCGATGTGCTGATCTGCCAAAACCCGGAAACAGCCATTTTGCTGCAAGTGGGCGAAAAAATACGGGCACGTTATGTAGAACAGGCCATGGCTTGCAAAGCTGAATTCTTGCTTGAATCATTGACCATCAGCAACCAGTTCGATTTGGGCTACAAAAGCAGCAATAGCACCCGATTGCATGTGGAGTTGGCCCTTTTGCAACTGGCAGGTATTGCCCTAAAAAAAAAAGCCCTCAGCATGACCATGAATTAGCGGAGAAACCTCAGGAAACAAAGGCTGTCCCGGCGGCTCAGGAGATTAAAAGACCAGCACCACCGGAGTTTTCAAGCCCTACGGTTAAGAAACTATCAAGTCCGGCCAAGATACCTTCTTTGAGTCAAAATAGTCAATTGCTGAAACAAGCACTTAAAGGAGAACCCACACCAAACCTTGTTGAAGAGCCTGTGCCAGGATCAATAGCATCTGCTACCGCTACCGAAAAAGATTCAGGAGAAAAGGCTGACAGGCAATTTTCGCAGGACGAGTTAAGGATGTCCTGGTTGCAATTTGCCGAGCAGCAAAAGACTAACGAGCCGCGCATGTACAGCATTTTAATTACCAACATCCCCGAAAAAAGAGAGGATTCAGTTTTGAAAGTCCGGCTTGCAAACCGGTCACAGGAAACGCACTTCAACGAAATAAAAAATCGTCTGGTCAATTTCCTTCATCGTGAACTGCAGAATTCGAAAATTGATATTGAATTGGAGGTAATAGAAAGTGAAAATACAGAAAATAAGTTGTACACCACCAAGGATAAATACGATTACCTTGTGCAAAAAAATCCTGCACTGGCCAGTATGAAACAGCAACTTAATCTCGATTTCGATTAGATGATTAGAATAGGTTTGCTTTCCGATACCCATGGTCATGTTGAACCCCGTGTCCTGGAGTTTTTTAAGAATTGCGATGAGATTTGGCATGCCGGCGATATTGGCAAGCTCGAAACGGCAGATGCTTTTGCTGCATTCAAACCATTTAGGGCGGTATATGGAAATATCGACAATCATGAGATCCGACGGGATTATCCCAAACACCATCGTTTTTTTTGCGAAAAGGTGGATGTATGGATCACCCATATCGGCGGCTATCCCGGGCGGTACGACAGATATGTGATGCCCGAAATATTTAACCATCCTCCCAAACTATTTATTTGTGGACATTCGCATATTGCCAAAGTAATAAACGATCCAAAACTGGGGCTGTTGCACATTAATCCCGGAGCCGCAGGGATACGGGGGCTGCACCAAGTACTTACAGCCGTCAGGTTCGAGATTGACGGAGCAAAAATCCGGGAGTTCGAATTGCTGGAAATAAAGCGGTAGTCATTCGATTGTCATTCGGTTGTCATTCGATTGTCATTAAGTTGTCATTCGATTGTCATTCAATGGTCATTAAGTTGTCATTCAGTAGTCATTCGATTGTCATTCGATTGTCATTAAGTGGTCATTAAGTGGTTATTTGATTGACACTCAAATAACGTTCAAAAATTCAAATTACAACCAAATGACAGCGAAGCGAATGACAATCGAATGACGCGAAGCCAATGACTATTGAATGACAGCGAAGCCTAATGACTATTGAATGACTGCCTAATGACGGCGAAGCCAAATGACACGAAGCAAATGACCTTTATTGAGGCCGTTTATCAATTTTGGAGTATTTTATTTCCTTCTCTGTTCCTTCGGCCTTGATAAAAACCAATTCCTGTCCTTGTTCAATAGCAAATCTGACTTGGAGTATTTTGGGCCCTTTTTTCCTTTGTAGGGTCAGGGTCATCCGTTCTTTGTCGAATTCAAATTTATTTCCTTCAACAGGGTCTTTATCCTCCCTACCCCTTGCATACGTGCCATCTTCGAGAAATTCGATCCAGAGGCTCTGCTTATTGGGTACCCAAACCCCTATTAAGTTACCGTCCACAACCTGCTCAACGCCTACTTCGTTTGTTGTTTTGGGGCTGCTCTCTTTTTTCGATCCTTCTTCGCTTCCACACGAAAGTATCAGTATGGCAGAGAATAATACGACTAAGGAATAGAATGTTTTTTTCATATTTTTTTAGTTTAAATCAATTTATTCTGGATACAAAATTAGTAATTATACTGAAAACGGGATAAATTTCTGCAATAGGACAAAATTCAATCGGTTGATAAAAAGGTGGTAATAATCAAAACCGTCTGAAAGTTTTAGGTGCTTGAAAATTCTTGCTACTTTTCTACCATACTGTCGCCTCTCC
>JAIOYV010000133.1 GCA_021740905.1 Bacteroidales bacterium
GATATAATTAGTACGGACATGGACTTGGATGGCGACCCCGACCTGGTAGTAACTTCACTTAATGCCAATGCCATATCGTGGCATAGGAACAATGGCGATGCAACATTTGCATCGGGACAGACATTTGTGGACACTTTTCATTACCCCACCTCTGTTTGTGCCGGCGACCTGGACAACGATGGGGACAACGATATTGTTTATTGTTCTCAGGATGGCGATTCCATAATGTATGCCGAAAACCTGGGCATACACAATTACCAATGGGATTCGGCCTGTGTAAATCAACCCTACCCTTTTGGCAACCAAAACCTAAACAGCCCAGGCATTTACTACGATACCCTGCAAACCCCCTTTGGCCTCGATAGTGTTATCCGTTTGGAATTCTCGCAAATTGCCTTGCCAGAGGTAAGCATGTCCCCTTTCCCACAAGATACTTTCTGCATCCAAACCGGGATAATTGATTTCCCAATGGCAACACCTTTAGGAGGATACTTTGCCGGTGCCGGAATAACGGCATCAAATATCAACCTAAACCTTGCCGATACCGGAACGCACGACATCAGCTACCATTTTACCGACACAGCCACAGGGTGTGCCAATAGCGATACCACACAATTAATAATCATTTTCTGTCTTTCTGTGGCAGAAGAAGAAAGCTTGGGGATTTCGGTTTATCCAAATCCTGCAAGCAGCTTCATCAACATTGGTTTTAAAAATGTTCTGCCTTCAGGAGAGGTTGCCTGCCTTTTGTTCAATAGCACAGGAAAAGAAATCCTTGTTGCCAAACCAACAGGATTCCCTTATCAAATAGACATCAGCCAATTGAAAGCAGGTTTGTATTACCTAAAAATAGAGTTGGGAGAAACGGCCGTAAGGTATAAAATTGTAAAGTAGGGTCTGCTGATTTTCTGTGAATCTTATCATTATTGATATTTAATTTACTACTTGATTGCGCCCCGTTGGGGCTGTGTTTTTTGTATTTACATCAACACAGGGCTGCACCCTGTGCTAATGATTGCGCCCACTTTGGGGCTTAAAGACATAAGTACAGGCCCAACGGGCCGAAATCAATAGCCCAGGGTGTAAGCCTTGGGGTACAGAGTTATAAAGATCCTTTAGCCCCATCGGGGCGCAATCAATTATATATTTCATAAGTACAAGGAAATTTATTGACTCTATCAAAAAGCCACGCAATATATCTCTTAACAAAAATCTCATTTTACATCTATATGATTGAAAATTTGCCTGGTAAGTGCCACCTCTTGTTGCAAAGTGTCGGCGTGGCTTGGAGCCAAACCGACACTCCTCCCGAAAAATAGTAGGGAGGGCTTTCACGCAAATGCAGCGAAACTCTCGCTTGCATCTTCGCATTAATAAAGGGGCACGGCTTCCTTATATATGTTTAACAACATATTTAGATATTTAGATATATTCTAAAGAATCGTTCAATCCCTTGTTGGATAAGCGATTCAACATTTTATTGAACCTGAAAGGTGCAGTATGTCACATTCCTGATAAGTAAATGTCAGTTTGGATCGCCCATTTGTATATATCTTTGCGGCTACGAAAATCATATTTTTAGACTTAATCAGATTTGTAGATTATGAAAACAAATCGGCGAAAATTCATCAAAATATCGTCTGTTGGTGCCGGAAGCCTGGCCTTGGCCAAACCTGTTCTGGGCTGGTTGCCAAAATTCCTGGAAAGTGAAGGCCCCTTAGATGACTCGAAGGCAAAAAAATTCCCCACTTATTGCGAAATCTGTTTTTGGAAATGCGCCGGATGGACCTACACCAACGACAAGGGCAAAATCTGGAAGATAATCGGCAACGACGAAGACCTGCACAGCAATGGCCGCTTTTGCCCGCGTGGCACCGGGGGCGTGGGCATGTACTACGACGAAGACCGCCTGAAAACACCACTTATCAGAACCAATCGCCGTGGCAAAGAAGAATTCAGAAAAGCTTCCTGGGACGAGGCCTTCGACTATATTGCCGAGCGCATGAAAAAAATTGCCAACAAATATGGCCCCGAGTGTGTGGCCTTGTTCACCCACGGATCGGGAGGGCATTTTTTAGGCCACATGCTGAAGGCTTATGGTTCAAACAACATTACAGCCCCATCGTATGCACAGTGCCGTGGCCCACGCGAAGTTGCCTTCTTTGCTACATTCGGGCGGGGGCTGGGATCGCCCGAACCTACCGACATCCGCGACACCAAATGCCTCGTGCTGATCGGTTCGCACCTGGGCGAGAACATGCACAACGGGCAGGTCCAGGAAATGTCGGATGCCATAGACAAAGGGGCTACCATAATAACTGTTGACCCGCGCCTTTCGACAGCCGCCTCGAAATCGAAATACTGGCTTCCAATTAAACCTGCAACCGACCTTGCTCTTTTGCTGGCATGGATTCATGTGATTATAAATGAAAATCTGTATGATGAAGCTTATATCAAGAAATATACGTATGGGTTTGAGCAATTAAAAGAGCATGTGAAAAACATGACCCCCGAATGGGCGTATGGGATCACTACCATCCAGCCCCATATTATCCGCGAAACTGCTCGTGAAATGGCCAATGCGTCACCGGCGGTGATCATTCATCCCGGAAGGCACGTCACCTGGTATGGCGACGACACCCAAAGGCTCAGGGCAGTGGCAATATTGAATGGTTTGCTTGGCTCCTGGGGAAAACGAGGAGGATTTTATCTTCCTGAAAAACACCATGTACCTGAATTCCCACACCCAAAATACCCAACCCCCACAAAATCGTGGAAGGATGCTTTTCCGGGCCAGTATAACCTGGCCGCAGAAACCCTGGCATCGGGTATTTGTGATGCCACCATCCCAAACCCTGACCGCTCGTGCAATTTCAAGGCGTGGATCATCAATGGGACCAACCTGATCGAAACCCTTCCCGATAGGAAAAAAACCCTGTCAGCGATGGAAAGCCTTGAACTGATTGTGGCCATCGATACCATGCCCATGGAAATTACGGGCTATGCCGATGTGATCCTGCCAGAATGTACCTATTTGGAACGCTACGACGACATTCGTGTGGCACAGCACCGCGAGCCACAGATTGCCCTGCGGATGCCTGCTGCCGAACCGATGTACGAATCGAAACCCGATTGGTGGATAGCCAAGGAGCTGGGCAAGCGTCTCGGGTTGGAGGATTATTTCCCGTATGAAAATATTGAGGAAGTGCTCGACTGGCAATTGAAACAAATAGGCTCGTCGTTGGAAGAAATGCAACGAATTGGTGTTAAAACCTTCCCCCGCCAAGAAGGAAGCCCTTACATTGCTGATGGAGAGGATTATGAATTCAATACTTCAACAGGGAAAATTGAATTGTATTCCCTTGCCCTCGAAGATGAAGGATTCGACCCAATGCCGGTATTTACAGCTCATCCACAACCAGAGAATGGTTTCTACCGGTTGATCTACGGACGTGCGCCCATGCACACATTCAGTCGCACATCGAACAATCCAAACCTACATGACCTGATGGATGAAAATTCGGTTTGGATAAATCCGAAAGTAGCCAAATTGTGGGGCATTAAAAATGACCAATATATTTGGTTGAAAAACCAGGATGGCATTGTGAGCACGTTTGCTGTTAAGGCTAGGGTCACGGAACGGATTCGTTGGGACTCGGTGTACATCGTACATGGTTTTGGCCATGCCAACAAACGCCTGAGCCGTGCCTTTGGGAATGGGGCCAGCGATACCCAATTAATTACGAATGTGATGACCGACCCCATTATGGGCGGAACCGGAATGAGGGGCAATTTTGTCACATTCCTTACAGAAGAACCATCAAAAGAGGAGGTTGAGTCATGAGATATGCTATGGCAATTGATACCCGAAAATGTGTAGGCTGTAGCGATTGTGTGGTGGCCTGCCAAACCGAAAACAATGTTCCCATAGGCTATTGCCGCGACTGGATTGTAGAAACAGTGGCCGGGACATATCCTAATGTGGAAATTGAACTACGCTCCGAGCGCTGCAACCACTGCGATAATTCACCTTGTGTGCGTTGCTGCCCAACAGGGGCGAGCCATTACGAGGAAGGCGGCATTGTGACTGTCCATCACAACGAATGTATTGGCTGTGGTGCCTGTATCCAATCCTGTCCTTACGATGCCAGATACTCACATCCCGAAGGATATGTAGACAAATGCACATTCTGTCTGCACCGCGTTGAGAAAGGTCAAAAACCCGCCTGCGTGTCAGTGTGCCCAACCAAGTGCATGTATTTTGGCGACCTCGACGATCCCAACAGTGAAGTGTCTGTAGTAATGCGAAACCGGAACCATAAAGTATTGGCACCGGAAGCCGGTACAAAACCCCATATTTTCTATCTGACTTAAGAAAAAAGCACAATTATGAACGAAGAATTATTTATAAGCGGAAGGGATAACCTGAACATTGACCCGGTGTTACACATCTGGCATTGGCAAATTCCGGTTTATCTTTTTCTGGGCGGGCTGGCTGCCGGACTGTTGTTTTTTGCATCGCTCTATACCATTCAGAATAAAGATAAGGAATATAGGACGGCTGTTAAGATTGCTCCTTTCCTGGCTCCTTTTGCACTAATATTGGGACTGATTGCCCTATTTCTCGATTTGAAACACAAATTGTTCTTTTGGCAGCTATACACAACTATCCGTTTGGAGTCGCCAATGTCTTGGGGAGCCTGGACTCTGATGATAATTACCCCTTTGTCGATGATTTGGGCGGCTTCCTACATAAAGGAAATCTTCCCAAACTGGGATTGGAAATTCAAGTGGCTGATACAATTTGACAAATGGGTAGTGAAAAACCGGAAAGTATTTGCCTGGCTGAATATTTACTATGCCATCATTTTGGGGGTTTACACGGGTATTCTTTTATCAGCCTTTAATGCTAGGCCCCTTTGGAACACATCCCTGCTTGGGCCTTTGTTCCTTGTGTCAGGCTTATCAACCGGGGCTGCAACCATTATGTGGATGTCGAAAGATCAGGCAGAGCGAAAAATGTTCAGTAAGATTGATTTAATCTTGATTGGTATCGAGTTGTTCTTCATCGTCCATTTATTTATGGGATTTTTGGCAAGTTCGCAGGTTCAGATCGAAGCCGCCAATCTTTTCCTCGGTGGCGAATACACGGCCATGTTTTGGATTTTTGTGGTAGGTATAGGATTGATTATCCCCGCTGTTCTCGAGACATTGGAATTACTTGGGAAACATATCCCAGTATTTGTACCCGCAACATTGATTTTAATTGGTGGCCTTGTGTTCCGTTTTATTATGGTTGATGCCGGACAGGTGACAAGGTATCTATATTAAAGTTAAATAGGGTGAGTAAGTTGAGTGAGTTGATTAAGGTGAATGATTTGAAACTGGAAATTTGAAATTACTTTGTAAGCTCCGGTAGGAGCGAAATATTTGTAGCCCGGTATGAAGCGCAGCGGAATGCCGGGAGAAAAAAAGACAAAACATTGTATCGCCGGGTGGATGCAGGCTAATTGAACCCAAACAAAAGTTCCCGGCGAAACTTGAAGAAACAGGATTCAAAAGATGATAAAAATATAAAATATGGAACTCAGCCAAAGGCTAATTACCAATGGCAAAAAGCATAAATACTATGAAAAACAAACCATCAAAATACATGAACCCTTACCTGGCAGGCGTACTGTTAGGCTTGGTTCTTTTGGCCGCCTTTTACTTTACAGGACGGGGTCTCGGAGCCAGTGGGGCAGTAAAAAGCACGTTGGCCTCTGTGGTTACTTCCGTTGCCCCGGATCACGCAGCCAACTCGCACTTTTACGAACATTACACCAAACAGGATGAAAACCCTATCAAAGCTTGGCTTGTATTCGAAATTATCGGGGCTTTGTTTGGAGCACTTATATCGGGCACCATTGCCGGGCGGCTTAAACTAAAAGTAGAACATTCACCAAAAATCAGTTCTAAAACAAGGTTGTTTGCTGCCGCGATTGGTGGATTGCTTTTTGGCTTAGGCTCGCAGCTTGGTCGGGGATGTACCAGTGGCGCGGCATTAAGCGGTATGGCCGTGTTGTCGACAGCCGGTTTTATTTCGATGTTGGCCATTTTTGGTACGGCTTATATGTTTGCCTATTTTGTTAGAAAACTTTGGATTTAACCTTCAATTTATAGAATTATGGGACCATTAATAACACAAGGAATAATAGCTGAAAACTGGAACTTCATCCTGGCTTTTGTCATTGGTATAGGTTTCGGTTTCGTGCTCGAACAAGCAGGATTTTCATCATCGCGCAAGTTGGCCGGCGTTTTTTATGGCTACGATTTTGTCGTGCTCAGGGTGTTTTTCACGGCGGCCATCACAGCCATGACAGGCATGATTTTCTTCCACTATTTTGGATGGATCGACCTCGACCTGGTTTATGTGAACCCGACCTTCCTGACATCCGCCATTTTAGGTGGCGTAATTATGGGGATGGGATTTATTGTGGGCGGTTTTTGCCCCGGAACAAGCATGTGTGGGGCAGCCATTGGTAAGATTGATGCCATGGTTTTCTTTGCCAGCCTTTTTGTGGGGATCTTCATTTTTGGCGAAACCTATTCAATGTGGGAAGAATTAATGTACGCCGGTAGCCTTGGCCCCCGCAAAGTATTTGATACCCTGAATATGTCGCAGGGGCTTTTTGCCTTGCTGTTGATTGTGGTAGCCCTGGTGGCCTTCTACATCACTGCCAGAATAGAAAAGGCTGCAACGAAAGTGGAGTACTAGAAATTGAAAGAGTTCTAAGTTGAAGAGTTGAAAAGTTCTGAGTTGAAAAGGATCTGAGTTGGAGAGTTCTTAGTTAATGAGTTTTTAGACTGGGACATAAACTCGAAACTTTTACGATTTCAAAATAAAAATTAAGATTTATGATTATAAAAACCGGCATCAACTCAGAACTTTGAACTCAAAACTCATTAACTTAGAACTCAGAACTTATTGAACTTATAAACTTTTTTGACATGAATAAAAAATATCTTTTTCTTTCGGGCTTATTAATCGTGTTGGGAATAATTATGGCTTTCCTCCCGGCCAAAAAGTATGGTGTGCAGATCAGCCCCGAAAACCTGTTGCTCGAATTGACCGATGATACCCGCTTTGTATCGACCGACGAGGTAGCCCTTTATTTGATCGAAGCTGACCCACAAGTGCAATTAATTGATGTTCGCACACCAGAGGAATTTGAATTATTCAGTCTTCCAGGGGCTGTCAATGTTCCTATGGATAGTTTGTTGAATCCAAATTTCGAACCTTATGTCGATCAGGTAGGCATGAAAACAGTCCTGTATTCGAATGGCTCTGTCTATGCAAGCCAGGCATGGATGCTGTATCGCCGGAAAGCATATAGCAACATCTATATCATGAAAGGAGGCCTGAACGAATGGGTCGAAACCATTCTCAAGCCCATAGCACCAGCAGCCACCTCGCCAAAAGAAGCTTTCGATTTATATGATACCAGGGTTGCCGCCAGCCAGTTTTTTGGGGGTGGGTCGGTAGTTGTTGCACCAAATAGTTCAAGTGGAAGCAAGCCAGCTGTACAGCGTAAGAAAAAGAAAGCTGCCAAAGGAGGATGTTAGAAATGATTATTGATGAATGATTGCACTTTTTAATACTTGATACTAAATACTTGATACTAAATACTTGATACTAAATACTTGATACTAAATACTAAAATATGGGACACAATCATCCAAAAGATCATCAAAAAATAGCCTATAAACTTCCCTTAATTGGGGTTGCTTTCTTATTTGTAATCATTGTTGGTTTTGTCACGACCAAAGAGCCGGAACATAAATATGCCCTTTCGGTGGCCGATATGCACAAAGCTGTTATCAACCACAAAGAAACCCTTACGCCCGAAGAAGCTGTTAAAATAATGTACTCAAACAATCCAGCTTATCGCTTTGTCGATCTTCGTAACCCACAGGATTTCATCAATGGGCATATCGATGGTGCAGTGAACATCCCCTTGCAAAATATCCTTTCGGAAGAATACCAAAGCCTCTGGGAAGATACCGCAATAACCAATATCCTGTATGCCAACAGTCACGACAAGGCCTGTGGCCCGTGGATGCTGATGAAGCAACTTGGACACAACAACAACCGGATTTTACTTGGGGGATACAACTTTTTCAAGAACAATGTGATGGATAATTTCACCCTCCGATCGAACAACTACCAGGATGAGGTGGCGAAATACGATTATGCTAAAATTGTTCAAGAAACGTCTGGCGGTCAAAATGTGTCTTCGCAAGCGACCTCCAAAAAAGCTCCTCCAGTTGCAAGGAAGAAAAAGAAAGGTGCAGCGCAGGGTGGATGTAGTTAAGAGAGTTGAAATGTTGAATGTTGAAATGTTGAATGTCGGAGCGAAGCGGAGATCCCGAGAGGAACGCTGTGTCCCGGCTATCCGGGGAATCGGGATGAATGTTGGATGTCGAATATTGTTTTGGAGTTTTGAACTCAGAGCTCCTCAACTTCTCAACTTCTCAACTCAGAACTCCTCAACTCAAAACTAATTAACTTTATAAACTGATTATATGAAAACGATACGCACCTTTAGCTTGTTCCTGATTGTTATTGTAATAACTGGACTTTTTTCGTGCAGCAACAAAGAAGTAAAGAGTAAAGAAGAAGTTGCCAGCAAGATTGACACAATCAATGCTTTTCCTATGCTTATGCAGCATCTGGAGCGCGAAAACGATTATATCAACACACAGGCACCATCCATTATCCTGGCGAGTGATGTGTATGCACAATTGGGTAAAAATATCCAAATTATCGATGTTCGGGATGCCGAAAAATATGCAATGGGACATATTAATGGGGCGGTTAATTTGTCCTCCGATAAAGTGCTTGACCATCTGTTGAACGACATCGTTCCTTCCAAACTGGACAAAATAATTTTGGTGTGCGAAAATGGAGATGCCTCGACGTATATCACCTCAGTTTTACGTTTGATTGGTTATCGCAATGTGTTTGCCCTAAAATATGGGATGAGTGCGTGGCACAAAGATTTTGCAAAAGATTATTGGCTGGCAGCAACCGAAAAAGATTATTTGGCCAAACTTGACACGACTTCAGTTGCAATGCCGCAAAAAGGGGATTACCCCAACTTACCTATGTGTCAGTCTACCTGCGCCGAGGCCATGGAAAAAATGGCACAGGACTTATTGAAGAAGGATATGTCCACATTGAAAATTTCGATTGATGAGTTGCTCGCCAATCCCGAAAACTATTTCATTATTTCGTACTTGCCAGATAATTTATACAAAGCCGGGCATATTCCAGGTTCCATCCAATATGCACCCAGAAAAAGCCTTCGCCGCGACTCCGTGCTAAACACTCTTCCTTTGGATAAAACTATTGTGCCTTATTGCTATTCAGGTCACCAAACAGCTGCCATTGCAGCTTATCTGAATTTGTTGGGCTACTCGGCCATAAACCTCGAATATGGCATGATGGGATTTATGAACGAGCAAATGAAAGCAAAAGGTTGGGTTTCATTTTCGCAAAGCGATATCAAGAACTATCCTTATGAAGAGGGCAGTTCTCTTTAAGTGCTTTTTAATAATGCGAATCAAGGGTTAAGGTTCAATTGTCACGAAGTGACTAAATATCAATAACCGTGGGCATAAGCCCACGGAATCTGATGTTATGTGATTTCAGCCACGATAGTGGTTGAACTGAATCATCAATCTATTTCTGACTTGTCCAGGTTAAACCGAAGAGATTCCTCACTGCGTTACCAATGACAGTGTTTTGTAAGGGGCTGGTTGATAGTATTATTGGGAATCACTAATGAAAAACAATAGTTGAACCCTTTCCGGGTTCTATCATCGTATTGTCCAGTAACCATGTACTGCGTACATGGCTATTCATGTTTAATCCCTTCGGGATTGGTCGGAGCAAATAACCACGAAGTGGTTAAACATGAATAGCCATAGGCGAAACCTATGGACCCGAAGTAGTATTATGCACAAACCCTGAAGGGGTTTAACTTCATTCAGGTAAATTCATTGGCTGATTCGAGGAATCTCTTTTCTGTCATCTCTCTTTGTGGACAAAATTTTTGTCTTATCGCTCG
>JAIOYV010000134.1 GCA_021740905.1 Bacteroidales bacterium
TATCCAGCTCGATGAAGCTCTCATCTATCATAATCAATAATTTGTTGATATAATGAGTGTTGAAATCAAGATTAAATTCACTATTCCCAAGTATTGTAGCATTGCTTTTATATATGGCCTTCAACCACTTCAAGAAAGTTGTTTTTCCTGTTCCCTGCTCCTTCGATACCAGACAGATAATTGGTAAAAGGTGATGAGGGTGCTGGTACAAGATGGTCAAATAATCCAGAGCAATCAGATATGGATCGCCATATTCGGGGGAGTCTCGTGATGTAGGAGTGAATAAATGCTTCAGGAACATTGTGGTGTTGTCAATTCTACCTTCTTTAATAGGATGATCTAATGGTTCATATAGATTATAATTCGTCGTATAATTTGGTAAAAGATACTGGCGTTTATAATTCTCGGTATTATCAGGGATATTACAGAATTCATCATATTTTGTAATTTGATCGATGAAATTCTTTATTCCTTTTTGCTCATAATCCCTTTTAATCTCACCGATCCGCCATTTCTTTAAAACCGTCTCAACAGTTCCCCGACTATTAATTTTCAACACTTCTTTGTAATAATCGCAACCTACCCGCAAGTATAACTTTGCATCCCTATGCTGGAGCATTTCCAACTTGTCCCCATTGTGTTGATAATTTGATCCCTGATAAATAAACTCCGTTTCCTGTAGAATGGAAGCATATTTCAGATAGAAACTTGACACCTTATCAATAGCAAAATATTTACGTAATACAGAAATACTATTTTCACTGATGGATAATGCATGGATGTACTTTCGATTATTACCCACCGACAATAATCGTAGCTCCCCAATCAATTCATCCACATTTGTGTTAGGATGAAGGATTAGATCATCCAAACCTTTGGCAATTTCTTCAAATTCACTTTTGATATGAGAAAAATACACATCAACATTCAGAGGAGCTGTCAATTCTTTGAATTTCTTTACGGCTGAATAAAAACTGTTAGGCCGTTGATAAAGATCCTTGTCTTCTTTGAAAGTAATCGACAGGCAATCCGCATCAAAAAGTAAAACAATATTTCTCACCTGGCACTTTTCGATTAACTTTTCAATTTCGGGCAGTAATCGATTTTCTTTTTGATTGCTAAAATTGTGGATACCTCCAATTCCTGCAATATCAAGCCCCTGTAAGTGACCCACAAATGCTTTGATCTCTCCCTCTGTGATAAACAAAGTTTCTATTTGTTTCCCTTCCTGATACTTGTTGATAATAATTGGAGTCCAATAAACATGTTTTCCGGAATTCCTGGGTTGAAAATATTTCATTTCGTCCACCGGATTTTTCAATCGAGTTCGGAAAAATTCCTTCGGTCTGTTTTTTTCAACATAATATACATGGTCCCCTTCCAAGTCGACATACCGGATTTTTAGATTCCCGGATATATCCTCTGAAAACAAACTCACTTTCTTTTTGATAGGTTGATCAAAGAATTTGACAGGGAATGCCATATTACCTTCTGTGATTCCGGCATTGGCAAGTCGCATTTGAGCATAACTCCGTATTTCTTTGCTGTCCATTACCTCTGCCTCCTATTCCTTATTGGTCTTCTGTCTTGAGAAGGAGTTTCATCCTGTTGGCTTTTCCTACCTGAATCCATCCATTCCTGCAACTCAATCTTCTTAAAAAGAATTTTCTTGCCATTCTTATAAAATGGGATTCGCCTTTTACAAGTAAGGGTATAAAGCGTTTGCTTGGCCAGGTGGAGGAACTCGGCAGCTTGGTCGACATTTAAAATCTCACCTGAGTTACTTTGTTCAGGCTCCTCTGGTTTTTTCTTCGCGCTGTTTTGATTTTTTTGATTCAGAGCAGTCTCGACCGCTTCTTTAATGATTCCTTGAATGAAGGATTGTAAATGAGTAAAATTTTCGTCCATTGTTATTGGTTTTAAAAATTAGACTCAGGTCTCCACAAACACAAGACCATGCCGAAGAAATTTAGGGAATCGAATTGAGAAACCCCAAAGATATGGTTATAGCATAAAAATGCTATTGAAAGCAATTGAAAGCAGCAAAATTCAAAGTTGAACAATCCAAGTAGCAATAGATATCATTTGAAGGCAAATGAAATTCAAAAATAAAGTAAAAAAAACGATATTTATTTATAAACAATGACAAATACAAGACAAGCTGTCACTGACATGCTTGTTTTTTATCAGTTTTCTTTGTCATATATTGAATTATTGTACTACCTAACTCTCATTATGTAATATTAGAATATCCTTTCAGCAAGAATTGTGTAAGTTGAAAAAAGAATCCCAAATTGGTATCAAATATTTAAGAGAATTATCTTGTTCGAAAAAAGGGAGGATAATTGACTTTAAAAAATCAGAATTGAAATTTTTACATGCAAAAATGACATGCATTTTTTGAGACATACTGCCCCAGATTAATGAAAAATAAGAAATTTAAATAGTAAAATTCAATAAGAATTACAGAGTAACGAGAAGAAAAAACAAGATACGAAAAGTGTAAAAGGTAGCTATTTTGTGTCTCAAATTGTGTCTCAAATAAAAAAGAGTTACAGTTTTAAAACCCTGTAACTCTTTGATAATCTTTGTGGAGAATATCGGAATCGAACCGATGACCTCTTGACTGCCAGTCAGAAGCCCTCAAATCTCGCAATCTCAATAATACTCCACAAACCAAATCTCGGAAAAATGTGCTTTTCCGAGGTCTGAGGTACAAATTTTTGTACCTTTTTTACTTTTCATATTCTGTTTTCGGCAGCCAGGTCCCAAAATGCTCCGACAACTTTTCTCTACGTATAATTGGATTTGCTTTAAATATTTCAAGTATTTCTTCTTGTCTTTTAGTGAGTATATGACGACCACCCATTGCACCACTTATTGTATCCTTGTCATTAACTAAACTTCCAGGATTTTCCAATTACCAACTTTGGTAGACCCAACCCTTTCTATGATTTGGGATTCCCTAAGTTTTTTAAAATATGTTTCAATAGTTCTTGATGATGTTCCTAATATTTTTCCGGCTTCGATAGCTGTGATTTTTGGTTCCAGCACAATTAGCATAAGTAATTAAATTGGCTTTGGTATATTTTCTTCCGAAGCTATACCGAAGTTCTTCCGAAATCATTTTTCCAGTTTTGGATTGCACCACCGAGCTTTCTACGCATTACTCTATTTATTTTACCACCTATTGCATTAAAAGAATTATTTAGATTCCCCTGATTTTCCAAAATCCACGAGTTCCTCCTATTCTTGATAAAATACCTTTTTCACGTAGTTTTCTGATATGTTTCTCTACGGCGGATGTATTCTTAATTTCTAAAGTTTGTGCAATCTCTGATATCGTTATATTATTGTTTTTTATGATCAGTTCTATCACTTCCTTCTGACGTTTAGTAAGAATAGTCCCCCTACTTATTTCCCCACCTATTTCCCCACCTATTTCCCCACCTATTTCCCTACCTATTTGACCCACCTCATTCTCTGCAGAGCTTCCCGATGTTTCACCTGCCACAAGCTCTTTCAGATCATCAGATTCTGAATCCGTTTCCATGAAATCGGGATGAATGGGGATTTCGATTACAAAATAAGTTCGATTGGGTTCGTCGGTGTCGAATAGGGGTGCAGGAGAGCCATTGTTTTTCAATGCCCTGAGAATTGTAGGAATACCTGTGCCCTGTCCTTCGGTTAATTCCAGTTCTTTCAAGAAACCACCTATCCTGCGATTGCGGTAACGTCGTACCCGCACAACCCCACGATCAAAATCGGATTGCTTTAAAGAGGGATCAACACCACTGTAGCTGATTACTTCAATGGCATGAGGGAGGATTCGCACTTCAATGGGTTCGCGTAATTCGTAGTTTCGATGATACACTCCATTTGCCAGGGCTTCCTCAATGGCTTCGTAAGGATAGTTGGAAAAGTGGTCGGCCTCGGCACGATCCGAATATTTTTTCACCTTAGATTGTATGATGTTCGTTCGAATGTACGACAAGGCATCGGTTAATTGCTTTTGAATTGCACCATCGAATGTCTTCTCTCTAAATTCTTTTGCTCCTGTGCCAAGTGGAAATTCAACTACATCAATCTGTACGCTGGGGAAAAACTGTTTGGGATTTTGGGAGAACATCAATAATCCTACATTTTTTGGAAAAAGATGTTCTTGTGCTCCTTCGCACAGGTTCATGGCTGTGGCCAGTTCCTCAACAGTCATGCCCGCACTTTTGTTAAAAAGCTTACTTTTCATCTTGGCCAGGTGTTCACGCATTAAATCAAAGCTCAGGTTTCCGATCCCGGTTAATGTGTTTACCCTGTCGTCGAAAGGTATGCGGGCAGTTAATTGAATCAGTTCGGCTTCTTGTTCGGCATTAGGAACTACACTACTCGAATACTGCCGGATTCGGTAGTTGTAGGTTTTGTGTTTGGTCAATACGTCATCCGGCACTTTATAGGGGCGGATGCTTCCTGCCGGAACCCAAATAAGCAAAACAAATTTCCCGTCAATTTCTTCGAGCGATAGACGGGGCATATAATTGGGCTGTATAAGGTTGCAATACCCTATCATTTCTTTTTGCACCTGCTCGAAACTATCGGGGTAGAAACCCAGTACCGGGCGTTGTGGCTTACCATTACTCTCCTCCACACCTATTACAAGGTATCCGCTGCCCTCATTCTCGAAATCGTTGGCAAAGGCGCACACCGTGCGCATAATTGCGGTGGGATTCCAGCCTTTCTTAAACTCCATGCGTGTTCCTTCCACAACTGTTCCCGACAATAATTTTTCGATATTTATTGGTATGCTCATGCCCGGTTTTTCATTTTGTTTTGCAATAAAAGTAGTGGAATTTTTTCAATATGTTGCTTCAAGTAAAAGTTGTCTTTTTAGTGCATTTAGTCTTTGAAGATTTATGAGTTCCACCAATGCAAATAGGCTTCATTGGCACAATCTGGAAATCTAAAAAGATTTAATTTGCCAAATGGGCTTAATACCTTACTTCAATCTTAATAAGATACTGATAGACTAAATCTTACACGTAGTATGGCAAATCAAATTTTTATTATGGCGGCTTACTACATCATATTAATCTGTGATAAGTAGTAGCTTGTAGTAAACTATAAATTTCTTGTCTTACTACATCTATATTTCTTATTATCTTACTATTATATTATTAGTAGTCGGGTACATGCAAAAATATTGAACAAAGCCCAAAATATATTTTCATAAATGAACTAAACAACAGCACAAGTTTCAAAAGCATTAATTAATTCTTACATTGACGAAAAAACCCGGCATCAATACATGATAACGGGTCTTTCCTTGAATTTTGAATTTATTCAATATCAGACTTTTTCTTCTCCTCAATCGCTTTTAGTAAATTTTCAGCACCCATTTTACTGCCGAAAAAAGCCCCGGCTCCTGCAATAAGAGGTTCAAGTTTTCTGAAAATGGAATTGTCGCTATCGACCAACTGTTTTGTGTTTCGCAGAATTTGCCGGACATCATCACTCATTCTTTGGAGAATGGATGACTTTTCATTTTGCTTGTCAATAAAATCTTTTCGATCTTCCCTTAACCAGAGATAAAAAAGGGGAATCAGTGGAGCTGCCGGGAGTCGAACCCGGGTCCAAACAAGGAGACCATTTGCTTTCTACATGCTTAGTTCCAATTTAGTTGTCGGGAGTAGGACGGCGAGGAACAACCAACCTAAACCTTATTCTCTTTATTTCGCCCGGTCCCCGAGACTTGAACCGGACTATCCTTACATTGCGAGCGCCCCACTATCGGGATGGGATAAGGACTTACCTCCCGGGAGACGTCTCGTCCCGACTCCTTGAGACGGGATGAAGCTTAACTTACTTTATTCGGTTATGCAGCGAGAGCAAAATTATTTTCGCCAATTATAATTTGTGTGCCGTGTTTAACGGGCCAAACACACGCCCGGCATGCTTACAAACCACCTCATCTTGCTGTCAAAACCAAGTCAGCCCCAATGATGAAAATTTGTAGGCCGCAAAGATAGGGTAAAGGAAGGAGATAAAGAAATTGAGAGGAGTAAGAAATTGGGGAATTAAGGCATTAGGTAAATTAAGAAATTTGGTGAATTGGCAATTGGGGAAGTAGGGAATTGGTCAGGTAGAGACGCAAGGCTTGCGTCTCAATATGCCAAAGCTATTTGTTTTGTTGGAAATTATGTGTCGAAACTTTCTGTGCATCATGTCCCTTGTGCCGCAATGTAAACACTTTATGTAATGAACTTTCTTATTTTTGTCGAAAAACAGAAAACATGCGGGCAGTTATTCAGCGGGTAAGCAAGGCATCGGTTTCTATTGCCGGACAAGTAAGGTCAGAAATTGGCCTGGGTTTGTTGGTTTTATTGGGTATTGAAAATGCGGACGCAGATGAGGATATTCAATGGCTTTCGAAAAAGATTTCACAACTCAGGATTTTCAATGATGAACATGATGTGATGAATTTATCGATACAGGATGTAGGTGGAGAATTGATTTGTGTGAGCCAGTTTACACTTCATGCCAAAACAAAGAAAGGGAATCGGCCTTCGTATATCCATGCTGCACCACCTGAAATTGCGATTCCCTTGTACGAAAAATTTGTGGCTCAAATGGAAAACGATTTGGGCAAGCCAGTTGGCACCGGTGAATTTGGTGCTATGATGGAGGTGTCGTTGGTAAATGATGGGCCTGTTACAATTGTGATTGACACTAAACGGAAGGAATGATTAATATGGTTCGTAGCTGTTACACAAAGAAACACAAAGAGCCCACAGAGTTTCACAGAGTGATATTCGCTAATTTTTTCTTTGTGCAACTCTGTGGTAAAGCTTATCTTTCTATATAATCCCGGCTTTGGACTCACCCTCCAACGATTCACTTTTCATACCTATATTTCTCTTTATCTATCTCCGCAATAAAGCGCGAAGGCTTGGTGAGCATCTTGTCCCAGGTACTGAAATAGGAAGGCATGCTCAGGTACAATTCTTCTTTGGCACGGGTGCAGGCCACATAAAACAGGCGGCGCTCCTCTTCCATGTCAGTGATGTTTTTCATGGCCCGAGAGGAAGGGAATAAACCATCCAGCATGTGAGGGACAAAGACAACATGCCACTCCAGGCCTTTGGCCGAGTGGATAGTCGATAAAACCAAGGGATCTTCTTCGACCTCTGAAATAAGCGGGCTGGTCTTGTCCTGAAACTGGTTGGAGGGCGGATCGAGGGCAAAATCTGAAAGGAATTTTTGCAGGTTATCGTAGCCCCCGGCCAAGCTGTAAATCACATCGATGTCGAGGTTGCGGTTTTCGTAGTCGTCCTCTAGGGTTTTTAGCAAGGGGGAATAGAAATTCCGCAATAGCTCCACTTTCCCTGCAACGGAAGTGGCTACTTCGCCAGCTTTTTGTAGAACCTGGCGCAGATCTTCAAGCGATTTGCCAAATTGCTTCCCGGCAAAACTGCTGGTCGAAAGTTCGCCGTTGTTGCGTCGTATTTCAAGGATGATTTTTTTGGCTGTCACGTCGCCAATGCCGGGCAGGAGTTTCAGCACCCTGTTCCATGCCGAAGCATCGAAAGGGTTCACGATGATCCGTAGAAAAGCAATTATGTCGCGGATGTGTCGACGTTCGGTGAATTTTATCCCGCCCACCACAATGTAGGGGATGCTCCGTTTCAGCAATTCGGCCTGGATAAAATTACCATGAAACGAGGCACGGTATAGAACAGCCATTTCAGAAAGAGGAATGTTTTTTTCGCGCATCTCCAATATTTTTGACACGATGAAACGCGCCTCACCCTCTTGGTCGTAAAACTTTTGAAACTGGGGGATGACAATATTTTTGTTTTCGGAGAACAGCTTTTTCCGGTAGCCCAATTTGGCATGGGTGATTATGGAATTGCTGAAATCGAGGATGCTCTGGTTGCTCCGGTAGTTTTGCTCAATTTTCACCACCTCGCCATCGGGGAAGGCTGCCGGGAACCGCAAAATATTCTCAAAATTGGCCCCCCTGAAAGCATAAATACTTTGCGAATCGTCGCCCACCACCATCACGTGCCGGTGTTTTTCGGCAATGAAATTCACAATGTCGGCCTGAAAAAGGTTGGTGTCCTGGTATTCGTCCACCATCACATAGCTGTATTTTTCCTGCATCCTTTTTCTGAAAAGAGGGTAATCGCGCAAACGGTCGCGCATTGTTTCCAGCAAGTCGTCGTAATCGAGTATCCTGTTCCCCGCTTTATATTGGTGATAGGCTGTGGCGATAAGTTCGATGTCTTTTTGATAGTCGACCAGCCCGGTAAATTCCCGTTCAATAATATCGCCGATACTCAGGTTGCAATTTTTCGATTTCGAGATAATCTCATAAATCCTTTTCTTTTTCGGAAAAGCCCGGCTTTTATCTTTCACCAGCTCATCGCGGATGAGGGCCACAATATCTTCCGCATCTATGGTGTCGATAATATTGAAATTAGCCGGAACGTTGATTAGGTTCGCGTAGCGGCGCAGGGCGTAATTTGCAAAGGCGTGAAACGTGCCTCCCACAATTTTCTCCGCATCGTTGTTGCCGAGCAATTCGGTGGTGCGGTTAATCATTTCTTTGGCAGCTTTCCTGGTAAAGGTAAGGAGCAAAATAGAGCTTGGGTCAACCCCCTTTTCGAGCAAATAGCTCACACGATACACAATCGTTCGGGTTTTTCCGCTTCCCGCCCCGGCAATCACCAGCAAGGGCAAGTCGGTATTGGTAACTGCATAATATTGGTTAGGATTGAGGCTGGCTTTGTAGTCGATTTTATATTCACTTGAAATTTGCGCGTAGTGTTTCTTATAGTCGATATTGCTTTTTTGTTCGATGGATTTTGTGAGGGCCTGAAGTTGTTTTATTTTATCCTCGGTGGTATCGTCAATCTCAACCGGCTCGTACGATTCGATCGACATTTCATCGAAATCATCGAAGGAATTCTGTTTGGGAACATCAATTGAATCGAGCATGCTAAAATCGCTCATAAAATCGGCAATCAGTTTTTCCTGATCAAATTCGGGTGGCTTTTCAAAATCGTTCGAGTAATCCATATTTCATCAAAATGTATTCTTGCAAATATACGTGGAAAGAATTTATTTAATCTAATTATGAGAATCAAGGGTTGAATGCATTAATTAATATTTTACGTAAAGCCCTGAAAGGGCATAATTTGAATAACCGTGGGTTTCGCCCACGGCAGAAGGGCTTAACACATCCCAGCCCCGAAGTGGGCTGAACATTGGTACTTCAGTTTAACCACTTCGTGGCTGGAATCTTATAACATCAGGTTCCGTGGGCGTAAGCCCACGGTTATTGAGATTTAGTCACTTCGTGACAATTGTTCTTCAACCCTTGATTCGCGTTAATTACTGGTTTTATGATAAAACCCCGAATAAAAGAACAAAAATAGAATAGCCACGAATGCACGAATAATAAAACCAATCTACGATTGATTAATTCGTGTCATTTCAGTTTCTTTAATATTCGTGGTGATAAAATATAAAGCTAAAAAAAGTGGAATTTGTCGAACACCCTATTTCCCTTTTGAACATAGCTGTCCGAAAGATTAATATAGGAATAAAGCCCGAAAATTCCAATTTTTGAAGCGCAAACTTTTAAAAAAAATTATGGGCTTTATTCCACTGCATAAAAGTATAAAAAATTCGACTTTCCCCTTGTTGAAACA
>JAIOYV010000045.1 GCA_021740905.1 Bacteroidales bacterium
AAAACCAAATAAACCAAAAAGGAGGCAACATGTAAACCAAACATAAACGAATCTTGACAGTAGCGTAAGCCACTGAATAGGGAATTTATGCGCTTATCCCAAATGGGTTTCTAATATTACTCAGATTAGGAATAGCTGTTGCTTACAACAACGTGAGTTCGGAACAAGTACTGGAGTTATTGCAGATGTTGAGTTTCGACAGCTACCGGCTCGACCTGGCCAAATATGCCTACATCTATACTGTCGACAAGCACAACTATTATATTGTTAACAATGCATTTACATTTTCAAGCAACATTACAGCGTTAAACCAATATATACTTTCTTGCCCAATGTAAGAAAACCCAAACAAAAAAAGAAGGCTGTTCAGAAGAGTAGCCTTTTTTTTTTACTCTTCACTGAAGTATTTATCAACATGCGAATTCTCTGTCAAACAATAATATATAAATCACAAATACGCCATCTTCAGTTTTCCTAATGTTTATAAAGTTGTTCATAATTTGTTTTTAATCGAAGAATGAATAAATTTGTTTGGGGTTTCATCATGTAAGGTATGAAAATTAACATAAATTCGATTGAATTAGATGCCCTGAATTATTATGAAATAGAATTACATTTAAGTACTATTTTTTCATCATGATCAATTTTTAATTTATTGATTATGATTTTTTTATCTAACCAAAATAGAAAAAGATGTCGTTAAAACGAAAAATTAAAGAACTACAAAAGAAACGCGAAGAGGTTATCCTTGGTGGGGGCGAAGCAGCTATTGAGAAGCAGGCCGCCATGGGAAAAATGACTGCCCGCGAAAGAGTAATTGCCATTGTCGACAAGGACTCTTTTCAGGAATATGATATGTTCGTTGAGCATGAAGCAAGGGATTTTGACATGGACAAGAAGACCCTTCATGGTGATGGGGTAATAATAGGTACAGGTAGAGTATATGGTGCATCTATTTGCATTTACGCCCAAGACTTTACCGTTGCCGGTGGCTCCCTTGGCCTGATGCACGCCCGGAAGATTACCAAAATAATGGATCATGCTATGAAAATGCGAGTGCCTTTGATTGGGATCAATGATTCGGGTGGTGCGCGTGTGCAGGAAGGGGTCAATTCGTTGGCCGGATATGGCGAAATATTCTGGCGCAACACACTGGCATCAGGCGTAATTCCACAGATTTCGGTTATACTGGGACCTTGTGCCGGTGGTGCGGTTTATTCGCCCGCCCTCACCGATTTTGTTTTTGTGGTCGAAAATATTTCCAAGATGTTCATCACAGGCCCCGAAGTAATCAAAACTGTTCTGGGCGAAGATATTTCGATGGAAGACCTCGGCGGGGCCAGGGTACACTGCGAAATTACCGGGAATGCTCACTTCTTTGCTGAAAGTGAAGCCGAGTGTTTCGAACAGATAAAAAAACTGATTACATACATCCCCTGGAACAATAACAAAAAAGCCAAGCCTTTCCCAGCCAAGAAACCAAAGAAAGAATTTAAAATTGACAACATTGTACCGGGCGACCCAAAACAACCTTATGATGTAAGGGAGCTTATCCAGGCTATTACCGACAATTCCGAATTCTTTGAAATCCAGGAATTATGGGCAGCCAATATTGTGATAGGTTTTGGCCGGATGAATGGGGAAACGGTAGGTTTCGTGGCAAATCAACCATTGGTGTTGGCGGGTGTCCTTGATGTGGATTCGTCTTGCAAAGCAGCCCGTTTTATCCGGTATTGCGATGCCTTCAATATTCCTATTGTCACATTGGTTGACCTGCCAGGATATCTGCCGGGCATAGATCAGGAACATGCCGGTGTTATCAGGCACGGCGCCAAAGTACTTTATGCGTACAGCGAAGCCACAGTGCCCAAAATCACCGTAATTATCCGCAAGGCCTATGGCGGCGGGTACATTGCAATGAACTCTCGTCACTTGCGGGCCGATTTCGTATTTGCATGGCCAGGTGCAGAAATTGCTGTAATGGGACCTGAAGGGGCTGCCAATATCATTTTCAGGAAAGAAATTATGTCAGCCGAAAATCCCGAGGAAATGAGGAAACAGAAGATCAAGGAATACAAAGATAAATTTGCGAATCCTTATGTAGCTGCCTCAAAAGGATATGTCGATTCGGTGATTGAACCTAGCGAAACCCGGAATGTGATCTTACATGCCATCGAAGTTTCTGCCGACAAAGTAGCACCCCGTCCTAATAAGAAACATGGAATCCCTCCATTTTAATATAGGATTGGTTGAGTGTTTTATTTTTATGTTGAACTAAAAAAATGAATGATGGAAAATGGTGATATTATAAAAGATCAGGACAAAAAAGCTCGCTTTAAGTCACTTGTGATCGATAACACGAAATACAAGACCCACCTTACCAAAAAGTTTGAAAATAAACCGCCTTATAGTCCCCGGAATCCTTCGTGCATGCACGCTTTTATTCCGGGTACGATTCAAAAAATAATGGTAAAAGAAGGTCAAAAAGTTTCTATGGGTATGCGTTTGTTGATCCTCGAAGCCATGAAAATGAAGAACAGGATTCTTGCCCCACACGCCGGCCATGTTAAAAAGATATATGTGAGCGAAGGGCAAAATGTATCGAAAAACGAAATGTTGATCGAAATAGAATAGAGCATTCGCAGTCAAATCTGCAACATACGTTTGAATTCTGATTTACTCTAGTTTTAATCGAATGAAAAAGGTTGTCATCTCATAATGTGGTGACAACCTTTTCTGTTTACAATCTTTCTTCCCAAACAAAATTCCCCGAAAAAACATCCCCCAATTCTGGCTTGCTCTCAAATAACCCATATACTGCCGACCCGCTTCCCGACATGGAAGCATACACAGCACCATGTTTATACATGTCGTTTTTAATTTGCTCTATAATTGGAAATTCGGCGAATACTACGTGTTCAAAATCGTTGACAAGAAATTCTTTCCAAGATATTATGTCTTGCCGGATCACATCCTGTGGGTGCTTTACTGGCCTTTTTGGTTTAATTTTCGAATAGGCCCATTTGGTACCAACGTGCACCCCTGGATGGACAAGCACTAAATAATAGCCTTTTAAATTTACCCTGATAGATGAGAGTTGCTCGCCCCGGCCAGAGGAAAAAGCACTCTGATTCCGAATAAAAAAAGGACAATCGCTCCCTATCCTGGCTGCAAATCCTTCCAATTCATCGTGGCTCAATCCAAGCCTGAATCCTTCGTTCAATGCCTTCAACATAAATGAGGCATTGGAAGATCCCCCGCCAAGCCCGGCTCCTATAGGGATTACCTTATGTAAATGAATGTTCAAAAGGGGCAAATCAAAATTCGATTTCAATATTTGATAGGCCCTCATTATCAGATTGGCTTCAACAGAAGCCCCGGTATCCAGACCCGTGCTAAAAATAGAATTTTCTTCAACCTTCCCAGCAGGGATAAATTCCAATACATCTTTCAAACCAATTGGGTACATGATACTTTCAACGGAATGAAACCCATCAGGGCGTTTCTCAATTATATTTAGCCCTAAGTTTATTTTTGCGTTTGGGAAAACCAACATACACCGAATTTATAGTACAAATATCAAAAAAATACGATTCTTTATGCTCATCAAAAGTAAAATATCTAGTCTGATTTTATCAAGTTATTCGGATCATTCATCAAAATAATTTATGTTTTTAAATAATAGTTCACTAAATTTGCTTTTCACGTGGGGGAAATTAAAGCAACTTTCGAATCTTTTTATTAATGAAAAACATTGAATTATGAGAAGTATACTGATCGCATTATTGCTGATTGCATCATTTTGTTTATCAGCACAAAGCCAATCAAAGGGAGAGTTTCATCAAAAAGTGAAACATTCCAGCACAAATTTGCAGGCAAAACCGAATCAAGAAAAACCTTCAGAATTACTTGACGCTAATTCAGAAAAGACTACTGAAAAAAACCTTAACCTGAGCAATCGAAAAAAAGGAAGAACTACTAATAAAAAGGGTAAAGCGGATAATCTAAAATTGCGGACCAGGCCAGCTATTAAACAATTAGATATTGAGCAAAATTCGGAAAAAAAGCCTTCCAAACCGTCCACCACCAATGACAAAGAGCTGTTTGGCTATGGAATTACAGTTGGACTCGACAATAACGTACAGGAAGTTTTTTTAGGTAATAATGACACACAGTGGAAAATCGATAATATGGAGATTTACCAGGCAATCTCAACTGCAATTGCAGGTGAGTCATGCAGCGATCCAATAGTTCTAACGGGATCATCCCCAATTACTGGTACAGGAACTGGGATTTCAAATTTTTTCAACGACTATTCATCAATTCTTTCCACCCCCATTGGATATCAGGGACCGGATATGGTGTATAAATATACCTCAACTTTTACTGGAATTCTTGACATTACTTTCAACTGTAATTATGATAATGTGATTGCTGTATTCACTAATTGCGCCAATCCAGGCTCTTATCAAATTGCATCAGCAGATGCCAACTGGACTTCACCCTATTCTGAAACAGTGACTATTTCAGTCACATCAGGCACAACCTATTATATTGTTAATGCTGCTTACGAGGCTAATGCTACCGGAAATTGGTCCTATACATTAGAAGCAACAAGTATTACTCTTGCTGGGGAAGATTGCAGTTATCCAATTTTATTGACTGGTACATTGCCTATTAGCGGAATGGGGAGTGCTATCGAAAATTATTACGACGATTACTCTCTTGTTTTTCCAACCCCATGGGGATATGATGGAGGCGATGTTGTTTATCTTTTCACGCCTATTGTAAGTCAAGATATTACCATAACTTTCGATTGTGATTTCGACAATGTGATTGCCATTTTTTCTGATTGTTTTTCTCCTGGCCTGTCCCTAATTGATACCATAGACAGCAATTTCAGTCCTCCTTACTCTGAAAGCCTTACGATTCCTGTTTTATCTGGCTCTACCTATTATATTGTTAATGCCGCTTATGATGCCTTATATACAGGTGATTGGGAGTATATAATAGAACCTTATGTGGTTTGCACAGAAAACCTGATTCCAATTGGGGTTTCAGAGATTGAACCAAATAGTGGCCTGAATGCAGCCCCGATACAATATGATCCCCGATTGATTGGCACACCCCTGGTCCCGGCAAAGATTACTGGAAATTATTATACGGTGAATGATACTTTTCGTGATATGGATTGGTTTAATTTTACACTTACCCAGGAAATGATAATAACAGGTACTGTGGATATTGATTGCACTGATCCAATTATCTTCATTATATCTGACTCTATGACTGTTGATTTGAATGGTAATTCATATCCACTGTTTTCCTTAGTGGCCAATAATAATGGCCCTGAAGTTGGGGAAACACTTACAACACCACCACTTCCTGCCGGTGATTATTGGTTTATTGTAGCCCCAAATACTTTTACGGGAATTCCCACACCTGTAAATTATAATGCTACACTTTATGGAGAGGGAACAGGAACTGGAACAGAAACAATCCTGTATTTATATTTCGAAGATTTTCAAGATGGAATGCCCGCTGATATTACTCTTTACGATCTTGATGGACTTACGCCTGCGCCTGATGTGTCGTCATTTACACAAGCCTGGAACATTATGGAAAACCCAGATGATGCGACAGATTCAATCGCTGCCAGCAATTCGTGGTACTCACCTCCCGGTCCGGCAAACGATTGGTTGGTTACTCCTGGCATTTCGATCGGGAACAATGCCTACCTCGATTGGGATATTAAAGCCTTCCACCCAACCTGGCCCGATGGCTATCAGGTAAAAATATCAACCACCGGACCAGGAGTGTCTTCCTTTACTACAACTGTGTATTCGGTAGCACATGCAGACCCGGTTTGGGAAACAAAAACACTGGATCTTAACGCATTGGGATTTGCAAATACTACAATCTGGATTGCCTTCATCAATAACTCTCCGGATTTGTATCTACTTCTGCTCGACGATATCAAAGTATACGTTCCAAATGCTTACGATCTGGCCATACAGGATGCGTATTTTTCTCCCCTATCCGATTTCTCAATTATTCCATTGGATCAGGCTGAATTTAACTTCGGTGCCACTGCATCAAATATAGGTGACGCAGCTTTATCCAACATCACATTTAAGGTGGATGTGCTTGGCACCTCCTATTCGGAATCCACATCTGTGGCGGATCTTGCACCAGGAGCAATAGACAATGCTATTATTTCAACCGCTTTCACACCAATGACATCGGATGTATATGATTTCTATTTTAAAATGATCGTTCCAGTTGATGGTGTCCTAAGTAATAACGAAGAACTGATCAGCATTGAAATTTCAGATTCGGTAATGGCCAGGGACAATGGAATTTCCGCCGGCGGGATTGGCTTTACCGGGACAACAGGGCATTTGGGGAGTGTCTTCGAAATCGTGAACACCACCACGTTGTCCTCAGTGTCTGCTTATTTCAACGCCGCCAATAATGGGGAATCATTTAGTTTCACCCTGTTTTCGGATTACAACAATACATCAAACACGGTTGGATTGCCTTTGTTTACAAGTCCCATATTTACAAAAACTACGGCGATGGCAGGAAACTGGAATACCTTTAAAGTACCTTCGACCACTCTCACGAGTGGAAATTATTTATTGGTCATAAATCAGCTTAACACAACCAATATATCATTGGGATATGATGGAGAAACTGATGGCTTTCTTGTAAATTATTCATCAACGCCCAATTCATTAAACCAAACATCATTATATGGAAATAATCTGTTGAGGGTAAATTTTGAAGTATCAGGCTCGGCACCCTCATGGACATACACAATTACTGCTGAAAATCATAGCATCTTAGTTCCTGACACAATTCCAATTACGACTTTCGGGACATCTGTTGAACCTGGTGATTACATCGGCGTTTTCTATGATCAGGGCGGAGTTGAGGCTTGTGGTGGTTATACTATGTACACGGGAGGTGTCTCTTTCATTTCAGCATGGGGCGCCCAATCCGGGCTTGATGACGGCTTCCAGCCTGGAGAGGCCTTTACCTGGAAAATCTGGGATGCCACCACTGGTGCCGAGTACCACGCAACAGCCACATACAATACAATTGATTTCCCCAATGGGGACAATTATGTAACCAACGGGATAAGTGGCCTTTCTTCGCTGATTGCTCAAGCTTCAAATACACATACCCTTAACATTGCATCTGGTTGGAGTATAATCTCCACCTACATCGACCCATTCGAACCAAATCTTGATAGTATATTCAGCTCTATTCCAGGTCAGGTGCAAATTCTAAAGGATGAAAATGGACTGGTTTATTGGCCCCAATATGGAATCAATTCAATTGGGGACTTAACCTTAGGACAGGGTTACCAGATAAAATGCAATTCCGCCCAAACGATCGATGTTGTGGGCACAGCAATCAATCCGTTAAGTTGTGTAATGCCACTCCCCTTAGGATGGAGCATCATGGCCTACCTTCACCAAATCCCTGCCGATGTGGATAGTATGATTACAACTATTGTATCCGATGTAGTAATTATTAAAAGTGGTTTTGGTATGATCTACTGGCCTCAATACCAGTTAAACGCCATTGGGGATTTCCTCCCGGGTCAAGGTTACCAGATAAAGCTTAATAATGCTCACAATTTCTCCTATCCACCTATCCCAGCTACGCCAACAAAATCTACATCGGAGATAAAAACTGTTCATTATAAAACCAACATAAACACAGGAAACAACATGAGTATTTGTTTTCCAAATTCGGCATGTGTTGATAATTTAACTCCTGGTGATGAAATCGCTGCATTTGATTCACAAAACAGGCTAATTGGCTCGACAGTGTATCAAGGAAAAAATATGGCTCTAACAGTATGGGGTCAGGATGAATTGGTCCTGAATGAAGAAGGAATGAAAGAAGATGAAGCAATCTCATTCCGCATGTGGAAAAAAGAAACAGGTAAGGAATATGATCTCTCGGTAAATAGATGGGTTGAAGGTGATGAGTTGTACCATAAAAATGGCATTTCTGTAGCCGGAAATATCTCAACAGAGACGCATGATAGATTGTTCCAGAACTACCCGAACCCATTTACCAATAGTACAGAAATTTCATTTGACGTAATTGAGGATGGCTTTGTACAAATCGATCTTTATGATATTCTGGGTAATAAGTTAGGAGTAATCTATTCGGATTACACCCTGGCAGGTGAACATACGATACTATTTAGCTCAGCAGGGTTATCCTCCGGCACTTATTTTTTCAGGCTTACAAGTAAAAATACTACTAAAACCAGGAGTTTGTCGATAAGCAGATAGCACTGAATATAAAATCAGTGGACTAATGTGGTTACAGCTAATTAACGGCTGTACGACAAATTTTTCTGTCCACCATTAGTATACGAATACAGCCACAACCTGCACCGACCCTGGGGGCAGGATGTGGCTTTTTTTTACACATTATTTTACTTATAGGGAATTTTGTCATACACCCACCTTATCCAATATTCTTCATTTTCTGAAATAGTTGACTATATTTGTCTGATGGCAATTAGGTATTTCAAAAACAGCAAATTTATAAACCAGGTATAAAAACCAAAAAAATACATTATTATGAAAAATTTATTGATCGCTTTTGTTCTGATTGCTTTATTCAGTTTATCAGCACAAAGCCAGTCCCAGGGAGAGTTTCATCAGAAAACGAAGTTTCCAAAAAAAAGTTTACAGGCCCATCCCAATAAAGAACTGTCGGCCAAATCACTTGAAACAACTTTGGAAAACCCCTCCGAAATCAACCTGAACCTGAGCAATCAGAAACCGGTTAGGGCCACTGTCAACAGAAGTAAAGCACTTGGGCCAAAGCCGCAAGTTATGGCAACAGGGAAGGGTTTAAATGCCTTGAAGGATTTGAACAAAAGACCTATTAAATCTCTGCCAGCCAGCATAACATCCAAGTCGGTTGAAGTGGGTAAAGTTCAAACCAATAATTCCAATAGCCTTAAAAGCACCTCAAATGTGACTATCCTGGACCAAGATTTTAACACATGGCCCGTTAGCGGCTGGTCCATGTACAGCGGAACAAGCAGCACCGCCACTGCTGATGGCAAATGGCACCAAGAGCTTGGTTATACCGGGGTTACCGGTGATAATGCTGCTGAGATACTGTACAACAACGGTTTAATGTCGGACGAATGGATGGTTAGCCCATCTATGAGCTTGCCTTCCTCTTCAACTATCAAACTGAGTTTTAACTGGGCGGGAAGCTACTATTGGCATGTAAGCCCCAACGATGGGGCCGACAACCCGGTACTGATCTCAACAAACGGTGGCACCACCTGGCAAACATCCCCAATTTGGCAGGAGGACAATAGTGCACAGGTAATTGCCTCGGGTGTGGCATGGCCATGGTCCGATATGACATGGTACACATCGGTTGTCGATATTTCATCATTCGCAGGACAGAGCAATGTAAAATTTGCCTTCCGATATATTGGGAACGACGGAGACCTTTGGAGAATTGATAACGTGGAAGTGTACAAGGTCACATCGTCGACAGTTACGGGCGACGATTGCTCAACTGCAATTCCTCTATCCGGGTCCCTTCCAATCACAGGTACTGGCACCGGTATCAACAGTTTCAGCAATGATTACGACAACATTCTCACAACTCCTTACGGATTTTTAGGCCCGGACATGGTGTATGCCTATACTGCTACTTCAACTGGTTTAATCGATATTACCATCGCCTCGGATTACGATAATTTGATAGCCCTATTTACGAGTTGTACAAGCCCCGGGAGCACACAAATAGGAGTTGCCGATAACAACTGGACAGCACCATTTGCAGAAACTATTACAATCTCGGTTGTTTCTGGGACTACCTATTACATTGTAAATGGAGCTTATGAATCAACGGCCACTGGCGGTTGGAGCTACACCATTGATGGCCCCTGTATCGACAACCTTATTACGGTAGGAAGCTCTGAAGTAGAACCCAATGGAGGCCTTAACCAAATTCCAACCCAATACGACGCACGGGCTGTTGGCACCTTGGCAAGCCCAACCCTAATTACCGGGAATTATTTTACGGTAGGCGATTCTATTCGCGATATGGACTGGTTCAATTTCACCATTACCCAGGAAATGATTATAACCGGAACGGTTGATGTTGCCTGTACTGATCCGATATTATATCTCGTTTCTGATAGTGTAGATGCCTTAGGGGATTTTCTCTTTTATTTTGATGCCAATAGTTTTGGCGTTGGAATAGGGGAAACCCTCATAACAACAGCCCTTCCTGCCGGTGATTATTGGTTGGTGGTGGCTCCTAATACCTATGCCGGCATTAACACTCCGGTAAATTACAATGCAACTTTGTATGGCGAAGCAACCGGCTCGACATTGGTCGGCGATGATTGCAGCAATGCAATGGCCCTTTCGGGCGCCCTTCCCATTACCGGGACAGGGACTGGCATTGAAAATTATTCCGACCAGTACTCCCTAATATTATCAACTCCTTCTGGTTACAATAGTGGCGATGTGGTGTATGTATATACACCAACCGCAAGCGGCGATATCACCATTTCGTTCGATTGCGATTTCGATAATGTAATTGCCGTTTTTACCGATTGTAATTCACCAGCCCTTTCACAAATAGCTTCTATGGACAACAATTTCAATGTCCCGTTTTTTGAGACCCTTACCATTACAGTGACAGCAGGCACTACTTATTATATTGTGAATGGAGCTTATGAAATAACAGCTACAGGCGATTGGGCTTACCTAATCGAATCAGCAGCACCCTGTGTCGACAACTTAGTTGCGATTGGAGTTTCCGAAATCGAGCCAAATGCAGGGACCAACGCAAGCCCTATCGAATATGACCCCCGGGCAGTGGGAACACCCTTGATGCCAACCCTGATTACAGGAAATTATTTCACCGTGGGCGACTCCATCCGTGACATGGACTGGTTTAATTTCACCCTTACCCAGGAAATGACAATTACGGCAACAGTAGATGTAGATTGTACCGATCCTATTATTTTCATCCTCTCCGAAGACACAGTTTACAACTCTTCAACAGGACAATATGAACTCGCGTATGGAGTTTATGCAGATTCAAATGGTCCATCTTCCGGCGAAACAATTGTTACAACGCCACTGCCGGCCGGTAATTACTGGTTTATTGTAGCCCCAAATACTTTTGCAGGTATTCCTACACCGGTAAATTATAATGCAACGCTTTCAGGCGAGGCAACAGGTACGCTTCAATATTATTATTTCGAGGATTTTCAGGATGGTATGCCATCCGATATTATTCTCTATAATCAAGATGGCCTTACACCTGCTGCCAATGTTTCTTCTTATATCTATGCCTGGAATATTATAGAGAACTTTGACGAACCAGGCGATACAGTGGCAGCCAGTAATTCATGGTATACTCCAGCCGGAACAGCCAACGACTGGCTGGTTACCCCGGCCATTGCCATTGGCTCAAACGCAATTCTGGAATGGGACATAAAAGCCCAGGATCCTTCTTATCCCGATGGCTACCAAGTACGTATATCCACTACAGGCTCTTCCATTGCTTCGTTCACGACAGTTTTATATTCGGTTGCTGCGGCCAATTCTTTTTGGGAAACTAAAACAATTAATCTCACAGCGCTGGGATATGCCAATCAAACTATCAGGATTGCTTTCCGGAATAACTCTACGGATATGTTTCTTTTGTTATTGGATGATATAAAGGTATTTTCGCCCAATGCTACCGATGTGGCAATCCAGGATGCTTACTTTACACCCCTCTCCGATTTCTCAATTATTCCGTTGGATCAAGCTGGGTTTACCTTTGGTGCTTCTGCGGCCAATGTGGGTTCGGGTGCTTTAACCAACATCACTTTTAATCTTGACGTACTTGGCAATTCTTATGCTGAAAATGCTACTATTGCCAGCCTTGCTCCAGGCGCAACAAGTCCTGTAGTTATTTCAACCCCTTTTACTCCCACAACAGCAGATGTTTATGGTTTTTATTACACCATGAGCGTTGCAGGCGATGTTGTTCTGAGCAATAACGAAGACTTGATCAGCATTGAAATTTCCGATACTGTATTGGCACGCGATAATGGACTGCCTGCAGGCGGGGTAGGCTTTGCAGGGGCTTCCGGACATTTTGGTAATGTGTTTGAAATTGTGAACCCGACCACGCTATCTTCCGTTTCGGCCTATTTTAATTCCGCCCAAACTTGGGAAACATTTAGTTTTACCCTGTTCTCTAATTACAATTATACTACAAACACAGTTGGTTTGCCTATGTTTACAAGCCCTATTTTCACCAAAACAAATGCTATGGCTTTAAACTGGAATACCTTTGAGGTACCTTCCACAAGCCTTGTGGCAGGAAATTATCTGTTGGTTGTAAACCAGCTCGATACAACCAACATTTCGTTGGGATACGATGATGACCCCAATGGCTTCCTTGTTTATTATTCATCTACCCCCGATTCATTGATCTCAACAAATGGTTTCGGGAACAACTGCATCCGTATGAATTTTGAAGGAGCATCCGGATCTTCGCCAAGCTGGACATACACCAACACAGGTGCCAATCACTCCATCCTGATCCCAAATACAATCCCAATCACCATGGATGGCCTCCCGATAGCCTCAGGGGATTACATCGGTGTTTTTTTCGACCAGGCGGGTGTTGAAACCTGTGGTGGATATACAGAATATACGGGAACCATAAATTCGCTTTCTGCATGGGGCGCCCAATCGGGTCTCGATGATGGTTTCCAAGCCGGCGAGCCTTTTAGTTGGAAAATTTGGGATGCCAGTACCGGAATTGAATACAATGCTACTGCCTCGTACAATACAATTGCCTTCCCCAATAGTGGCACTTACGTAACCAACGGGCTTAGCGGTTTGGCTTCGCTGATAGCCCTTACGTCTGAAACTCAAACCATAAATCTCCCATCGGGATGGAGCATTTTCTCCACATATATCGATCCTTTCGAAGCAAACGTCGATAGTGTTTGTAGCGACATATCATCGCAAATAGTGGTTGCAAAAAATGGCGATGGACTGGTTTACTGGCCTCAGTATGGGTTAAATGTAATTGGAGACATGGTAATAGGAGAAGGCTATTATATTAAATGCCTTTCGGCGCAAGTGCTTGATGTAGTAGGTATGTCGGTTGATCCGTTGACCACGCTTATCTCTATTCAGCAAGGATGGAGCATAATGGGCTACCTGCACCAAACCCCTGCAAACATTGCTTCCATGATGTCGTCCATCGTTTCCGACATCGTGATCATGAAAAATGGCAATGGTCAGCTTTATTGGCCCCAATGGGGTTTGAACGGGATTGGGAACATGATGCCCGGCGAAGGCTATCAGATCAATCTTTTAGCAGCTCATACATTCAGTTTCCCAGCGATTACAAACCCGACTTCAAAATCGGACAAACCTACAAAAGCTGTCCATTTTAATACCGAAATCAACACAGGAAATAATATGAGCTTCTGTTTTCCGGCTTCGGCCTGGGGTGCAAAAATTGATTTGGGCGATGAAATTGGTGCTTTCGACATTAATAACCGGCTTATTGGCTCGGCAGTTTACCAGGGTTCGAACTTTGCCCTCACCGCGTGGGGGCAAGATGAACTGGAGCTGAATGGCGAAGGGCTTTTGGACGGACAAACGGTTTCGTTCCGAGTATGGAAGAATGAAAAAGGCGAAGAATATAAACTCCTGATTGAAGATTGGATGGAAGGCAACGATAGGTATCAAAAAAATGGCATCAGTGTGGCCAATTCAGTTGGGATAATCGAACAAGACCAATTGTTTCAAAACCAGCCTAACCCATTCTCCAATGGAACAAAAATTTCATTTTTTGTTTCTGAAGCAGGCCCGGTACAAATCGAATTGTATGATATATTAGGCAATAAGCTGGATGTGATATTTTCTGAGGACATCCCGGCAGGCGAACATTCAGTGTGGTTCAATTCGGCAGATTTATCGTCCGGCACTTATTTTTACAGGATGATAAGCCAAAACCTGACCACCACCCGGAGCCTTTCAATACAAAAATAATTATGGAGTTGTAGGAGCACAATAAATTTCACTGTAAATTTTTGCTCTGTGGACTATTGAATAAAGTGTGGTTTTGGAGTGTTGGAGCAATGGGGGTGTATTTGCAAAAGTCACCCCCAATATTCCGACATTTCAACACTCTATCTCCCCATCAATCCATTACTGTATAACTCCAATTTCTCCAACTATTAAAAATGGAATTTTGTAGTTTCCACAAGTAAAAAGTAACCTTACTTTTTATATCTTTGATGGCTGAAAAATATTTTGTGCATAAGGAGTAAATTGAATCATATTAATAAAAATCGATCATGAAAAAAATTGTATCAAGTTTAATCTTAGTCTTTTCCCTTTTAATATTGGCTAATAGTTCGATCGCACAGCCTAACTGGGTCTATACAAATACCGGTGCAAACCATTCTATTTTATTTCCATCTACGGCAGTCATTACGATTGATGGGGTTGCGGCTACTACCAACGATTATGTAGGTGTTTTTTACGATTCGCTCGGCACTTTGGCTTGCGGCGGGTATGCCCAGATTTTAGCCGGTGTTTTTAATGTTTCGGCTTGGGGCGACGACGCAACAACAACAGAAATTGAGGGTTTTGCTGCAAACGAAACGTTTACCTGGAAAATCTGGAGGGCAAGCGATGGCCTGGAATTTTTTGCCGATGCAGTGTACCTGGGGCCTCCTGTTGTGCTCAACAGCTCAACCTACTCAACCAATGGTATTTCGGGCGTGACGTCACTGACCGGCATTGTTGGTTCCGATCTTGCCATAGGCAATTTGCTTTCTCCAATATCTGGTTGTGGCCTTTCATCGGCTGAAACTATTTCGTTTAAGATAAATAATGTGGGGAGCGTGGCAGTTGATACTTTTATCGTCTCCTTTTCGCTCGATAGCGGTCTTACATCTACTATCGATACCATTATCCAGAACTTGCCAACCAGCAGCACCTATACCTACATTAGCTCGCAAACATTCGACTTTAGCAACCTGGGGGCGTATACATTAGATATAGTCGTTTCTCACCCACTCGATTTAGCCACAGGGAACAATAGCCATTCATATTCTATTTCAAATGAAACCCCTCCTGTAATCGATCTTTCAGGATTAAGCACCAATTATTGCAAGGGGATACAAGGAGTCCCGTTAACTGGCATCCCAGCTGGTGGTTCATTTACATCTTCCGGTGTGGTTATTTTAAACAATCAAGCCCATTTTAATAATGTGGGAAGTTTTTGGATCAGCTATAATTACACCGCTCCTTCCGGTTGCTCGGTAACCGATAGCATCAATGTTACGGTAAATCCTGTACCCATTATCAACCTGGGGGCAGACCTTGTTTTGTGCGATGGGGATGTGCACGAAATGTTCGCTCCATCGGGCCTTGCATCATATAACTGGTCGACAGGGTCGACTGACACTATTGCTTATGTGACCCAACAGGGGACTTATTCGGTTACCATAACGAATGCCTTCAATTGTTCGGCCATCGACACCCTGATAGCTACATATCATCCCTTACCAGTTGCAAACATTAGTGGTGACACCGTGGCTTGCCAGGGAAATTCAATTACCCTTAGTGTGGCAGGACAAGGCACTACCTATATGTGGAACAATGGATTGGTCGACGATGTAATCACAGTCAACTCAACAGGCTTATATTCGGTTGAAGTTAAAACCTCTTTTGGTTGCGTGGACAACGATTCGATAAATGTTACTTTTCTGCCGAATCCGGTGGCAAATCTGGGTCCCGATATGGCTTTTTGCAACGGAAATACAGTTACCCTCGATGCAGGGACATTCAGCAGCTATATGTGGAGCAATGGGGCAACCAACCAGACTATTGATGTGTCAGTTGCAGGAACGTATTCCGTAACAGTAACAGCATCGACAGGATGTTCAGGGAGCGATGAAATTATTTTGACCATTCAACCCGACCCTATTGTCGACCTGGGTGCCGATATGTCGATTTGCGATGGAGATTCATATAATCTTAATGCAGGTTTGTTCACTAGCTATATGTGGAACGATGGATCAACAGGACAAGTTCTTTCCGTTACGGCTGCCGGCACCTATTCGGTAACAGCCACCGACAATATTGGATGCCAGGGAGAAGATGAAATTGTTATCAGCCTTACACTATTGGCCCAGGCAGCATTTTCATACACTGCCAACGCGCTGGAAGTCAGTTTTACCAACTTATCGGAAAATGAAACAACCGGTTATCTCTGGGATTTTGGCGATGGTACTAATTCTACCGACGAAAACCCTGTCCATACATATACCTTGAATGGGAGTTACGATGTAACCTTATTTGTAGGGAACGAATGTGGCAATGATTCTGCTATGCGCACGCTCGATGTGGTAGGCATCGATGATATTGAAAAATCGGGTATTGTTTCCATTTTCCCCAATCCATCGAATGGAATGATTACCGTGCAGGTAAATTACCAAGCCACAGACGATGTAAAACTTTCGGTTTTCAATCAATTGGGACAAGAAATAATGTTTACCAGAGAAAGCAAAACCACCTATTCCCTTTCGAAAAATATCGACCTGAGCACACAAGCGCCAGGGATCTACTTCCTGAATATTGAATCGGGCAAGTTGGATTACAGCAAAAAGATTATAATAGAATAAAGGGATTTTAGGCTGAAATCCATTTATCAATAGCAAAGGGCATCCGCTTCATTTTATGGTGGATGCCCTTTGTTGCTAGATTCAGGAAGGAAATAGTCAACTTAAAAGATTGGATTAGGGGTTAAAAATAAGGTAAAAAAAAGAGAGGCAAATTCCTTACCTCCCTTCCAAAATATCATATTCATTTGTCGATTAGACTATCTTACAACATTCATCAATAATCATTCATCAATAATCATTTAATACAGTTTCGGGTATTTTATCGGGTCCGATTCCCGCATCATAGCGTACACGGCCTCGAATACATTTTCGGCGTTTGGGTTCGAGAAATAGTCGCCATCGGTGGCATAAGCCGGACGGTGTTCCTGGGCTGCCAGTGTGCGTGGCTCCGAATCGAGGTGATAAAAAGCACCCTGTTCTTCAACCACTTTTTGCATCATGTAGGCGGTGGCACCTCCCGGTACGTCTTCATCGAAAAACAATACCCGTCCGGTTTTCTTCACCGATTCGAGAATCATCCCATGTGTATCGAAGGGCAGCAAAGTTTGCACGTCGATCAGTTCAACACTAATATTAAAACCTTTTAGTTGCTCGATGGCATCCTGAGCAATCCGCACACACGATCCATAAGTAACCAGGGTTAGGTCGGTACCTTCTTCCAGAATTTCAGGAATACCTAGTGGTGTCCTGAATTCTCCAATATTATCGGGCATTATTTCTTTCAAACGATACCCGTTCAAGGGTTCGATAACCAAAGCTGGGTCTTGACCTTCGAGCAGTGTATTGTAAAAACCTGCCGCCTGGGTCATATTGCGGGGCACACACACATAAACCCCACGAATGGAGTTGATCACCATGCTTAACGGCGATCCCGAATGCCAGATTCCTTCAAGCCTATGGCCACGGGTACGGATTATGACCGGGATTTTCTGGCCACCTACAGTACGATAGTGAGTGGTTGCCAAATCGTCGCTCATAGTCTGCAGAGCATACAGCAGATAGTCGAAATACTGTATTTCGGTGATCGGGCGCAGGCCACGGAGAGCAAGCCCCATCCCCTGCCCCAGGATAGTCGTTTCGCGGATACCGGTGTCGGTGATCCGGATTTCACCATACTTTCCTTGCAATCCTTCCAGGCTTTGGTTCACACCTCCAATGTGTCCGACATCTTCACCAAAAGTGACAACTTTGGGATTGTGGCTAAAAATGTAATCGAAATTATCGCGCAACACTTCACGGCCAGCTACCTCGGGCGAATTCTTCGAGAATACGGGCTTTACACCTTTTACCAAAACCGATGAAGTTTCATCTTCAACATACAATTTATCGTTGTAGCGTACACGGTTGTCTTCGTAGTTGCGTTCGAGCCACTCGCTCAAATCAGATTGCAATTTTTTCCTGATGTTGCAGTCAAGGCATACATGGCGCAGGATTTTCTTGGCCGCGCTGAAATTATCTTTTCTGATGGGGCTGATTACTTTCCTAAGTTCATCGGCTACCATTCCCACTTTATCGATACCCTCGCGTTTGCAATTGCAGCTGCGGTTTTCGATAATGGTCAACAGGTTTTTCCGTTCGTCTTCGATGGGTTTTTTGAACGTACTCCAAGCCTCTTTCCTGGCCTTCTTTACAACTTCCAAAGCCTCGGATTCCAGGGTGTCACATTCTTTAGCTGTGGCCACACCGCTTTCGATCATCCATTCACGCATTTTTTTTATGGGGTCGAAATCCAGTTCCCATTGCAGGCGTTCGGGCGATTTGTAACGTTCGTGCGATCCGCTTGTACTGTGTCCTTGAGGCTGGTTTACTTCGTTTACATGGAACAGAACGGGAACATGCTCGGTCCGGCATTTCTCGACACCTTCTTTATACATTTTTACCAACTCGGGATAATCCCATCCACGAGCTTTGTAAATATAATAACCATCGCCGTTTTCATCTTTTTCGAAACCCTTTAGCAGAGCTGAAATATTTTGTTTGGTGGTTTGGTATTTGGCCGGGACAGAAATCCCGAAGCCATCGTCCCATACCGAAATGGCCATAGGTACCTGCAATACCCCTCCGGCGTTGAAGGTTTCCCAGAAATGCCCTTCCGACGTGGAAGAGTCACCAATGGAACCAAAGGCCACCTCATTCCCTTTGTCAGAAAGGGTGGTGTACTGGTGCAATTCAGGGTTGTTTCGAAATAATTTCGAGGCCCAGGCCAAACCAAGCAAGCGCGGCATTTGCCCTGCGGTGGGTGAAATATCGGCTGATGTGTTGGGTTGTTTGGTCAGGTCTTTCCAGTTTCCTTTCTCGTCGATCGAGCGGGAGCCAAAGTGATTGTTGAATGAGCGCCCTCCATTGCTTGGACTTAATTCTATGTTTGTTTCGCCATACAACTGGTAAAAAAACTCCTCCGGTGAAAACAAACCCACTGCCATCATCCAGGTTTGATCGCGATAATAACCTGATCGCCAATCGCCATTTTTAAAATTTTTGGACAGGGCTACCTGGGCCACTTCTTTTCCATCGCCAAAGATTCCGAATTTACCCTTTCCTGTAAGTACGTCTTTCCGGCCCATTACGGAGCATTGACGACTAATGTTAACCAATTTGTAATCGGCAAAAACTTCTGCTTTGAAGTCTTCGAGCGAAATATTTTTTTCTTTTTTCGATGTCATACTATTTAATTTTTCATGCTTTTGCAAAGCTAATAAGAAATCCCCATTAGTTGATATATTAACAAGTAGGGATAACAGGCAGGAAATTGGTTTTGTTCAGTAAACATTAAAGAGTACCATATTTTTTTTGGATTAAATGGGTTTTCATTGAACTGCAAATTTAGGAAGCATTGTTTTTCAAAAATATTTGAGGTGTACTGATCTGACTGAGGAGTTGCTTCGAAATAACTTGACCATTTCTACATGTTCTTTCTCCCTTTATCTTCCCAAAAATATCATTAGACACAACAATTAAAAACTCAAACAATGTTTTTAATCCATTATCATGCATGGCAAATCAAACCTTGATTGCTGCTGAGGAGTAGCGAATGTTTCAATCGAATTTTAATGTGGAGCATCGAAGAACATCCAGCTTAACCATTTATTTTATTCCTCGTACTACATGGAAATGCTCTAATTATTATTTATTTTCGGCAAATATTTATCAACTATGAAAGCAAATAAAATACTACTTGTTGAAGATAACCCCGATGATGCCGAACTTACCCTACTGGCACTTCGCAGCAAAAATATTGCGAACGAAGTGGATATTACAACCGATGGAGAGGCGGCGCTGGATTATTTGTTTGCACGTGGAAAATACAGCCATCGCGACAAAAACGAACTGCCTGTTTTCATCCTCCTCGATTTAAAGATGCCGAAAATGGATGGGCATGAGGTGTTAAAGGAGATTAAAAGCGATGAAAAATTAAAAAAAATACCAGTGATCATATTTACTTCATCACTGGAAGACAAAGACCTCGACCGTAGTTATTCAAACGGGGCAAACAGTTACATCCAAAAACCTGTGAATGGAGACCAGTTTGATGAAGTAGTCGAGAATTTGGGGCTTTATTGGCTTATCATAAACGAACCTCCTCCATTCAACTAGTAATCGTATGGAAAAAATTAAAGTCCTCATTGTTGAGGATGTGCACGACGATGCAGAATTAACTGTTCTCGAATTAAGCAGCCAGGGTTTTGAATTGGAATGGCATCGAGTCGAAAGCAGTGATAGCATGATCGCCATGTTGCAAGACCAGAAATGGGATGCTATTATTTCCGACTTCATGATGAATGGCTTTACCGCCTTCGAGGCTCTTGAAATTGCAAAAAAGTATGCTGCCGACTTGCCCTTTATCATTATTTCGGGCACGGTGGGCGAACATGTTGCGGTTGAAGCCATGCGCAAGGGAGCACATGATTACATCATGAAAGACAACCTGGTGCGATTGGGCGAAGCCTTGAAAAGAGAATTACGGATTGCAGAAACCCGAAGACAACATCACATAACAAAAATCAACCTTCAGGATAGGGAAAACCAGATTGAATCGATACTTGCGGCTTCCCCTCTTGGAATTGGATCGTTGATCGACAGAAAGTTTACTTTTATAAACGATAAAGTGTGCGAAATGCTAGGCTACTCCTGCGATGAACTTATTGGCAAAGATACTCGCATCCTATACGAAAGCGATGAAGAATACACCCGCATTGGAAATTTTATTTATACAAACGGAAATGCCAGCAATGGGAATGTGATCACCCGTTTCCTTACTAAATCAGGCACTTCACTGCACATCAGCTTGAATTATGCCTTTATTGATCCCTCGAAACCAACAGCAATTACTTTTACGCTCGAAGACATTACGGAAAAAAACATGGCCGAAATTGCCCTCGAAGAAAGTCGCAGGAAATATAAATATATGTACACCCTGCTCAGGTCGATTGGCGATAATATGCCCGATATGATATGGGCAAAAAATACAAAAAAGGAGTTCTTGTTCGCCAACCAGTCACTTTGCAGCCATTTATTAAATGCTGAGGACACTGATGAGCCTCTTGGGAAAACCGAAACTTTTTTTGCCATGCGCGAAAGAAACTCTCACGCCGACGATCCCGACTGGCATACCTTTGGTGATTTCTGCATGAATTCCGACGAAATTGTAATGAAATCGCAAAAGGCCCAGCGTTTCGATGAGTATGGTAATGTACAAGGAAAATTCTTGTTTCTTGATGTGCATAAGGCACCATTATACGATGATGGTGGCCGTTTTATTGGAATTGTTGGAAGTGCCAGGGATGTAACAAAAGAAAAAGAAATACAGGCCCGCCTTGTCGATAGCGAAAAAAAATACCGCAACCTGATCGAAAAGCAGGGAGAAGGGGTTTTCATTGTCGATGAAAATGAAAACATCAAATTCGCCAATCCAGCAGCTTCCGAAATATTTGCTGTATCTGAAGAAAAATTGATTGGGAAAAACCTGAGCGAATTTGTGGATGCCAAAACTTTCGCCAAGTTCAGGCAGGGCACTGAAGATCGGCGACAGGGGAAAGATTCAAGCTATGAGGCGGAGATAATCCTGAAGGATGGGACCAAGAAAAACATCCTGGTAACAGCTACTCCTTATTTTGACGAGAACCATGACTTTGCTGGTATTTTTGGGATCTTCAGGGATATTACCGAGCGAACTAAATTAGTTGAGGATTTACGAGAGGCAAAGGATAAGGCTGAGCAAACCGATCGGCTCAAATCGGCATTCCTGGCCAATATGTCGCACGAAATACGTACCCCGATGAACAGCATTATCGGCTTTTCCGATTTACTCATGGAGGGCGATTTAACACCTGATATTGCATCAAGCTATTTGGAAGTTATCAGTAAAAATGGAGAACACCTGCTCCAGCTTATCGACGACATTATCGACATAGCCAAAATTGAATCGAACCAGTTGAACATTATCCAAAGGCAATTCAACCTTCATGCTTTGCTAAAAGAAACCGAAATTAATTTCCTGAAGCATGCCACTGTACTCCAGAAGGGCATTGTCTTGGGACTTGACAACCATGATTCAAACCCCAGGTTAATTTCATCGGATGAGTTCCGGATAAAGCAATTACTATACAACCTGATCCAAAATGCCATCAAGTTTAGCGACGGGGGCTCGGTGCGCTTTGGCTATCTCGACCCTGGAAGCGACGAGCTTATTTTTTACGTAAAAGACACAGGGATTGGGATCGAACCTGAATTCCAGAAAACAATTTTCAACCGGTTTGAGCAGGGTAGCCAGGAAGCCTCGTTGAAATATGGTGGAACGGGATTGGGTCTGTCGATATGCAAAGGGATTGTGGAATTGCTAGGGGGCAAAATGTGGTTGAAATCGGAATTCGGCAAAGGCTCGGTTTTTTATTTTTCAATTCCTCTCACTGTGTCCGAAAATCTTGACAAATCGCAAGCCATGATTGATCGCGAGGAGGTAGCGAGGTTCGACTTTTCAAACCTTACTATTATTGTTGCCGAAGACAAAGAAATGAACATGTTACTTTTCGAGCAGATTTTAAAGTCAAAGGCTATCACCGTACTACATGCCAACAATGGCCAGGCCGCCATCGATCTTTTAAATGAACACCCCGAAACCGATATGGTGATAATGGATATTAAAATGCCTGTGTTGGATGGTTTGAAGGCGACCAAAATAATCAAAGCGGAACATACAAATTTGCCCATCCTTGCCGTAACCGCCTTTGCCATGTCGGAAGACAAAGAAAAGGCACTCCAAGCCGGATGCGACGACTACTTGCCGAAACCGGTCACCAAATATTCCTTGTTGGAAAAAATCAATAAGTTGATCGTAAATAAGAAGTAGGCAGTTTTCAGTCTGTAGTTCTCCGGCATCGGTCCGGTCCTAAAATATCCAATATTGAACATTCAACCTCCAATACTGAATGATGAAGTATTTATTCACCGTCCTTCAGTATTTCTCATTCGATATTCAGGATTGAAAGCTCGATGTTCAATATTTTCATATTTCTGATGAATTAACCACCACCCAGCACTCAGTAACCAGCACCAAATCTTTCATAAGAGAAATTTGCCGTACACCTAAAGTTTGTTAGATTTGCAGGCACAAAATTAGGTCCCATAGTTCAATGGATAGAATGTAAGATTCCGGTTCTTATGATCTGGGTTCGAATCCCGGTGGGATCACATAAGATAAGTAAAACCATTTATAAGTCAAGTATTTATAAGTGGTTTTTGTTTTACACACACTAATTTCCGATCAATTTATGCGATTTGGCTCATTTCAATTCGGATATTCTGATGTTAATCCATTTCATCCTCCATAGCCAAAATCCTCTTCACCCTCCCAACCTCACCGGTTTCCAATAGTACTTTTATCCCGTGCGGATGGTGAGATGATTTGGTGAGGATCCGTCTTACAAAACCTTCTGACAGCTCGCCACTTTCCTGATGCTTTTTTTCCACTATCTCCACTTCTGATCCGATCTTGATATTTACTTTGATTCTGCCATCCAGTTTGTTGCAATCCATTTTGTGTTGGTTTATTTTGAAGTTTTACGTTGAGAACCACTCTATTTATCATCGCCCCAAAAATAAGTCTTTTATTTCTATGTGATTAATGAGTAATTTTGCAGGCATATTAAATAAATACAATTTTGAATACTTTCGAAGAATTAGGCATAGGCAAAGACTATGTAAAAGGCTTAACTGAGCTGAATATTATTACCCCTACGGAAATACAAAGTGCTGTGATCCCTGTGCTTTTGGAAACGAACACCGACCTGGTGGGTCAGGCGCAAACGGGAACAGGCAAAACAGCAGCTTATGGGCTTCCGCTTCTACATAAAATAAACCCCAAACGAAAGGTTGTTCAGGGACTGGTTCTTTGTCCTACCCGCGAATTGGGACAACAAATAGCCAAACAGCTTTTCAAGTTTACCAAATATACCGAACAGATATTTTCTGAGGCTGTTTTTGGTGGCCCACGCATCGAGTTGCAAATTAATGCTCTGAAAAGGCCCACCCACATTGTGGTTGCCACACCGGGCCGATTAATCGATTTGGTTAACAGAAAAGCCGTAGACCTGAGACATGTAAAAACTATTATCCTCGACGAGGCGGACGAAATGCTGAGCAGGGGTTTTAAAAAAGAACTTGACGAAATACTGGGCTTTGTATCAGATGCTGACAATAAATGGCTATTTTCTGCCACTATGCCCCAGGGCATCAAGGATATGGTGAACAAACACATGGCCCCCGATGCCATCCGAATCGAGGTAAGTGGCCGGAATGTGGTAAACAAAGATATTGAACATCAGTACATGCTGTGCAGCGAAATGGATAAATTCCAACAGCTCCTTCAAGTGGTAAAAAAGGAGGGGGATAACAGAGGGTTGATTTTCTGCAAAACCAAAGCTGCCACTCAGAAATTGGAGAAGCAATTGATCGCAAAGAATATTCCGGCTGGAGCCATCCACGGGGACTTGTTGCAAAAGGACCGCGACAAGGTAATGCGAGCCTTTAAAAAAGGGACAATTCAAATACTGGTCGCTACCGATTTGGCAGCCAGGGGCCTCGACATCGAAGCTTTGGCCTTTGTATTTCATTACCAATTACCCGATAAAGAAGAGTATTATACCCACCGGAGCGGACGGACTGCCCGGGCAGGTAAAAATGGAAGATCGCTGTGTTTTATTACCACAGGCGAGTTGAAGCAGCTACGATATTTTGAAAAGGCTTTGGGGATTGCCTTCTCGCAAATCAGGTTGGATTAAAAATACTGATAGCTTAAAATCCGTTTAGCAAAGGCCTGTCCATAATTAAAAAGTTGGTCGGTTTCTCCATTGTGCGGCTGGAACTTGGCTGTTAATCCCTGTTGAAAAAAGTTCAGTTTCAGGTTTTTTAGGTTTTCTTCCATAATCTTCACCCCTTCCCCACTCCAGCCATACGAGCCAAAAGTGCCGGCCAGTTTTCCTTTATCGCGTAGTGGGTTGATTACTGAGAACAGCTTATAGATAGGCAGTAAAATATTTTGGTTGATGGTGGGGCAACCAACGATTATCCCGTTGGAATGAGTCAGTCGGGCATCCAGTTCGCCAATGGTGCTATGCTCAATATCGAGAAGTTCGACCTCCACATCGTCGACCGATTCGATACCTTTTTGGATGGTTCTGGCCATATCGCGGGTGTAGCCATAAGCCGATACATAAGGGATAAATACCCTTGCTTTGGCTGGGTTGCTGTCGCTTATATAGGCTTCGGCATATTCTTTCGACAGATCAACAATTCGTTTCCAGTGGCTACGCAGGATGGGGCCGTGGCCAGGACAAATTGCAGATATTTCAAGCTCGCTAATTTTGTCAATGGCTTTCAGCATAAATTTGCTAAAAGGTTTTAAGATGACATCGAAGTAATATTTAAAGGCTTCATCGTAGTTGCCCACCTTGTCGTCGAACATTTCTTCGTGGGCAAAATGTGCCCCGAACGAATCGCAAGTGAACAGTAACTTGTCCTCTTCGAGATAGGTGTATATCGAATCGGGCCAGTGCAGATTGGGCGCACTGATAAAACGAAGGGTTTTATTGCCCAGGTCGAGCGTATCGCCATCTTTTACTTTGATCGACTTGAATGGCTTGCATACAATATCTTCGAGATAACGCAGGGCATTGCCACTGCCAACCACCGTTGCATTAGGCGCAATTTCCAACAAATGTTTCAGGTTGCCCGAATGGTCGGGCTCAGTATGGTTCAGGATGATGTATTCAATCTCTTCCGGATTAACCACTTGCTTCACCTTGTTGAGATAAGTGTCGACAAACTTTTCCTTCGAGGTCTCGATAATTGTTTTCTTTTCAGCATTGATAAAATACGAATTGTAGGTAGTGCCAAATTGGGTTTCCATTACAACATCGAAAGTAACAATGTCGAAATCGAGGATTCCGATCCAATGAACATCGGGGCTAACTTGCAATACTTTATCGTCCTTCATAATTTGTTGTTTCATTTTTAAATCAGTACAAAAATAGCTTGAAAAATCAGTCTCTGCAAGAATGTGTCGAGAACTAATCAGGTTATATGTAATCAAAACCTGTGTGTGTTTCTTTCAACCTTTTATTCCCCCGTCAGTCCCGACTTCATCGGGATCAAGCCGAGGGGACATCCCCCGAAACATTTTCATCCTCCAAAAGCTATATATTAAGGTTCTAGGGCAATTGAATAAATATTCCTGGTTATGGCAAATTTGATAATAGCTTGAAGCAGAGATTGTCTCCCCAGGGAGAGAATAAAAGGGTGAACTCTACCAGAGAAAGTTCAAATCATCGAAATTATTGCCTATTGTAAAAAAACAGGGAAGATTAAAAAATCACACCCATACGAAATCGGAAGAAAAGGAATGTGGTTGTTGAAAAAGACACTTAAATTAAAGTTAAATGATGGGATTAATGTCTAGTGATTAATTCATAAGTTTTTCGTAATGAGAAGTCAAAATGCAAAGAATAAAGGTGAGCGCAGGTTTACGACTCGCAGATGTAGCCATAGTTACATAGAGAATCGTAAAGCGAGCATTGCCTTTATTCAAAGTAGTTTGGCTTCGGAATAGATCAACTTATGAATTATTTAGGAGCCTCAAAATTTCCTTCACCTGAAATTCCGCCCCGTTTATCGAATGCTTAGCTTGTGAATAAAAAACTTCCCGCTCTGCCAGGTTTTGTTTGATGAAGTCAAACAATTCTTCTCTGCTTTTCCCTGCCAACAATGGCCGTTCGGTTTTTGAATAAAAAAGGCGATGGGCAAGCATGCCGGCATCCATTTTTAGGTAGAAAGAAGTGCCCGCCAGATTCATTTGTTCAAGATTGTCGAAGAAGCAAGGTGTCCCGCCGCCCGTTGAAAGCACATAGTTGTCGGCTTGCAGGATTTCTGATAGGGTCTCTTTTTCAATTCGCCGGAAGGCATTTTCACCATAATCAAGAAAAATTACTGGGATGGTTTTACCTGTTCGCTTTTCAATCAAAGGATCCAGATCGAAAAAGGTGAGGTTCATCTTTTGGGCAAGCCTTTTGCCTACTGTGCTTTTGCCCGATCCCATATATCCAATTAAGAAAATCCGCATAAAATTATCCTCTTAGCGTCTCAGTGCCTTTGCGGCGAAACAGACAGTAGCATCTACTCTACAAATCCAAGGTCATCTGTCCCGATTTATCAAGCTTTGTCCCAGGTGGAAGTTTTACCTCTTCTTTACCTTTGTTGCGTGTATCTTCGATTTCAAATTCTATATCGTCGAAATCCTGTTTCTCCTCCTCTTTCTTCTTACCCTTCTTTTGCTTGGCTTTCTTGACAGGCTTTTCGGGCTCTGGCACTTCGATTTCATCTTCATTGTCAATAGAAGCTTCTGAATCTTCAACTTCTATGGCATCTTCGGTATCTTCAACATCTTCGATATCTTCTGGGTCAACGTCTTCTTCGCTTTGGATTGGCTCTAACCAAATAAATGATTCTGTTTCGAGGGTGGTGATTCGCTTGCCCCTTGCCTTGAATCCTTTAATGGCAATAAACTCGCTGGCATCTATCTGTTCGGCAGGCCGGTCTTTATTATGTCCACCATACAATACTTCCAGCACTGGATATTCATCATCGGAAATCAGGATAAGCTTTGATCCGGGATGTTCTTCGTTGATGAAATACATCTTTTTATCGCTGATCTCTACCTGAAAACGTTTGAGGTAATAGAACTCCTGCTCGCCATCGAAATGAACGGCCGTAAATACCTTGTCGGCATCGAGTTTCTCAATCCGATTGATGTTGTTGGTGTAATGGTTCGACAGCTCAAACGAGGTAACCCTATAGTAGCCTTCGTTTGAGACTACCAGGATTTTATCTTCCGGCATAAATTCGCCAAGGTATTTTCCACGGTTCTCGCTGTTGAGGCGGTGAACATCTTCGTCGAACCAAATCTTTCGCCCGCCCAGAGTAGAAAGGCCTTTTTCTTTTAGGCTGATGCGGTGAACATCGTGCTTGGTGAGGGTATTGCCATTCGATGCCCGTCCTTTGATGGCCAGTTTGCCAAAGTCAACCTCGAAACTGAGGCGGCGCAGTTTCGATTTGGGCTTTAACACAACCCTCAATACTTCTGCCTCGCCATTGGGGTTGGCCGTGAAATAAGCGATCCGGCTACCTTCGGTGCCTTTGGTAATATCGTATTCCTTGTCGCGGGTGATCCCTTTAACGAAAAAGCGTTTCATCATAAAAGGCCCATAGCGACCATCTTTATACACCACATTATAAATAGTTCGTGTGTCGTTTGGCTTGAAAACAGTTGCATGGATAATGTCCTTCCCCACAAAGGATTTGTCGGCCACCTTCGTGATCAGATATTTTCCATCTCTGCGAAAAACGATAATGTCGTCGATGTCGGAACAATCGCACACGAATTCTTCCTTTTTCAGGCCTGTGCCAATGAAACCTTCTTTCCAGTTGATGTATAATTTTTCGTTGGCCACCACCACTTTTGTGGCTACAATGGTGTCGAAATTCCGGATTTCGGTTTTGCGTTCGCGGCCCTTTCCGTATTTCTCTTTTATCCTTTCAAAATATGAAATCGTGTAAGGGATAATGTGTTCGAGATTGTAATTTACCTGTTCAATTTCATCCTCGATGGATTTAATGTGGTCGTCGGCCTTGAAAGAGTCGAAGCGGGAAATCCGTTTGATTTTAATTTCGGTCAACCGGATAATGTCATCACGGGTTACCTCCCGGCGCAAAAGATTCTTATAAGGATCAAGTCCTTTGTCGATGGCTTCGATAATCGCCTCGAAGGTTTCGCACTCTTCAATATCGCGGTAGATTCGTTTTTCGATGAAAAGTTTTTCGAGCGAGGCAAAATGCCAACCTTCTTCCAACTCCGCTTTCTTAATTTCAAGTTCACGGCGAAGCAATCCAACAGTGCGGTCGGTATTGATTTTCAGGATTTCAGTTACCCCAAGAAAGCGGGGATGTTCTTGCTCAATAATACAGGCATTAGGAGAAATGGATACCTCACAATCGGTAAAAGCATACAGGGCATCGATGGTTTTATCGGACGAAACACCGGGTGCGAGATAAACCATGATCTCTACATTTTCGGCAGTGTTGTCGTCAATTTTTTTGATTTTTATTTTGCCCTTTTCGTTGGCTTTCAGCACCGATTCGATAAGCACCGAGGTGGTTTTCCCATACGGGATTTCGCGGATCACCAAGGTTTTATTGTCGATTTTCTCGATACGTGCCCGCACTTTTACATTACCTCCGCGGAGTCCATCGTTGTACCGCGACACATCGATAAGCCCACCGGTAGGAAAATCGGGGAATAGCTCAAAATCTTCCTCTTTCAAGTGGGCAATGGAAGCATCAATAAGCTCCAGGAAATTATGAGGCAGCACTTTAGAAGCCAGGCCTACAGCAATCCCTTCCACGCCTTGCGCCAAGAGCAATGGGAATTTTACCGGCAGGGTAATCGGTTCTTTGTTGCGGCCATCGTAAGTGGCTTTCCATTCCGTGGTTTTGGGATCGAACACTACTTCGCTGGCAAATTTCGACAAACGGGCTTCGATGTAACGGGGAGCTGCAGCACTGTCGCCGGTGTGTATGTTGCCCCAGTTTCCCTGGGTGTCGATTAAAATATCCTTTTGCCCGAGCTGCACCAAGGCATCGCCAATGGAGGCATCGCCATGTGGGTGAAATTGCATGGTATGCCCAATTAGGTTGGCCACTTTGTTGTAGCGGCCATCGTCGAGGCGTTTCATGGAATGAAGGATGCGGCGCTGAACGGGCTTCAACCCATCGTCGATATGGGGCACGGCACGCTCCAGAATCACATAAGATGCGTAGTCGAGAAACCATTCCTTGTACATGCCCGAGAGGTGCACAATTTTATGTGGCCCTCCTGCTTGTGGATTGTTCAGATCACCTGTGTTTTCTTCCTGCTTTTCTTCGTGTCCCGGTACTATCTCTTTATCCTTGTCCATTTTTGTTGTGCCAATATCATTTTTTGATTCAGATCATCCAACTCAACAAAAACTATTCAATTGGATGAAACGTGCAAATATAATGAATATCAACCGTTCGGATATGGGCTGTTGATAAGTTGTGTTTGCGGTTAATAATCTTTCAATGCTTCCATGTGGCAATAAAGAATCACCGCACAGCAAAGAATATCAAATCAGAATGGGATGAGTTATTTTGAATTTTTCACTTATCGAGATTTCACAATCACAATTTTCGTTGAAAACCTACATCATTCGTTCAAATCCGGTTTTTCGCTTTCCTTTTTCTGAAACAGGTTCCGAAAGTGTGACACTGAAAACCTGATCAATTTTTTATTGATCAGATAGTGGACTACTTTGTGCTCGACCCAATGGTGGAAAGGTAGGAGCAGTGCAATCAGGAATATTTTGATCAGTAAGATTTTCCAGGGTTCGCCATGGGTAAAGTGGTGGATTTTTTCGTCAGCCACCAAAATAATAAACTCAAACAAAAAAATAAATGAAAAGAAACCCAAAACCTGGATGGCCCATTTAGGCACCTTAAAACTGCCGAGCAAAATCAGGATCAGAAAAATAACTAAAATCCCTATTACCATAGCCATATATTGCAGGTTGTGCCTTCGGATGGTTTGTTGCATTTCCTGTTCTTCCAGCATTTGGCGTTGCTGGGTTTCGTGGTTTATTTCGAGCATCAGCAGTTTGCCCTTTTCTGCAAGTTTGTTGATGCTATCGTTGAGTTGCTTGCTATTGGACGCGAAATGCCAGGCTTTCTCAAAATTTTTATCTTCAACATATAATTTTTCCAAGTACACAGAAGCTTCGAGCATATACCCCAGGAAATTGGCCTCCTGGGCTAGATCATACGCTTTTTTCAATTGCTCGATAGCTTGTTTTGGCTCATTCATCCGAATGAAAAACTGCCCATACCTGAGATGAAAATGAGACCTTAAAATGAAATTTGGATCGCTGTTCAAAAGTTCTTCGGCGTTCTTAAAATAATAGTTAGCGGAATCAATCTGGCTTTCTTCTTCACTGAAATAAGCTTTCAGCCGGTAATAAAACGGAAGGGAGCTTTTTTTGAGACTCTCAAATTCTTCGGGGTGTTGTATGGTGTAAAACTGTTTCAGTAGGTCAATCCTGTCGAGCTTTATCAAAATAGACCGGTAAAGCGATAATGTAAATTCCTTCAACCGTACCTGATTGTGGTGCGAGGCAAAATCGAGGATATGTTTAACCGCATTTTCGTTGATCCGTGCTTCGTCGCTTTCAAGGTTGATTACCAGAAGGTTGTATTGGACCCACATCAGTGCCAACGAATCGATGGGCGAATGATTGGTGATTAGTTCAGCTTCCATGAGTTTGTAACTGGCAGCTTTTGAGTGTAGATTAGTGACCCTATAAAAATCGGACAATTGAGAATAGCACATTATGGTCAACCGACGGTTTTCGGTTTTCCTTGAGATTTTAGTTGCAAGTAGGTAATTCCTAAAAGCTTCGATTTTCTGGTTGTTCCCTTCGAGGCTCCGGCCAATCATCAGGTAACTTTCCGCAATCTTTGATTCATCGTTTAGGTCGCGGGCAATTGTAATGGCACTGTAGGCCGAGATAAGTGCATTGTGAAAATCGTAATCCGACAAATACACATTGGTCAGGTTCATGGTGCTTTGCCATGCCCATTCCTGATCTTGTTGTTCAAGGCTCAATTGTTTCGCTGCCAGGGCATACTTCAATGCTTTTTTATTGAACAAGGCAAGATCCACATTTTCCAAATAGTTGCTGTACGCTATCAGAATCAGGTCGGGCCTAAAGGTCGACAAGGCAAGTACAACAGCAAGTTCGGAAACACTGTCGGCCCGGATTCGGTCGTACAAAGTAGTGTTAAATTCAATGCTGAGCTTGCACAAACTGTCAATGCGCTCATGATCCTTGTCTTTGACTGTAATTTCGTGCTTTTGAACATTTTTGTCGCTTTCGCTGTTTGATGCCAGTGAACTGGAAAGGTTACAGCTTAACAAAACAAAAATGAACAAAAGGATGTAGTTTCTTTTCAACATAAAACAAAGCAATTATGTAAAATTAATGCGGAAAACTATTAATAATGATTCTTAGTAACAAAAATAAAACTACATTAGCATAAAAACTTATTAACTAAATTCATACTAAAAACTACAAAACTATGAAAATTAAAAACTTAAGGAGAACCGTACTGACTTTTACATTGGGTGCTTTTTTTGGAATATCACTTATTGCATCTTATTCTTTTATCAGCAATAGTCCACAACAAAGGACAACTGATGAAATTCAAACCGTCGATAGCAATTCAGCCCAATCATTAACTTCGAAGTACCAAGCATCTGCATCACAATTTAACGACGTGCTGAAAGGGTTTACCATAAACCTGGAGCAACTTGATGTCATGAACCGTCTAAATAGTGAAAACAGGAATCTTTCCGGTTTCAGAATTTATCTCGGAGAAAATACTTCCGGTGGTCAGGTAAGTGTAATATATGGGGTTGATCAATATGGTCATGATTCACAGGCGAATTCCATTTATACCACAGGTCTTTCACAGTCAGGCCCGTGCCCTCCTGTTTGCGATTGATGGGATAAGCAAAGATTTTGTAATTCAGAAAGATCAGAAATCTAAGATGGATTTCTGGGGAACTATAATTTTCCCTATTATGATGATTGTCTGAAAATGGTCATGCATGCACGAATTGCTACAATAAACACAAATAAATCAATCCATGGATTGATTTATTTGTGTTTATTGACGTGTTTCAAGTTCGTGCATTCGTGGCTTACCTTTTAACACACTTAATACACTGGGGAATTCTGTCGTGTTCCTCGTCTTTCTTGCGGGCTCTATCTCCGTATCGAAGCAATTTCTTCAACAGCTGCAATGGCCTGGTCAATTTCATCTTCAATGGTAAAAGGCCCGATGCTGAAACGAACGGTCCCGTGAATATCGACCGTGCCGATGCCTTCGTGTACCAATGGGGCACAGTGCAATCCGGTGCGGCAGGCAATATTGTAATCCACATCCAACATTACGCCTACATCTCCTGCCTCAAAACCTTTTATGTTGAAACAGAGAACCGGGTTTTGGTTTTCGATGCTATCGGCACAATAGGTGGTGACCCCTTCGATGGCTTGCAAACCAATACGAAGTTTTTCCCAGAGGGCCATTTCCTTGTTATGTAGATTCGCGATCCCATGTTCATTTACCCACTTTACCCCGGCATTTAAGCCTGCCACCCCCACCAGGTTCAAGGTGCCACATTCGAGTCGATAAGGAAATTCATCCAAATGCGTTTTTACTGCCGAGCGCACACCTGTTCCGCCAAAGCGCGTGCCTCGCACAGGCAGGCCTTCCACCACATACGATCCGCCAATCCCGGTAGGCCCCATCAGGCATTTATGGCCGGTAAACACATAGGCATCAATGTTCATGGCTTTAATATCGACCGGGACTGCACCCGCACTTTGGCTGCCATCCACTATAAAATAAACCCCCATTTCGCGGCATATTTTTCCGATTTCGGCTACCGGCTGTATGGTGCCAATCACATTCGAGCAATGGTTAACCACCACCATTTTGGTGTTTTTCTTTATCGCTTTGCGTATATCTTCGGGATTTACATACCCGTATTTGTCGAAAGGAATGTAGGTCAATTCGATAGTGCCGTCTTGCTCTAAATGGTACAGTGGACGCAAAACCGAGTTGTGTTCCAGGTTTGTGGTGATCACATGGTCGCCTTTTTCGGCCATGCCTTGCAGGATCATATTCAAGGAATCACTGGCATTATAACTGAAAGTCAGATAGTCAGGATTGCCGCCATTGAAAAGTTCGGTCAACAACCTGCGGGTTGCACCTACCATTTCCTCCGCCTCGATGGCTGCATCGAATCCCGAGCGGCCCGGGTTTACACCATTGTTCCGGTAAAAACTATCCATGTAGGAATATACTTCTTCAGGTTTGGGAAAGGAGGTAGCTGAATTATCAAGATAAATTAATTTGCTCATGGTTTTATTTTTTTATTCTGATTTTGATTCCAGTACAATGGCATCGGCCACAATTTCGGCAATGGTCTTAATTTGCACGTTCAACTTAAAAGTGATGTTAATTTGAGTAAGTTGATCGACACAGTTATGGCAGGGTGTAGCAACAATTACAGCCCCGGTTTTTCTGATTTGTTCGGCTTTTATGTCGGCAATCTTCAAGCGACGGTCGTTGTACTCGCTCATGGCCAATTGACCGCCACCACCGCCGCAGCAATAGTTGTCGATGCCGTGCGGGGTCATTTCAACAAAATTCTTTACGGCTTTGCTTAAAATGTAACGTTGCTCTTTCCAAATGCCACCCGTTCGGGCGAGGTTGCAGGGATCATGCAAGGTAACTATTTGAGGCACTTTTTCAGGGTCTACCTTGATCCTCCCCTCACGGATATATTGGGCCATCAGCTCCACCGAAGTCATTACATCGAAATGATATTCCTTTTGAAGATAGTTTGGACCCTCCCACCGAAATGCCCTTGACCCGTGACCACATTCGGCAAGGATACATTTCTTGGCCTGCATGTTTTCCATCTCATCGTAAAGGCGTTGGGCAATTATTTTTGCCTCTTCGTTGTGGTTGGTATAGTAAGCGTAGTTGGTAATGTCGTACATTTTGGTGGAAATGGTCCAGCTTTCCTTGGCCGCATAAAACACCTTTGCCATGGCCGAAATCGACAATGGGAAAAACTTAGGCTCGCGGGGGTTCAGGGTATAAAGCAGATCTTTCCCTTTTTCATTCAGAGGGATGGTGGCAGTATTGTCGTCCACCTCAAACTGAAGGTCTTCGTTCAACCATTCGAGGGTTTCCACAAAATCTTCGTTGGAAATGCTCATGTTGTTCCCCGAAACAAGGGCTGCATTTACGGTCGATTGCAAGGTTTCAGGAATGTATCCCATTTGGGCCAGCATCTCACGGCCTTTTTTTATCACATACGAAATATCGACCCCGACAGAACAATGCGACACACAACGACCACACACGGTGCAGGTGCCAAATAACAAGTCCACCATTTCTACCACTGTATCCTCGTCGAGTGTGCGTGCACCTACCAATCCGGGAGCAACTTTCCCGGTGAAGGTGTTGTACTTTTTATAAATCGACGAAACGATATCGACTTTTTTTGCCGGGATATTTTTTTCCTGTGGATCGGTGAGGTAATAAATGCAGGTCTTGGCGCATAGGCCGCAGCGAACACAACTGTTCAGATGTGTCAATAGTTTGCTATCGTGGTGATCGTTTAAAACCGCGAGGCCTTTTTCAATTTTTTCTTTCGTTAATGTTTCCATGGTTGTAGATTTTTATTGTGGAGGCCAAACCCCTCTCCATCCAAAGAAATAGCCGAGGTGATAGCGGGCAGCGAAAAAGTAAATGGTATGCTTCAATTTTCCAAGGGGAAGGTATAGCAGAAGGATGCTGGTTTCGATCAAATATCCCGGAAGGAAAACCGGATTGAAAATGACCAATGCTGTAAAAATTTGAAACAAAGTAACCAGTATGTTGGAGATATAATCATCAGGGTTTGAAAGTCCGCGAAGTTCGGATTTTGCCAGTCGTTTAATAAAAATACCCAGGCCACTCAAACCCGATACCAGCAGAAAACCAACAATAACCCATTGTAACCACCCATGAATTTGCATGTGGAACGAAATCAGAAAAAAAAGAAAAATAGCCAAAAATGTGCCCAGATGATACAATATCCCCGCCGTGTATGTGGGTAGGTAAAGAAATGCCGATTCCTTTTTCGTGGGGCTCATCGAGCCAGTGAAAGCATATTTCATGGCAGCGTTCATGTTACCAGTTTGTTTCGAGTAATCTTTGGGTTTGCCCAGTTTCACCAACCTTACAAAATGCACAAGAAGGCTAATCAGACAAATTGTAAGCGACCCGAAGACGAGCCAATAGTACCATTCCATATAATTATTAATTTGTTAGCAGTATGATGTTTTAAGCAAATTTTAAGTGTTCTGAAGATTCCAATCTTCAGAAAAGAAATCGTCAAGAACAAGGCTTGCGATGGCTGAAATTTGCGAGTCCCGACTTATTAGGGATGACCAATTTGAAGACAAACATAGCGCAGTTATAGGCGATTTCTTGCAAAGACATTAGACGCAGCCATCGGGCTTTGGCAACCCTGCCACTTTACAAGCCCCACGTGCCGGCCCTAAAGGAAACAATTCATAAATCTCGCGTAGGCGCAACCCAGTTTCTTTACAGATAACACGGATCATCGGGGCCATCCCTTTCTCTTCGTAATTTCTACGGATAATGTTTACAATAGCCCAGTGCTTATCGTTCATTTCTTCAATCCCATCGTGTTTGGCGAAAAGCTTTGCCACATCTTCGTTCCAAATTTCGGGTTTGGTAAGAAAGCCATCGCCATCCACTTCAAATATTTTGTCTTCAATTTCGATTGTTGCCATTATTATTTTTTATTTGTTTGTTCTTATCTTGAATCTTAGTTCTTAGCCGAATGTGGACTGCTATACGAGGACTACTAAAGTTCATTTTCAGTGTCAATCTTATCCACTATCTCACTAAGCGTATAGTCTGAATCGGGTAACACAAAATCGGGGCAAAAGCCCAATGTCGCTTTTGTGGTATATCTTTTACAGCTTTCCCACGCTTTTCTTCCTGTGGTACAATACTGGTTCATAAATAAAACCTTCTTTTCGCGACTTAACTTTAGGTCATCGGTTGTTACCAATTTGCAAGTGGTATAATTCGGACAATTAGGATCTTCCATAAAAAATGTGACTAAAAATTTCGCGAAATGTACGTAGAAATAAAATTTGGGTTTGTGATTTTTAGCATGTTATTGGAACTGATCCCCACAATCGCTTAATTTATAATTTTTCAAAATAGCGATGAAGGGTTCGGGATGAGCTATTTCAGGTTTACTGGATGCTGGGTAATGGTTGCTTGCTGTCTGGGGACTGAAGACCAAAGGCTGCCAACTATACGAAGCCTTCGTCGGCAAAACTGTAGAAACTATCGTCGGCAATAATGAGGTGGTCAAGCACAGCAATTTCGAGGAACTCCCCGGCCTGTTTCAGTTTTTTGGTTATTGAAATATCGCTTTCGGAGGGTTGAGCATTGCCTGAGGGATGATTATGGCAAAGGATAATTGATGAAGCCAATTTCTCGATGGCCATTTTCATTATAATCTTCACATCGATAACCGTACCCACCAATCCGCCCTGGCTAATCCTTTGCTTGTCGATAATTTTATTCGACCGGTTCAGGAAGAGCACCCAGAATTCTTCGTGTGGCAAATCACCCAGAAGAGATTGAAAAATAAGGACTGCATCCATACTTGAGGTGATTTTGTCTTTGTGGATGATGTCGGCAACTTTTCTGCGGCGACCTAATTCCAAAGCAGCAATAATTGTGATTGCTTTTGCTTCGCCAATGCCTTTTTGTTTTTTGAGTTCGCTTATGGTCAATTTCCCCAGTTCGTGCAGATTGTGATCAACAGTGCTAAGTATCTTTTTTGAAAGCTCAACAGCCGATTCATCGCGTGACCCTGAACCTATAAGGATGGCGATTAATTCAGCATCGCTGAGACTTTGGAGCCCTTTGGCCATAAATTTTTCACGGGGCCGGTCTTCCAGTGCCCATTGTTTTATGCTTAAATTCTGATAGTCTGACATAGCTTTGTAAAGATAATGCTTCTTCATTCAAAATCAATTTTCAATTGCTCATCGAACAGACGGAACGATTTTCGGTGATAATGGCAAATGCCTTGTTCGTTAATGGCCATTTTGTGCTGCCTTGTTGGGTAGCCCATGTTTTTGCTCCAACCATAACCGGGAAATTCTTCATGTGCTTTTTTCATAAAATCATCGCGGTAGGTTTTAGCTAAGATAGAGGCTGCGGCGATGGAAGCATATTTTGCATCACCTTTAATAATTGTCGTATAAGGGATCTTGCGGTAAGGATAAAATCGATTGCCATCAATAATTAAATGATCGGGCATGATTGCTAGGTTTGAAACCGCCCGGTGCATGGCGGTGATGGAAGCCCGCAAGATGTTCATCTCATCTATTTCTTCGGGCGAACAGATGCCAACCGCCCAGGCCAGTGCCTCCCGTTCGATGACTTCGCGGAGAAGGTAGCGGTTTTTTTCGTTTATCTGTTTTGAATCGTTTAACAGTGGATGGTAAAATTCGATGGGTAAAATTACCGCTGCCGCATGTACCGGCCCAGCCAGGCATCCCCGGCCTGCCTCGTCGCAGCCTGCCTCGATGGTATTTTCTTTATATTGATTTAAGAGTGCCAATTGATAAAAATCTTCTGATCAGACTTGAGTCCTAAATTTAATTTATTCATTCGTTATCCCACTCATCACCTCAAAGGAATTCCCCGGAAGCGTAATTGTCAATTTGTTCCCATCAATAGAAAACTCATGCCCAAATTGATTTTCCAGACTACCTTCCTTAAATTCAAAAGGCAGTTCAACTTCAATTATTATTTCTTCTGAATTTTTATTGAAGGCTACAAGCACTACTTCGCCAAAATAGCTTCGGTAGTAGGCATAGCTATCATCGGTGACAAGCAATTCGTTGAAATCGCCAAATAACAATGGCAGGTTTGCTTTTCGCAGCTGAACCAATTTGGAGGTTATTTCACGGGTTTTCAGTTCATCCTCCGAAAGATTGTCGAAACGCATGGGGCGGCGGTTGTCGGGGTCGCCAGCTCCGGGCGTGCCAAATTCATCGCCGTAATAAATTACCGGGACACCAGGAATGGTAAGCGTAAAGGCCAGCATCGAGGCTAATTTTTTATAGCCCACCGGGTCTTCTACTTTTATGTCGCGGCTCCAACCTGCCTCCTGACTATCCTCATCGAACGCCAGGGCTTTTCCAGCAAAGGAAATAAAGCGCGGCATGTCGTGGTTGCCGCTTACATTGCCCATTAGGTGGTTGCAGCCATAATAGTCGAAAGTTTCCAGAATGGAATTATTCAGTTTCCCAAAAGGCTCGTTGTCGTTCACAAATACCGAGCGGACATCCCAATAAAGGTTGAAGTCGAACTGGCCGTCTAACATCCCCGAACTCACATAACTCCCAATCAACTCGCGCCCACCAAATGTTTCACCTACCTGATAAAGGCGTTTGCCTGTTTTCTCAACCACCTGTCTTCTCAATTTTTTGGTGAGGATTTGCCAGTAAATTTCCGGGATGTGCTTAGTGGCATCGTGGCGGAACCCGTCCAGATCAAATTTCTCGATCCAATAAAGAGCCGAGTCGGATACTAAATTCCGCACTTCCGGCTTTTCATGGTCGAGGGTGGGAAGAAAGGTGTCAAACCAGGTTGTGAGGCGTTGCTCGTCCCAAAGCCGTATGTTTTTGGTGCCATCGGGCAAATCGACCGGGGTTACCCATTCGGGGTGATTTTGGTACAATTGGCTTTCCTGATGCACGTGGTTAGATACAAAATCGAGGATCACGTTCATGCCTTTTTCGTGTGCCAGACCCACCAGTTTATGCAATTCTTCATCTGTTCCAAACCGTTTGTCGATACGGTTTAGCGAAATGGGCCAATAGCCGTGGTAACCCGTAAATTTACGATGGGGCTCAGGGAATTCGGTGTAGGCATTCCAGGTGTTTTGCACAATGGGCGACAACCAAATGGTATTGATGCCAAGTTTTTCGAAATAGCCCTCTTCAAGTTTTTGAATAATACCTGCCAAATCGCCCCCGTAATAATTCGCCCTTTCATGTACTTCTGGGTCATCAACCTTTTTGTCGTTGTCAGAGTTGCCATTGTTAAACCGATCCACCATCATAAAATAAAGAATGGAGGTTTCTTTGTCAAAACGATCAAGCTGACCAACAGACCCAACAACTTTTCCATATTCAAGAGGAATGAGAAGGTCGTTGCCCAAACCACCATCATTAAAAGAAAACAAACGGATCCAGGAACGTTTTAGCTTTGTTGCTTCCCTCGGAATCCGGATAACGATTTCATCATTTTTATGCTGAACCTGTTCGCCCGTCAATTCATAATTTTGCCACAGAGCAATAATCTCTTCTGAATTAGTTGATGAGGCAAGATAGATTTCATCCTCTGTATAAGAAGTACTTTGCAGGTGAGGCCGCTCAAGGGTTTTATCTTCCCCAACCATCAACACCGAATTGAAGCCCCCAATGTTGTTGTCCTCTTTCACAGGATTGTTTGGATCTAAAATCGCTTCCCCATCTACCACAAATTGGTAGTGGTATTTTCCTGGGTTAAGGTGCAGGTTGATCTGCCATTTTCCATCTGCAAAATCCAATTTCCCATTCGCGGGGTTCCAATCGTTCATGCTTCCTTTCACTTGTACTTTTTCGAAATGCTTCCCGGCTGGGTCGAAAACCAAGGTATGTTTTAATTTCCGCGATTTTTGAAGTAAAATTGTGTAGGCTTCCCCCTTGATAAAGCAAACAAGTTTGGTCAAAACAGGCCATTTATCAGATGCCACAAACGAAAGGGTTTTCTTGTCGGGGCTAAACTCAAAAATATTTTCTTCCGAAAACCGGATCGAATCAATTTTTTCGGGTTGAAGAAAAAAGTCTTCCAAATGAATATTGTTTTCCCCTGGTTTAAGTTTTGTGATCCCTACCAGGCCAACAGTTTCATCTTGCAGCAAAGATGATTTTGAAGCAGTAGTACAAGAAAAAACAATCAGTCCAAACAGAGTGAAGGTTACTATACTTTTCCAAATACCGGTAGCCATAGGAGCTAAATTTAATCTCATTTTCATCGACTTTTATTTTTATTCAGAGTTCTCTGATTTATAATTCTTTAAAGTTTATCCTTGTGACAAAGTCAGGGCAGTTACAGTCCAGAGTCGCCAGTCTTCAGTCTCCGGCATCTATCAACCGGGAACCAGCATCCAGTTACTCCCTCATCCTCTCCATCTCTAAAACCACAGGTTCTCCCGGCATTATTTTAATTGTGTCAAGTAGGCCAATAGTTTCACCGGTAATCACATTTTTTGCGTTTGTACAGTCCACTAAACATTCAGCAAAACGCTTCGTGTCCAGTAGCTTATCTTCTTTATTTTGATTGAGGACGACCATCACCGTTTTCTCTTCATTTTGCCTGAAATACACATACACCTCATCTTCGGGGATAAATTGTGTGAGCTTGCCCGAATGGATCACCGGATTTTCGTTCCGCCATTTTATCAATTTTGAAATGAAATCAAAGGCTTCGTTTTGTTGAGGCGTTCTTCCTATTTCGGTGAAGGCATTTATTGAGTCGCCCGGCCAGCCACCCGGAAAATCTTTGCGGATATGGCCGTGCCCGAGTTTTTCTTCGCCTGTCATAAGCAATTCCGTACCATAATATATGGTGGGAATACCCCGGGTGGTTAGAATGAAAGTGATGAGTGTTTTAAATTTTTGGTAGTCCTCATGTAAGGTAGTGAAAATGCGCTCCACATCGTGATTATCGACAAAAACTACATGGTTGAAAGGGTCTTTGTACAAGAAATCCTGAGCCAATATATCGTAAAGCCGGACAATCCCAGTATTCCAGTCGTCCTTTTCAGTAAAACCAAACTTCATGGCATCGTACAGCGGAAAATCAAATACAGATTGCAGGCCAGCTTTATTGAAACAATCTCCTTCCCAGAGTGAAACAATGGATGGCGTTCCCACCCAAACCTCTCCCAACAGCGTAATATCAGGATATTCCTGCCTAATCCTTTGCACCCACAGTTTCATCATATCCTGACTTGGGTAGGGATAAGTGTCGACCCGGATACCATCGATGCTCGCGCTTTCGACCCACCAGATGCTATTTTGGATCAAATAGGTGGCCAGCAGAGGATTGTCCTGGTTCAGGTCGGGCATATTTTTGTCGAACCAGCCATTGTTCATTTTTTCGCGATCGGCTTTCGAAGCGTAAGGATCGACCAAAGCACTCACCCGGAAATTCGAACGGGTGAACTCAGGGAATTGGTGCACCCAATCACTTTGTGGTAAATCCTTCATCCACCAGTGCCCGATACCACAATGGTTGAACACCTGGTCCTGGATCACTTTCAATCCTTTCTCATGACATCGATCGACCAATTTAAAATAGTCTTTGTTAGTCCCAAAGCGTGGGTCGGTTTTGTAGAAATCGCTGATGGCATAACCATGATAAGAATACTTTTCCTGATTGTTTTCAAGTAGTGGGTTTATCCAAAGAGCCGTTGCTCCAAAATCTTTTACATAATCGAGGTGTTCTATAATCCCGGCCAAATCGCCCCCATGACGGCCATCGGGGTTTGTGCGGTCGGTCGTTTCCAACATGCCGGGCAGATTGTCGTTTTGTGGGTTTCCGTTGGCAAAACGGTCGGGCATGAGGAGGTAAATTACATCCGAGTTGGTGAAACCACGTGGGTTTGTGCGGGCTTTTCTTTGTAGTAGAGGATATTTGAAACTTGTTTTCTTTTTTCCTTTTTGAAGGAAATCAATGGAAAACTCACCCGTCTTTGCCGATTCCCCAATCCTTATGTTGAGAAAAAGATAATGTGGGTTTTCCACTTTGATCACATCTTTTAAAGTAATGCCCGGATAATCGATCACTACTTTACAGCCCTCCAAATCTTCGCCATATACCATTATCTGAAGTTCGGGGTTGTACATTCCCACCCACCAATTGGAAGGCTCGACACGATGGATTTTAATATTGCCATTGGCCGATAGATAGGTTATCAGCAAAAGAAAGATTAGTTGCAGCTTGTTTGTTTTCATTTTGACCTAAGACTTAATTTTCAATTGTTTAGAAGTGTTTTCAATTTGTTTTAGAAAATGTTTTTCAACGTCCGACAATTCATTCTTTTTGAGCTCCATGAATTTCTGATATTCGGTATGTGCTTTTAATAAAGCTTTTTCATGGCTTATGCTTCCTGGGTGGTTTACAATATCTTTTTTCGTCATGGTTAGGAAACTATCGAGTTGCTCAACCCAATCTTTCATATACATGGGTTCCTGATTGAGTGCTTGAATTTCGGCAATTTCAAGATATGCTGTAACAATCCTGTTCAAAATGTTCAGTTCAGGTTCTGTAAGATAGTTTTTTGCGATTTCAGTTTCTTGCTTTGTTGGCCTTTTTCCTTTAAAATTAGAAAGACCAAGATTGGGTTTCGTGGCGTCTGCTCTCTGAAAAATCAATTCTGCGGCAGTTTGTCCGTGAACAGCCCAGTGCATTTTATTTTGTATGGATTTGAAAAACTCTTTCGACATAGTTGAAGAAGGTGAGTAGTCAATGCTTGTTGCATAAATATCCAAAACCTTCCTCCAAAATACTTTCTCCGAAGATCGGATGTCACGTATCCTGGCCAAAAGTTCGTCGAAGTAGTTTCCTCCTCCGGCTTGCTTTAACAAATCATCATTGAGGGCAAATCCTTTAACTATGTATTCTTTAAGGCGGGCAGTAGCCCATTGGCGAAATTTTGTTCCCTGATGGCTTTTAACACGGTAACCAACCGAAATCACAACATCAAGGTTATAGAATTTTACCGGGCGATCAGAACCCCCAATGTGCAAAATTTGCACATTGCTCTTGTGTTCTAATTCTTCTTCTGTAAATATGTTTCTAATGTGTTTTGTAATTACCGAACGCTCTTTTTGGAATAATTCACTTATTTGAGTTTGTGTCAACCAAACCGTTTCATCTTCCAGACGAACATCAATCTTGGTTTGCCCATCCTCGGTTTGGTATAGTAATATTTCTGATTTGTTTTTCATCTCTATATCTGCCTTTTCAACTTAACTTTTACTCGAATATCCTTCCCATCCCTGGTAAGCAGCAATTTGAGTGTCCGGTTGGGACGCGAATGAAAGATGCCTGTAATTTCATCATAAGTCATTTTATGGGTTGGGGAACTATTAATTGCTTTTAAGAAATCGCCTGATCTCACTCCCGCCAGATCAGCTGGTGATCCAGGTGTCACTTCATCCACAATATAGGCATTGAAACCCATCTCTACCACTGTCAGGGTAATTCCGCACAGGTTGTATTCAAATGGCAATCTGTAGTTCCTATTTTTCTTAAGGTACATCGCATTGTCGGGGTAAGAGAAAATAACATGAAAGCGTCCCAGGATTTCCCCGCCCAGTGTGCCATTCCGGTTTTTTTGTAATAAAGAGTCGAGAAAAGGATAAGGATTTGCATACGATACAATTACCTCCTCAAAGTTGAACTTTCCAATATCTATCCTTTTTATGCGGGCTTTGTACCCTTCAATTTTTCCACCTAGCCCCCTGCCAATGCTACTGCTTATATATTTTTCGGGAAGCTTCAGGCTATCGTTGCTTTCCAGTTCAAGCATTGAGGAATGGCTTGCCCCCAAGTCAACCATAAGCCGGCTTTTAATTTTGGTACTATCATCAATAGTAAGCAGTGCATTTACGTAAGGTTTGCCATTCTCTATCTCGAATTGGATTTTGGTGAAGGAACGGGGGGGCTTGAAGTTATCAGGTTCGTAAAGCCTAAGCTGTTTTGTGTCGTAATTGATTTTTACGATAAAGCGCCGGAACAGGTCGTAGCCAATGATGCCATGAATCCTGCGACCAAAGTAATTTTCGAGCATCAGAAAATCTTCATCAATTACCAGGAGAGAGTGTATATCGCCTGTTAAACCCACAGATTCGAATTTGATTTTACTGACAATATGCCCAATTACTATTTGATCGGATGCGGCGCCCAGGATATTGATGGTACGTTCGTATTCCAGGCCCAGTGCATCGGCCACCGATTTTTCAATCAGGATAGTATTTCGCACCCCGGTGTCCACAATAAAATTCAGGCTGTCGCTACCATTTATGCTGACAGGGATAATAATAAGGTTGTTGAAAGTCTTGAACGGGATGGTTGCTTGTCCCCGTTTATTGGTAAGTTGCAAACCATAAGCCTGAGCAAACAGGCCGGAAGTTGCAAGCCCTATCAGTAATAAAAGCAATATGGTTTTTAAGCTCCTCATCAATTTTGAATGAAGCCTAAAAGTAGTGTTTTTTTGGGGAATCGATTCACCAAATTATCACATGGAAATTTTGCATCAACACAATCCCTTCACTTGGATAATAAGTATGGTCAAATCAAGTGTGGAAAATTTGACATCCGCTATGCAATCTGGACAAAACTCAACTTCTCATTTGAAAACCCCATTCTACCTTTCAAATCACATTGTATATGGCCAGCGCATAAATATGAAATCGGAACAAGCGGGCCAGGGCAAACAACAGAAAAGTACGGAAAGGGAATTTTACCATGCCTGAAAGAAGGCAAATCACACCCCAAGGCAGGGGAAACAAGGCGGCAATGATGATGATGACCCCTCCCCATTTTTTAATGCGCACCAGGTGGATGGAAAATTTCCGGTCGAGGTAGTTTCTGACTTTGGGGATTTTACGCAACAACAAACCCAGTCCATAAGCACTAACCCCACCCAAAAAGGAATCGATTGCAAGATAGGCCAGCACCCAAAAACTATTGTCGAACTGCTGTGCCCAGAGGATGAATACTTCAGGAGGAAGAAGCCCCATCAGTGCTTCGGAAACGAAAAAGACCAAGTATATATAAGGGGTTGGTAGTTTTGAAAACACCTTTGGCCCCAGGGCATCGAGGTCGATAATATAGCTCTCGACAAGAAAGGCAGCCAAAATAAAGACAGCGAAAACCACCAGTATTTTCAACACATTTCGAAGTAAAAATTTATACAAGCCACTTCGCCGGTAATACACATGGTACACCATCATCTTGTTGAAAAATTTCGCTATGCTTGCCTTTTGCTCCAATTTATATATCCTGAAAAATAAACAACAATGATACGGATCAATGGTTTCGATTATTTTACCTGCTGAAAATTAATTCTTTCCCATTAAAAAAGTTTACAACTGTAATCCTTATTTTTGATGGCAAATTTACGCAATTATGAAGAGTATTTACGACACGGTTTTATCATTCCCAAAATTGGCTGGTTTGCTTACAAAATATCCTCCTTTAGAGCATTTTACAAATAGCAATTTGGTTGATATGTCTTCCGGGGACTTAAAAAAAGTGTTTAGCCTCATCGACCTGACCACCCTTGATGTGGCTGATACCAATGAAAAAGTGGTGGTTTTATGCGAAAAAGCCAACACATTGAACAATAAATATCCGGGCATCCCAAATGTGGCAGCCATCTGTGTATATCCCAATTTCGTTTCCCTTGTGAAAGAAAAACTGACTGTGCCAGGAGTACAAATTGCATCGGTGGTTGGTGGATTTCCGGCTTCCCAGACCTTTCTCGAAATAAAAACGATGGAAGCCAAAATGGCTATCGGCGCAGGGGCAACCGAGGCCGACATGGTTATTTCGGTGGGCAAATTACTGGAAGGTAATTATGAGGAAGTGCATAATGAAATTGTGGCGATTAAAAAGGCCCTTGGCACAGCCCATCTGAAAGTAATCCTTGAAACCGGGGCACTGGACCAGGAACAGATTTACACAGCCAGCCTGATTGCCATGGAGGCCGGGGCCGATTTCATTAAAACATCGACCGGAAAAATTAGCCCGGCTGCCACCCCCGAAGCCATGATTGTGATGTGCCTCGCTATCCGTGAATTTCAGAAGAAATACGACAAAAAAATTGGCATTAAACCGGCCGGTGGAATATCGACCCCCGAAGAGGCCATGGTTTATTATCGCATAGTCCGTGAAATTTTGGGCGAAGATTGGTTGAACAATACACTTTTCAGGATTGGTGCCAGCCGCCTGGCCTCGAACCTGCTCGAAAATATTTGTGCTTTGGAGGGCATTGCTTTTGTGGGTTACTGATCAGGTTTTCGGTCTACAGCCCACAGTTCGAAGTCTTCAGTCTGGCAGATGGCAAAGCGTAGTGGGTAGTAGTGAACACACGACAACTGGCATCTCTACATTCCCACTAATTGAGAACCTGGAAAATCGGAAACTCAGAACTTTTACCCTTCGAAGCTTCAGCGAGGAAGGGCAGAACTTTTTCAACTTTGAACTTTTCAACTCTTCAACTTTGAACTTATATCTGTCGGAACTTTAGCGTAGTAGGGCGGCAGTGAATACAAAACTACAAAAATAATCATATTACTATAAAAGTAGTTGTAAAATTATAAAAGTAGTTGTATGTTTGCTGCATGAAAGAATTGACCAAAGCAGAAGAACAAGTCATGCAATACCTCTGGAGGCTCGAAAAGGCTTTCTTGAAAGACATTGTAGAACAATTTCCCGAACCACGCCCGGCCTACACCACCGTATCGACGGTGATAAGGGTACTCGTAAAAAAAGGCTTCATCGCATTCAACAGCTACGGAAAAGTGAATGAATATTACCCGGCTGTAAAAAAAAGCGAGTATTCACGGTTTTATTTCCGGGGCATGATGAAAAGCTTTTTTAATGATTCCCCCAGTAAGTTTGCCTCTTTCTTTTCAAAGGATGATGATGTAACACTTACCGAGCTGGAGGAAATGAAACAGATTTTAGAAGATCAAATCCAAAAACGGAAAAATCAGGATGACTAAGGAAATCATAATCTACTTTGCAAAGTCCAGCTTCATTTTGGCTTTGCTTTACCTGATGTATTATCTCTTTTTTAAGCGAGAGACTTTTCATTCGTTAAATCGATTTTTGCTCTATTTTATCCTGATTTGTGCTTCGGTGCTTCCAACCATAAACTTTGAACCATTGATAAATGTCGATAATGATTCGGTTGTCCGGAATCAATTTATCAGCAACACTTTTATCGATTTAGAGGAGTTTATCCCCAGCCAGACAGAAATATCTCCGGCAAATCACAATCTCTTTTCGGTGTACGACATGATCCTGTTTGCATACCTCTTTGTGATCCTTATTATTCTGATTCACACAATGCGCGATTTGTTGAAGATAACCACCCTGGGAAGAAAAAAAGAATCGTATTGGCTGGGTAACCTTAAAGTTATCAATACACCCGGCATTGTCACGGCTTTTTCATTCTTCAACCGAATCTTCATCGACAAGACCAATCTGAATGATCAGGAAATTGAAAAAATCATTGATCATGAGAAAGTTCATTTCAGGTATTTACACACCCTCGATTTAATTATCGTACAACTTTTCATCCTCGTCCAATGGTTCAACCCTTTTGTTTACCTAATTCGGAATGCCTTTAAAGAAGTGCATGAGTTTCAGGCCGACAATGTTGTGACCCAAAACAAGGAGGAAAAACTGGTCTATCAGCAACTTTTGATTAAAAAAGTAGAATTGCGGGCCTCTCTGGCCCTTACCAACAATTTTAACTCATTAACCTTAAAACGTATAAAAATGATGGCAAAAAACAAATCGAACAGGTTTAAGTTATTGAACCTGATAATAATTGTACCTATCCTGGTATTTATAAGTATCAACCTGAACTCGGCGGTAAAGGCCGAATACGGTGGTTTTCTACTTGGTGATACCATTGTTTATATTGAAGAAGGAGAGGATACAAATCGTGTTGAATTGATGAATTCAACCTCCTTGATAATGAATAAAGAAACCGGTAGTTTGATGGTAACAGGCAGGATATTGGCAGTGCAAGGCGATAAGGAATATCTTGCCGATACCTTAAAATATTTGGATAGTGGATGGGCGTATATTGGCGATGTAGTAGTTACCGATAAATCAGACCCAAATTTTGTGGATATCCCCAGAATCTTACCAGTAAATCGCAAATTGATTTCCAAAAGTTATGAACGCTTTACCAGTACCGAGCATCCATTTCTCACAAAACACAAAGTAAGCGATGGCTATGTTTTCGAGGTCCCAATCGGGTCGTATGTTTATAGTACAGCCGGAGGTAGGGTTACTATGGTAGAAGCCGATACTGAAAAATACGGAAATTTTGTGGTAATAGAACATGCCAATGGATATTCAACATTGTATGGAAATCTTTCAAAAATAAATGTGAAATTAAACAAGGAAGTTCACTTAGGACAAGAAATAGGGGTTGTTGGAACATCTGAAAGCTCACCAAACCCACATGTTTACTTCGAGATAATCAAGGATGGAATAAACTGTTCTCCCCGAGATTTCTTTCCTGGCAAGAAAAAATAATTTATCATGACTAAAGAAATCCTCATTTTCCTAATGAAATCAGGGCTTGTAATTAGCCTGATGGTTTGCTTTTACCAACTGTTTTTAAGGAAAGAGACCTTCTTTGCTTTTAATCGTTTCTACCTGCTGCTGACATTAATTCTTTCAACGGCTTTGCCCTTCATCCATTTCTCGTCATCGCCTGAAACCATTGCAAACATAAACCGTTTTCAGTTTGTGGGCGAAAGCATCGACGCAATAGCGACTCAGGTCGTAGCTACTCCAGTGGAAGCAAGGCAGGCCCTTTCAATCTTCTCCATCCTGGCAATAATTTACTTTGCCGGTTGGATATTGTTATTGCTGGTTTCTGCGAAGGACATCTTTCAAATCTATCGACTCAGAAAAACAAACCCTGTCGTGAAAGACGGGACAATTCGAATTATCAATACTCCCGGAATCCCTTCCGCATTCTCTCTGTTGAACCATATTTTTATTTCAACAGAAATTACCGACAATTATGAGCGCATGAAAATCCTTGCTCATGAAAAACGGCATATTCAATTATTTCACACCCTCGATCTTATCATCGTTGAGTTTTTCGTACTTCTGCATTGGTTCAATCCTTTCATATACTTGCTCCGCAATGCCCTAAAAGAAGTACACGAATACCAGGCCGACCAACAGTTTTCTTTCGACAAGGAAGAATTTATCACCTATCAAAAATTGTTGGTCAGTCAGGTGGAAACCAAGACTTCGCTGGCGTTAACGAGTAGTTTTAATTCTTTAACCCTAAAACGATTAAAAATGATGACACGAAATAAATCGAATAAAATCAAACTCCTATGGATGCTATTATTGATTCCTGTAATTACTACTCTAACATTGTCCTTTAGTACAGCACAGTTTCCATATCCAATATCTTCAGGTGTTATCGCGAACGACACCACGGTGGTTATCAATAATGTCTCGAACCTAAAATATAGTAGAAACGACTCGGTGACTTCCTATGTATTTAAAAAAGGAACTTATGATCTTGAATTTGCTGGCCAATCAAGTCTCACAATCAATGTAGATAATTTTGATGATGTATTAATACGCATTAATGACTCATTGGTTCCAATAAATGAGTTACATCGAATGTTGATCAAAGCAGTAAGCGGTGCGAATGTAGTTACAGGCAACGACGACTGGAACTTTTCAGGTGAAAATCTGGTAATTTATTATGATGATATGGAATGGAGGGCCAATGAAATACTTGTAAAACCCAGCGCGAAACAAATTGAACTTATTGGCGATGTAAGTGCCATAAGCAGATTTGAACAGGCAAAAAATCCCCCAACCATTTATCCAGTCGAAAAAGTGGAAGGAGTTCACATTTCTTCCGGTTTTGGAGATCGGATGGACCCCATTTATAAAGTAGAAAAAATGCACAATGCTGTTGATATTGCCGCACCTATAGGCACCAAAGTTTTTGCTACAGCAGAAGGGACTGTTAGGCTGACAGATTTTAAAGCAACAACTCATGGAAACTATATTATCATCGACCATGACCCGGTTTATTCCACGTTTTATTCCCATTTGTCGGAAATCCTTGTAAAAGAAGGGCAAGAATTAAAAGCCGGCGATGTGATCGGAAAGGTGGGAAACACAGGTCGTTCCGTAAGCCCACACCTTCATTACGAAATCAAGAAGAACGGGAAGAATGTAGACCCGAAGGATTACTTTCCTCCCTGGAAGAATAAATAAAATGGTAGTGTAACCATATAAGGAATATAAGATTGTATAATGTGTTTAATTTTTCCTTATATGTCCTAATATGTCTTATATGGTTATGTTTACATGACATTGAATGGCAGAGTGCTTTTTTTGCCCCTAAACGACAAGGTGATCAGAAGGGTCAGAAACACAGGCCGCTCCGTCGACCTGCACATTAACTATGAAATCAAGAAGAACGGGAAGAATGTAGACCCGGAGGATTACTTTTCTCCCTGGATGAATAAATAAAATGGTAGTGTAACCATATAAGGAATATAAGATTGTATAATGTGTTTAATTTTTCCTTATATGTCCTAATATGTCTTATATAGTTATGTTTACATGACATTTAATGGCAGAGTGCTTTTTTTGCCCCTAAACGACAAGGTGATCAGAAGGGTCAGAAACACAGGCCGCTCCGTAAGCCCACACCTGCATTATGAAATCAAAAAGAACGGGAAGAATGTAGACCCGAAGGATTACTTTCCTCCCTGGAAGAATAAATAAAATGGTAGTGTAACCATATAAGGAATATAAGGTCATATAAGCCTTTTTTTATGTCCTTATATGCCTTATATGGTTATGTTTACATGGCATTGTACTGCAATGTGACTAACGGCAAAACTTCCTTGTTTAAATCTGTAAGAATTCCCTTATCTTTATTGCACACTTTTAGTCAATGCGTATGAAGATTTCGGGATTATTTATCAAGATTCAATTGCTCCTTATATTCCTACTGCCGGGATATTTATTTTCACAAGTTCATACTTCCTATCTCTGGCACTTACAGCAACCCATCTACTGGCCTGCCCAAAGCACTTTCGACACCACCAATTACCAAACGGTGTACGAATCGCATTGGCACAAAGTGAACTCTGGTGCAACCCATCCTGAAAACGATTTGCAGGAAATCTTCAGCAAAGCCGACCGGGTGGCAGTATATCAATACCGGGCAAAGGATGCAGTTCAATCCTTATTAAGTTACCCTGAAGCCGGGGCACAAGTAAATTATTCAGGTTGTTTGATCCAGAATGTAAATAGCCTGGCCGTAAACTCCCAATGGGGATACAGCACCGGATGGCAAAACAACTTCATCACTGCCCGAGGCTGGACCACCACAGCCAATAAACCCCGTATGGACATTGTCGGTTTTACCATGCATCATGCCCTTTCACCCCTTTTGAGTGAAGAAGTCCTCAGAAAGCAAATCCAGGCCCACCGACATATCTACAATCAGACATTTGGAACAAGCCCCAACTATTCCAATGGCTACTGGCCAGCCGAGTGTGCCTTTTCAGAACGCATCATAAAAGTTTTGGTTGAAGAAGGATTTGAGTGGAGCATAATTGCCAACAGCCATTTGGCCCGGACTCTTTCTGATTATCCCTTAAGTTTCGGAACATCGGGTTGCAATCTCGATCCACCGAACAAAGCCGATAAAGTTTCGGCCACAGGAACTAATTGGTGGAGTGGCCAGATCGATGGTCGGGGAGGAGCTTTTGCCGCTCCCTATTGCTATCAGGCACATAAAGCAAAATATGTCGATCCGGCAATAGGAACCGAATACCTAATAACCGTTGTTCCAATGTGCGATTTGTTGAGCTACCAAAATGGCTATGCACTCATGGGAACCGGCGATATCGATGCCCACATTGCACCTTACGATAATGCTTCACAACCCTCCATCGTTCTCCTGGCCCATGATGGCGACAATGCCTGGGGCGGAGGCTACGACTATTATCAAAATTCAGTGTCGGGGTTTGCCAGTTCTGCCAATTCACAGGGCTATGTCCCAACTACTATAGAGCATTTTTTGAGTACTCATCCCGTTCCTTCCTCTGATATTGTACACGTAGAAGATGGTTCCTGGTTCAACGCGGCCAACGACTGGGGACATCCTCAATTCATCAACTGGATTTGGCCCATGCATACTTCTTCTCAGGAATTCGATACCGATGGCTGGAACGAAGATGCCCGCAATTGGGCAGTGCTTGTGGCAGCCGAAAACCTGGTCGAGATGGCCGAAGATATTTTAGGTTCGGTTTCAATTGGCGAAGTGGTTGACCCAAGCTCAAGTGCAAACCATGCAGAACGAGCCTGGCACCATTAATTACCGGGCTATACGAGTGGCTACATGTACTATGGCACATCGCTCGACATGGAGGTGAAACAAACTGTGGCTTGCAACAAGGCAACCGAACTTGCCGGAAATGTAATGGCCAGCTATTTTGGACCCGACAATACTCCTCCATCAGTGTTCATCCCACAACGTTATCCTTACAATCCAGGCGGTACTGGTTTCGGCCCCAACTATTCCTACCAGCAATTTCAGAATGGGCCCGACTTCCATGTCTGGACTTTTGCTTTCGATTATTCGGGAGTTCAATCAGCCGTGTTGAAATACCGTCTCGACAACGATGGCGTAAATCCATTGACTGACAACGACAATGATACTTATGCCGGAGGCTCAGGTGTTGGCAGTTGGAATTCCATAACTATGACCCAACGCCTCTTCCCGGCAGGGAACTACACCAACAATCCCGACATCGACTTTTTTGTGATGCCCAACTTCATTGCCAATCAGTACTATGCCGAGATTACCGGATACAACGATACCCTAATCGACTATTATGTGGAAGTAACCGACAACAGTGGCAACATTACTAAAACCGCCATCCAGCATGTGTACGTGGGAGCCAACACCAGTGCAGGTAGCACCGATGGTGTCCATTGGATTCCTTCCAATCCAACCAACGAAGACACAATTACAATCATAGTCCCGAATGTGGTGCAAGGCGGAAAACTGCATTGGGGAGTAAATCACACCGGGAGTTCCTGGACAACACCCGATCAAAGCTATTGGCCGGCAGGTTCGTATTTGTTTAATGGCTCCGGCCCGGCAATAGAAACTCCTTTGATAGGCCCCAGTCAGGATTCTATATTGACTTTAAAATTAGGCCCATTTAACAATCCGGCCCAGGAGGTTGAAACCGTTGCCTTTGTAATCCACTACGACAGTAATATCTGGGATAACAACAATGGTGGCGATTACTACATACCAATAACTACTCTTTCGTTAGAATCGGATTTGATAGCGGAAGAAAAGTTGTTGGTTTATCCGAATCCGGCAATGACAGAAATATCAATCAAAATAGTGAATCAACGAAGAGGGCATAATGATTTTGGAGTTGAGATTATTGATAGTTATGGTAGAGTGGTGAAATCAACAAAATTGAATAGTCAATTAAAATTGGATGTTTCAAATCTTGATTCGGGTGTTTATAATGTGAAAGTAGTAGACAATAATTCTGAGAAGGGTTTTGTTGAGAGAGTGGTGATTATGAAGTAGAATTCTTTATAAGCATGCGTGAGGATACGAGCAAAAGTCGAGGGGATGACTCAACCCTCCTTGAACTCATTATGACAATGCTTTTATTTGATACATAGGATAGTGTTTCGCAATCATCAATTAATAGGAAATGGGATATAGAAAGAAAGCTAGTTCAAAATATCTTGAAGTTCTGTAAACATTTTCTCCTTTTCAAGACTCATCTTTTTGGGCATAAATACGTAGTTGTTATGAATCAAAGTAAGGCCAGAACCTAAAAGACTCCATTGGGTGCATTCCCAAAATATGACCATTATGCAGCCCTTGTTAGTTCTTTACTCATAATCAATTGACCTTTCACGGTTTCTCCACCTTCTGGTACGAGAATCATCTTTCTTATGCTGTTGAGAAAGACAGGCCACCTGCC
>JAIOYV010000135.1 GCA_021740905.1 Bacteroidales bacterium
TGGCCAAAAATGCAAATATATTTTTTAATACCCTTGAATATAGCAATTTAGATATTAACAACTTCATGTTAATAACTGATCTCAAATTGTATGAAACGATAGCTCTTTTGGGGAAGTTATTTTGAAAGTTTCACTAAGACATTCAAAAGGAGATAAAATAAATTAACTATTTATTAAGACTTCAACTTTCTTACAAGGAAAAATGGTAATGCTTAATTCACCATTCCCTTAAATTCCACTACTTTTGCCACTCTGATGCAACTATTTTATTAGCCGTGCATCTATTCAGTGATTTGGTTTAATTATGGTTGTCGAGAAACAGTTAATAAAAGATTGTAAGCAGTTTGACGAAAAGGCCCAGCGCAAACTTTACGAGAAGTATTCGCCGGTGATGTTCGGGATATGCCTGCGCTATTGCAAAAAACGCGAGGAGGCTGAGGATTTGTTGCAAGAGGGTTTTCTTACCATTTTCACCAAAATCGGACAATATTCAGGCGAAGGCAGTTTTATTGGTTGGATGCGGCGAGTGATGGTGAACACTGTGCTGATGAGTTTCAGAAGAAAATCGCACAACGAACACCACCTCGACATTGGCGAAGTAAACGAGCTGAGGATCGTTCATCACCACGGGGAGGATATTCCCGATGCCGACCCCGACGATGTAAAGGCCATGATAGAGCAAGCCGACTTTAGCCAGGAGGAGTTGCTCGATGCAGCCAACAAATTGCCCGAAGGCTACCGGATGGTATTCAACCTTTCGGTGGTGGAAGGATACAAACACAGGGAAGTAGCCGAGGCTCTGGGCATTTCCGAATCGACATCAAAGAGCCAGTTGCTCAGGGCACGAAAAGTCCTTCAAAAGAATTTGTACGCCTTGAGCCAGGAGAAGAACAAAGAGAAGATAAAAAAGAAATTAATATACGCTTTTGCATTTTTGGGTATGAACGAAAATTTTAATTACATCGATGAAATCCTGAAAAAGGGTTTTGAAAATCTGAAAGTCCCACCAAGCACCGATTGGGCTGCCATGAGCGCAAAAATGGGCGCAGGCAAAGCAACCGTAGGAAGTGCAGCCGGAAGCAGTGCTTCGGCAGGGGCAGGCAGTTCGGCCACCGGAGTACAACAAGGTGTTACGCTGATCACAAAAATAAGTTCGTCGGTAGTGAGCTACATTAGCAGCCATGTGTTTACTGTACTAAGTTTTATGGCAGCCACGGTGGTAAGTGTTGGTCTTATTACCGGCTCGTCGACCATCGAAACTCAACATGCCGATAACATCCTTCATAAAGCGAACAGTATAGAAGCAATGGCCACACAAAGCGTTCAGTCAAACGAACCAAGCCAAACAACAGAATTGGAGGGGCCAATTTTCAGAAAACAAGAAGCAACATTAATTTCAGAAAAAAACAATACCCAAAATGCAGACAATGAAATAAATGTGAAACCTGTAACCAACGAAACCGTTTACGATACCATTAAAGTGCCTGTAACCAAAACGATTTATAAAACAAAAACAAAAATTAAAAGAGACACCATACGAAAAGAAAGACCTGTGTTTATAAAGAAATAAAAGCTCTGCCGGCAAGCAAAAATGACATCCAAAGTAACAGCAAACCAAATCGAAATACTTTGGCCCGATGAAACAAGAACTGTATGTAATACCCTGTTTCCCAATAAAGGTGGCAGGAATTTCAAATTTTTCGATACAGGCAATTCAAATTTCATTGGGCATCATTATCTATTGATTGCCCTATTTTCTCTTATGTTGAACATGGACGCAATTGCAAGCTACGGAACTTCTATTATTGGGGACAATTTTTCGCCCACTTCGTTTCTTTCAACCGATTTGGGAAGACCTGCAATCCCAACATCCGACACCATTGTTTTTTACGATACTGTGTACACTTTCGACACTGTGTATATGTACAAAACTGTTTTCGATACAGTTTATTTTTTCGATACCATTTATGTGGAAGGGGCTGGCATGATGCCTTCCAGGTATATCGACTCGCTGCCCCAACGCACCACCCGTTTTTTTAACTGGGAAGGAATTGATAGAACAAAAGGGCAGCAACTGGAACCAACTAAAAATGAGTGGTCGCTCGAAGGGTTTGTGTCGCCGTTTAGTTCAACCTACAATTTTTCTTCTGATGATATCAGCAAAAAAGATTTACAAAATGCCCGTAAAAACTCTTTTACACCTGAAACTGGCTATAGTGCCGGCATCAACATCAATTATCATCTCTCGAAAAATTTCTATGTACAAAGCGGGTTGGCGTTCAGCCTGTTCAACGAGAAACTCGGTTTTTATTCTGAAAAAACTGAAATAGACACCATCTTCACTCCTGTTTATGAATGGAATACTTATCCTGAAGTCGATACAATCTGGTTCTTAAATGTCGATTCGTTTGTGGTAACGGGCGAACCGTATTGGGAACCCTACTACGACACTACCTTTTATAATAAACTGGATACTTTTTACATTGAGAATTATCTGCCACGCACCAAAACCAACAAGCGAAACGAAACCCAACGTTGGAACTATTTCGAAATTCCAATCCTTGCATCCTATCGGTATTGTTGGGGCACATTTAATCTTGGTACAAAAGCGGGTTTGATAACCGGACTTTTGTACAAGCATCAACGCTTCGAGGTGTATTCCGATGATGGCATGTTCAATTCCACACCTCAGGAGAAAAAAGAACTGGAGCAAGTTTCTCTCGCTCTTTATATTTCGGCAGTAGCAGAATATCAGCTAGCCGAACATTGGTCGGTCCTTTTGGAACCCTGGCTTAGGGCTCCGATAAACCAATTTACAAAAAGCGAAAACGTATCGCTCAAAATCAGGTCGCAAGGTTTACGGTTGGGTATTCGCTATTATTTTTAAAAAAAATGAAAATGAAAAAGTTATTCATCTTATCGTACTTTATATGTTTTGTCGCTTTCAGCAGCAATGCGTATTGGTTCGAAATAAACGGAATTATTACCGACAACAACGGGAACCCTGTCCCCAGCCATGAGGTTTACATTTATTCGCTTGATATGGTTGACCCTGCAATAGTAACAACTAGCCCTGGTGGACATTACCATTTGCAATTGTGGGTATCGGGCTTCTATTTTCCCGAAATTTATGTCTACACATGGGCCTATTGCGATAATGAGTGGACAAATTTTGTTGAACACTTCACAGCTTTTAATGGGACTTTTCAGGTGGACCTGCAAATTTGCCATCATACCTCAGTACCATCAGAATGTACTGCCGACTTTCAAACCGAACAAATTAGCTCACACTATTATGGATTTTTAAATACATCGCTTGGCGAGGTCGATTCCCTTCGATGGTATTTTGGACAAGGGCAATCTTCAAGCAAAGATTCGGTTGTAATTCTGTTTAATGACAACGGGCTTCACGATGTATATCTGCAAATTTGGGCCGGTGGAAATTGTAGCGATTCAACAGTAGTTACTATTCCGGTTGGAGATTGGGACTTCATCGATGGGAACGTAAGCATGAACAATATCGATTTGCCCGATGGAAGTGTATATGTATATCAGCTTACAGGAACCATAAATGAAAGCATCTGGACCACAAAAGTGCACATCGAAAATGGATCGTTTGATGTGCCTTATTTATTTTTCGATGATTATTACTTGCAGGCTGTGCCAGAATTCGATCTTAGTGGAAGCTATTTCCCAAAATATCTGCCTACTTATTTTGGAGGGTCCAAGTCGTGGGAAACCGCACAAACTTTAAATTTGTTTACCACACCATCACCAGTGCAGATCAACCTTGCATCGTACAACGAAATGTATTACGGGCCTGGCTCCATAAGCGGGACCATCGAACGATTTGATTCAATAAAAGGCGCAGGATCAAATTTTTACTTAACAGATAATATCCGGCCACCTATTAGCCTTTTTCTTATTAATGAGAATGATGAGTACATTGATGCCAAAGTATTTGAATATAGCAATCCTTTTCAATTTAATGACCTGCCTCTTGGCGATTACACTTTGCGGGTTGAGAAGTTTGCCGAGCCATCTTTTGAGATACCCATTTCTTTAACTGAATTGGAACCTAAAAAAGAAAACCTCGAAATTCAGATTCATTTGTTCTTTATGGCCGTTGGGATTGATCCAACAAAAGATTCGCAAAATGGGGTTGAAATCTATCCAAACCCTTCGAGTGAAAGGGTCTATATTGATTTTAATGCGAATGAATTTGAATCCATCAAACTCTTCGATTCATGGGGACAATTGTTGTTTGAGTCAAAAAATGTCCAATCAGGTAATTTTTCGGTTGATATCTCCACCTACGCTTCAGGTCTTTACACTATAATATTAATGAGAAAGGATGGGTTGTTTATCACTGAAAAAATTCAAAAGATTGAATAATCGTAATGCAACTATAACGCAAGTTCAGCATCTTACTTGAAAACAACAAATTATTAACTCAAAACAAAAGATGTAACATGAAGAAAACAGTATTATTTATTTTTATCGCTATCAGTGCTTTGGTTGTGAATGCACAAGGGCCATCTGGTGGTGGTTGTGGTGGCAATGGTGGAAACGGTGGAGGAGGATTCGGAAACGGATTCCCTATCGATACTATTATTATTGCAACCGACACAATTATCTCTCCAATGGGCGACACCTTGTATTTCCCTGGTGATACAATCTCCTTCCCTTTTGGAGGTGGTAACAACGGCGGTTTTGGTGGTGGCAGCAATGGCGGCTTCGGTGGCGGCGGAAACGGTGGCTGCGGAGGCGGCAGTTTCGGTGGTGGCAATGGCTTCCCAATCGACACCTTCCTTATAGCAACCGACACTATGATTACCCCTTGGGGCGATACACTCTGGTTCCCCGGCGATACGATCACGTTCCCATTCGGCGGCGGAAACAACGGCGGCTTTGGTGGTGGCGGTAATGGTGGCTGCGGAGGCGGCGGTTTCGGTGGCGGCAGTGGCTTCCCAATCGATACTTTCTTTATTGCAACCGACACCATGATTACCCCTTGGGGCGATACACTCTGGATTCCCGGTGATACGATCACGTTCCCATTCGGCGGCGGAAATAATGGCGGATTCGGTGGTGGCGGCAATGGTGGCTGTCCCTGGGATACCACAACTATTGGTGGAAATACCGCAACAGGAACTATTAATTCTATGTTATCAACCGAAACTGTATATGCGATTATTGACGACGTAACTCTCTATCCCAATCCTGTGGTCAATCAAATAAACATTGATTATACATCAAGCAACAACGATTTGGCTGATATTAAAATATTCTCCTTAAACGGAAAAATGGTTTATACTGAGAGCATCGAAATTACACAAGGAAGAAATACCCTTTCTTATGATGTAACACACCTACCACAGGGCATATACATTCTTACCTTGTCGAATGGAAACTCTACACAAGAAATCAAATTAGTAAAGTAACCCATATTTTTAAGATTACACCAAAAGCTTGCTGCCACTTGGCAGCAGGCTTTTTTTTCGCTGATGTGCAAACTTCCCATCGAAATTTAGACCTTTGTAGTAAACATCCGTGATATTCATACTTTAATTGGCTGGATATTGAAAAATACAAATGGCGATACCAAAATGGGAAAAATTAACACAGAAAAGGCTGTCATCAAAGATTTCAACCTCTACATAATTTTCACTATCACTCTGTTTGCCGTGATGGGAGTGGCCAGTATTACACCTGCTTTTCCCACCATAATAAAACACTACGGCCTTACGGTGAAACAAATCGGGTATTTGATTACCGTGTTTACCCTACCCGGAATTTTCCTGTCACCCTTTATGGGAATCCTTGCCGACCGCTATGGGCGTAAGACAATCCTGATCCCATCCATGTTTCTCTTTGGAATTGCGGGTTTCCTTTGTGCCTTCCAGACAGATTATCAAAGCCTTTTATGGTTGAGGTTCATTCAGGGAATTGGGGCCGCTTCGTTGGGGATGCTTAATGTTACGTTGATTGGGGATTTGTTCGAAGGCAAAAGACGCATCGAGGCGATGGGATACAATGCCAGTGTGTTAAGTATCGGGACCGCTGCATTTCCTGCCATAGGGGGAATCCTGGCATCTTTCTCATGGGAGTACGTATTTTATCTTCCTATCACTGTGATGCCATTCGCCGTTATCGCATTATTCCGGCTTAAGTTGCCTAAAATCAAAAGCAGGGTATTGATGAAGGAATACCTCGGCAATGTGTGGAAAACAATAAACCGAAAGGAAGTTTGGGGTCTTTCGCTTCTATCCATCATGTTGTTCATTATCCTATACGGTGCCTTCCTTTCTTTTTTCCCTATTCTGATGGAAGCCCGATTTCAGGCCAATGCCCTTGTTATTGGCTTATCCATGTCGCTTATGTCCATATCAACAGCCTTTTTTTCTTCACAATTGGCCAGAGTAAGAAAGGTATTGAGCACACAAAACCTGCTCTATTTTAGTTCCATTGGATACGCCTTATCGCTAGGACTTTTAGCATTTGCTTCGAATTGGTTTATGCTGATTTCGGCTATTGTTTTGTTTGGCGTGGCGCACGGTTTTTTCATCCCCAATGTTCAGACAGCTTTGGTTGGGCTGGCCTCAATTTCCGAAAGAGCCGCTTTTATGTCAGTCAATAGTATGGTTCTAAGAATCGGTCAAACCCTGGGACCCGTTGTGGCTGCCCTGTTTTATATCAACCAGCAGCTCTGGCCTGTATTTGTTTCGACCGCCATTATAGCCCTATTGATGATTGTGGTTGTAAGAACTATGGTGGGGAAGCTTGAATAAAAAGCATCAGCGATACATGATAAGTATTCTTTCATTATCCCTACCTTTGCCAAAAATATTCAACATGAAAGGAACAGCAATTTTCAACAATCGAAAAAGTAAAACAGTCTCGCTACTCGCCATTTCTTTTTTCCTCATTAGCTGGGGATCAACAGGGCATTACAAGATTAGCAACAGTGCTGCCTTGTCGTTCAATCAACAGATGGAGCAATTCCAAAGCTGGTCAGCCATCCTTGCTGACCATGCCTCCGATGCCGACATCCGAAAGGCGACCGACCCTACCGAAGGACCTAAACATTACATCGATATCGACAACTACAGCGAGTTTTTTTCCAATGGCGATATCCCCCAAAACCTGGCTGATGCCATTGCCGCTCACGGGGAGACATTTGTGTATGACCAGGGAATATTGCCCTGGGCTACCCTAACTACTTTCGATTCATTGGTAGCTTGTTTCGAGCGTGAAGATTGGGGTCAGGCTGTTTTGTTTGCCTCCGACCTGGGCCATTATGTGGCCGATGGCTTCATGCCCCTGCACATCACCCGCAATTACAACGGGCAATTTACGGGCAACGATGGTATCCATTCGCGCTACGAATCGACCATGATCAACGCTTATGTTTCTCAAATTACCTATGCCGGTTTACCCATTGATGTTGTCCCAGATGTAAATCAATATGTATTTGATTACCTCTATAGCAATTATGTGTATGTGGACTCGGTGATTGCTGCCGATGATTATGCCAAAAGCATATCAAGCAATACAAGTTCCAGTTCGTATAAGCAAGCTCTTTGGTCCTATTCCAAAGATTTTACGGTGATGCTGTTTCAGGGTGCATCCCATGCCCTTGCTGAATTAATCTACACGGCTTGGGTACAAGCCGGGAGCCCGAGTATGGCACAGGATATTTTTTCGCCAGCGAAAGATGCATTTCCAGTTTTTCTGGGCCAAAATCAACCCAATCCTTTTCAGAAATCAACACTGATTAAATATGACTTACAAGACGATTCTAATTTTTCGCTGCAAATTATGGATATTTCGGGGCATCTTATACAGGCTGTCGATCATGAATACCTGGCCACAAATTCATCCTATGAATTTAATGCCAACGATTTGCCCAACGGGATTTACTATTTGGTAATACGGGGCAGGGAAAGCTGCCAGGTTAGAAAGATGTTAAAAGTAGAATAAGAAATGAATTAGGTATTTAATAAATCTATCCAAAATATTATGGTGAAAGAAATGGTCGGATTTCATTTCTACGATAGCTTGCTACGGAGCACTGTCTCCCCTTGGGGGGAGAATAAGAGGGGGGAGTTCCAACAATTAATTCCACCTCCTAGCCCCCGCCAGTCCCGACTGCATCGGGATAGACTGGGGGACATCCTCCGAATCTGCCCCCATTACTGCCTTTAAAAACCAACATTCAGATTAATATCTATCTGCCTAATTCAATTAAACAATTGCTCTTATGGAAAAGAAAAACAAGGAAAAAAACCAAAACATAGCAAGCTTTCAGGTGAAAGAGCAAACCGGACTTCTTGCCTTCCTTTTTGCTCAAATGCCCAACAAAAGCCGCACCCACGTAAAAGCATTGCTTCGAAACCTGCAGGTAATTGTGGATGGCACACCGAAAACCCAGTTCGACCATCCATTGATTCCAGGGCAGGAGGTCGTTATCTCTGCCAATAAGTTCCGAAAAGCGAAACTGGGTAAGGGCCTGCAAATTATTTATGAGGACGATTCCATCATTGTGGTCAACAAACCGGCAGGTCTTCTTTCCATTGCCACGGCCAAAGACAATACGGCCAACACGTACAGCCTCCTCCGCGATTATGTGAAAGAGCACGACCCCATGAACAAAATATTTGTGGTTCACCGCCTCGACCGGGAAACTTCGGGAATTATGATGTTTGCTAAAAGCGAAGAAATAAAACTTAAGTTGCAGGAAAATTGGAACGACACAATCCTCGAACGGACTTACATTGCTCTTGTTGAAAGGGAAGTCCCCAAAGAAAGACAAACAATCAGATCCTATTTGTTCGAGAGCAAGGCCTTGATTGTGTATTCTGGCAAAGACCCTGAAAAAGGCCAATTGGCCATAACACATTATAAGGTAATTAAAAAGAATCCCCGGTTTTCCCTCTTGATAGTCAATCTTGAAACGGGGCGAAAGAATCAAATACGTGTCCACATGAAGGACATAGGCCATCCGGTAGTGGGGGATAAAAAATACGGGGCACAAACTAATCCAATCGGAAGGCTGGGGCTACATGCCCAGGTGCTTTCCTTTATCCATCCGGTGTCTGAAAAAAAGATGATTTTTGAAACCGCCATTCCTGTCGAGTTTCAGCGATTGGTGAAGTAGTTGGCAGTCTTCAATCGGCAGTTCTCAGCCGACAGCCCATACCAGACAAACACGAAACACGGAACCCAAGTTCCGTAACATGAAACCGACTAATAAACCACCTTCATCAAACATGCCTTGCCATCAAATTCCAGGCGGTAGCTATGTTGTTTGTAGCGTAAGAACAGCTGAATGTTAAATGTTGGATTGGGTCCTGAAGCCACAGGTTTCCAGGCGATTGTATCATGGTCCACTAGTAAAGTTACTTTTGAAGCGTTCCCGAGCATTGCCTCTCAAAAATAATATTTTTCGGAAAACTGCATTTTCGGGGAATAATTTACACTATATTTGATTTTTCAAAATCGCAGTTAACTTTTACACTAAACCCCAAATTTATCGGACAGAAAATGGGTACGAAGCACCAACCCTTGAAAGTAAAAATAAAGC
>JAIOYV010000046.1 GCA_021740905.1 Bacteroidales bacterium
TAAACGAACTTGTTGAAATTGAAAATACAAATGGAATTTTAATTTATCCGAACCCTGCCAGAAATATCCTCAATCTAAATATCGCTGTTGGTTTAATTGATTGGATTGAAATTTATTCACTAACAGGTCAACTTCTCCACAAAACAGAAAGTAACAAAAGCCAGGAACAAATTGATATTTCAGGCTTGCCAAATGGCAATTACTTCATCCGGGCGATATGTCGGGATGCAGTATTTGTGAGAAAGTTTGTGGTGGTTAGGTAATTATATTTAATCTAAATAACAAGCAATGGACAATCCACAAATAAAAAAGTTGTTTTGCAATAACAACAATAATTAATACCCAATAAATTATGAAATTCCATGCCACTTTCATTCCATTCGTAATGAGAAAATTTAAGAGTATATATTTCTTGTTTCTCATTGTACTACTTCATTTAAATGTAAATACCTACGCCCAACAAAACTGGGAGCCGATTGGCCCTGAGTTTAATCGGTTTATATGGTCATTTTATGCCGATACGGTTGACGACCTATTTTATATAGGTGGCGAATTTTCTAAAATGGACACACTTATCCGTAGAGGGATCGTGTCCTGGGACGGGGTTAATTTTCAACCATTAGGTTGCGGTGTCGAATGGGATGGTGATACGCTGCCAAGTTTAAATGATTATCCACACCCGGTTAAATCAATAACTCGGTTTGGGGACGATATAATAATTGCCGGATCGTTTGACATGGTTGATGGGATAAATGTAAATAGCATAGCGAAATGGAACGGAGTGGCATGGGATTCATTAGGAAATGGATTAACGGGTATATCAGGAATTGTTGGAAGTCTTAGTTGTCTGTTAGTCGAAGGGAACTACCTATATGCTGGGGGGATCTTCCATATAGCTGGTCAGGATACTGTAAATGGATTAGCACGTTGGAATGGGACGAATTGGTCGCAAGTGGGTGACTTTGGTGATTTTTATTGTTTTAGTGACAATAATATTTATTGCATGGCTTACTACAAAGATGAACTCTATATAGGAGGTTTATACCGGGATTCCCTAGATATGCCGCAAAAAATCCTAAGGTGGGATGGCACAAAATGGAAAGGTGTAGATGGAGGAATAGTTGGAATAAGTTCAATTGTTTGGGGCATGGAAGTATATAAGGATGAACTATATGTGGGTGGTACTTTCAATAAAGCAAATGGTAATATAGGAGACTATATTCAGAAATGGGATGGCACTTCCTGGTCGGAAGTAGGAGGCGGTGTTTCCCTACTCAATAATAACCTTGCACCGGTAAGACGTTTTCATGTTTTCAATGATGAATTATGGGTCGCCGGTGATTTTGACCATGTAGGTGGTGTTCCCACAAATTATATAGCAAAATGGAATGGTTTGCAATGGTGTAGCATTGGATCAAATTTTGATTTTCCTGTGCTTTCTATGAGTTCCTTTAGAGGTGATCTGATATTAGGAAACATGAATTTTATTATTGACAGCGTTGTATTACCTGGTTTGATAAAATGGACAGGTGGGACATATTCCGATTCATGCAGCACACCAATAAATGGAGTTGTTGAAATAGAAAACACGGATGGGTTTTCTGTTTATCCCAACCCTGCCAATAATTTACTGAACCTAAGCATTGCAGATGGGATACTGGAGAGTATAGAACTGTATTCTTCTTGTGGGCAACTCCTAAGTAAATCAAAAAGTAAAAAAAGCCAGGAGCAAATTAATATTTCTGTTTTGCCTCCAGGCAATTACTTTATCCGTGCAATCAGCCGCGAGGAGGTGTTTATACGGAAGTTTGTGGTGGTGAGGTAATACCTGACAGCGTCCGCAGTATCCCGAAATGACCGGGACTGGCTCTGTCAACGTTTTTTACATTAGACGCTGTCATGTCCTCGGACATTGACAGGTCGTACTTCAGAAGTTTAAAGGTCAGTAACCACGATTAGAGGTTCGCAAGGAGGTTTGTGGTGGTAAATAAAGAATATGAAGTGTGAATAGAAAATGGAAATCTTCAGAATATCCAGATGTCCTAAACACTTTTTTTATTTGATTCTATCCGTGTTTTTCAGCGTAAATCTGCGTCAAAAACTATTTCACCATAAAATTCAGCAACTCTTCGCCTTCCATGGAAGCTATCAGACGGTCGCCAATTTTTACGGGGCCAACGCCTGCGGGGGTTCCGGTAAAAAGAAGGTCCCCCATTTTTAGGGTCATAAAGCGAGAGGTATAGGCAATCAGTTCGTCAATTTTAAAAATCATACTGGCTGTGTTGCCCTGCTGGACAGTTTTTCCATTTATGTCAAGCGAAAAGTTAATATTGTTGATGTCCGCAAATCTCGACTTCGGAAGAAATTTCCCAATAGGCGCGGAGTTATCAAAAGCTTTGGCCACTTCCCAGGGTAGGCCTTTTGTTTTACATTCCTGTTGAAGGTCGCGGGCGGTAAAGTCGATTCCTATGCCAATTTCATCGTAGTAACGGTGGGCAAACTTGGCTGCAATGTTTTTCCCAACCCGGTTGATGTGGACTACAATTTCACATTCATAATGTACATCCTCAGAGAAATCGGGATAGAAAAATGGTTTGTTATCCTTTACCAATGCGGTGTCGGGCTTTAGAAAGAATACCGGCTTTTTAGGCACCGGGTTATTTAGCTCTTTGGCGTGGTCGATGTAGTTTCGTCCTATGCAAATTATTTTCATGTAGTTTAATTTGGCTTTCTGTCTTTCACCAATTACTTTTTTGCTAAAGTGTGTTTCGTCCTCAAAATCGAAAATCAAAAATCAGCTTGTCCTGCTTTTTATGCGGGATTGATCCTATGTCATAAATCAATATTTACACATTTCAAGTTTCCATCAACTAATTCAATCATTGTCCTCTAAAATGCCTTGAAACCAATAATTTCACGCACCTCTCTTATTGTTTTCGAAGCACTTTCGCGGGCCTTTTCAGCGCCCATTTTAGCAACTCTACCAAGATAGACATCGTTGTTTTTAATGTCTTCGATGCGTTCGCGGATAGGGGCCACGAATTTGCAAATATCTTCGGCCAGGTGCTTTTTTAGGTCGCCATACCGGATGGTACAATTGGCGTAATCTTCTTTGAACTTGGCTATTGCATCATGATCTGAAACCACTTCCATGAGCGCAAATAAGTTCCTGACCGGTTCGCTGATTGGCGAGTTTGGCTCGGTAGGGCCAGTATCGGTGACAGCTCGCATCACTTTTTTGCGGATTTCCTTGTCCGGGTCGCAGAGGTAAATACCGTTGCCTTCCGATTTCCCCATTTTCCCAGTCCCATCCAGGCCTGGAATTTTCACCAGGTTTTCGCCAAAATTATAGGCTGCTGGTTCAGTAAAATATTCCACGCCATACATGTGGTTGAACCGGCGGGCAAACTTTTTGGCCATCTCCAGGTTTTGTTCCTGGTCTTTCCCTACAGGCACTTTGCTCGCATTATGAATAATAATGTCGGCAGCCATCAATACGGGATACGTAAGCAAACCAGCATTTACATTGTCGGGCTGATTTCGGATTTTGTCCTTGAAAGTAGTTGTACGCTCCAATTCGCCAATGTAGGCATTCATGTTCAAGAGGAGGTACAATTCGGCCACTTCGGGCAAATCGCTCTGTATATATATGGTGGCAATTTCGGGGTCGATGCCCGAGGCCAGGTATTCTGCCAAAACCTGTTTTACATTGCCGTGCAAATCGGCGGGGGTTGGGTGTGTGGTCAGCGAATGATAATCAGCAATAAAAAAATAGCAATTATGCTCATGCTGCATCCGGATGAAATTTTTGAGTGCCCCAAAATAATTCCCCAAATGCAGGTTGCCTGTCGACCGTATTCCACTAAGAACTGTTTCCATTTCTGTACTATATTATCTTTTTACGAGTTATTACAAAAGTTTTAAAAAAGCAAAATAGCTATCTTTGTAGCCATTTTGGTGCAAAGATAGATAAATGAATATTTGGAATGAAATAAAAGAATCGTTTCACACAGGCAGCAACCTGGTGAAGTTGATCTATTTAAACTTGGCCGTTTTTATCGTTGTAAAAATTGTCCATGTCTTTCTGTTTTTGATGAACATCGACAGTGGTTTTTCGTTGGTCGACTGGCTGGCGGTACCAGCTTCCTTTGGTTCGTTGATTTTAAAACCCTGGACCCTATTTACATACATGTTCCTGCACGAAGAATTCCTGCATATTTTGTTCAATATGCTTTGGCTTTTTTGGTTTGGGAAAATATTTCTTCTTTTTTTAAGCGAGAAAAAATTATTGAGTGTGTATTTGCTGGGTGGCCTCAGCGGGGCAGCTTTCTATATTGTAGCTTACAATATTTTCCCTGCTTTCGAGGCAGCCAGCGCAGGGTCTGTTGCACTGGGTGCTTCGGCTTCTGTGATGGCCATTGTTTTAGGTGCTGTGACTATCTCACCAAACTTCGAAGTACAAATCCCATTTATCGGCCCGGTAAAAATTAAGTGGATCGCCATAGTGTTTGTGGTGCTTGATATTATGCAAATCCCACTGGGCAATGCAGGAGGACATATTGCCCATCTTGGCGGGGCTTTCCTCGGTTATTATTATGTTTCGCAGGATAAGAAAGGCAAGGTGGTAGCAAACTGGTTCGATCGTTTTATGGATGGGCTGTTTTCATTTTTCAAGAAAAAAAGAAATCTAAAAGTGACTCACAAGCGCCCTCCTGTCGACGATATTGAATACAATGCACAGAAATTGAAAAAACAGGCCCATGTCGACCAGATACTCGACAAGATATCGAAATCGGGATACGACAGTCTAACCAAAGAAGAAAAGGACATTTTGTTTAACATGAGCAATAAAAATTAACCGACTTGAAAAAATTCATTCACCAAGTTATCATTATATTGAATTTTGTTGCCATTGTCCCTCTATTGCTGGCTTATCTTTCCATTTACATAAGCCCTGCTAAAATCTGGATAGTTTCATTACTCGGCCTTGGCTATCCCTATTTATTGCTTCTGAATTTGTTTTTTGTGATTTTTTGGATATATCGCAAACGGTGGGCATTCTTATATTCCCTGGCAGCCATTCTTTTAGGCTGGACATTCCTTGGCCGGACAGTTCAACTTAATATTCGTAATTCACAACACATTGCTAGCGAACCATTCAGTTTGTTAAGCTATAATGTTCGTCATTTCGATAAATTCAATTGGACCCACGACGAAGAAACCCCTTCCAAAATTGCGGATTTTATTGTCGATGAACAGGCTGATATTATTTGTATGCAAGAAATTGCGAGGCTGGGATATAGACATTTGAGTCAACACCCTCAACTTAAATTAATAACGAATAATCAGAATTACCACGTTGACTTCTGCACACCAAACGCTGGTTTATATGCCGCCGGGATGATTACCATAAGTCGGTTCCCAATTGTTGGGAAAGGGGTGATCCGTTTCGAGGCTTCGTCAAACATGGGAATTTACACCGACCTTAAAATAAACACAGATACTGTCCGGGTATTCAATTTACATCTTCAATCGTTTAACCTTGACCCTCGTGAATACTCCCTGCTCGATTCATTGGATATCAGAAATCGGGGGAAAAACCTAAAGGAGGCAGAGAACATCCTTGGTCACCTGAAAAATGGTTTTATCAACAGGGCTGCACAAGCCGAGAAAGTAGCCCAAACAATTGACGAATCACCCTATCCTGTAATTATTTGTGGCGATTTTAACGATTCCCCCGTATCGTATACCTACCAAACCATCTTTGGTGATCTGAAGGATGCTTTTGTAGAATCGGGAACTGGGATATCGAATACCTATCGTGGCAAATTCCCTTCCTTCCGGATCGACTATATATTACACTCTGAAAAGCTGATCGCATCGAAATATCACAAACACAAAGTGAAACTCAGCGACCATTATCCGATTTCTGCTACGTTTGCATTAAACCCATAAAAAGAATCAACGTTAAAGAACCTGCAATTCCGCCAAGCGAATATTGGTCTGCATAAAAGTCAACTGATTGATGACCATCATTAAACTCATATTTGCAAGGTTGATCCCTGGTGAACCAAGTGGCATATCCGGCTTATAGAATATATGTGATGTTCTTAAGGTTTCATTCACAAAATCCCTCTTCTGCTTCTCGTGTACGGGGATAAATTCGATCAGGTATTCCCGAAAGTCTTCCACTTCCTTAAAGAATTTCCCTAAGTTACCTCCACCATTTTCGTCGCAGAAATATATTTTCGATGCTTCCCTTCCATCTATCCCCTTCATTTTCCATAGGTTAATCTCACCGTTGCTCTTAACAACATCGCTCGCATCTTGTTGGTAGGTTTCAACCAATGCGGCCTTTATCTGATCGATGTTTCGACATAGCTCATCCGCTTTCTCCTGTATCTTATTTTGCGCTGAATCCCCTACCCTATCCGAACTTAAAGCATCTAAATTAGCATAAGTGACTTGCGATTTCTCGCCAGTCATTACTCCATAATCAATGACCTCCTTTCCTACTTGCAAAGAAAGAAATACACTGATAATGGCAATGTAAACAAAGAGGAACATGACAGCGAAAAAATCACCGTCTGGTCTACGTTTTTGCTTGTTGAACCGGATAAGATACACTGGCAGAAAGAGTATAAATGGGGCGGGGATACCTACTATCATTAGCCAATTGGCACCGGGCCAATGCAAAATTTTAAATAAAGCACCCACAAAATCGAGTAAACATACCACAAACACAAGGATGTGCAATGTGGGGTTTGCAGGTTTTTCAAGCGACCTGAAATGATTGATCAATGAAGCGGGAATAAACCAAAACACAAATGTGGCGATCGAAAGGATCAAAAGGATGTTTGCACCTGGCCAGTGTAATATCTTCATCAAAGCCCCGAGCAACAATAGATTTACAGCCACAATACCTGAAATATATAGTATCTTTTTCATGATTTCCTGTTTTATAAGTTTAATGAAGTTTGCTTACTTTTTAAGGCAAGATTTTCTGCAATTCTCAAATTGTATTGGATATGAGACAGGATTCCAATGTCCCCGGATAAAAATACGTTTCCGAATTGTGCCTCTTCCCACGATGTATAAAATTCAGCATAATTGGAAGGTAACCCTGTACTTAAAATATTGGATATTGCTTCTGATGTGGCAGGATTATCCTGAACATAATCAGTCAACAGCTTTTTATATTCATCGATTTTGTTTTTTAATTCGGTGGCCTTACCATATTCACCCAACATAAATTGGGTGGGAATTTTACTCTCGGTCATGTTATGCAGTAATTCAATATTGTCAACCAACTTACCTGCTTGCTCAGCCTCCACTTGCTCGGTTCTTGTTATCAGCCTGATCTTTAAATCCTGGAGATAAGCGCACAATTCGTTGGTGTTTTCCCGTAGTGTTAACAATTTGGCCTGATCAACCGTGGAGTCGTTCAACAACAGATTGTAATTTGTTTGGTTGAAGTCGTCCAATTGTTTTGTTGATGATGATTCCATTTTTTCCGCATGTATATAATCTGAAACCAAGGGTTTCGATACATTCATAGCCAGTAAGGTTTCAAATAAAGTGAAATACATAAATGCAATGATGATGTATATAAAGCTGGCATGTACATGCTGGGAGTTTTTATATTCCCGGTAGGCATAAACCGGCAAAAACACGGAAATCAATGAGATTGATCCGGTAATAATGAGGATTTGAGCACCGGGCCAATGAAACATTTTGAAGAAAGAGCCGCCTAAAAACAGCATAAGTGATAATGCGCCAAGGAGGTAAACCTGCCTTTTTTTCCGGTCTGCCGTACTATTCATTTTATAGTACAGCAACGATGGGATAAACAGGAAAAGTAAGATTACATCGCCTACCATCAAGAGCAAACCTGCACCAGGCCAGTGTTGTACTTTGAACAGCGTGCCAAGCATAAAGGTTATGCCCCCTATGAAGACCGAAGCAAAAACAATGTTTTTTCCTTTCATTTTCGATTCCCGGTTCATCACGTAAAGAGCTGTTGGAAAAAAGACAAAACACATAAGGAAGAAACCTCCAAGTAGCATAATACCTGCACCCGGCCAGTGATTGATTTTAAAAACAGTCCCGAAACCAAGCAAGATCAAGGCAGCCATACCGCCAATTTTCATCATGTTTCTCATAATTCTATAATTTTTATCGATTAAACTTAAGGTATCAGTTTGGATTTTCTTGAAGCCTTTAAAACCTGACTGGTTCCGAATTTTATCGTACGCTTCTTTAAAATAGATCCCTGCCTGCATCTGACTTTCGATCTCGCAACAAACATGGTCGATCAGTTCGTACCTCAGGTGCGAATAGGTAATTTCGTCGTTATCGACTTCCCTTTCGATAAAGGAAATCTGCTCGTTTGTTAGACAGTACATGGTTGCAGGCCAAGGTTTGGGTTCAACAATATATTTATGGTCTGGACAAATTCTTCCAACTCTTTAATTTTTTCAAGGGCAGTCGAATTTCCTGTTTGGGTTAGTTTGTAATAAATACGGGTTCGGTTATTTACTTGTACGGCTTCGGTTTCCAATGCCCCCTCTTTCTCCAGTTTATGCAAAACCGGGTACAATGCCCCCAGCGTGAGTTTGATTTTGCCCTCGGTCAATTCTTCCACTTTTTGGGTAAGTTCGTACCCATACATTCTGTCGTTTTCCGATAATAGTTTTAAAACTATCGACTTAAGCGACCCTTTGAGTAATTCTTTTGCAATCATATCTATTTTGGTTTATTTATATTTTGAAACTCATATATACTTTAAACTTATATATTGCAAATATATTATATTTTATTGAATAAATATCAGAATAGAAGAAGTTTTTTTCTTTTCAATTGAATCATATATTTATTGAAAGCTAGACAAATTTGTGTTACTGGATAGCTGGTATTTTGTAAACACCTATTAAATTTGCAGTTAAGTCTACAATATTGGAGAATCCTAATAAACCTCAAATAGTTTGAAAGACCTCATGCAAATGATCCTCGTTATCAAGGTTGAGCTTTTTTCGGAGCCGATAACGGGCCATTTCAATGGCTTTTACCGAGACATGCTGTAGGCTAGCCACTTCTTTGGTACTAAGGCCCAGCCTTAGGAAGATAGCCAGTTTCTTTTCGTTGGGGGTCAGGCTGGGGAAAATGGTGTTGAGTTTGCGCGAAAAAGCTTCGGTGACTTCTTCAATGTATTGGTGAAAATCGGAAAGTTCCTGGTTGTTTTTTAGAATGTGATCCAATTCGGTAACCATTTTTCGTATGGCGAAGGTCTTTTCCTCGTCAGGTACTTGTTTCAGCTTTTTCAGACGATCCAGGATATTGCTTACAAGTTCGCCCTGTTGTACTCTATTTCTTGCAAATTGGACAAGTTCATTGTTTTTGTTGTCCAACTCCTCTTTAAGTCGTTGCTTTTCAAGTTTTGTATTCATCATCTCGGCGCGGAGAAGCGATTTATGGCTTTGGTGCACCTTCTCGTTTTCTTCGATGCGGGCTTTCCCTTTCTGGTAACGGGCACGAAGGGCATGGCTAAGGAGCACCCCAATTGCGATGAGAAGGATTAGGCCGCCCAACATAAAATACATCATCAACTGGGAAATCTTTTCTTGTTTCTTGGAAATCTCAATTTCCCTGTTTTGTTTTTGCAAATCTTTTTCTTTCTGTAAAAATTCATATTGTGCCCTGACTTCCGCTATTTTGCTGTGCTCTTCCGAATTATAAAACGAGTCGCGCAAGGTGGCATATAGGAAAAACTGTTTGGTTGCCAAATAATCCTTATGCCTGCCATCATTTATTTCCGACAAGCTCTTGTAACAGTTCATTTCAATATCAAGAAATTTATTCCTGGAAAGCAAAAGTGCGCCTTCGATCAATTCCATTGCCTTTTCAAAATTGTTTAAACGGCTGTGTATTTTCCCTTTGTCGAGTTTGATCAATGCCTCTAAATAAGGATTGTCAACCCGTCGCATCAGATGCACAGATTCATCGAAATACTCCAAAGCACTTTCGTAATTCGAAGTTTCGTAATCGAGCTTGCCCAAACCAATCAGGTTTTGAATGTTCAATTCATAGTCCTCGAAATTTTCACCATACGCGAGCGATTGTTGATAATAATCCCTGGCTTGCTGAAATTCATTTTGGATAAATTTGATCTTGCCAAGAGAATATAAACAATGTGATACGTTCAAGCTGTCGTTCAACGTAAAATACACTTTATAGGCATTGTGAAAATATTCCTCAGAAATCTGCAAATCCTGCCATTTCAAATAGATATCACCCATTTGGGAGAAAATTTCTGCCACCGTTTTCTGATTGTTTCCCAGGCTTTGCGCAATCGACAGTGCTTTTTGGTAATACACCAAAGCCTTTCCATGGCTTCCCCTATTGTTGCATTGATTTGCCAATTCAAGTAAAAAGCGTTTCACATTGTACATGTCGCGGGCATCGTGGGCCAGCTGGATCCCTTGAAGGGCCAGTTTCTCTTTTTTGTCCAGGTTGTTGGAAAGCTCGAAATAATCGAAATAGAAATCAAACTTTTCGGGGTACTCCAAAATGATACTGTACAAATAATCTACGTCCCTTTGCTGGGCATGAAGTTGTATCCCGGCAAACATCAGTATTAAAAGTAATATTTCAGCAAAAAAATGTTTCAACTTATTTTTTCAATTCATAATTATAAGGTCTCGAAAAACTCTGCCAGATCGACCTGTCCGTCTATATCTAATTTTTTACGTAAACGGTAGCGGGCCATTTCAACAGCTTTTAATGAGATATTGTTGAGGGCCGCAATTTCCTTATTGGAAAGCCCGATCCTCAAAAAACCACACAACCGCTTTTCGTTGTCGCTAAGGTTGGGGAAGTTTTCTTTCAGTTGATACATAAACTGATAATTGACTTCCTCTATATTTTTTTGAACATCATCAATATCCTTGTTCGCATTTATTGTCTGGACCAATCGACGGATGATGGCTGTGATTTCATGGTTCCTGTCAATTCCCTTCAACTTCAACAATTCCGAAACCTGCTGCTTGATTTCTCCAAAGTATTCATTCTTTTGGATCACCGATAAAGCGTAGTTGACAATTTCATTTTGTTTAAAAAGCAATTCATTCTGCAGTTTGCTTTTTTCGATCTCATTGTTTTTCAATTCAGCCTCCAGCATAGCTTGCCGGGCTGAATAAATTTCTTTTTGTTTTTCGAAGATGATTTTGTTTTTCTGAATCTTTTCGCGCTGTCGCAAAAACAATAAAAAAGCGACAATCAATAAAAGGACAATAAGGATAGACAGTCCGATTGTTTGGATTTTGTTGATCCGTTTTTCACGATTGAAGAGCATTATCTCCTGCTTCCGTGCTTCAATCTCGTTCTCCTTTTCCGCAATATGAAACAGGGCTTGCATGTCGGCCAGCATGTTCGATTTATTTTGGTTGAAGATGGAATCTTTCAACAATGAGCTGAGCTTTAAATAGTCCAGGCTCTCCCCGAATAGTTTCTGATGGTATTTGATACTGGCAAGTTGCTCGAATGTTTTCAGTGCTATTCCCCAGCTTTGTTGGTTCATGGCTATTTGTCCTGCACTGTCGAGATATTCTTCGGCTTTTTTCATTTCACTAATTGTGATATAACAGTTCCCCAGTTCGAGCAAAGCACCACAAATACTGCTTTCGTCCTTTGATGATTCTGCTATTTCAAGCGATTCGTAAAATTCCCCAATCGCATATTGCACATCCTTCCGGGCTACACCAAGCCTTCCGAGCAAGAGATGAATATATGCCTGGTCGGTTTCTTTTTTGTACTTTTTTGAAATATCGAGTGCCCGGAGCAAATAATCGAGACTAAGATCATATTCGTCTTTTTCGATGTAATTAACACCCAGGTTTGCCAATGCCAAACAAGTCATTTTCATGTTGGTCGATTGTTCGGCTTGAGCAAGGGCAAAACGAAATACATCGTAACTTTCGTCCATCTTGTCCTGTTCCCGAAAACTAATGCCCAATCCTATGAGGCATTTTATCTGGTTGATGGTATCAAGTACCAGACTGTCAATACGCAGGGCCTCCCTATAAAGCATCTCTGATTTTACAGCCTGCCCCAATTTTTGATATTCATCAGCCAAAATTATAAGTGCCTGTTGTGTATGTTCGATAGAATTGGATTTTTGCGACAAGTTCAATGCCTCCCTGGCCGATTCAAATCTCTTTATGCCTTTTTGAAGCTCGTAATCCTCGAAAAGCTTGTTCAAGCCTTCAAGCGAAGTACTATCAGAAGATTGCTGAACAGGAATATCGGATTGTTTGTCAATTGTTGAAGCGTACAGGTAGCCTAAACTTTGCACCGGAAAAAACAATATGAAAAGTAGGTAGACTAGTCCCTTCATCCTAAATTGATTAATATTCAAAAATAGGAAATTGGCGGCGATATATTAGCATCAAAAATGAATTAACACTTTTTTAAGCAAATGGGGCAGTTGCATCCCTGCTAATAAGTAACATCGTTCGATCGTCGTCGAACGAACTGATCGAATATTTCTTTGTCAGGCATTGCTCAATTTGCTGACAAGTGAGTGTGCGGGATTGTATTTGGCTCCTGAAACATTCCTCCATTGCTTCTTCTCCAACCATATTACCATCGGCTCCAGCTGTTTCGGGATATCCATCGGTAAAAAGCAAGACTCTGTCGCCAGGTTCCATTTTCATTTTAAGGCATTTGTACTTGGTGTCTTCCAAAACTCCGAGCAAGGTTCCCACTATGTTAAGTCGTTTTATCTTTCCAGAGTCTCCATGAAGAAATAAAGGACGTAGAGCTCCTGCCGAAGCAATTCTCAGGGTCGATGTGTTTGGATCGACCAGCACGATGCTAAGGGTGGTGAACACCTCGGCAAGTTGAAGGTCTTTGTAAATGTATTTGTTTAAAACCTCGAGTAAATACTCAGGGTTCAGGTTGATATGAAAATCCTGGTTGTAAATGAAAAAGTTTATGGTGCTTCGGATATAAGCGATATAGGCAAGCGAAAAAAACCAGGCTCTCCATTTTTTTCCCATGACATCACCCAGCACAATAATTTCAAGGTTGTTTCCCAGCGAGAAGAACTCGTAGAAATCGCCACCCGGTATTTTCTCGAAAGGCTCGTGAAAGAAGGAAAGTTTAAAATCGAGGAGTTCGCGGTCGAGGTTGTGGTCGAATTTAATGGGGGTATTGCTTGCAGCCGAACTTAGGGCCGACAGATATTTGTCCTTCAGTTCGATTTCGCGGTTCAACAGGTTGTTTATCTGGCAAACAAGTATATCCATAGCCAGCGATTTGGGAATTACCCCTCCGTAATCAAGGTCTATAATATTCTTTGAGATGACCTCCGCCAAAGGCAAACCTGCCAGAAATTGAACCGGTATGCTATTGTTTATTGCTTGAACCAAGATTTTTTGCACAATTTGGATGGCCCAATCAGCATGGTCATCAATCAAGATCAACCAAATATTCTCTTCGTTGATGGCCCTAAAAAGTACTTCCTCGTTTTCAATTGGGATAAGCTCGTTACAAAGTTTCTGTGTGGGAATCTCAAATTTGTCTTTCCCCGAAAAGCAATAACAAATTTTTCCTCTGTCAAACGAAATGTTCTGGTCCTGGTTTAGCCTGATTGATTCTTTTCGGAGACTGGCCTTCTTCAGGTTGGCTTTAATCTTGGCAATCAAGACCTCGCCATTAAATGGTTTGGTAATGAAGTCGTCGGCGCCATCGTTTATGTTTTTGATCCACGTTTCTTCTTCGTTGTTGCTCGACAGAAAAATGAAAGGGGTGAATTTGTATTCTGGCATATAGCGCAGTTTGCGGATTAATTCGTTCCCGTTCATCAAGGGCATTTGGAGGTCGGATATAATGCAATCGAATATTTTTTCGCGGGCTATGCTGATGGCTTCCTCGCCATTAGTGGCAATGCTTACATTCGCATTGATGCCTTTCAGCAAAACCTCAACCACCCTGCATATCAGGACATCATCATCAACTATCAGGATATTTGGCTGAGATAGATTCATAGTACTAATTTAACTACGGTCTGAAACGAAATAGCAACAAAAAGGTTTGCATTAAGCATCTTATGTCGATTTGTGGAGTTTGTCACGTGTCTATAAGATGTCCCTTATTCATGTTTATCCTCAATAATAAATTGCTGAAGACAACAATTAGGATTGAATGAAATCGTCCTCATCGGTATAGATTTTATACTGATAAGATCAATCGCCATTTATTTGAAGCTTTCCAGGCAGTCGGCCAAACTATCGTATATATCGAAAACATTATGCAACTGCATCAACTTGACAACTTCCATTACATCGGGGATTATATTGCAAATCCGGAATATGCTATTGCTTTTCCTGGCATTTTTAAAGACCGAAAGCATGGCCCCGTATCCAGAGCTATCAATAAACTTGACCCCACTAAGGTCGAGAATAAGTTTCGAATCGGGCACTACTAATGAGTTCAACTTATCTTTTACTTCCTGAGAAATTATCGCATTAAACCTGTCGTAATTATCAAAGGCAGCAATTGTGATTTCTTTTTCGTGTGTAACTTTCAGCATAATGATTTCCTAATTTTATAAAAAAAGAGCTGTTTCCAGGGTGCAAATTTAAAACTTTGTTAATAATTCGTCAACCTCTTGTATCGAATTTTTTAAAATGTGTAATGTTGTTTCTGCATATTCAGGAACGGTAATTAGTTTTTCGCCATTTTTAAACCGTTCTAATTCTTTGTTCAGAAGGTTGATGGATTCAGTGTCTAATTCAGAATTTTCGCCAATCCCTCTGGCTCCTATTTCATCATACACCTTTTGTTCTTGTTCGTTTAAGAGCCGTTCCTTTTGTATTCCTTTCAAGATATGAAGATGCATTGCCTCACAAACCAGCTGTAAATTTCTGAACATGTCAAAATATTTTCGATTGCCCACAATCCCCCACGAACCTTTTATTTTATGGGCAACCCGGCTTAAGCTGTACCAATCCTGTTGATCGAAATATTCTTGTACATCCTCGGTAAATTCAGGTACCTGGCTTTTATAAAGATTTAGCAATTCTGGAATCATACCTTTGCCAAAAGATTGTTCTAAGTAGGTAAGGTCTATTAGTTTATCCTGAAAATCCATAGTTCTTTGTTTGTTAAAAAGCTTTTAAGCCGTTATGCGTTTTTAAACTCTCACAAATGTAGTGAAATTCAAGAATAAAATTCAATAAATCATTTATTTTTCTTTTCAATTAACTTGCCCACTAAGGGCTCTTTATTTTCTGATATGAAAGTTTGATAAGTACCATGCCTTTTTTGAAGAATGAATTTTCGAATCTACTCAGAAAAATCAATTTCAGTGAGACTTTCTAAACAGCTAACATGCAAAGCTGTAAATCTGGAGTACATTACAATAGTTGAAATCTGATAACCTTTTAGACTGGTCTAACTAATGTCTCACAGGAAGATAACTATAAGAAAACCCGGCAACTTTTGGATTTTGACTTACTCGATTTACACTACTTTTATCATAAAATCGAACTTGAAAAAATACTACATTTGCCACACATTTTCAAAATCATTTTTATCTGGTAATCGTAAAACAATAGAAGTAAGTAATTTATAAAACTAAAAATAGATGAAAAGAACAGCATTTACAAGCTTTCATGAAGAACTTGGCGCACGGATGGAAGAATTCTGTGGCTATAAGATGCCCATAAATTACGAAGGCATTAACGAAGAACATCTTACTGTAAGAAACAGCGTTGGTGTTTTCGATGTGTCGCACATGGGTGAGTTTTGGGCAAAAGGACCAAAAGCAGCAGCCTTTGTGCAGAAAGTAACCACCAACGATGTGAATGCCCTGTACGATGGCAAAGTGCAATATTCCTGCTTTCCAAATGGAAAAGGGGGGATAGTTGATGATTTGTTGGTATATCGCTTTGGCCCGGAGAATTATCTCTTAGTAGTTAATGCAGCCAACATCGACAAAGATTGGGCCTGGTGTGTGGAAAATGCCAAAGGGTTCGGGATGGAAATCGGCAAAGACCTTATCAATGCCTCAGACGATACTGCCCAACTTGCCATTCAGGGACCAAAAGCGTTGCAGGCCATGCAGAAACTTACATCCGAAAATGTGACCGACATGGAATATTACACCTTTAAGCAATTTGATTTTGCAGGGATAAAGGATGTGATTTTTTCGACCACCGGCTACACAGGTTCGGGCGGTTGCGAAATATATGTGGACAACAAAGATGCCGCTAAACTTTGGGAGGTAGTAATGGAAGCCGGTGCCGAGTTTGGCATCAAACCTATTGGCCTGGGTGCACGTGATACCCTCCGGCTCGAATCGGGGTTTTGCCTTTATGGAAATGATATCGACGATACTACCTCACCCATCGAAGCTGGCTTGGGCTGGATTACCAAATTTGTAGATGGCAATGATTTTATCGACCGTGACTACATGGCCAAGATGAAAGAAGAGAAACCTGCAAAGCTTTTAAAAGGTTTCTTGATGCTTGAAAGAGGAATTCCACGTCAGCATTATATGATTGAAGATGCTGATGGGAATGAGATTGGTGAAGTAACATCGGGAACTATGTCGCCACTTTTGAAACAAGGAATTGGGATGGGCTATGTGAAAAGGGAATTTTCGAAACTCGACACCGAAATTTTTATCCGAATCAGGAACAAGGCCCTGAAAGCAAAAATTGTAAAAACCCCATTTTTTTAAAAATTGAAATACACCATAATAACAAATAGGAAGCTGGTCGATGGCCGGCTTTCTGTTTTTAGATTAAATAGGAAGAAAAATGAAATATAAGAGGATTTAGGAATGATGATTAACGATTTTTGATTTAAGATGTTCGTAGCAAACTGCAAGATCAAAAATCGATAATCTTTATTCTGAAATCAAATTTTAATACCTCAGAACATATTGATATTTAAGAAAAGATGTAATGGGTGACAAGGTAATAATTCTCCAATTTGTATTAACATGAAAGAAATTGAAATTTGTTTGTCCCCCGCCCTTTACCATCATTATAAAAAAGACAAGCAGGTAGTTGTGGTAATTGATGTGATACGCGCATCGGCATCGATTTGTACAGCCTTCCATTCAGGGGTCTCTAAAATATTTCCGGTAACCTCCACTGATGAAGCTATCCTTTCAAAAGAAAAAGGCAGGATTATTTCCGGTGAAAGGAATAGCCTAAAACTGGAAGGTTTCGATCTGGGCAATTCCCCTTATGAGTTTAAATCGCCCAAGCTGAAAGACAAAGAACTCACCATGACCACCACCAACGGGACCCTTGCTATCCAGACCGCCCAAGATGCCCATCAGGTTTTAATTGGTTCTTTCATCAATTTTGATACGCTTCTAAAATATCTTTTGAACCAGGAACATGATGTGATGTTGCTCTGCGCAGGGTGGGAGCAAAAAGTGAATATCGAAGACACCCTTTTTGCAGGAAAGGTAGCACAAGCCTTGGTCCAGTCTGGCAAATTCACAAGTTCATCTGATGCTGTTTCGGTTGCCATTGAAATTTACAATGCATCAAAAGAAAATCTCTTTGATTACATTATTTCAAACTCCCCCCGCTTAAAATCGAAACTTTCCTTTTTGGAAGATGATATATGGTGTTGTTTGTATGGTGAGCAATTGGAGGTGTTGCCGGTTCTGAAAGGAAAGTATTTAGTTGATAATTCACTTCCTTAGCCCCTTCTCTTCGTTGCTTAAGATGTTGATTGAACGGGGCAACAATTACAAGCTCACCATAAAATTCTTCTACGAAATTATTTAGAGCCTTTCTAAATTAAGCAAACATGACATTTTTCAGGTTTTTGATTCCTGTAAACAACTATTTTAGTATTTCATTACTTAAATTATTATTTGCTATGAAAAAAGTATTTGCAATTCTACTCCTGATTAGTTTAGGCTTTTGCAATCAAGCCTTTAGTCAATTTGTACTGTCGGGTGAATTTACACCACGCACAGAAATGAGCCACGGATATGGCACACTTGCCAACCCCGATCAGGATTATTCGCTGTTTACAGCCCAGCGTACCCGGCTGAATTTCTTGTACTCTACCGACAATGTGAAAACGGGCTTGGTACTCCAGGATGTAAGAAGTTGGGGAAATCAATCCCAATTGGTAGCCAACGAAGATAAGGCCACTTCGGTACACGAAGCCTGGGCCGAGGTCTTCTTTACCAAGTCGCTATCGTTAAAGGCTGGTCGCCAGGAATTAGTGTACGACGACAGCCGGATTTTCGGCAATGTTGGCTGGGCACATCAGGCCCGCTCGCACGACCTGGCTTTGTTCAAGTTTGAGAAAGATATCAAAATCCATTTAGGTATTGCCTATAACGAGAATATGACTAGGACCAACAATTTATACGGTGTTGCAGGTTCATACAAAGCCATGCAGTTTTTATGGTACAACCAAAAGTTTGGAAATTTATCTCTAAGCGTGCTTGCGCTGAATAATGGTATCGAAAAATACAGTATCGACAGCATGTCGTCATCCTTCATTTTCAGTCAGACCATTGGGCCACGTTTGGTCTTTAAAAAAGATAAAATAATGCTGGCAGGAACTTATTATCAACAAATGAGATTAACCGGAGGACAGGATTTATCGGCCTCATACTATCATTTGGAGGGATCTTATCAGTTGTCAGAAAACTTGAATCTTAAACTTGGCTATGAATTCCTATCGGGTAATGACCAAACCAAAGATTCAGAAGAAAACAATGCCTTCACCCCCTTGTATGGCACCAACCATAAGTTCAATGGTTTCATGGATTATTTCTATGTGGGAAATCATGGCAACAGTGTAGGCTTAAATGATATCTATTTGAATCTGACTACAAAGATCAAAAAAGTGAACCTTATTGCTTTTGTCCACCTATTTTCAACTGCAGCCGATCTAAAAGGTGCTGATGGAAAAGCCATGGATGCATCATTAGGAACCGAGATAGACATGGTTTGTGCTTACAAGCTAAACGACATAGCAACAATAAAAGCCGGTTATTCACACATGCTTGCAACCGAAACCATGGAAACCCTGAAAAAATCGGTACCGGGGGCAAAGGATGAAATGAATAATTGGGCTTGGCTCATGTTATCGGTAACACCGACTTTCCTCAATAAATAATCCTGAGAATTGTTCATGAGAACATTGTATTTTTGGAGAACTCTAAACTATTGACTATGCGAAAAATCATTCAATTTTTACATCCGCCCGAAAGCTGGCAGCTTGTCGCAGCAATTATTACAGGTGCTATTGTAGGCATTTTCATCTACCTGTTTTTTGTTTCGAATGCTGTGTCCTATATTTCCGATGCGCCCGAAACCTGCATCAACTGCCATATTATGTCCCCCCAATATGCTACCTGGCAGCATAGTGCCCACCGTGAAAAAGCAACCTGTAACGATTGCCATGTGCCGCACACTAATCCTGTGGCAAAATATTTTTTCAAAGGAAAAGATGGTATGCGCCATGCCACCATATTTACCCTCAGAGCCGAGCCACAAGTCATCCAGATTGGCGAAGAAGGTAAAATGGTAGTACAGGAAAATTGCAAACGCTGCCATAATTTCCTGAATCAAAATGTGGGTACACTGACAGCCACTTTGGAGTCGGCCAAACATGGTGAGGGTAAACTTTGCTGGGAATGTCACCGAGAAGTGCCCCACGGAAGGGTAAACAGCCTTTCGTCGGTGTCGTACACCCAAATCCCCAAACTGGAAAGCCCGGTGCCGGAGTGGATCACTAAATTATTAAAAGAAGAAAAATCAGAATAACTAAAACTATATTAATATGGAAACGAATTTAAAATCAAAACGACCTGCATGGATCAACTGGACCTTGTTCTTTGCAAGTTTAATTATTGTCTTTCTCCTTGGATTACTAGCCTCATCAGTGACCGAGCGAAGAGTAGAGACCGAATATGTGTATAAACCTGTTGTTGAATTAAAAAACACAGAACCTAGAAATGAATTGTGGGGCAAGAATTTTCCGCGCGAATATCAGTCGATGCTGGCCACCAGCGAAAGTAATTTCCGCAGCAAATATAATGGCAACACCATGATCGACATGCTGGAAGTCGACCCCCGTTTGGTTGTTCTATGGGCAGGCTATGGCTTTTCGAAAGATTACAACCAGGGCCGTGGACACTACTATGCCGTTGAAGACATCCACAACACACTCCGCACCGGCGGCCCGACCGGCTCTGATGATGGTCCCATGCCAAGCACTTGCTGGACTTGCAAAAGTCCCGATGTACCCCGTTTGATGCAGGAAATTGGAGTAGCCAATTTTTACAAAGGAAAATGGGCCAGCAAAGGCGAGGAAATTGTTAACCCGATTGGATGTGCCGATTGCCACAATGCCGAATCAATGGCTTTGCAAATTTCACGTCCTGCATTGATCGAAGCTTTTGAGCGCCGTGGAAAGGACATCACAAAAGTAAGCCATCAGGAGATGCGCTCGCTGGTTTGTGCCCAATGCCATGTGGAATATTATTTCAACAGTAAAACACCTGCGGAAGGGGTACCTTACCTGACTTTCCCATGGGACAATGGTTTTTCGGCGGAGGACATGGAAAAATATTATGATGATATCGAATTTTCCGATTGGACCCATTCCATGAGCAAAGCCCCCATGCTGAAAGCCCAGCATCCCGGTTATGAAGTATATATGACAGGTATTCATGCCGACCGTGGCGTTTCATGCGCCGATTGCCACATGCCCTACATGAGCGAAGGTGGACAGAAATTCACCGATCATCACCTGCAAAGCCCCTTGAACAATATTGCCAACTCATGCCAGGTTTGCCATCGTGAGGAAGCCGAAAAGCTTATTGCCAATGTTTATTCGAACCAGACCAGGATAATTGAAAACCGCGACAAGCTGGAGGAAGTGATTGTTCGTGCCCACGTAGAGGCCAAATTAGCCTGGGATCTTGGTGCCACCGAAGAGCAAATGAAAGACATCCTAATGGACATCCGTCATGCGCAGTGGCGTTGGGATTATGCCGCCGCCAGTCATGGAGGGTCGTTCCATTCGCCGGTCGAATTGGGCCGTGTTATTGGCACAGGCCTTACAATTGCCCAGGAAGGCCGCTTAAAACTCAGCCGTTTATTGATGGCTCTCGGACATGCCGAAGAAGTTCCTTACCCCGACATTTCGACCAAAGCAAAAGCCCAGGAGTATATTGGCCTGCCAATCGAAAAACTGAAAGAAGAAAAAGAAACCTTCAAGCAAAACCTTTTGCCCAAGTGGAAAGAGGCTGCCAAAAAACGTGAAGATAGCTGGGTGGTTGTATATAAGTAGAATTATGTTTCATAAGTAAGTTTAGGGTCATTGGATGAGGGGCTGGCTAATACAGCCCTTCGTTTTATTTGATTCGAGTTAGGACATGGATCTTGGATTTCTGAATTTAAGGGGCCGTACCCATCCTTCGAAAATCATAAATCGTTAATCATAAATCATAAATCATTTTTTTTATTGAAAATGGCAGGTCGCAAACAAATATGGCAACACCCTTGGAGCTACATTGAAAGCTACCTAATAGCACTTGGTCTTTTGCTTGCTGGTTTTTTAATTGAGTTTTCGACAGGGGCGGGAACCATCGAAATCCCGGCATGGCCTGGCAATGGGATAATCCTTTTCATTTGTATTGGCCTACTTTTGCTCGTCCATTTCTTTTTCAGGAGGATGCATTTTGTGAAATGGCTATCAAGTGTACCGGCAGCAATCAGTGCCATTTCGGCCTTTGCTTTTTTGGTTATGTTGATGGCGGTTTTTCCGCAAGAAAGCCAAGTGGGAAGGACAACCAGTCCTTTTGGCTTTGATCATATAGTTCAATCATGGCCCTATATGCTGGTCATGCTGTATTTTCTGAGTAGTCTTGGTTTGGTTACCTTAAAGAGGTTTTTTCCTTTCACAAGGAGAAACCTTGGTTTTTTTATTAACCATGCTGGACTGTGGATAGCCATTGTGGCTGGTAGCCTCGGCACGAGCGACATGTTGCGCCTTACCCTTACCTTGCAAGAAGGCCAGGCCAACTGGCTGGCAACAGATGCTTCGGGCTTAGAACATGAACTGCCTTTTGCCATAAAGCTTTTGGATTTTTCGTTAGAAGAATATGAAGCCAAAATCGGAATTTTGGACAACCCAAAAGCCGAACTTTTTATGGATGAAAACAACCATCCCTTTTATGCCTCCAAAGGAAATACCGGCAATTTGCTTGGACGCGATGTAAAGGTTCTCGATTATTTGCCTACCGCCGGAAAGGTGTCCGACCGCTATGAACCCTTTCTGGGATTTGGTGCGCCACCGGCAGCATGGGTCGAGATTATCAACCAAAAGAATCAGGAAAGTAAAATAGCCTGGCTCAGTTGCGGAAATTTCATGCACCAGCCCGACTATGTAAAACTCGACTCAAATTTCAGCTTGATAATGATCCCACCTGAACCTAAAAGGTATAGGTCGGAAGTATTCATATTATCGGAAGAAAAAGGGGATACAATTTCCATAGAGGTAAACAAACCGTACCAAGTGGCCGGATGGAAAATATACCAACTAAGCTACAACGAAAGGATGGGCCGCTACTCCGAAACCAGTGTATTTGAATTGGTAAGAGACCCCTGGTTACCCCTCGTTTACATAGGCATTTTTATGATGATGGCGGGGGCTTTTTATTTACTCTTTACCGGAAAAAGGAGGGAGCTATGAACTGGATAAACTTTTCTATTTATGCCGAAATATGCGGAATTCTGTGGCTGGCTTCTATTGTTATCTTATTATTTAAATCTAAGAAACCTGTTTACACTGCAATTGCTACAGGGATGGTTTATGTTGGCATTCTTGTTCTTGGTTCTTTCATCGTAAATCTTTGGTTGACATTAGACAGGCCACCCATGCGAACTTTAGGTGAAACCCGTTTATGGTATTCGTTCTTTCTGTCTATTATCGGGATAGTTGTTTATCATCGCTGGAAATACAAATGGTTGCTCGCCTATAGCCTCGGGATGGCTTTGCTTTTTCTTATGCTGAATTACTTCAATCCCGAAATCCACTCGAAAAGCCTGATGCCTGCCCTTCAAAGCCCCTGGTTTGTGCCTCATGTAATCGTATACATTTTTGCTTATGCTTTGTTGGCTGCCTCGTCGTTGGTTGCAGTTTACTCACTGTTTCACGAATATTTCCTGAACCAGAAAAAAGATGTCCTGCCCATCGCCGACAACCTGGTTTATATTGGTTTCGCATTTCTTACGCTGGGCTTGTTGTTTGGTGCACTCTGGGCCAAAGAAGCCTGGGGGCATTACTGGACCTGGGACCCCAAAGAAACCTGGGCTTTCCTTACATGGCTGATGTACCTTGTCTATATCCATTTCCGACATAGTAAACCTCACCTCACGAAAGGCCCACTCTGGACTTTGAGCCTTGCTTTTGTTGTTTTGCTGATTGCCTGGTTCGGGATCAACTATTTGCCCTCGGCGCAGTTTAGTGTGCATACGTATGGGATGGGGAATTGAGGGGGCTGAGTATTTGAGGAATTAGGGAGTTAGGGAATTAGGGAAATAAGGCAGATCGAAGGTAGAGACGCAAGGCTTGCGTCTCGAATACCCGCAAAAAAAGGAATTGAGGTAGATTGAATCAATGAGACGCAAGCCTTGCGTCTCTACCATGAAAAGCCTGCTTACTCCCTGCTTACAATCAACCGTTTCCGAATCGTTTCATGTTGATTTCTCAAAACAAGAATATAAACCCCATCCCTCATCCCATCCAATTGTATGGTGGTTTCGTTGCTTTCGATTTGCATTTGAAGGATATGTTTGCCGGAAATATCATAAATGGCAAGTTGATATGGGCTTTCCTGCAATCCCGAAATATGAACCGAGCCAGAGGATGGATTTGGAAAAATTGAAACATCAAAGATATTTACTTCAGATACACTTAAATAAAATGTGCCGTAACAACTTGAATCAGAATTGAGGTGGAAATCCAAATCTCCCGCTTTATTAAAGTGGCAAAGAAGTATGTCATTGCCACCAGAATAATTAGATTCAATTCCGCTAACAGATCCTATACCTTCAATCCAAATATCTATGGTATAACCATTTTGGTCACTCAGGTAGAAAACGCGCCTTCCATCTAATTCGATATTCAGTTCCCCAGTACCCCATGGATAAAGAATCAAATCATTTGTAATACTGTCAATAATTCGAAGCGAACTTCCATAATTGAATGTATCCCCTACAATTAAACTGAAATCATAAAGCAAAAAATCTCCATTAGTTCCTTGATACTGATAAACCTTTTGAGACATAGTATCCTCTCTGTAAAATCCACTTATTCCTCCCCAAAATTGATTTGGATTAACCTCTTCCAAATAACTAATAGCCTTATATTCAGTGGAGTTAATGGATGTGTCTCCCATAACCTTAAAAATCTTGTTCCATGCACTTTCAAATGAATAATATACATTCCATGTACAACTATCTTCAAGCATTGGAATGTATTGAGAATAAGCAATAAAAGAGCTTACCACAAAAAAGCTATGTAGAAATAATCGTTTCATAATGTTTGATTTTATCGTTTATATTAAATTAAAATAGTCTCGTCAATTTGGTTAATCTTTTCGGATAATCAACCTTTTCCTAATCGTTTCACGTTGATTTCTCAGAACAAGAATATACACTCCATCCCTTATCCCATCCAATTGAATGGTGGTTTCGTTGCTTTCGATTTGCCTTTCCAGGATATGCTTGCCGGAAATGTCGAAAAGTGAAAGATGATATGGGCTGTACATCAATCCGGAAATATGAACCTCACCATTGGATGGGTTTGGATAAATCGAAATACTTTTTGATTCAATTTCAGGGTTGCTGTACCACCATTCAGGTAATGTATCCAAATTTCCAAAGGAACTTGTTTGGGTTTGCCAGGCAATTAATTCAGTGGACCTCCCAGTTTCAAACATCCCAAAGAAATCTTCATAAACTCCAATTCCTTTTTTAACTTTCTGAATATAAACATTCGGCCCCGTTGCTGAGGTGGGATTTAGCAAATCCTGAATAGTTGATTCTTCGAAAACCGTATTTTCCAACCACCATTCTTCCGAGCTTCCAATAGATTTAGTAATTATTCCCAGATCATCAAGGTAACTTTTTGCCTGGCAATAATAAGAACCATTTCCACTGGGAACAAAAGCCCATATCAAATCTGAGTCATAATTTGCAATTAGTTGGTTATTATAATAATTGGAAATAAGATAATCATCAGATGAATAATTTATTACAGTGGTATCGGTGTGGTAACCTGATAAATTAAACCCCCAACAGGGTTGAAATTGCATATACCATGTTTCCTTAGATACCTGATATGACAATGTATCTTGTAAACTTAAAACCTGCATTATTATATATTTTTCAAAACCTTCGTAGATACATTCAGGATCCTGATAGTGCTTTTTATACACAAACACATCTCCCACCTCAAACGTAAAGAAATCGGCGAACTTGGGCGAGCACTCCCCAATTTGCAGGTTGTCGATGCCTTTCAGGGAATACCTTTCGCCTGAGCCAAAGTCAGGGAATTGAAGAATCCCGTAATTTTTGGAAAGAAGGATGGTGTCGGTGTTCGATAGCGTGATGACTTTTATCGAATCGGCATTGCCAAAAGTGAGGCCACTGTATTTGCCAGTACAGCTTGCGGTGATGTTGTTGGTTGTATCGAAAAGCCAGGATGTGCCCACATCGAACTTACGCTTTATTACGTACGAAGCGGTGTCGTAAAAATGAACCAGACTGTCAGTTACAAGAACTTTCCGTTGCAGGAAATGAGGCTGATTGGCCAACAGATAAATAGAATCGCGCACGGCCCGTCGGCTCAAATAAAGAAGGGAGTCATTGCCTTGCACTTCGACAGAATCGGTCCAAAGAGAATTCGACAGGTAATATTCCGAATCGGAATACTGGAAGTTATAAATGTAACCGGGGTTGATGATTTCCCAGTTTTGGGCATGGAGTTGCCAGGCTGTCGTCAATGTTGCAGCGATTAGGACAATGAATTTAATTGGTTTCATAATGGTTAAGTTATAAGGTAATGTGCATCCTTTTCTTTCAAAAATTCCTTTTGCAAGGTAATCCTATTTCCTAACTGTTGTGTGTTAGTCTTCTTTATTTGGGATCGATTATGATATATTTAACATATCATCATTTTCAATAGGCTAATTGCTTATTGAAAGGAAATAATTTTCATCTATGGCACACTCCTTTTTCTTTAGGGTTTCAAGTATAAATTCCAGGAAATTATTGATGTAAATAAAATCCAGGAAGGTAATTTTTTGTGCATCGGGGCTTTCATCCATAAGAACATCCCAGCTGTGCTTTGCATGTGCGAACATGGTTGTATATTCTTGAAAGCTTAAGTTCTTCGATAGGGGTTTTGTATTCTGGGAAGAATCTATCAGCAAGCTATTTAGTAGCTGCTTGCTAAACTGCTTGCGCATACATTGGTCAAATTCATCCAAACCATATTGTATCAATAGCCTGCTGGTAGCAACCTGTTTGTGCTGTAATTTGTAGGTTCCAATGTAGCGGAGAAGGGCATCGCGATTAAATGTATTGGCATTGGTAGCTATCAACTTTTTAAAGTAGTCCTGAATCCCACTGTCAGAACACGAGGGAGGATCGGATGAAACTAACCAGTACCCAAAAGCTGCTCCACTGACTCCACCAAACAGCATCCCTAACCGAATTCTCCAGTCACCATTTTTAAAGGTCAGGTTTTTTGTGACCAATTCTTTGATGGTCCACCCGCCGCCGCCACCGAGTAAAAAAGTAGCAATGTTGGTGTTTTGTTTTATCACATAAGCGAATCGCGAAGTGGTTCTATCTTCATTACTTTCAAGGATTTGCTTCCTGATTATTTGTGAGGTTTTTAAGTTGTATTCAAGGTATTTCATGCCGGAGCAACTCAAAAATAAACTTGCCTCATCATTTGACCTTTGTTCATAACTTAAATTTTTAAACACAGCTTCTTTCAGGTATTCATCCGTTTCGTAATATTTGTTCGACTTAAAACCAAAGTAGCCTCCCAGGGCAAAAAATACGGTAAAGAAGACTGCAAAGTATTTTAAGAAAGTTTTCATTTCAATATTTCTTTTAACAAAAAGACTGTTTCGATTTATAAGTTATTGAAGACAAAGTTAATAATAAAATGACAACCAGTTGCTTGATTGTGGAGTTCATCCTAATATAAATTCGAGAGAAAATGCACACGTGAAATAGAATTATTCTTGTGACAACATTTTATTTGGTCAAATCAGTTGGGCTTGTGATTAAACCATATTTCGCTTATATTTGAATAAAAATCAATCAGATGGAAAAAGACGAGCCTATTTTAAACAAGCATGGTAAATTGCGAAATACGGAATACCTAGAACGATTACAAGAGTAACAGGTTGAATTGGTGAAGCTGCAAGAGTGGATCAAAGCCGAACGAAAAAAAGTAGTACTCATATTCGAAGGCAGGGATGCAGCCGGAAAAGGTGGGGTCATAAAACGGATTATCGAATGTTTGAATCCCCGGGTAGCTCGGGTTGTTGCGCTGGGTGTACCCACAGAAAAAAAAAGAAAAAACACAGTGGTATTATCAACGCTATGTACCCCATTTGCCTGCCGCCGGCGAAATGGTTTTGTTCGACCGTTCGTGGTATAACCGTGCAGGTGTGGAACGGGTTATGGGCTTTTGCAGCGATGGGGATTATTGGGAGTTCCTGCGGGCCTGCCCAAATTTCGAACGCATGTTGATCAGGTCGGGCATCATCATCCTAAAATATTGGTTTTCGGTAAGTGAAGAAGAACAGGAAAGGCGGTTTCAGTCCAGGTTGAAAGACCCCACCAAACGGTGGAAGTTGAGTAGCATGGATTTAAAATCGAGGGAGTTGTGGGTGGAATATTCCAAAGCCAAGGATGATATGTTTTCGTACACCGACACCAAGATTTCGCCGCGGTACGTGGTTAATGCCGATGATAAAAAAACGGGCCAGGCTCAATGCCATCAACCATCTGTTAAATGCAATCCCTTACAAGGATTTAACCCCTCCCCCCATAGAACTTCCGCCCCGTACGTCCGACAAAGGTTATGTAAGGCCACCTATCCAGGAGCAAACTTTTGTGGAGGATATTTTTGAGGGGAAGGATTGATGATATAACCATTTTTAGTCCGTCAAAAAGGCACGTTCTGGTCTGCTTACAATGTATCTTTGAGAGGCTAAGTAAGTTAAGACAGTTCCATGCATAATTCGGAGTGCGACTTAAAGTCAAGAGGTCATCGGTTCGATTCCGATATTATCAACATTGATAATGAGGCAGTTAGGTTGTTGAAAAACTTAGCTACCTTTTTGTTTGCCCACGAATTTGCCCAGGGTTTTATTATTTGTGACTTCAAAAACGAAAGCCCCTGCAATTACCAGGGCATGTAAGGAGGAAATATTTATGCTGGAGGTAGTCTTGAAATTATACAAAATAGTATTCAAATCTGAGAAAGGATATTCTGCAATAATACCTGAAATATGTTCAGTCTTTAATTCGTTGAAAACAGCAAGTTCTTCTGACGGTGGAGAGACTTGGTTTACCCAAAATTCCGGTTTTAGGATAGAGGGTAATAAATATGATGTTTTCCTTTTGCCAGAAACAAGTGTGATATTATTTGGACTCTTATTGCTTTCAAATTCAAACGAATCTCTATTCATCTATAATAGCTATTTTAATAATGTCAGAGATATCATCTTTAGTTTCAACCTTTATAAAATATGTTCCAGGACTTAAGTTTCCGCTTAGGAGTTCACAAATATGCTCTCCTTGAATAAAATAACCATCTGACAATACCTGAATTTTCTCGCCAAGGATATTGAAAAGGGATAGTTCAACATAAGTCGAGCTGGATAAAGTAAAGGAAATATTTGCTTTTTCTGAAAATGGATTTGGGTAGCACATTAATGAAACAACCTGTTCTTCCAATTCAAACAAGCCAATAATATAATTGACTGTAAAGGATTCAATTAGCTGGCAATTTAGAAAATCAGTAATAGTGACATAATATTCATCTGGCACAAGATTCTCAATATCTTCTGTTTGCGAACCATTTGACCAATTATAGGAGTATGGAGTAATCCCTCCCGAAACTGTGATATTTATGTTTCCATCAGGTACTGAGGGACCGGATGCGTCCTCAACTATTGAAGTAAATTCTAAAATAGGAGGATCATTTAAAACAAAGCTTACCATAGCTTCACATCCTCTGGAATCGAGAAAAGTAAAAATATGCGAGCCAGCCCAGAGGATTGTATCATGTGGATATGAATACGGTGGAGTTCCCCCGGTGAAGTTAAATACAACAAGGGTAGAATCGCCATTGCAAGCGATAGGATCAAAATTGGCTGTTGCAACAAATGAATCCGGTTCAATTACATCAATTGAAATCTCGGTGGATAGCTGTTCTGCATCAATAATAGTTACATTATAGTTCCCCGGAGGCAAACTATCAAGAAATTGATTAGTAGAACCATTATCCCATTGAATAAAATACGGGCTGGTCCCCCCGGTAAATGTCAAATTAATTGCAGCATCTGTTTCCCCATAACATGAAGGTTGTGTAACCACTTCCTTTACAAAGGGTAGGTTCATTTTAAAGAGAAAAATATCAAACGATCCATTTAAACTTGTATCAATAACTCCTGAAGTAACAGGAAAATCGACCGAGTATGTGACTCCAGTCAAGAATAGATATTTATCTTCATGTAAAGCAATTCCATACCCCCATTCAGATTCGCTTTTGCCTAAGAATGATGCGTACAATAAGTTGTTTCCAGAAGTGTCAATTATTCCAATAATAACATCCCGATTCCCATTATAAATGGAGTCGTAACAATTGTTACTGGGGATGAAAATATTAGGACTTTCTGTGGATCCTGTAAAATAAATATTATTTCCTGTGTCAGTGGTAAGAGAGGTAACTTCATCTATATCATCACCTCCAATAAAGGTTGAGAACTTAAGATATGTACCGTCAGATGCTAATTTACTAATGAAACCATCTCTTAAATTGGAATGAATGCTATCAAAACATCCATTTGATGTTGGATAACTAAAGGATATTGTTTTGCCTGCGACAATTACATCACCGTTCAAATCAATCGTAGACGAAAGGAGTTCATCATCACTTCCTCCCCCAAAATAGGTTGAAAATATCAATGAATCACCTGATATTTTACTGACAAAGATGTTTTGATCATCGCAAAAGGGTGTACTAAAACTGCCAGGGGTTGTTGGAAAATCTGAATACTTTGTTGAGCCTGTAATAATATATGTGTCATTACCGCAATAGTTAATGAAGAGGCCTTGGTCCAGCTTAGAGCCACCGATATAGGTACAATATAGTAAATCTGATAATTCAGAGTTAAATCTTGCAATAATACCATCTACATTATCATTATAACTAGTATCATACGCATTTATAGTACATGGCAGATCTAAGGAGGAAGTTGTTCCTGCAATTGCAATATCACCCAAGGTATCAATTGAGATGCTAGCACATGCTTCTGAACCAGAACCTCCAAAAAAAGTAGACTTTAAAAGACTATCTCCCGAATTATTAATGATAGAAATAAAGCAATCAATAGAACCATTATGACTTTCATCAAAAGCACCAGATATTATTGGATAATCATTCCCTGAGACATTACCACAAATTATCGTGTTGTTATTCAAATCTGTAATGATATCACCAAAGTATTCAAATCCAGAGCTTGCTCCAATATATGTTGAAAAAAGTAAAGTGTCGATATTTGGAGTAAATTTTGAAATTATGAAATCTCTATCACCATTAATTGAGTCGCTATACGCACCAAGACTAATTGGAAAGTCATTGGATTGGGTCGAACCACCTATGATAACATTACTATTATTATCAAAAATAATATCATCTGCCCAATCGAAAAACCATCCACCAAAAAAGCTACAAACTACCAATGGATCAATAATTATAGTTTTACTTTTATCATACGATTCAGCATTAAAAGTAATTGTTTTGGAATCCTTCAATTCAAAGCTAACCGGAACCTCCACATTCTTTTCATCAATTTCCTGGTAGGCAAAAAGTTTACAATGTTTTACAATACCCAATGATGTAAAGATTTCTAATTCACCCTCTTCGTTCAGTTTTAGATCATCTGCCCCTTCAAAGGATATTTCAATATCCGAAATATCTCCACCCGGGTTTACAATTAAATCATATCGAAGCCCATCATTGGTATAATAATGACGTAAATCGATATTGCTGTATAAACTTTGAGTTTGGATTTCACTGAATAAACCAACATGGGATGCCCATTTCGCTTTATCGTTTCCTATAAAATAATTGTAATAGGTTGATAGCTTATCATTGCCTGAAATATCAAGCTTTTTTTCATCTTTACAATTACCGAATTTCATTTTAACGACATGCCCATATTTTCTTGAATTATTTAGGTGGTCTTCAACAAAAAAAGGTTTGCTCTTTACATTAGAGGATTCAACTTTAAAAAAGTCGTAGATTATACCATCTTCAACAAACCATGCATTGAAATTATTTTGCCTCGTCAAAAAAACTACATTTTCTGGCCATTGACCTTTGTTTTCGATAAAAGTTTTATTATTTGACTTGACTGAGTTTACTGTTTGTCCCGAAGAATAATTAATAATTAACAAGGAAATTGACAATACAAACAAAAGATTTTTCATAAGGTGGATAAAGTATTATTTAATAATATAGTTTTACAAAAATAAATAAACTTCTTGAATATTTCCAAATATCTGAAATTATGCAATAGGGCAAACGCATGAACAAGACATATCCTCCTTTTTATGTATATGGAATTTGTTGTTTGAATTTTTGCGTGAATTAAGCGACAATAGGGCTTTCCACCAGTGATCCTGATAGTGCGATTAGCTGATATGTATGTTTGGTTAGGCTATCATATTTGTAAATATTTTCATTGCATAGTCATCGTCCCAGGTTGCTCTTTTCCTTTTGCCTTTAAAACTGCCCTTGTCCGAGGTTTCCATTTTTATCATGTTCAGGGCCATTTTCCTAATGGTTGTAAGGTTTTCTGCGCCGTGGCCAGTTCTTACCCTGCAATAATCTTCTTTAAAGACCACATCCAATATCCAGTGAAGTTTGTTTTCGATATGCCAATGCGTCCGCACCGCCTTGTTGATAAGGGCGGCGTTGCCGGAGAGCGATGATATATAGAACCGTTCTTCCACGGTTTCTTTCCCACTGGCCTGGTGGTAGACCGTTGCAGTTATTTTTGCGATACTTTTAATACCCTCCCATCGAAGGGTTTCGTACAACCAACCCAGGTTGTTGATTGTCACACATTCCCGTGTTTCGACACGTCCGTGGTCTTTTTCAGTTTGGGTATCGGTTTGATAAGTATAGTGGGCAAATTCGGGCGATTTTATCTTCTCGAACATATCAGTTACTTCTTTGTAAAGGTTTGGCTGGTTTTCCTTTAACGCGATTAAATAATCGGCTCCCTTTTTAATGATTTTCGAAGTTATTTTCGTTTGGCAGCCCATTGCATCTATCGTGACGATAGCCCCTTTGATGGCAAGCAATGTCAGCAAGGCCGGGATGGCTGTTATCTCATTCGATTTCTCGTAGCATTTCTTTTGCCCCAGCACCAGCCCGTATTGGGTGGATAAGGCACTGACCATGTGTATTGCTTTTTTCCCTGTGCTTTTATCGGCAGAATTGCAGACCGTTTTCCCATCAATACTGACAATATCCTGTTGTCCGGGTTCTGGCGGGTCAACACTATTGCGGATATCGCCCACCCAGTCTATAAAAGACAACTGGAACTGGTTGGGGTCAATCGCGCAAAGTACACGGTTGAACGTATCGTGACTGGGCACACCCCCCTGTAGCTTTAGGAATGTGGACAGCCATTTGCGCTTTGTACTGGCATACCGCTCAATTTCCTGGAAGTCATCGGCTCCCGAAATAATTGCTATTACAATAATAAAAAGCACTTCGCTCAACAGATGACTTATCTTATGGGCCTGCCTAGGGTCGGAGACACGCGAAAAGTAGCCGCAGAAACAATCATAAACAGCTTCATCTTTAAAATTTTCCATAGTTGAACAGATTAATTAATATGTATATATGTATTGACAAATATCTATTTAATTATTATTTTTGTCAATAATTAAATATCAACATATTATGAACAATGTAAAACTTGGCAGACCAGTCGATATATCAAATATAAATATCGAATTGTTAAAAGATTGGATGAATTCAAATAAATTCCATCGAAAAATTATTATATGTCAATCTTTTATAGCACTAAGCAGGAATATCCCCATGAACGAAGTATGCCATGTACTTGGGGTAACACGTGAAAGCATACGCTTGTGGAAAGAACAACTCCGCACAGGAGGACTGCCCGGGCTACTAAAAGATAAGATACGTGGGAAAAGGTCGAAGCTGGACACAGCCAAGAAAATGGAATTGGAATCTATAGTGAAGAAATCGCCCAAAATGAAAGGCTACAAAACCGGAAAATGGACTGGTCTTCTGGTTCAGGATTTTGTCCAGAAGGAGTGGGGGATCAATATAAGCCTAAGGACCGCGCAGTTGTGGCTCTCAAAAATCCGATGACTTCTTTTCATGCGTTTGCCCTGAATTATGCAATTGGTTGAATTTAGTTTAAAAAAAAGAAAAATAATAGATATGTTGTAAAACATGTTGTAATTCTAAATAAGTTATTATTATTGCATAGATAAATTTACTTAACTTTAAGACCTAACCTTATCCTTATGTTAAAATTATTTTTATTTAGCTATCAACATTTTTCAACTTACTTAAAGGCATCCGTAGTTTTTACTATGTTAATTGATTTTAACAACACACTTCAGTTTTATCACCCAAGTTGGCATGAACTTGTATATTGTCCAATTCGTCATGCTTCAGACTCTAAGGATATTAATAGGTTTACCCATTAATTTTATAAGTAGGAAAATATAAAATTATCAATTCGTAAATTTTAAACCATAATATTTTTTTAATAAACTAAAAAATCTGCACTATGAAACAAAATTTGATTTTATTCATTCTTTTAGGATTTTCTTCTCTATGCAATTCACAATCGACAAATATTGAGTTGAGTGTTCGCATGTTTGTTGAACCCAGCACTGAGATTGTCTTTGATTCAACTTTTTACAATAATCCCAATTTTGAACCAATGGGCACTTGTGATAGTATTAATGTTTTCCTAATTGTCCAATTATGTGATACTTCCAACGTATCATCCCTGCATGTAAAGTTAGGCACCAGCTTAGGGCAAGGCAACAAATTAACTCATATTTTTTACTTTGATGCAATACCTTCGCAAACATCGCTTGGATATTCAAGAGAAGGTAATAAGGTACGACTGCATTTAGGCAGTTATCCATCTAATCAGGAATATTTTTCCGAACTCCAACTAGAAGATCAATCAGGGGTACTTTCACTTCCTTTTCAATGTCATTCATTTTAACAATAACCAAAAACCAAAGATACGATGAAAACAGTTATTAAGAGCTTTAAAGTATTGATTCTGTGTGTTATAGTTTTTACTAATAATATTCTTACAGCACAGGAACTTGAGATTAGCATTGAAAAACAAGATGTAAGTTATGCTCTTGATACGCTTGGAGCAATTGACTTAAGTGTTACAGGAGGGACTTCCCCATACACTTTTCATTGGGGGGATTCTAAAACCGGTTCACGCAGGGAATTTCTTCCTGTGGGTGAATATAAGGTTACTGTTTCTGATGACTCAGAACCCCCTTTGGAAGAAGAAATCACTATTCCAATTTATTCCGATATAGATTGGAAAAAATTGGAAAATGCGACCTACAATGGTGGAGAATTACTCAAAACTACTTCGGATTTGTGGAACAGTGGTGGGTTTTCCTGGAGTAAGATAGAACATAAAGGGTTTGTTCAAACTGTGTATGACAGTGAAAAATTTTGGGCATTGGGCTTATCATATACAGATGTAAATGCATTTGCATTATCTATAGATTATAGTATTGTAATGACCCCAACTATTGTTCGGTTCTTTGAAAAAGACCGGCTATTAGGTGGGATAGCCCCTGAAACGGGTGATGTATATAAAATTGAACGTGATGAACAGCAAATTAATTTCATTGTGAATGAAATAATCCTTTTTACTTGTGATGCCACCGAAGAACCTTTATACGTGGATGTGTCAATTCGCGACCAAAATAAAAGTATCGGACAATTAAAGTTTCTCGCTTCGGATGGTGGCACTTCGTTTCTACTAACTACAAATACACCTTCTAATCTCACACCTGATGTAGCTGCATTAATGAAATTCGTAGATATCCCTGTCGGTTTATATACAGGGACACCAAATATCACTATCCCAATTCATGAAATATCAGAAAATGGCGTAACAATTCCTATACAACTACAATACCATTCCAATGGGATCAAGGTTGAACAAATTGCCTCCAGGGTTGGACTTGGTTGGGCATTGATTGCCGGAGGTAATATTTCACGGGTTGTTCGGGGAATACCTGATGAAAGATTTGATTGGTCATGGCTAAAATATGGCCGATTTCACATTAGTAGTTTTATTAATAATACCCCAATTTCAAATGAAGATATGCTTACTGCCGGTTTACAAGGATTTGATTACAAACCAGACATCTTTTATTTTAGCATTCCCGGATACTCTGGAAAATTCGTATTTAACGAAGACGGTATTATAAGCCTTATCCCTAAACAAAACCTTAATATTGAATATGGATATTCATTATCAGGATTAGGTTCCGATTACATTAGATATTTTATTATTTATGATGACAAAGGAAATAAATATCGTTTTGGAAAATATGAAACCTCACAAACCGTTGTTCAATCAAGGGAAACAACAGAGCAAGATTATATGGGTCAAAGTCCGTACGAATTTACTTCAATTGATAATAATTTCAAGGAATATACGTCCTCATGGCATTTAACTAGTATTGAATTTCCAAATTCCACTGAATCTATTACATTTGAATATGAACCTGAGAAATACTATCAGTATCTAAATACAGAAGAGAAATTCTTTTATGCTGAACCGAACTCCACATATAGCTACTCTGATAGGATGAATAAGATGCAAACTCTTCAACTTATAAATGGATGGCGTCTAAGTAAAATCACATATTCACAAGGAGTAATTGAATTTCTCGAAAGTGCTAATGTCAGGGAAGATTTGAATGACAAACAATATGGAATGCCATGTACCTCATGTACAGGTAGTTTTGCATTGGATGAAATAGAGGTGTATAATACACAAGGTGATTTAGTTAAAGATTTTCAATTGGATACTGAATATTTCATATCACCACCTGATTATCCTGATCCTTATAACGTCTATACAGGATTTACGAAAAGACTTAAATTGGAAAAAGTTTATGAACAGGTAAATGGAGTGTCTAATTATTCTTTTGAGTATTGGAAAGGCGATGATCCTGAAGATTCTAACTATCCATACCTAATGCCCCGGTTAAACTCTGAAGAACAGGATTTCTGGGGTTATTACAATGGCAACGGTGCCAATAATTTGAAACCAAATTTTTTTGTTTACGAAAATGATGTTAACAATCCATATTACAAGAGTATATATTCCATATTTGAGCGCCCTAGTTCGACATATGATGTACATGTTGATGATGGTGCCGACCGGGGGGCTAATGATCTAGCAAAGATTGGAATACTTGAACGGATAAATTATCCTACAGGAGGATATACGAAATTTGAGTATGAACTTAACAACTTTGAATTGATTACTGAGGATGAAATGTCTGAGGGCGTTCATTCTGGTGGAGGACTTCGAATAAATAAGATAACAAGCAGCGACGGTATAGATTCAGATAAAGACATTATTAGGGAATTTGAATATACATCAACATTCACTGGAAATACATCAGGAAGGGTCGTGTCGATACCCGATTTCTTTAAATATAGTTATATTAATGCTGTGAATGGTTCAACACAAGAGCCAAATATTACTAATAAAGAGATACAAGATAGAAAAACTATAAGGTACTCAGATTCACAGCGGATAATAGAAACAACCGGAGGTTCCGTCGTTGGCTACATAGAAGTGACCGAAAAAAACCTGGGAAATGGAAAAACTGTATCATCCTTTTCTTTTCCAGGCGAAGTTGGAGAAGTAGAAGAGCTTTATTCTTCATTCGATACTCAACATGAATATCCACTCTTTTATGCACAAAATAGGGAACAATGGTTATACAATGAATTTAATGCCACCCCGTATTACCAAGGCGAAACTATGTATGACAACTTTCCTTACCTTGCTACATCAGATATCGATAATCACAGAGGAAATCTAATTTACCGTACAACCTATAACGAATCGGGGGCTCCTCTAAAAGAAGAGGAATTTGAATATATAACTACTTATTTCGAGAGAATATTTGAGGTTGATTGTCAGTTGTTTCATACTGATTACTTCCCTTTTGTAATTTATTGTAATAGTCCTAGCTGTATAGGTCCAACTCTTCTTCAAGAAGATTTAATGTTTTATGATATACGATGGGGTAGTAATTTTTTAGTTTCATCTTATAATTACCTTAGTAAGAAATCCGAACGAGTCAATGATATTGATAATCCTGGTGAGTTTTTTGAGACTGTTACTGAATATGATTATTCATATTATTGGACAGATTATTTTTACTCAGATCATATTGAAATGGATGACGATTTTCACATTATGTTTAATGACTACTTTGAAGTAGGTTTATTAGAATCACAAACAAGTATTATTGGTAATGACATTTACAGAACAGAGCTACATTATCCATACTCTGTTTTTAACTATTCATGGCCCTGGAATGTTCTTGTAACTCCCCCGGAAATTTTTTCTTTATTTTATGAAAAGAAAATCATCGGACTTCCTATGGAAGTTGTTGATATTAAAAATAACATGGTTATTAGCTCATCAATTCAATCTTCAAGGATTGAACATGACCCAGAATCCGGGAATGATTTTTTGCTTCCAGACAAAAAGTTTGTTTTAGAAATATCTAATCCAATTCCAGAAGTTGATTATCAACACTATAAATTTGATCATATATTCTTTAACAACAACCCAACCCAGGTGGAGGATGCTTTTGTCCTGGATGAATACATGGAAATTAAATCCAATTATGATTTATATGATGTTGCAACTGGGAATCTCATGCAAACCCACGATGAGAACAATATATACTCCTCTATTTTATGGGGATATAATTCTACCCTTCCAATAGCAATTATTACAAATGCGAAGGTCACAAACGAAGCATTAGGCAATGAGGCTAGTTTTTGTGGTTTTGAATATGAAGGAGTAGATCAAGTGGCAGACAATCAATTTTGGAATTATCCAAATACTGAGATTATTACAGATCCGGAATTTGCACATACAGGCGAACGTTGCCTGAAGGTGACCGGCAGTCAGTTTTCAACACAAAAGACATTTATACCTGATGATATAAATAGAAGATTTGTTTTTTCTGCTTGGGTAAAAACAGATCCTGGTTTTACTGGTAATTTTGCAATTGGAAACGAATTTAATAATTCGGCAGGATGGGCTATGACTAATATTGGAGACACTGATGGAGAATGGATTTATGTTGAGAGAATAATCTCCATTCCACCCAATCTAGGGTATACAGAAGTAAGTTGTTGGTCTGTATGTTATACAACTCAGCATTATTATATTGATGATATCAGGTTTCATCCTGTTGATGCCGAGATGATCACTTATACACACAAACCTTTGGTTGGAGTAACTTCAAAAACCGATGCAAATAACATCACAACCTACTATGAATATGACGATTACCGTAGGTTGGAGATCACAAAAGACCATGAAGGCAATATTTTGGGGAAAAATATCTACAAATACATAAACGAATAATTCCTATAACCATGAAAAATAGAAATTTAAAATATAATATCATGTTAGTTATATTGCTAACAGCGATTACGGGAATGACACAGACACTTGATGGGAATCTTGTTAAAACAACTATAGCACGAAGCCCGGTTAAAACTGAGACAGACCTTGATAACCTGCTCCCCGAAAAGAAAAATATTTCTGTCAGTTATTTTGATGGACTGGGAAGAAAGGATCAGACAATTATTCAAAAAGCAAGCCCATTGGGCAATGATATTATCCAACCGGTGTATTACGACGAATTTGGAAGAAACTCCAAAATGCACCTTCCCTATACAGACGGGCAGCAAAGCGGGGAATACCGGGAACATGCATGGCTATATAGCGAATACTTTTATTCGAACCCACCCGACCGGATAGCTAAATCCTATCACAGTTATTGGAGAAATTATTATGACAATTCTCCTTTAAATAGGGTAGCGGAAGAAAAACCAAATGGCCAGTTTTGGTATTCACATAAGATTAAGCATAATTTAAAAGTTAATACGTTGGCCGAAGAAATAAAAAAAATTAAATGTGCTGATTCGAACTTTCCGGTGACCTTAGGTATATCTTCCGGTATACATTACGCAACTGGAGAACTGATTATAAATGAAACAATTGATGAAGATGGGAACACTGTAAAAGAATACATTAATAAAAAAGGGCAGGTAATATTAAAAAAGACAGATTTGACTGCGACGTATTATGTGTATGATGATTTTGGATTACTTAGAGCCGTTATCCCACCCCTTGCAGTTAACGAATTAATAAATCAAGGGTGGTTCTTTTGGGGAGCAATGTTGGATTTAATATATTATTATGATTATGACCAGAGACACCGATTAATACAAAAGAAAATTCCCGGCTCCGACGGCTATGTTTCTATGGTTTATGACAAGCGAGACAGACTTGTGTTGACACAAGATGGTAATTTACGGGAAAATGATGAATGGCTATTTTTTAAGTATGATGCTTTGAACCGTCCTACAATATCAGGTATTTATAAATTACCAAATTGTACTACCCAAGTCGGTATGCAAACAAATCTAGATAATTTTTATAGTGCTCATCCTGATTCTTATTTCGAAGAACCTACGGATGTTGCTTTCACAACATATTGGGGATATACCAACCAATCATTTCCTAATGTGGATCCAATTACCGGAAATGGTGAGTTTTATACAGTCACCTATTACGATGATTATGATTATAATTTCGATGGCACAGACGATGTACAATACACTGTGGATACTGACATAAACTCACTGCCGTTCTACCGCTTAAAAGGAAAAATAACAGGCCAGAGGGTAAGGATACTCAATGATGGTTTTGATTTTGACTGGGAGTTGACCAGTACTTTTTATGACGACCGTAGCAGGGCGATCCAAACCAAGAAAGCCTATTTGGTTGGTAGTACCACAAATTCTATTACTGATTACATTTTGTCCTCCACTGAATATGATTTTGTCGGACAGGCAATAAAATCAAAAACAAGTTATTCATTCATTGCCCCTATGACTTTCTCAGAAGATATTATCGAACGTTTTGAATATGACCCACAGGGTAGATTGCTCCGGGCGTACCATAAGATTAACAACCAGGATGAAATACTGATGACAGAAAATTCATACAACGAAATTGGCCAACTGGTTGAAAAGAATTTACACCACACGGTAAATACTTGTGGCGACCCGATTGGCCCATTTCAATCGGTTGATTATTCCTACAATATCCGAGGTTGGCTTACCCATATTAATAATGAAGATTTATCAGACGATAGTTTTATTAATGGATGTCAATATAATCCAAGTCAAAAAACACAATCCTATTTGGTAGGGCAATACAGATCATGTGATATTGCCGGAATACAAGTTTCATTTTCAGAACAATTGATGCCCGAAGGCCATTCCATTATTTTTGCCACCATTGAAGATGTAAAAAGCAAGAATGTCCGCAATCTCATCGATACAACAGACAGCCCTTTCACAGGCAATGCCAGCAGGACAATAAGCCTTGTAAGAAACGATGTGGTTTCGACAACAGCTTATGCCGAGGTTAAATCGATACTAACTGAAACAATAGTAATTTCTCTTAGTAGTTTTAACCTATCAAAAGAGGATTTTGAAGGAGACATTGTTGCTTTATATGATGAAATTGAGGAAGACATCCATAGTGCCGGATTGACAAATCAGGAAGTGATGGATAATATAAACAGAGTAATATATGATTTCTATGACGAAGACTTTAAAGAAAACAATGGATACTATGTTTATCAGGATGCCGAACTATACCTTGATGGAATTTCTTTCGAGCTGAAACATGAACTTGACTCGGCGACCGAGCAAATAGTTTTAGAGACCAGTATTGACCAAAGCATTCAAGATTCACGGGAGACTAATTATTTTGAGTTTACTGACAGAAAAGTGATTAAAGAAAGGCTACTTGGAGCCACTGACTCCAACTTTGACAATCTGTTGCTAAACATCAACAGCCCTGTAAGTGTTTCTTACACAAATCTTGAAGTAGACCTTGACGCACCGGAAACTTCATTATCTGGGATAAGTAGTGATATTTATGCAGGCATGGCAATTGAATATACGGGGAATATAGATCCTTGTGATATGCTTTGCGTTGCAGAGGAGGTTGTGGGATTTGTTATTAACCAAAACAACCAGCAAGCCCTTACGAATGACGATGACAACGATTTGTTTGGGATGGAAATATTATACAACGAACCTTTCAATGGCTACCCAAATTATGAACAAAAGGGCAATGGCAATATAGCAGCAATAAAATGGAGCAGCCATCATTTCAATGATGGAAAAAGAGCTTATGGATTTAATTATGACAACATAAACAGGCTGACTACATCTACATTTAGAAGAGAGGGTGCCACAGATTATGTGCTTGACCAGGGGTATTATGACACAAGATACCAATACGATAAAAATGGGAATATTGAGGAATTGGAAAGAGAAGGTTTTATTGGTATTATACCGATAAATATTGATTACCTCTTTTACTCCTATTCGGGCAACCAGCTTCAAGCAGTTGATGATATAAGTACGGGGGACAATGTTGGTTTCGTGGACAATGCAGAATTGACCACAGAATACTTTTACGATGCCAATGGAAATCTTACCGAGGATAAAAACAAAAGAATAACAAGTATTGAGTACAACCATTTAAACCTGCCTAAGAAAATAGAATTTGCGGCTGGGAGCTCAAGTATAAACAGGATTGAATATATTTACAATGCCTTGGGTGAGAAAGTTTTTAAGAAGACAACGAAAATCCAGCCTGTGATAGATGATATATCAATGAAATATTATTTAGGTGGAATTGAGCTATACACTGAAATCTCAAATCCTGGTAATTGGATAGAGACCATCCATACCCCCGAAGGGAGGCTTGTCCCTTCAGCTACACAAGGAGAATTTGATTACGAATATTACCTGAAAGACCATTTGGGAAATATCCGAGTTGTCTTTAGTACTACAAGTATGTCAAGTGGCTATCCCGCCGTTGTAATGGAAGACCATTATTATCCTTTTGGATTACAGATGGGCCAATTACATTATGACAATCCAGCATTTGGCAACAGTCAATACAAATACAACGGCAAAGAACTCCAGGACGACGCATTCGATACCGACGGAATTAATGGCATAGATACCAAACTGGATTGGTATGATTATGGGGCTAGGATGTATGACCCGACAATCGGTAGGTGGCAGGTTGTTGACCCAATGGCTAACAATGCCTATGGTTGGTCTCCTTATAATGCAATGTGGTGTAATCCGATTTTAAATACTGATCCAGACGGAAGATGGGCGGATAAGTTTGAATATACTTTTAACGAAGAAAGCGGAGCATATGAATTTACAAACAGAGTAGCTGAAGCAGGGCCTCATTATGCTGTTGTTATTGATCAATCAGGCGAACAAGTATCTGGTAGATTTTATTTCAGTGATCAGGAAATTGTAGAGCAAGATTATAAAACTGGTGCAATGAATAAATTTAATCTTGATTACGAAAATATAATTTATAGCCCAGCCCTTGAGAATGTAATGGAAATATCTGGGGTCAACAATCCCGACAATGGTTTCTGGTATGCAAAAGAGGAAAGTCCACAAAAAGGCAAAATGGACTATGCGACGAAGTATTTAAAAGATAATACTGTATATGCAAGAGGGATGTATGTTTATAATAAGGGAGATTTTGGAAATTATCTTTGGGGACAAGGCATGCATCGACTCGGTATTGGACTTGAAATGTCTATGTTTGGGGCACAAGTCAATAACTGGAAAGATTGGATTTGGGAAGGTTTGGGAATAAAATCATCGGTAGGTAAGTCAAATTACGGAGGAGTTGAATTTTGGGATAGTGATGCTGATCAGGGAGCTATAATGTGGGGTTGGTATAATTATTAAGGATATGATTAGATTTTTATCAATATTACTGATTTTGGTTTCATGTAGTGAAATTAAGGTTGACTATAATTTACTTGCAAAAGAAAAAGGGGATGATCTTATAAATTCTTTTCAGAATTATCTTTTATATTACTATTCCGGTGATATTACAGTTGAATATTACTGTGACAGGAAATTGATTGACATGAACGACTTAGAACGCAGATGTAAGGATTTTTTGACTATTAAAGAAGACGTTGCTATGGTGTTTGTTGATTTTAAAACAGAAGGGGATAGTTTAATAATAAAATCAATAAACGATCATTCTTTTATTGATTATAAAAATCAATTTTTGGAAAATCCTTTTCTGGAAAACTTCAGTCCTGATAGCCTGTCAGTATTGCTGAATAAGTTTTATAAATATAATTTTATCCGAGTAGAAGGAGAGAACTACAGAAGCGAAGAGTATATTAGTTTTAAGTTTGAAAGTGCAAATAAATACTACAATACCTTGATGTATGTAATGGATAAACAAAAGGTAAAACCTAATAAAGTATGGTTTAAATTTTTGTCATCTGATAAAGTAAAAAACATTACAGATAATTGGTATTACTTTAATTTTAAAGATTTAGAGGATTTCGACTATCATTAATTCTGTAGGGGGCTCTTTTTGGTGTCTTTATTCAGACTGATTACAGTAACCGTAGGGTTGTATCGTGTGGTTTAGTAGATGATTAAACTTTTAGTTTAGTTTGTATAATGATTGAAACATATTACCATGCTAAAGATTAATAAAAAACTTAAAGCGTTTACCCTTTCAGAACTCTTAGTAGTTCTGGTAATTATAGGTATTCTTGTCCTTCTTGCCTTGCCAATCCTCATGCCCTTAATCGCAAGAGCCAAAGCCACGGAGGCTCAATTGCAATTAAAACATGCCTACACTTTAGAAAAAAGCCATTTTTACTTACATTCAAAGTATTCGAACGATTTGGAGGAAATTGGCTTTGAGCAGGAAAAATTGGTCACAGAAGATGGCACAGCCAATTATCTTATCGAAATCGTAAATTCGGATATGAATACATTTACAGTAAGGGCTACGGCTGTGGCCGATTTCGATGGGGATGGGAATTTTAATGTGTGGGAGATTGACCAGGATAAGAAGCTGGTTGAGAAGGTAAAGGATTAAAGTCCATGCTTGAGCTAATTTTTGTACTGTTAGTTATTATTTTTCTCATTTTGTCCATCCAGGATTTCAGACACAGACAAGTATCAGGCTACCTCGTCCTAATTTTAATCCTTCTATTTGGTGGTTTTTCCTTTTACATGGGTTCTGACTATGGGAGCTATCTAAATTTGCTTTTTGTCAATTTCATTCTCCTACTGTTTGTTACGTTTATGGTCCTTTTCTATTTTTATGTCTTGCGGAAGTATTCCATTAAGGAAATTACCCGCTTAATAGGCAAAGGGGATGTGTTGTTCATATTTACTTTGTTGTTCATTTTTTCACCTGAAAATTTCATCCTGTTCAATATTATCAGCTACATTGTCAGCTTATTGTATTTTGCAGCAATTCGATTTTCAACAAACGAAAAAGAGATACAGATTCCTTTGGCCGGCATTATGTCTGTTTTATTAATTCCAATGGTCATTCTTTCGTGGTATTACCATGTCGATTGGTTTAAAAATGAGTACTTTTATACTTTACTATATTAGGTAGTCTTTGTATGTGAATATTTTAAAACCAAACTATGAAGTTGAATTATAAAGATATTATTTTAAATTTTCTCTGTGAACCTCTGTGTATTTTTTATGGAACTTTCCCGAAAAGTCGGGACAAGTGATGCAATAGCTTTTTTGTTGTATCACAAAGTAACACAAAGGAGGCACAAAGCTACACAAAGGAAAATCGAATAAATCTCGAATCATTATTTAGTAAAATAAAGTATGAAGATTGACACATCAACAGAAACACTACAGCTCATCTCAGCCGATCAAGCCTGGCATTACCAGGTAATCCCAAAACTTTTTCAGGAAGATAGGATTGAATTTTTTACGTATGAGAGCCACGAAATTGAAATAAAAAAGGAGGAACTGGAATTAATCTTCTCCAAAGAAGTTTCTTTTGTTTTGATCGATGAAGCCGATTTCAGGATAGAATTATCCAAACATTACCGAAAAAAGAAAGACCTTTCCAATAGCAAGAAAATTGACTTTCACTCCAACGATTTCCTCATGGCCCTTGTTTCGGAGGCCAATTCCCTTGATTGTAGCGACATCCATTTCGAGACCTACGATGAAAAATGCCGTGTACGCTTTCGTATTGATGGGAAACTGATGGAACGCTATGTCCTTCAGAAAAGTGAATACAAATATGTGATTAACCAGATTAAGATACTGGCTAATATTGATATTGCAGAAAAAAGGCTTCCCCAGGATGGCCGTATTTTCTTCAAAGACGAGCAGAAGCGATTTGATATTAGGGTTTCAATTATCCCATCGTTGTTTGGCGAGAAAGCAGTGTTGCGCTTGTTAAGCAAAGACACCACCGATATTGATATCAGGAAAATCGGTTTCAACGAAGAACAACTAAAGGTTTATCTATCTTCAATAAAAAAACCCTTTGGGATTATCCTCATTAGCGGATCAACAGGATCGGGTAAGACTACTACGTTATATGCCACTTTAAAAATCCTGAATAAGGAAGATTCAAATATCGTCACCATCGAAGACCCGGTAGAATATACCCTTGAAGGCATTAACCAGGTACAGCTAAAAGAAGACATTGGCTTGACTTTTCCAAGCGCAATACGTTCTTTCCTGCGACAAGACCCGGATATAATTATGCTGGGAGAAATTAGGGACAAAGAAACCGCGCAAATGGCCATTCGGGCATCATTGACCGGGCACCTGGTATTATCTACTATCCACACCAATTCGGCATGGGGCGCTATTTCAAGGTTAATTGATATGGGGATACCTTCCTTTTTAATTGCCAACACATTGATCCTGTCGATTGCCCAACGACTGGTACGATTACTCTGTACACACTGTAAACAAAAAGAAATCTTTAGCAAAGAACTTGTACAGGGCAACTATGCTTCCTATTTTACCAACGATTTTCATTATGTTGCCACAGGTTGTGAGCACTGTCATTTTACGGGGTATTCGGGCAGGATAGGAATTTTTGAAGTCATTGAGATTTCGGGTCCTTTAAAAGCAAAAATTATTCAAACTGATTCAAATGAAGATGAATTTCTTGAGTTCAGGAATAGTCTTGCACATTCTTCAATCGAATTGTTTAAAAAAGGGGAAACAAGTTTTGAAGAAGTATTAAAATATCTAATTTTATAGCTTGATAATATTGACCATAAATATGAAGTACAAATTAATCATTTCCTTATTGGTTGTTCTTTTCACCACCAGCCTCTCTGCACAGGAAAATACAATTCTCTCAAAATTAGAGGATTTTGCCAGTGCGGATACCACACTTTACAACAAAATAGATTTGTCGGTGAGCGATGTATCCATCCAGGAGTTTGTCAATGCCATTTCATCAACAAGCAAAGTCAACATCTCCATCGATCCTTCGATTAAGGATATCGTGTCCTATAACTTTTCGGATGTAATGGTTTTCGATGTATTGCTTTTTTTATGCGAACACTTCAACCTTGATGTGGTAACCACTGGAAGTATAATTCATTTAAAGAAAGCGGATATAATTGTTGAAGAAAAAGTTAAGCCTCCGAAAGAACTAAAGATTTCATACAATGGCAACAATGAAATCAGTCTTGACTTACAGAATGACAGCCTGTATGCAGTAGCTAAGAAGATTACCCTACTTACAGGCAAAAACATAGTTCTGGCCCCTGGTATTGAAGGGAGCAGGATAAACTCCTTTATTCAAAAGCTTAGTGTAGAGGAAGCCCTTCAGCAGCTTGCCTTCTCGAACGACCTTGAACTAAAGAAGTTGAATGATAATACCTTTCAAATTCTTGCAAAGCGAAAGCCACAGGATAATTTTCCAGATCAGGGCTCCCAGGCACGGAACCGGTCAAATTCCGCAGGTGGCAATAAAAAGCAGGGCGAAGAAGAATCGGCAATGAGTGTTTATGTACCAAGAAAAGGGGAGATAGATGTAGTTGCCCTAAATACTCCAATCAATGAATTGATAGCCGAAGTAGCCAAACAATCCGGTGAAAATTACATATTAATTTCTTCGGCAGCTAACACTGTTTCTTTAAGTTTGAATGGAGTCTCTTTCGAGGATTTTCTATTTCAAATGCTTAATGGTACCGGGCTCGTGTATCAAAAAATCAACGACATTTACATAGTCGGCGAAAACACGGTATCTGAATTAAAGCAAACACGGTTGATCTATCTGAATTACCGTACAGTCGAGAAACTGAGCGAATTATTACCGGCAGAATTGATTAAAAATCTTGAGGTAATGGAATTCATCGAATTAAATGCTTTGGTAGTTTCGGGGACAAAAGATAGGATTGATTACTTTGAATCCTTCATTGGAGAAATAGACAAGCTTGTTCCAGTGATATTAATAGAAGTGATAATTATTGATAACAATAGCAGCCATTCTATATCAACAGGGATAAATGCGGGAATTGGGAAAGCGTATGAAAATCTTGAATCAGGTGGTACAATTTCTCCCGGAGTAGATTTTCAGTTAAACACTCAGTCGGTGAATAAACTAATCAATAGTTTCAATGGATTTGGATGGTTCAATATGGGGAATGTTAAGCCTGGTTTTTACCTGACCCTAAAAGCGATGGAGGATATGGGAGTTATAAAACTCCGGTCAACACCCATGTTGTCCACATTAAATGGGCATGAAGCGACAATGGAAATTGGAAACACCGAATACTATGTAGAAGAACGCCATGATGTGATTGGTAGCCAGAATCCTCAGAATGTTACAACACGGACTTTTAAGCCTGTTAAAGCTGATTTGTCATTAACCATTAAACCTTTTTTAGCAGGCGATGAGCAGATTACCCTGGAGATTGACATTCAGCAATCGGATTTTACCAGCCGGATATCGCCTGATGCCCCTCCGGGTGCTGTAACCCGTTCCTTTAAATCACTTATCCGGGTAAAGAACCAGGAAATGGTTTTATTGGGTGGATTGGAAGAAAAGTCCACTACTGAAACAGGTTCAGGATTACCACTTATCACAAGAATCCCGGTGTTGAAATGGATATTTGGGAGCAAGACTAAAGCAAATGCAAAAACAAAATTGAATATCTTCATCAAACCAGTTATTATCAATTAGGAAGGATGTAGTATGGAATTGAGTTTTCAAAAACATATAAAAACAAAGATTCTTTCTATTCAAATATCATTTGTCTCACAAAGTGAAATTCGGGTAAATGCAATATTATTTGAGATACAAGGGGATGATCTTCAAATTGACAAGGTTTTTGAAAACTCAGAACTATCCAACATTTTTCAGGATACACCCAAGAATATAGCTGTTTATGTAAATTTCGATGGTAAAGGGATAATCCATAAAATAGATGAATCGAAGGTCCAGGATGAGAATGTAATAACAAGTTTTCTTCCTTATGCAGACGAAAAGGATTACGAATATCAAAGCCTCAAAATAAATGGGAGCCAAACGGTTTTTTCCATAATAAAAAGCAAACAACTTTATGACATCCTGAATGAGATTGAAAAACAGGGCTATTTTATTCTTAAAATAAATTTTGGGCCATTCATTTTGGCAAGCCTTTTCACCGAAACAAATTTTAGGGATGAAAGTATTTCAACGGGTCAGTTTTCAATTGCAAGTGAAAAGGATTCTAAGCTAAAACTTTTAATCAGCAAAGATAAAAGGGAGAAGATCGAATTTAATAATTATTCCTTCTCATTGGAACTGGCCGTCGCTTATGCCAATATTTTTACAAATTTAGATGGACCCGAAACTCATTTTTCGGGCAAAGATTATTGTAAAAGTCATGGTAATGAATTTCAATATAAAAAGAGATTTACTGTAGGCTATCAGGCTTTCTTAGCTGCCTTATTTACCGTACTCCTTGTCAATTTCATACTTTTCACGCGATTGACTGAGAAAAACAATTCTTTATCGGAGCAATACCAAGACAATGAAGTTTTGATTAATACATTGAACCTAAGGAAAAAAGAACTTGTGTTGAAGCAATCTTTTCTTGATGAGATTGATAATTTAAAGAAAACGAAATTTGCCTATTACTCTGACAGGATTGGCTATCTCACTAAGGGTAAAATCCAATTGAACATATTGGAAATTTCACCCTTGCTCAAAAAAATCGCAAAAGAAAAAAAGGTGGAATTTATTGATTCCATGATAAATATTTCCGGGGTTTCTAAAAATGCAGATCAGTTCAACAGTTTTTTATCTGGGATAAAAGATGAGTTTTGGGTTGATCGGGTCAATGTGCTGAATTATGAAAAAAACGCGGACGACGGTTTATTCTCAATTGAAATTATTTTGACAGCAAGCGAATGAACATAAATAAGGTAACATATAAGCAAAGGTTCTATCTTCTTGTTGCGGCAGTTGTGTTAAGCTGTTTTGTAGCCTATTTTGTTGCGATCAAACAGTCGGTGAATTTATATAGAAGCAACATAGAAATTACCTCAGAACTAAACAACTTGTATAATGCACCAGTTGAGATTGCGAATATCACACACGAAATCAATGCGATTGATTCTTTAATTGGAAGAGAATTTAATGAAACCGATTTCCAATCCTTATTATTGGATTTCATTATTACCCATAGCCCAAAGAATGTTTCATTTTACAAACTGCATGATATCCATTCGTTCCAGCAAGGAAATTACATGATTTATACTGAGGTGATTGAACTTGAAGGACCTTATAAAGGCTTGCTTGAAATAGTAAATAAGTTCGAAAAAGAAATAAATGTCCTAAAACTTAAATCGGCTAAATTTTATGTTTTAGAAGATAAAAAAGTAAAACGAAATAAGCTCCTGTTGTCCATTGTAATTCAATCGTATAAAAAGATATAGTAATGAAAACCAAATACTTTATACCTATTCTAATCCTTGCTGTAATAATCTCATGTGATGATATTTTTGAAGCAGATATTAGCAATGCCGAACTGGTAGTTAATTATCCACCTGCACAATACAGCACCCCACAATTAAGCCTTTCTTTTGATTGGGAGGCGGTAGAAGATGCTATTGAATATGAAATTAGAATTACTACTATGGAAAATGGCCTGTACACAATTATTTATATGGATTCGGTTGTTTCTGAAACTTCTCTTTTAATATCATTCTACCCCGACACCTTCGACTGGAGCATAAGGGCAATGAACTATTCGAGCGAAACCCAATATGCCAGTGGGAAGCTGATCATTACAGATGATGAATCGCTGGATGGACAAAACGTACTACTGTTTTTACCAGTTGATAATTTTTACACCAATGAAACAGAAATTTGCTTCAGGTGGGATACACTAGAACAAGCCGATTATTACACGATTGACATTAGAAAAGATAGCTGGGGGGGTGACTTTTTTATTAATCCACAGATTGTATTTACCGATACCATAGTCAATACACTTGATGAAGGGAAATATGTTTGGGGAGTGCAGGCACGCAACAATTCTTCAAATACCTTGTACACAACAAGAACTCTTTATGTTGACACAACTGTTCCGGGAATTCCAACTATAACCTATCCTCTTGATAGTGCCACCGTCAGCTACCTTGGCATATCCATTCCCTTGCAGTGGCAACATGCCAGTGATTCCGGTAGTCCCTTGTCCGATAGCATTTTTATTGCCAGTGACAGTACCTTCGAGTCTATTATCCTTCATGAGCTTACATCCAGTACTACCTTCTATTTTAATCCAGAGGCTCAAACTGAAATCTTCTGGCAATTAAAATCAGTCGATAAAGCCGGGAATGTGGGTGCAGCATGTGAAATTCATACTTTTTCTGTAAATTATTAATGAAAAACAAGAAGTCAATCTATATCTTATTACCCATTGTAGTTATCGTCTGGGGATTGGTTTTTTACCAAATCTATAACTTTCTTAACAGGGATTCTGAAGATAAAGGGTTTGACATGCCTGTTTTCAACACCCAGCAACAAGAGAAGCTTATAAATGATACCTTTAATTTGATCCTTGATTATCCCGACCCATTCATTAAGCGACAGGACTTACCATCTTCAGTAAGTATCGAACAGAAAGAGAATAAGGCAAATCGTAGTGGAAGTAAAAAATTGAATAGAAAACTACCGGAGAAGAAGGAATTAGAAATTGCTTACAAAGGATTTATAAGAAGTAAAGAAAATAATTCAAGATTGGAAATACTTGTAATAGATGGGAAACCCTATTTCGCAAAAAAGCAAATTGAAGATTTTGGCATTAAAATCGAATCCGTTTGGAATGATTCCATCCAGATTTCTTTCGACAATAAAAAGAGAATCCTTAAAAAGTAAAAAAGCATGAAATATTTGTTGACATTTTTAATAATTCAGGTACTTAGTTTAAATACCTTTGAAATCAATGCTCAATTAATTTCAAATCAGAAGACTACAAGGGAAATAATAATTACCCAAAATAAGAAAATCCTGAAATTTTCAATCCTGGTCAATAAGTATAAGGGAAAACACCAGGAAAACCTATACTATTATTGGTACAACGACAAGCTGGTAAAATCCAATTTAGGTGGAAGTTCAGGCTTTCTCTTACACGGCAAGTACGAAGTATTTGACCAAAACAAAAATTTATTGTCCCAGGGTTTTTTTGATGAAGGTCTGAAGAATGGTACGTGGAAGTTTTGGGATTCGGACGGTGAACTTATTAAGCTTGAAGATTGGAAACATGGCTTACAACAGGTAAAGGAAGCAGAAAAAATTAAAGAGAAACCAAATCGGAAAAAGGGGCAATTCAAAGAAAAATTCAATGCAAAATGGAATAAAATCCGTTCTTCTTTGAAAAAGAAAGAAAAAGAGGAAGAAGATAAGGAAACCAAAGACTAATTGCTGTTATTAGGGAGAACATGAGAAAACTTAAAGCAGGAACCCTCGCCTATACAATCACCATAGCCCTGGTTGTATTCCTGCTATTGATCTTTTTTATCTCCTTTTTTTTCCTGAACAATATACTTTTTGAAGGGATCAATCAGAACCAAAAAATTGAGCTTTGTCTGGAGTCAAACATAAATTTATTACTTGCTGATCCCGAATTTTTGGAGAAGAATAAATTCAATTATTTAAGTGATAATGAAATAGAATTCCACCATGAAGTAAAAGATTGGGGTGTTTACAAGATATTGATAGCCACAGCAGGCAATTCAAAAATAAAACAGGAGCAGCTCGTATTGTTTGGGATAAAAAATCCTATTATCAACAAAGCCCTTTACCTGTGTAATTTCAAAAATGGTATATCCCTTAGCGGGAAATCGAAAATTGTGGGAGACTGTTACCTTCCTGAATTGGGCATAAGGAGAGGGAGTATTGAGGGACAACCTTATACAGGCCAGGACTTGGTTTACGGAACCATCAATACAAGTGAAGAAAATATGCCTGCCATAAACAGTACATTATTAAATTCAATGTACCTGGATTTTAAAAATGAGGCAAAACAAAGATCTAACACATTCAATAGTATCCCCGATACACTTACGAATACATTTAAAGTTGATCCAATAAGGCTTTTTTCAAAGGATCCCATTACTTTGAATAATTCTTTATCAGGAAATATAGTAATTGTTTCGGAGAAAAGTATTGTAATTGAGGAAGCTGCCCATATTCAGGATGTAATAATTTATGCCCCTTATATTCGAGTTGAACCGGGGTTTAAAGGTACTTTGCAATTGTATGCCCGCGATAGTATTCGGATTGGTAAAGGTGTTAAACTTAATTATCCAAGTATTGTCAGCTTACAAACACAGGCTGATTTCGACAGTTGGGTTATTATTGAATCAGAGGCCGATGTCAGGGGAGATGTTTATATGTGGCACAGAGGTTCAGCGAAAAAGTGCAAGCTTACAATTTCCAAAGACGCTTATGTTTCAGGAAGTGTTTATTGCGCAGGAAAAGTTTCACACTCTGGAAATGTGTTCGGATATCTCCAGTGCAAATCGTTTGAACTGATTTCCTCAACCTCGAAATACGAGAACCATTTATTGAATGCGGTGATTGATGCTTCGAAATTACCCGAAGCGTATGTTAGTTCATTTATTTATCCGGCAACATCAAAATTCAGAAAAATTAAATGCTTAGACTAAAAAAAATAAGGGGTTCAACATTGATCGAAGTGATTGTTTCATTGATTATCATTATGATATTATCTGGGATTGTCATTGCTATCATCCTCAATGTGCAACACTCTTATAATTTGGATAAGAAGTACGATGCCTACATCTTAATGAATAATACAATCTACCAGTCGAAAAGCAATGAAATGGCAACAAGCTCTGAAAGCTGGATTGAAAGTGATTATACCATTGATAAGGAGAAGATAATAAAACTGGATATTCCCGAAGATGTTTGGCAAATTGAGATTAGTTCGCCGGATGGGAAAGTAACTACGCAAAGAGAAATACTATTTGAACAATGAGATTAAAGGCATTTACTGTATATGAATATTCCGGAGTATAGTGTACAACGATTCCGGAGCAAAATGTACAACGATTCCGGAGTATAATGTACAATTGATTTTTGTTGTTCTATTTCATAAATAGGGTAAAAAAGTTGGCGTTGGGCGGGGGCCATCAAAG
>JAIOYV010000047.1 GCA_021740905.1 Bacteroidales bacterium
AAACCAAATAAACCAAAAAGGAGGCAACATGTAAACCAAACATAAACGAATCTTGACAGTAGCGTAAGCCACTGAATAGGGAATTTATGCGCTTATCCCAAATGGGTTTCTAATATTACTCAGATTAGGAATAGCTGGTGCTTTATCTACAATTTGTTTAGAAAGTAATTTCCTTGCAAGCATTTGGATTTGGGTTCTTGACCTATATACATCACCTAGAACAAGAGGATGAACCTTTTCAGAAAGGCTTAATAATACCTGTACCAATTCATGTTCACTTCCAATTTTCAAGTCATCTTTCGCCAATTCGAAATATCCTTTTATTGATTCGACACTTACGGGTAATCTTGCCATTGGATTTTGAGGTACCTGAGGGTTCTGAGGATTTAATGGACCATTTAAGCTCGGGTCAATAGGGCCAAGCGTTGCTTGTTTGGTCATTACCACCGTATTTGCACCAATTGAAATAAGTGTACCAGAACTTTGAGCTTTAGACGGTATTATTACTTCAAATTCTTTGCAAAACTGTCTTATCAAATTAACTAAACTCCATGCTGCCAAGGTATTTCCACCTCTTGTGTACAACAATAGAGAAATTTTATCTACTTTTCCTAAGGGGTCAAGGTGATCAACAAAGTATTCAAGAATCTCTGGGTGGATTTGCGTTTCCATTCCTGGTCTATCTCCAGTTACATATACGATAAGTTTTGATTTCCTTAAATCTTGTAATTTCTTGTAATTTTCAATTCTATCTACTTTCATATTTTCGTGTTTTTTGCTGAATCCAATTTAATTGACTTCTATTGAACTTTCCACATCATACCATATGTTGGCTTTTTTTTCCATAATAAACTTGCCTTTATTTCATATACTTGAATTATTTTGCCCGGTAATTTCCTGCACTGTAAAAGCTGTTTTGAAAGCTGCTGTCATGGTTTCAGGTTTATCTCCACCAAAAGTAAGAAATGTTTTGATAGGGGCAACATGAGGGCGGTTTGTGGGAAGCATAAAACCCTCCACTCCCGCTTTCCTCCTTGCCCAATCCGACCATTTTGGTGACGTCAACGAAATGATCGGAAACCGCCTCCGGTACCGTTTAGTTAACTAATTTGAAAAAAAGGGACCCCGTATGGACGGGACAAGCGCGGATCATACGGATTTTCAAACGCGGATAAGAACGGTTAATGCTTTAAGAAATCAGCGTAAATCAGCGTTGCTTGCATCCGCGTTATCCGCGTTCTAATCCTAAGCGACATTGTTTCCTATTCCATAATAACCACATGGATTGGCGGGTCCACCCTTAACACAAACTTCCCCTACAATACCTTCTCAAAAATCCTATACTTCTTATAAATGGTAAAATCCTGTCGTTCTATCAGGGCCCGCATTTTGGTGTTTTCTTCCAAAATAACATGACTGTCCATAGTTTTCAAGCCGCCCTTTATGGCCGACTCGAAAAGACTAACAGCCATCAACGCATCGATGCCGGAATTGCGGATGGTGTCTTTCACGCAGCCCAGCAAAAGATTGAGCTGAGTGGCTTTTTTGAACGACCGTAAAATATGGATAAAACCAAAGGGGAACAGTCGGCCATTCGCTTTTCGGAACCCGGGGCCAATATCGGGCATGGCAATTACAACGGCCACCATTTTGTCGTTTTTGTCGGACACAATCTTTATGTATTCCGGGTTGAGCAAGGGGAGGAAGCGTTCGGAAAACTCCCTGGCTTCAATTTCCAGCAAGGGGGCAAAACCATAAATGTCGGTGTAGGTTTCGTTTATGAGGTCGAACACCGGTTTTACGTAGGGCCTGATGCTTTTCGATTTATCGAACTGCAGGATTTTAAAGCCTCTGTTCCTGACCCGTTCGGCAATCTTTTTATAGTATTCGGGTATTACCTCTGGTATCGGGCTACGGTATTGAAACAGGTCGAGTTTCTTGGTGTAGCCATTTCGTTCGGTCAGATCAACCATATAGGGAAGGCTGCAATTGGTCACGATTACCGAAACGGGGTCGTCGAAACCTTCCGTGAGGTAGCCTTGCGGGTCTTTATCGGAGAAACCGAGAGGCCCTACCATTTTTTCCATTCCTTTTTCCCGTGCCCAATTTTCTAGGTGTTGTATCATTGCATCGTAAACTTTCGGATCGTTGTAACATTCGGCAAAACAGAAGCGGGCATTTTTTTCGTGATGGCCCGCATTATACACATGGTTGATAATCCCCATGATCCGGCCCACCACCTGATTGTCCTTTTCGGCCAAAAGCAAGAGAGTATCGCAATGCTCAAAAGAATGGTTCTTGTTTTTATCGAATACTTTCCATTCATCGGAAATCAAAGGCGGGAGCCACTCTTTGTGGTTTTTATGAATTTGAAAAGGGAGATGGATGAATTTCTTTAAATCCTTTTTTGTGGCAACCTCTCTTAGCTGTATCATACTGTCTTTATATTTTCTTTATACTTTTTGAACGGGTTTTATCTTATGTCAATTAGTGTCATACGAATAATATTCAAGTCGTTTTTGGCAAAATATTCCTTTCCACTAAAAAGATTGAAATAGGTATATAGATAATACTCTGATTGTATGTGATTAAAGGCAGTAATGGAAGCGAATTCGGAGGATTTCCACCGCTGGCGGGGGTTAGGGGGTGGAATTACGTGCAGGAACTCCCCCCACTTATTCTCCCCCGAGGGGGAGACAGTGCTCTGTTGCAACCTATTGTATAAATAAAATCTGTTGTTTTCTTTCAACATCATACTTTGAATGTATTTATTATGTGCCTAATTCAACCAATCCTTTCAATCTCTTCTGGCTTGTCCAGGTTGGGGAAAAGGAACAGATAATTGCATAAAAATAGGATAAAAGGAGCAATTAACAATCCCCCTATCACATCAACTGCATAGTGGGCTTTTATGTAAACGGTAGATAGAATCAACAGGACGACAAAAGGCCAGACCACTTTGAAAAACTGCGGGGCGTATTTTTTCGACAGCCACAGAATAATTATCGAGACCCCCACATGAGAACTTGGGAAAGCACCCGTTGGTTGTTCTGCCATGCGCTGGATAAAGTGCATAATACGATCAAAGAACCAGGCATCGGGCAGGGTATTATCGGGGTACGAAAAATAAAACTGAGGCCCCGCCGATGGCACAAAACTGAAAATCAGATAAAAGAGATAGAGGGCAGCACTTAATTTAAAAACAAGCTCTTCAAAAAAAGCCTTTTTTTTCAAGAACACATAGAATGTAAAACCAAGTATCAGCAAATAAAAAGAGAAGTAGGCAAAATACATCAACTCGCTAAAAAACATGCTGTTGAATTGAGAAGAAAACGCAAAGCTGGGCTGAAATCCGAAAAGGGCATTTTCGAGATTGATCAATACAGGGTCGATATTGTCGAACAAGAGCTTATTATAAAACACCGTTTCGGAATAAAAATAACCACTCAACACCAAAGGATAGGCCAGCCGAAACAGCCTGATAACCGGGTTGGTTATCCTGCTGTCGAGATAGATTAGTGCACCAAGTACATTCAAAATAATAATACGTACCCAGATAAGCGAAAACGAATGAATTGAAGTATCCCAGGACAAAACCAGAAGCAAAGTGCTTATGATTAAATAAGCAAAAAACAAGATATCAATTCTTTTCAATAGTCTCATTGAGCCACAATTTTATCATGTTTTTAGTTCTTCTATATTCATGTAAATACCAAATTGTCCGCCTATTGAATATTGATGTTGTTCAATCTTTGCATCCAGTATGGGTTGTAATGAATACCTGAAAATTGGCTCAAAACGGACATTGAATTTTTGATTTATATTGTATTTACATCCAAAGCCTAAAACGGTGGCATATATAGGCCTATTAAAATCTCCCCATTTAGTCTCACCAGTGTGCTCCTCTGTATGCCCGTCTGAAAATTCGATTTTACTTTTGAATTTATCTGATAAGAATAAGTTAATTGATAAACCACCAATCATATAATAGCTAAGTCGCTTTTGAGAAAAAGTGTAATTTGCATTAACTGGTATTTCTATATAATCGAAAAAGTACTTCCCATCAGCTTTGCCGAGTTTTTCTCCCTGAATATTTTCTGCGTTGATATTCTTAAATTGAAATGTTTGTTGTGAATACTGAATGCCAGTGCTAATACTTAAATGATCAAGTAAATCGTAGCCAATCGAAATCCCTGAATTAAAACCATAAGCTGGCTTTTCGACTTTTCGAGCATCAATTATAGGTTGATCAGCCTTACTTGAATGCAAAGTCCTGAAACAATAATTTGGAGTATAGTTTAATCCTATAGAAAATTTATTCCACAAGTCGTCTCCCTTTTGGCAAAAGCTGCTGAGTGAAATTACAAGTAATACGATCGTGATTGATTGTTTCATTTTTTTTACCTCTCATTCACATACTGGAAATTTTTTCCTCCATTTTGAACTTCAATTTTTGTTATCTCATTTAAAGGTATTGTCTTTCTCATTTTGGGGACAAAACGGGAAGGCATTCCAATAACAACAGTATCTGAAACGAAAACTCTGTCGAAATAGAAAACTGTCCGTCTATTATTTTCGCCATACGTAAAACGGATTTCTATTGCCGGGCTATTGTTTAATTCGGCAGGATTTCCTTTTTTATCTGTGCATTTGATCTTCGTAATAGGATTTGCTAAATATTGTTCCGAAACCATGAGTATACCTCCACCATTCATCTCCACCATTTTTAATTGGGTTGAATCGATACCATCAAATTGTTGCTTAAAACTGTCGAGTGAGATATAATATGTTTTACAGGAAGTCAGAAAAAGAAATCCAATAATCAGAACTGATAGTGTTTGGTTATGTCTCATTTTTGAGTAAGTTATTGATTATTAATTTAACTTGTTGCAATACGGTTTAAAATCCAGCCTAAATGTAGGCAATCTTTTAATTGGATATGTTCAATACGGGCAAAATAAAAGAAATTCTATGCTTTCTGTTCAGCTATCGAGTATCGATTTGTTAAAAGCAATACAGGGTGTCGCAATAAGGAGGCATGTACTCAATTAGAATGAGTCGTGGAGAAACCTACCCAATCCTGTTTATCCGCACCAACGCATCATAATCCAAAATCTCCACCGTGCTGCCTCCATTCTTGATGTAGCCTTCCTCCGAAAAGGAACGGAGCACACGTACCACACTATCTTTCGACATACCGGCTAATTCGGCAATATCTTGTTTCGAGAGGGTCATTTCAAATTTTCTGGCCTTATAGATTTCATCGGTCAGGTAGAGCAAAATATCGGCAATCCTTCCGTTCATCTGCTTTTGGGTAATGTTTATCAACCGGTTATAAGTGGAAAGGCTGTTTTGGCAAATCTCGGCAACCACAGCATCGTTGAAGGCCCGGTTCATTTCCATCACCTTTTTAAAGTTTCCCATTTCGATGAAACAGGCTGTTGTCTTAACGATGGCTGCCACGGTGTAATGATGGCGTTGATCGACATACATGCCAGGCCCTCCAATGAAGTTAGGTGGCTGAATAATCCGTAGGATGATGTTCTTCTGGTTGATGCCTTCAAGATACATTTTGCATTGGCCCGATATTACAGAAATAACATGCGACATGTGCGTGCCCTGCTTTCGGATCGTTTCGCCTGCTTTGAATAAAATCTCGTATCGGTTCGTATTCAAGATTTCAAGCTCCTCTTCCGAAAGCACATTGCATAGTGGGGATTTCAATGTACACGATGTACACTTCAATTCGCTATAGCAATGATCGTAATTGGCCATAATATGCTTGTTTTACTTTGTCTTAATCTGATTTTGATTTTGCAAAGACATGACAAATATCAGTAAAATTTCGTTCTGTCCCCATTTTTTTAAGTTGAACATCCATATTTTAACATTTCAATATCGCAATGGTTCACCCTTTCTGTAATGACCTTATAGCTACTTTTAAGATTGAAAATATGCAAATTCATAAACAAGCTTTAGAAATGGGTAAAGTTGAAGACAGTCAAGTGAATAAAGAAGCTGGAAATTCAAGGAGAAATTTTATTCGATACAGCGTTGCTGCCGGTGCGGGTTCATTATTAGGTGCCTCATTGCTTACCGGAAAAATCAATGCAGAAGAATCGGACGGGGAAAAAGTAAAAGTATTGACTACCGATGGGAGGCTTGTCGAAGTTGAAAAGGGTCATCTCTGTTGCGAACCCGTTTCGCACGAAGTTGCAAGACATGGGATTGGTAATAAAAAGATGGTCATGGTGATCGACCTTTCAAAATGCAGGAATGCCCGAGAATGTGTTAAAGGTTGCCAAAAGATGCACTACTTACCTGAAGATATTGAATGGATAAAATTATTCCTGATGCGCGATAACGAGGATACCGGACCATACTGGTTTCCAAAACCTTGTCTGCATTGCAACAATCCGCCCTGCGTAAAAGTTTGTCCGGTGGGGGCTACTTTCAAGCGATCTGATGGGATTGTATTGATTGACAACGATCGTTGCATAGGTTGTAAATTCTGCATGGCAGCCTGCCCTTATTCATCAAGGGTATTTAATTGGAAGGAGCCAAAAATTGAACCTCACGAGCTTGACAAAAATTATTCGCCAGAGAATAGCACACCCGGAAAAGTTGGAACTGTTGGCAAGTGCGATTTCTGCCCCGATATGGTAAGGCAGGGTAAATTGCCTTCGTGCGTAACTTCTTGCCCCAATGGTGTATTCTATTATGGGGATGAAAATCTGGATACAGTAACCAACGGAAGTGAGACATTGCGCTTTAAAAAACTGCTCAACGACAGGACTGCATATAGGTTTATGGAGGAATTGGGAACCGAACCAAGTGTTTATTATTTACCGCCAACAAACAGGCTTTTTGATTACAAAGTAGGATTTAATGATATAAGTGAAGAAGAGATTGCCTTGTATAAAAAGGAAGCAAGAATTGAAGATTAATCACAATAGACTGAAAGCCTTGAAATTTCAAAATTGCTTACCCGTATTTGGGCTAATCGGATAATTCTATGATAATCTGTTCATCACACAATAAACTTTTTCAAAAATGAATATTGATAGCAAAACACAACGAACATTAAATAAATTTATCCCACAGCTCGAATCCATGAGTAAGTTCGGGATTGCCTTTCTGGTAATCCTGATCCTGATATTTTTCGCTGGGGTGTATGCGCTGTATGTTCAGCTTACTGAAGGACATATTGTTACCGGAATGAGGGACCAGGTTGTATGGGGTTTGTTCATCGTAAATTTTATTTTCTTTATTGGGATTAGCTATGCCGGAGCTTTGATTTCCGGAATTTTACATCTTCTTCGAGTTCCCTGGCGTTCGCCGATAATCCGGATGGCCGAGATTATTACAGTAGTATCGACCATCATTGGGCCTACCTATATTTTATTGTGTGTTGGGCGGCTCGACCGGGTTCATCATTTGTTATTATTTGGCCGGATCCAGTCCCCAATAACATGGGATGTGATTGCCATTACCACCTATTTGTCGGGAAGTATAATATTTCTGTATCTCGCCACTATCCGCGATTTTGCTTTGCTTAGAGATAATCCGGTGAAAGTGGCCCGATGGAGAAACTGGTTTTACAAGGTTCTTTCGATGGGATATTCCGAGACTCCAAAACAAAAGGAGATTCTTGCACGAGCTACCGATTTATTATCTATAGTTATTATTCCATTGGCCATTTTAGTTCACTCGGTATTGGCCTGGATCTTTGGTATGACCTTACGACCAGGTTGGCATAGTACTATTTTTGCACCTTATTTTGTGGTTGCAGCGGTATATTCAGGAACAGGTGTGCTGATACTCGCAATGTGGGTATTCAGGAAAGTTTATAAACTTGAAAGTTACATCACAAAAATTCATTTTAATTATTTAGGTTATATCCTGGTAATGCTTGGAGCACTTTATGGATATTTTACTTTTAGTGAATACCTTACCAGTTGGTATGGATCAATAAAGTGGGATATGGAAGTTTTGCACAGGCTATTCGATCCATCTGATTATTGGTGGTGGTTCTTCTTTGCTGCCTTCATTGGGGTTCTATTGCCCATTATTATTGTGACAGTCCCACGTTTCAGAAATATAAACTCGATTGCTTTTGCATCACTCATAGCGGTGTTCGCACTTTGGGTGAAACGATACCTGATTATCATTCCAACTTTAGAAGCACCCCTTTTGCCGAATCATGATCTCCGGCCTGAATTTATTCATTATTCACCCACTTGGGTTGAATGGACTCTTACTGTGTCCGGTGTAGGAATGTTTTTTCTAATGTTTTTTCTGATTTCTAAATTTATTCCAATTATTCCCGTAATGAAAATTAGTGAAGAGAAAGATTATAACAGCCTACGTAAGAAGGTAAAGGAAAGGAATTTAAGGCGACTAATGAAACAGGTTAGGAAATCGGATACGGTTAATGGCTGAGAACTAAGTAAAACAGAAATGTACAATCCTATCATTATTATAAAAATGAAAGAAATAAAAAACAGTTTACCTACTTTTTTTGCACTACTGGCAATTAGTTTATTGTCTTTTCAAGCGATGGGGCAAGAACCGGTCAAATCGAGAAATAGTTTGGAGTATTATAAAATCTCCGAACATCGCGTGCTAAAGGCCACATTAAAAGCAAAAGAGGGGAGAAATTATATTTTTCTGCAAGACTTTCCCGTTGAGTTCAATATTGTGATCGATACCGGCAGTGTTTCCTTGGGTTCCTCAAATACGAATGAGAGTGGTGAAGCTATATTTGAAGTTCCAGATGAAATGTTCCGGTTACATAGTACCAATGGAGTGACAAGCTTCGAAGCCATTTTTGCTGGAACTGAGAGGTATAAGCCTTCAGAATCAAGCCTGGAGGTTAAAGATTTGAAAATGAATTTGAGCTTCACCCAGGAGGAGGAGGAAAAGCAAATATTACTTACTGCAACTGAATTAAATGGCGATGAATCCGTACCCATTTCCGAAGAGCTGGAAATAAATTTTTATGTGCCACGAACATTTACACTTTTCCCGATTGGTTCGAAATCATTGGAATCAGGTAAGGTAATAATTCCATTTCCTGTTGACCTTCCGGGCGACACCTTGGGAAACATGGAGGTAATTGCAAAAATTGAAGGGAATGATACCTACGGCAATGTATCGGTAAGCAGTGCGATTAACTGGGGACTTGCCCAGGCAAAAATCGTTGAAACTAATAGAGGACTTGGTGATACCAATGCCCCTCTGTGGATGGTGTATACACTCATTGTATTATTATCGGTTGTCTGGTTTCATTACATGTATATTTTGTACTCGATATACCTTATTAAAAAAGAGTCTAAAAAAGCACTTGCTGAAAACATGTAAACTAATTAAATGGTTATAAATCAGTATAGTTTTATGTATTATTAATTTAATAATTTATTTATTATGAAAACAAACAAATTAAAACCCGGAGTAATTCTTTTAGCAATATTCTTCTTCGTTTTCCTTGCTTATGGTCAGGATGTAAAAGAGTGGGTCGTGCCCGCTAAATCCAAATCCATGAAAAATCCCGTTGCCTCTGATAAGGAAAGTCTTGATTTAGGTAAGATGCTCTGGTCGAAGAATTGCAAATCATGTCATGGAGCCGAAGGCCTTGGCGACGGTGTCAAGTCAAAAACCCTGAAATTATCATGTGGAGACTTCAGTTCCGAAGAATTCCAGGCTCAAACCGACGGTGAGATATTTTATAAGATAACCCAAGGGAGAGATGAAATGCCATCCTATGCGAAGAAAATTACAAGCGGTAACGATCGTTGGGCACTTGTAAATTACATTCGAACTTTTGAATAAGGAAAGAAAACCTCTTTGCGCACCCCAGGAGATTTTTATGAAAAGCATGCAATCTCCTGTGGTGAACAAAGTTTTTACCATTCATTAGACCCTTCAATACCTAATATTTTCAGCCCTAATTGGCATAGTCAATTGTATGGGTGAAGCCTGTTTTGTAAGTATCTTTTTGTATGCCAGCCAAAATATACTGACCTAACCTGCGGGAAAAGGCATGTTTAATACAGTATGCAACAGACATCATCAATTTGGGTAAAGCGTTTTATAGTTTTTCAAAAACAATCCGAATGAAAGAGAATGAACTGAAAGAGTCCGGTACTATTGGCGAGATACTGGAACAGATAAATACATTGACCAATCGGGTTTCAGTACTTGAGAAGGCCATTGCGAAAGTAGGGTTTCAAGGATCTGCCACAAGGCATCCTTCTAATTTATCGGTTAAGCCAGCTTACAGTCAGGCAGAAGATGTGAAACAGGAAGGAGAATCCTGGCTCGAATCAAAACTAGGTGAGATTGGACTTGGGCTTCTTGGAAATGTGGTATTGCTCTTTTGCATCATCTTCCTGATGACGTATACTCAAAATCTTGGTTATCGTTTGTGGCCATCCATCATTGGTTTCGCCTCCTTATCTGCAATTTTAATTTTTTCAAACTTCAACCGGAATTCCTTTCCGGTATTAACCAAAATGTTGTCGGTGAGCAGCTTTCTATTGGCTTATTATATTCTTCTAAGGCTTCATTTCTTTGTAGAGGATCCCATAATCGGTTCGCCTGGCTTGGTGGTTGGTCTTTTATTTATTCCCATTGGCTTTTTGCTTTATTATGCTGTTAAAAACAAACTGGAACTTGTCGCTACCCTTGCTATCTTACTAATTGTAATAAGCGCTTTGTTCTTAAATTTAGTTCACCCTACATTGATTTTATTCGTTGTGGCAGCAGTTGTTTCCCTCTATCTCTTACGGCAATTTTCGTGGCAGAACATGTTTATTATCTCCATCTTCGTAGTTTATATATGCCATGCTATCTGGATGTGGGGTAATCCAATTATGGGAGGCGATGGCAAATTGCTTGCAACACATCATTTCAATATAATATACCTGTTCATTTATGGATCGATTTTTTCATCAACCCTGATCTTGAAATATAAAAATCCGATAGTGGCTAATCTATTTATAGCCATTACCCTAATCAATGCTTTCTGCTTTTCTCTAATAATACTTGCGAATATCCTGGCATTCTATGAATCGGATTACATGCTTATATTTATTTTAATTTCAGTTTACTGTCTTGTTTTTTCAGCTTTGATTAAATTAAAAACAAGCATATTATTTGTTCCCGATTTTTACGCCTGTTTTGGTTTTATGGCAATCAGTGTGGCTGTGTATGGCTATTTTGGTTTTCCCGACACATATCAATTGCTCGCCTTGCAAAGCCTTTTGGTTGCATCAATGGCATTATGGTTCAGGTCGAGGATCATTGTGGTCGCCAATACTTTTTTATTTGTCAGCATACTGATTGCGTATCTTTTTATTGAGGAATCGCAAAGTTCAATCAATTTTACTTTTGCCATAGTTGCCTTGGTCAGCGCCAGGTTGTTGAACTGGAAAAAAGAAAGGCTTACCCTTAAAACAGAATTCTTCCGCAATATATATCTTCTCTTGGCACTGGGCATGTTATTGTATGCTTTGCATGGGTCCATGCCGGATAAATATATTTCCCTTTCATGGATTGCTTCAGCCGGATTATTCTTCCTGTTAAGTGTACTTCTTAAAAATGTAAAATACAGATGGCTTGGAATCGTAGCCATTCTTGCCACAATAATTTATCTTTTAGTTGTCGATCTTGCTAAGATGGATATTGGTTATCGGATTGTGGTTTTCCTGTTTCTGGCTGTATTATCGATAAGCATATCGGTATATTATACCAAAAGGGCGAAAAAGAAAAATAATACGATTTCAACTTGACCTGATCAACTTGAAATATTCAGGTTTTAATTTTAAATACTAAACAAGTAAAAAAAATGAACTATTATTACATTCTTGTTCCGACCGGTTCAGATTTAGTAAACTTTGTGGGTGAAATGGCTGGGATTGCTTCCTTAATGATGAAAGAGAAAGAGGACTAAATTACGGGTTACTGATTTAGAGAGATGAAGATATTATTGACAGGTGCAACTGGATATGTGGCAAGGAGATTATTGGTTGTCCTTATCGATTTGGGATATGAGGTTGTATGCTGTGTACGCGATAAACGGAGGCTTAATGTAAGCTCTTCAATCATGGACAGGATCGAAATTGTGGAAGTTGATTTTTTAGACCCACTGACTTTCGTGAATTTACCGAAAGATATTGATGCTGCCTATTATCTGATCCACTCGATGGAATCTTCCCCTAAAAATTTTCATCATCTGGAGTCGACATGTGCCACAAATTTCCGTGATTTCATGAACACAACGAATGTGAAGCAGGTGGTCTATCTTAGCGGAATTGCAAATCAGGCAAAGCTTTCTAAGCATCTGGCTTCCAGAAAAAATGTGGAGGAAATCCTTTTATCTGGAAATTATAATATTACTGTTCTTCGGGCAGGAATTATTGTCGGGTCGGGAAGCGCATCGTTTGAGATTATCCGCGACATTGTTGAAAAACTACCTGTGATGATTGCCCCAAAATGGTTGCTTACAAAATCGCAACCCATTGCAATCCGTGATATTACTGCATTTCTGTCAAAAGTCCTGTTTAACGAAGAGTGTATGAACCAGGTTTTTGATATAGGCGGACCCGAAGTGCTTACTTATAAAGAAATGCTTTTGCAATATGCAGATATACGGGGACTTAAAAGGAGGATCTTCATCGTCCCAATAATGACCACCCAGTTCTCATCCTATTGGCTTTTTTTTATTACAACCACCTCTTTCCGCCTTGCCACAACCCTTGTTCAAAGCATGAAACACGAGGTAGTTTGCAAGGATAATGATTTAGAAAAGCTACTCAACATTCAACCTATTACTTACAAGGAGGCTATCGAGAAGGCCTTTATCAAGATAAAACAAAACATGGTGATTTCGAGCTGGACAGACCCGGTACATGATACTTTTCTCAGCCACAGGCTTTCGGAGTTTATCGAAGTCCCCGAATTTGGATGCTACGTGAACCGAAAGTCAATAGGAGTGGACAACACCGAAAAGGTGATCGACAACATCTGGTCGATTGGTGGCGAACGCGGGTGGTACTTTGCCACCTGGTTATGGAAGATAAGGGGATTTTTCGACAAGTTGGTGGGTGGTGTTGGACTTTCGCGGGGCCGTAAACATCCTTCAGAAGTACACATTGGGGCTGCCATCGATTTCTGGCGGGTATTGTACGAGGACAGGCCGGGAAAACGCTTATTGCTTTATGCCGAAATGAAACAACCTGGTGAAGCATGGTTAGAATTCAAAATTGATGAAAACAATATTCTGCATCAAATTGCTACTTTCCGGCCCAAAGGGGTATTAGGAAGGTTTTATTGGGGAGTGACAATGCCACTTCATTATTTTATTTTTTGTGGGATGATCAGAAACATTGCCAATGCCAAATAATTATTTCGGTAAGCTTATGCGTAATTATGCATGGGAATTTGAAAATCATAAAGGAATCATCAATCAATCTATTATTATCAATTGATAGAACGGTTGCTTTAGGCGAAGTATGATACCTTGAATGGGATATTAGAAATGTAGACTATTGGTTTAAAAAAGAAACAATTAAATGGTATCTTCGGGTTATTTGAGAAAAGCTGCTTTGAACCTTAAAACGGATTACTAATAATAAATCTGAATAAGGCCTCGGTTGAGGATAGAATAGAAATTCATTGTAAATTCGCAGGGATTTATTTAAACAGATTATTGAAATAAGACAAAGATACTTTGAAGTATTTGTAAATATTAACAGGTAATCAAAATGTAAAACTTAACTGGAAGAAATTATGAAGTTACCGGAATCATATTATAACCGAACCTCCTACATAGGGACAATTATTGCAGCCATTAGCTTATTATTGATGCTGTTCGTTTTTATTATCGCAACCTTTTTTATGGCCGGAGGGAATTACATCGGACTACTGTTATACATGGTATTGCCAGGGCTTCTTGTATCGGGGCTACTGTTAATTCCAATAGGGATGTTTTTCAGAAGGAGAAGGATCAGTTCGGGTGAAGAAATCATTTCGCATCGGGTAGTTATTGACCTGAATAATTATAAGCACAGAAATGCCGCATTGGTATTTGGAGTGGGGACGTTAATTTTTCTGATCCTTACCAGTATTGGAAGCTACGAAGCATTTCATTATACCGAATCGAATCAGTTTTGTGGCACCTTGTGTCACCAGGTAATGGATCCTGAATATGTTACCTACCAGACCTCAGCTCATGCCAGGGTGAAATGTGTGGAATGTCACGTAGGCCCCGGAGCCGATTTTTATGCAAAATCAAAGTTGTCGGGACTTTATCAGGTGTATGCTGTTTTGTTTAACAAGTACCCAAGACCTATCCCAACTCCGATCAGTAGCTTGAGACCTGCTCGCGAAACCTGCGAGCAATGCCACTGGCCGGAAAAATTCTATCCTAATCGGATCCGTAATGAAAGACATTATCTGGCTGACAGTGCCAACACCCAATGGGATATCATTTATAGAATGAAGATTGGATCATCACATAGTTCTCAGGGAATCAGTGAAGGAATTCATTGGCATATCAACAGTAAAGTTAAGATTGAGTACATTGAATCGACATCCGATCGGGAAATTATCCCCTGGGTGAAATATATCAATCTTGAAAGCGGTGATACTTTGATCTATCAGAATACCGAAGAGCCTTTGGATGAGGAAACAATTATGGCCTCAACTCCCCGGACTATGGATTGTATTGATTGCCACAACAGACCATCCCATAAATATTTAGCACCTCAGGATTATATTGATCATGCTATTGCAAAAGGGGAAATTTCTTCTGATCTTCCTGAAATTAAAACTATTGCCATGCAAGTACTCGGCGAACATTTTACTTCACTTGATACAGCCCTGATGAATATTAAAGCAAAGGTTAATGAATTTTACAATGAGAATTACCCCGAATTGGTAGAGGCAAAGCAAGAATTAATCAATCATTCGATAGAAGGCATAAGCAGCGCCTTCTCTCACAACGAATTCCCGGAGATGGGGGCAAATTGGGATAAATATCCTAATCATATAGGCCACATGGAATACAACGGTTGTTTCAGATGCCATGACAATATGCATGTTGCTGATAATGGCAAAACTATTAGTCGAGACTGTAACCTGTGTCACACAATCCTTCAGCAAGGGACTAAAGATAATATGATGGCAGTAGCATTCAGCGATTCATTGGAATTTAAACACCCGGTTGATATTGATGAAGCCTGGAAAGAATATGCCTGTACAGAATGTCATAGACAACTGTTTTGGTAATTAGGGTTTTGGTTTGAATGTACTGGGTTGGTTTTTTTGAAATTGCTCACAGGCGGGCTGGTTGCCGGTTATTGATTTAATGGTTGTCTACGGCTGACTGTGAACTGCCTTGCAGTCTGCCTGTTAATAATCCTTGTCGACAATAAGTAGATAGAATTCCAACGGATTATGTAGTTTTGTTGATAAACAAAATGGCCAAATTTTATAATTTGATTTGCAGCTACAAAGGAAATATAATTTGATTTGCAGCTACAAAGGAAATATCATGAAATCCTATTCCATTATGAGAAACAATTTCTTATTGATCGCCCTTGTCTTTTTTACACTTTCGTGTACAAAACCTGATCCTTATGTAGTGGCAGATTTTGATCCCCTATCAAACTATTCCTCCTCGCACGATACGATTACCCTGGACATGGATTTGTCGAATGCAATTACACGAGGAATTTCGATCCCGTCTGATACGGCAAAGTCGAAATATTTTCATTTTCGGTTCAAAATAAAAAATCAAAGCAGGGAGGCTAAAAAGTATTATTACAAATTGTATTATCAAAACGAATCGTATAAGTTCAATGAGTTTGTGATTGATACAAACAATATCAAAAGGTATAATCCAAGAGCCTCTCAAAACTTTTATGGTAGTTGGCACGACACAGATCCTGGTTTTCATGAAACAGAATTTTGCTCACCGGAAAAGGGTTTTTATGAAATATTAGATTCGATCAGGATTGTAGGTAATCCACGCAATGAAGATAAGTATTTCGGCGATCCTCTTCAAAATAAATTCATTTCGGAAACTGAGTTAAATACAACGGCCGAAAGAATACGGAACACGGCTGATTGGTTGACCCAAATTGAGGATAAGGCAACGCAAAATGGCATTTCGGTTTCGGACCAAATAGATTTAGATGCAAGATGGATAATACTGTACGATAGGAATAATGATTTAAACAATTTTAGGTGGAAAAGAAACCCCCGTGTAGGGACGTATAGTTTCCTACTCGTGGTTGCGGAAGAAGGTGAACTTAACAGGATTCCTGACTTTATCCAGGATATTAGCGTTAAGGACACAATTTCTGGTGATTACCATAATCCATATCATTACTTTCTACATCAACCTAAAAAATTGCTTCCGAAAATTCAGGTATTAAAGTCCGACAAGTATTTGAGTCTATCGGCAAAGCTAGAACCGGAAAAGGGAATTTTTATTGATAGTCTAAAATTCACGAAAAAAATTGCAGATCCCAATTTCAACCAAAAATGTGGTATTGACGAGGAGCATTTTTTGAATGCACAATTTGAGCAGTATTTTCACCATATAAACTACGATTACAAGCTGGAGAATATTCCCAAGGCAGTTGATGTTGTAAACGATAATTACACCCAGGCGCAATACCGCAAAGATTCGATTCAGTATAGTGCAGAGGGGCGGATAGAAGATCACGTAAAAATCACTGAATCCCCAGGGAAATCAGTTGGTTTTGATTCGGGGCAGGATGCTATTTTTATTAAAAATCCAGGTAGTCATGGCGATCAGGAATATCGAAAAGAGAATGTTGGGGTGAATACCCGTATTGGGTTTACCTATGGTAAATTTCGTGCTAAAATTAGATTTCCTAAGATCATAAGCGACGACTTTGTTTGGAATGGCCTCACATGTGCTTTCTGGCTATGCTATCAGGCGGATGAAAAATGGAATGAGCGAGGTGCCTGTAAAGAGGGCTACATACCCAAGAATTCACCTGGCAAAGAAGGCCGACGGGTATCGACAACCGCTTATAGCGAGATAGATATTGAAATTGTAAAGGCATCGAAGTATTGGCCAAAATCATCGTATGGTGATATTGAAAATTGGCCTTACGACAACGCACTGAATGGGAATGTGCTAATTACCTGCACGAATTGGGATTTAGCTTGTAGGGAACCGGAAAATTTCAACATAGGCGTTGAAAAAGTATTTTACGATAATCTTGATTTTGACGTTCATAGATGGGACGATTGGTATAAAGCCCTTACCATAAAATACGAAAACGCTCAGGATTTGACATTGGGGAATATTTTTTATTATGAAATTGAATGGAAACCCGAAGAAATTATTTGGAGGATCGGTAAGGATAAAGCCAATATGAAAGTGATCGGGTATATGAATTCTTCAAACACAAAAATCCCGGATAATCAAATGATTGCGGTTGTTACCCAAGAGTTTCATTATGGATTGTGGTGGCCTACAGCACCCTTTACCCAGGATTTCATCCCATTCCCGAAAAACGATATTACTGGGTATATTTATGATATAGAGATTGAGTAATTCTAAATGCTCCTAAATGAAAAACGGGAATAGGCACAAACACTTATTCCCGTTCCTATATTTTCTTTGAAAAACTATTTTACAAGGGTAAGTTTTTGGGTGAAGCTGCTTTTTTCGCTTGTCACTTTCACGAAGTACATACCGGCATTGAAATCCGATACATCCAATTGGACAGTCCTACTGGTAGCTACCATCCCGGAAATAATTTCTTCGCCTACCATATTATATATACTAATGTTCGAACCGACCCTGGTGGTTTCATCGAGTTCAATGGTAACCAGATCGTGTGCTGGGTTGGGGAATAGTTTAAACGACGAGGGATTGATCTCAGAAACACCATTGGGCAGCACAGTGATATACACCGTTTTTGAATCACTCATTTCGGCATTGGTGGCAGTAAGGGTTACAGGAAAAGTTCCAGCCTGGTTAAATAAGCGAGTTGGGCTTGGTATTGGCGATGTTGGAGATTGGGATGTACCCTCGAATTCCCATAAATAGGATGTTCCCAACCCCGGGTTTTTAAGTGTTAAATTCAGGAATTCTATATTCGTGTTAATCGGCACGCTCAATTGTTCAACATAAAAATCTGCAATTAAAGGGAAGTCTGTACAATTCTGGTATTTGCCATGAATTGTATCGGGGACCAGGTTAGGCGGGTCTAACCAATCTTTAAGGCGTGCCGAAGCGGTGACCCCATTGTTTTGCCAGGAATAAGAGAATTTTCCATACGAATCGTATTTGGTTGGCCCGGTGCCTGTGCCTGCGCCATCGGTTATACAGGCCGACAAACCACCTGTCAAAGTACCGGCAATTAGTCCCAGATTATTGAAAATTGGCGATCCGGAAGACCCGCCTTCGGTAACACCATGTCCATTTGTGGTGGCGGCCCATCGGACTCTCCAATGTGTATTCCCATCGTTGGCCAATGCCAGGTCGTAGGTCGAGATCTTTTTAATATCGCCAGCCGGGTGATGAATACACACCCCACTGGGGCTGGATGTATTATAAGCTCTCCATCCATTAAAAAAAACATCGTATTGGGTTGGAAGATAGCTTGTAAATAAAACTAGATAAAAATCAGATCCAGTCCATCCGCCACGTGCTTTCCGAACTGCACCTGTTATTGTAAAGGGTACAGGCTCGGGTTCGTTTGTATCATTGCAACCAGTGCGTTCGTACTCAAAATAAAACACCCAGCTTAAAACATCCTTTATACTGGCTTGGCCGGCACAATGATCAGCTGTAAGAAAGTAAGGCATACAATCGCCCAATGTATTGTTTACCAGCGAACCCGAACACCATCCATAGGTAGTACCTTCTTTTACTGAAATGCGGGCAACCCCTTTTATCTGATCCCGCCAATTATTGCCTTCGGAACATACAGCATCAACCTCGCAAGGATCGGAATCCTCATAAGCTTTGGCTGCCCGGTGGGTGTCGTCGTAAACAGACCGGTACGCATAAGCGAATTCAGATATACTTATAATTGCTTTCCCCCAAACATCTGAGGGTTCGTAATATTCAATGGTTGCACTTTCTCCATAGATAAGCTCGGTGGCAAAAATTCCACTTGGGTGGTTGTTCAAATGGGTAAACGAACCAATCACTTGTGTTTTGCCTTCGTTGTACAAAAACATGCTAGTCCCTTCGGGCAGCCAAAAGTCATCGAAATTTACACCAATGGCAAGGGCTTCATGAGCCAAAATTTTCAGTCGCCAAATACGGTCGCCATTTGGCAGGCTTGTCCATGTCCCTGAATTTTCAAGGTTTAACCCCGCTTTTACAGCTACACCATATCGATAAAGTTCTCCACCGGAATCCCTTATTTCATCTTCCGCTTCGATTGTTGAGATATCAATTTTTGAAAATTCCTTAACATCAAAATTGTCCTTTATGTTTTGCTTAAAACTTTCGGGCTGTCCCCCATAGCTGATTTGTGCAATTGATTGGTTGATTGTAAATAATACTGAGAGGATCAATGTTAAGCTCAGCATGTAGATTGTTTTTCTCATTTTTTACTCCTTAATTACTATGCATTTTTCAAAATATTGGGGGCAAAGCTATAATTTATTCAGGAATCTAATTACTGAAATTAATCAGTATCCATTTGCCGAAAAAAAAAACTCCCAAACAATAAATTATTGATCTTTGCATTTCAATGAATTACAGTGCTTTGTGAAGTCATTAGAAATGAGGTGAAATTTATTTTTGAGAAAATTGATTTTTTTTGAAGAATTATTTGTTTTAGTAAAATATTATGTTGTATATTTGACCTATCAAAATTGAAAAGTTCTTTTATAGAATAAAAATATCACTTTAGGCCTTCATGGTTTAAATTGTGATGGGGAAAGGTTAATTGAAGGGCAAGGCTGTGGAGAAATCCGCAGCCTTTTCTCTTTTTAGGCCAGGACCATTTTTTTTCAAGATCGAGAGTGTTTTCAAAAACCAGTAATGCCAATTCTCACACTTACCTGAATTTCAATCATGTTGCAAACGGAAGTTTGAAACTCCGCATGGTAGAGAGGTTTGTGGTGATACGGTAGTAAACCTGTCAGCGTCCGAAGGATCCCGAAATGGCCGGGACTGGCTCTGTCAGCGTTTACAGTCAGGGTGTCAATTCATCTTTTAGACGCTGTCATGTCCTGCGGACGGTGACAGGTCTGGGAAAAAAAAGAGCCTCCGTTTACGGAGGCTCTTTGCAATCGAACAATATCAGTTTTCAATATTAGCTTTTTTCAGGCCGTGGCAATAAAACTTTTCTCGAAAGTTTCAATTTGCCGGTTTTTTTGTCAACGTCAATCAGTTTCACTTCTACTTCCTGGCCTTCCTTCAACACTTCATCGGCTGTTTTCAGGTGTTTCCAATCTATTTCGGAAATGTGCAATAAGCCATCTTTTCCTGGTAGTATCTCAACGAAAGCACCAAAGGCAACAATCGATTTCACAGTTCCCTTGTACACTTTTCCAACTTCGGGGATGGCCACAATGTTGCGGACCCAGCGAACGGCATCATCGATCGATTTTTTGTTGGCGGCGGCAATATCCACAATGCCCATTCCATCCACTTCATCAATAGAAATAATACTTCCGGTTACAGCCTGGATTTCCTGTATAATTTTTCCGCCAGGGCCAATTACTGCACCAATCATCTCTTTCGGGATGGTGAGTCGCTCGATTCGTGGAACATGTTCACGATAGTCGGCACGTGGCTCACTAATGGTTTCGTTCATCACATCGAGGATGTGCAATCTTCCGATTTTGGCCTGGGCAAGTGCCGCAGCCAAAACTTCGTACGAAAGGCCATCTACTTTTATGTCCATCTGAGTGGCAGTGATCCCGTCGCGTGTTCCTGTAACTTTGAAATCCATATCGCCAAGATGATCTTCATCACCAAGTATGTCGGATAGGATAGCGTAGCGGTCGGGGCCATCGGCAATCAATCCCATGGCAATCCCTGAAACAGGTTTTTTCATTTTGATCCCAGTGTCCATCAAGGCCAATGTTCCGGCACAAACAGTTGCCATCGACGACGAACCATTGGATTCGAGTATGTCGGACATGATCCGGATTGCATACGGATTTTCCACGCCTTCGGGTGGTAACATTCTTTTCAATGCCCGGTGGGCAAGGTTTCCGTGCCCGACTTCCCGGCGGCTTACACCCCGGTATGGGCGGGCATCGCCAGTCGAAAATGGAAGAAAGTTATAGTGGAGCAAAAATTTGTCGGTGCCCCGGTTCATCACCTCATCAACAATTTTTTCGTCGAGGCGGGTACCCAGGGTCACTGAGGTCAACGATTGGGTTTCGCCCCGTGTAAAAATGGCCGATCCATGTGCGGCAGGCAAATAGTTCACTTCGCACCAAATAGGCCTGATTTCATCTGTTTTCCGGCCATCCAAACGGATTTTTTCATCGAGGATGCAATTCCGTACTGCATCTTTTTCAACATCGTGATAATATTTGCCAATCAGCTTTTCAGGAACTTCTACCTCCTCGCCATGCTCGGCAATATACCATTCGATAAACTCAGCTTTAATGGCTTTGAAAGATTCGCTACGTTCGTGTTTGTTGGCAATTCCCTGTTTTGCAACATCGTAAGCTTTGGAATATGTTTTTTCGTGTACCAATTTCTTTAGTTCATCATCATTGGTCTCATGGCAATACTCTCTTTTTACGGTCGATCCTACCTGTTCGGCCAATTCAATTTGAACCTGGCATTGTATTTTAATCGCTTCGTGTGCAACTTTGATGGCTTCAATCATTACCTCTTCCGAAACTTCCTCCATTTCGCCTTCAACCATCATAATATTGTCCATGGTGGCGGCTACAATAATATCGAGATCGGCTTTGGCCAATAATGAAGTTGCTGGGTTTATAATGAATTCCCCATCGGCCCGTATTACACGGACTTCTGAGATAGGCCCATTAAATGGGATATTCGATACTGCCAATGCCGCCGAAGCCGCCAATCCAGCTAACTGAACAGGCATTACCTCTGCATCGGCAGATATAAGGCTTATATTAACAAAGGTTTCTGCATGGAAATCATCGGGGAAGAGTGGTCTTAAAGCCCGGTCGACCAGTCGTGAGATCAATATTTCATAATCCGATGGCCTTGCTTCACGCTTCATAAAACCACCGGGGAAACGGCCCATTGCCGAAAATTTTTCTTTATAATCGACCGAGAGGGGCATAAAATCGACATCCTCCCTTACTTCTGTGGCCGACACTACGGTTGCAAGCAACATGGTATCGCCCATTCGCACTACAACCGCGCCATCGGCTTGTTTGGCAAGCTTGCCGGTTTCGATGGTAATCACTCTACCATCACTTAATTCAATTTTCTTTTCAATTACATTTAACATCTTTTTCTCTTTCTAATTTTCTGTTTCAATTCTGTCTATTGCAACAAAAGCTTTGCTTGAAACCATACAAAGCCTGTGAGGTTAACTTCTTGCCTAATCGGCATCAGTCAATTGTAAAATCGGCTAAAATTACCCAAAATAATCCGACCGCAAAAATTATTTATGGAGGGGGGGGATTCAGACATGGTCAGTTTCGCTTAATCAAGGCGCAGAATATTTTTTATTCCGCAGTCCCTTTCTATTGGGGAGGAGGAAATAAAAAAAACTTCAACGTCGAGTATGTAGTAACCGATTATGTTTGGGATCATAAAAAAAGGCAATCTTTCAATTGCCTTTTTTTTTATTTCCTTAAGTTCAATGCCTTAATAATAGCACGATATCTTTCAATATCTCTTTCTTTTAAATAATCGAGCAACCTTCGGCGCTTTCCAACCAATTTCAACAATGCCCTTTGGGTGCTAAAATCTTTCTTGTTTTGCTTTAGGTGACCCGTTAAGTAGGCTATCCGGTAGGTGAACAACGCAATCTGCCCTTCGGACGAACCGGTATCAGACTCTGATTTACCGTAGGTTTTAAAAAATTCCTGTTTCTTTTCCGCAGTTAAATACATACTTATATAATTATAATTTCAATTTTTCCATTTTGGCTTGCAAAAGTAGATATTTTTTTGGTTTAAACCAGCCTGGCCCAAAAAATATTTTTTACACTTAAATGTAAATCATATTGTTGTAAATAGTATTTTTATTGCCTTTACTTTAAATCCAATTTTAAGCAATTATAAATATTAACTAAATTAAATCGAATGAAAAATTTTACCAAAGCTATGATGATTTTCACCTTGACTATAATCTTTGGCATATCGGCCATAGCTCAAAGTGGAAATAAACCCATGCCAAACCCAAGTGAAAGCGATGATGCCGGCATGAGTGTAAATCCGGAGTATCATGCTACACCAGTGAATCATTTAAAAGCCTGGAACCTGCAATTTAATTACCCAACCGCCCCAAATCATCCTTCTCAGGCTGGTATTGAAACGGATGGTACGTATTTTTATGTTGCCCAATGGAATAGCGATTCCATCTTTAAATATGACATGAGTGGAAATTATGTGGGTTTCTTCAAAATTGCTGGAGTCACAGGACTTCGCGATCTGGCTTTTGATGGAACTTATTTTTATGGCTCCAATGCCACAGTTGCTGCTATATGGGAGATGGATTTTACGACCCAAACCCTTGTGAGCACTATCAGTGTTCCATCGGGAATAGCCATCAGGCATATTGCTTACGATGATCTCAACGATGCTTTTTGGGTAGGCAACTGGGCTACCGACCTGAAATTGATTTCACGTACCGGAGCTGTCCTCAATACCATTCCGGCAGCCACACATGGTTTGGAATCGATTTATGGTACTGCTTTCGACAGCATCACTCCCGGCGGGCCTTACTTGTGGGCAATCAGTGCGAGTTCTGTTGTAGGAGAAATATATATGCTTAACATAGCCACAGGACAGCAAACAGGTATAGTCTGGAATGTACCTCCTGACCTGGGTTTGAGCGACGGCTTAGGAGGTGGTTTATTTACCCATTTTGATATTGTTACAGGTGAATATACCCTAGGAGGTTTAATTCAAGGGGAAGCCATTTTTGGCTACAACCTCGAACAAATTATCTCCGCTAATGATTTGGGAATAGCAGCTGTATCATCACCCGCAACCGGGTTGAACCTGTCGGCATCAGAACCTGTCTCTTGTACTATTATGAATTATGGTTTCAATACTGCCTCAAATTTTATTCTTAGCTATACGATTAATGGTGGCACACCAGTAACAGAGATATATCTCATGTCACTTCCATTTGGACAGACCGCAAATTTTACTTTTGTTACTACAGCCGATTTATCAACTGCCGGGACCTACGAGATTTGTGTCTATACACAATTGGCTGGGGATGCTGATATATCAAACGATGAAGCTTGCACAACTGTTTATGCGCTCGCCAATTCGGCCACCAAACTTGTATTGGTAGAACATTTTACCCAGGCTTCATGTGCACCATGTGCCAGCCAAAACCCTGCCCTCGATGCCCTGATAACGAGTGCTGCCAACATAGATAAAGTAGTCCATATTGCTTATCATACACATTGGCCAGGCAACGACCCAATGTTTGATTTTAATGATAGCAATGGCGAAGGTGACGCCCGGGTAGATTATTATGATGTATCGGGTGTACCCAATTGTGTGATTGCTGGAAACCAGGATCAAGGTCTTCCATCTATAGTTACACAAACTGCTATTAATACAGAATATGCCCGTCCCGGAATGTTTAATATTACCGGTACTGCCATTGTTGACATGAGCACAAATATTATGGACGTTAACATTGACTTCGAAGCGTATGCAAGTTTCCCAAATGGAGCTATAAAAGGCCATATTGTATTCGTTGAGGAAGTAAACTACACAAGTCCCCCAGGCTCAAACGGCGAAATTTATTTCCCTGATGTAATGAGGAAAATGTTCCCATCACAAGATGGAACAGACCTGAATAACCCTGGGCTTGGCGATATTGTGCCTGTAAATTTCACGTATACCATTCAATCACCAATAAATGCATATAACACCAAACTTATCTGTTTTGTGCAAAATGATATGGACAAGGAAATTTATATGGCTACCATGATCGAAGTCCAGGTCATTAATTCTATGGAAGAGATTTCTGCAGATAAAGTCAACATATATCCAAACCCTTCGGTTGGCTTTTTCAAGATCACGAATGTGCCCAACTCTTCTATTACCGTATACAATACGCTAGGCGAAGTAGTGACCGAACTATCGAATGCCAACCGCAATGCAGTAATTGATCTTTCGGGATATGCCAATGGTGCATATTTCGTACGAATTGTCAACGACAATGATGTGATCACAAAAATGATCCAACTTTCAAGATAGGTTTTGAAACTTTATAAATAAAAAACACCCCGGTAAATTTTTGCCGGGGTGTTTTTTTATATTGAAGTTTTGTCTACTAATAGTCCCCCAGCGTTTCTTCCAGATGCGCAAGGGCAATCTCCAATTGCTCGTCGTTGGGGGCAACACCATGCCATTTGTGGGTCCCCATCATAAAGTCGACACCCATGCCCATTTCTGTTTTCATGATGATGACCACTGGCTTTCCTTTTCCTGTTTCACTTTGTGCCTTTGGGATTGTTTCAAGGATATTGGCCATGTCGTTGCCGTCCATCTCAAGCACAGTCCAGCCAAACGATTCCCATTTTGCTTTTATATCGCCCAAAGGGATTACCTCATCAGTAGGGCCGTCTATTTGTTTCCCATTATAATCGACTGTGGCAATCAGGTTGTCGACTTTATGGGCCACAGCAAATAGGGCCGCTTCCCAAATCTGGCCTTCCTGGATTTCACCATCACCGGTCAATATATATACTAGTTGAGTGTCATTGTTGAGCTTTTTCGAGAGGGCGGCCCCAACAGCCACCGAAAGTCCCTGCCCCAGCGAACCGGATGAAACACGCACCCCGGGCAGCATTTTTTCGGTAGTAGGATGACCCTGCAATCGAGAACCCAGACTTCGGAAAGTACCCAGTTCGGAAACCGGAAAATAACCGCAACGGGCAAGCACACTATAAAACACCGGAGAAATATGCCCATTCGACAGAAAAAACAAATCCCTGCCTTTGCCATCCATGGTAAACGTACCGGCATCGTGTTTCATGAATTTGAAATAGAGGGCAGTCAGAAAATCGGCGCAACCCAGCGATCCGCCCGGATGCCCCGAAGCATTGAGGTGTACCATTCGTAGGATGTCGCGCCGTACCTGGGTGGCAGTTCTTTGAAGCTCAGAAATTTCGTTCATAATCGTAGTTTAGGCCGGCAAAATTAGGCTATTTTTTCAGGATAGAAATTAATCTGATAATTTAAAATGATTCTTGGTTTCGGGAAAAAATGTCGCAAAGCGATACGCTTTTGTACCCGACGAATTAGGCTGGGGCCAATACTTTGATTTGAATGTCTGCGTGACTTTGGGTCACACCGATACTCAAATCTGAAACACGAAATACAAAACCAGAAACACGAAACAAAGAAAAAGGGGAACATGCCTGCCCCCCTCTTGAAATTGAAGTTTTTTCAGTGTTAATAAGATTTAAGCGATTATACCGCAATCTTAAAATCCCTGACATATACTGGGATGGCGGAGAAAAGTTTCTCCGTTCGTCAAAAAAACAGAGTAAGTTATACACATGGAATGTTCACAAACAGGGTGGATTGGCAGGTCGTTATTTAAAAGCATTTATTATCAATTGGTTGAATCGTCGGAGGACGAATGTAATCTCTTTTTCAGAATTAGTATAAATAATAAACCCGGACTTGTGGCCCGGGCTTATCAAAAGGATATTATTGATTATGAAGCTATTTCTAATTGGTATCTATTTTTGAATTGTTGCGGTAGCCCGTTTTTGAACCTGTATTTCCATTTGGGTAATACCAATCCTGATAATCGGTTCCGGTACTTGCTGCCCAATCGATAAAATGCAAGTGACCTGTATTGATTGGCTCACGCTCGAGGGTCCAGTTAAATTCACGCCCTACATCTATTCCCCAGGGCAAATTATTAGAGGTTAGATAGGATTTGCTTAAACCCGCTATTTTGGTACCATTCCAGTCGTTCGGATTGCCATCGTCAAAGTTTGTCCCGAACAAGCTTAAATTGGCTAAATCGGTAGGTGGATAGTAAGCCAGATGGATCTCGACGCCACGCTGTCCATTTCCAATTAGGAATGGGTTCCAATCTTGTATGGCAACCTGGAGATCGGTGGCTGTGTTCGAATTCAAGGTGAGGACAACTGTGTCCTGAATGCCTTCGTTCGAATGGTTGGATGTACTAAACAAGATAACAGTGGGATAAGTCTGTCCATTTTCAAAACTATTTCCAACCACCCCTGAAACGGTAGAATACCAACTTGCACTGTTGTTAGGCAACTGGAAACCAAAACCATTTGTGTAGGCAGCACCAATATTGGCAATTGAAAAAGCACCAATTATTTCAACTACATAATCGCTGGCATTGGTTATTACCGAAAAGCGGTAGTCAATAACCATGTCGTTAAAATCGTAGTCGGCTTTGGCAGGCCAGGTGTCTTCGAATGCCAGTCGCCCGGACGAATCTGCCGGATAATAATTGATAAATGCCCTTGTGGGATCGAGGGGAAAATTATCAAATTCATTAATTACACCATCATTGTCGTCGTCGTTTGATACAGTAGTAAGTACCACATCGTCGAAATGGGCTTCCCCTTTTCCACTAACCGAAGTCGCCATTACTATTTTAATATAGGCTGTACCTATAGGGCTATTCTGAGTAATCGTGTAGGTGGTCCACGACAACGAGGTCACCTCCAAATCATAAGAAACAATTTCCTGCCCGTTACTATTCATAAATTGCAATGCGATATAGGGCTCTAAATCATCATCATCCTCCACCAGGATAGCATTCACTTCGAGGGTGAATTCTACATTTGGGTCGGCTTCGAGATAATAATAAGCAAAAGCATCCTTGTTGTTTTTGTTATCGGTCATTTTAACCACTGTGTCGCTGCCTGTGAAATAAATTTCGGCGTTGGGCTTATTGTTTTGATACTCTTTTAAAATCCAGTTATCAAGGTTTGAACTACTGATATTACTCTGTAAATTAATTTCGCTGAGGTAGCTGTAGGTGACATCAGAAAAATCACTATTATCGACCAGATTATCAATTAACAGTACTGATTTTAGAGCCGGAAAAGTAAAATCGACCACTTCCCCATTTAAGTCCAAAGCAAGACTATATCCATTGAAATCCACATTCACAGTTTCAATGAAGGTAGGGACAACAATGATTTTCGAAAACATTTTTTCTTTGCTGATCCCTTTGGCAAAAACAACATCTCCTTCGGTCGAACTGATTTGAACATAGCCATCGAAAGGCAAGCTGATATTGACCTCGACACTTTCTTTTACACGCCAGGCAAAATCGCTGCTAACAACTAATTCCTCTAAATTGGTAGGTATCACATCAGGATGATCAAACTTGTTTTTATGACAAGAGAATGAAATGAGCAAAGTCGCTATTAGCAAAATGAATGTTGCCCTATTTGTTTTCATGGTATTGATATTTAATTTCAAATTTTTATTCAAGCACAGTATACTGATTTAAAAAGAAAAAGTTCCATTGCCCATCAAAATTCAGCTTAACTACGACATTGAACGTCAAATATATTCATTACGTTCGCAGCATAAATTAAATTAATAACATGAAATTCTACGAAAGCATCTCAGATCTGTACGATTCAATTTTTCCGTTGAACCCAACTCAAATCGCCTTTGTGAAAAACAGTATTGGAGCGACAGAGGAATGTTCTCTGTTGGATATTGGCTGCGGGACAGGAAACCTAAGTATTGAATTGGCCCGGATTTCGAAGAGGGTCGTGGGTGTCGATCTCGATGAAAGTATGCTGAGAAAGGCTGAGGAAAAATGTGACAGCCAACCAAACCTTTATTTCTCAAAGCTCGACATGCTTGACATTGGTTCCTGTTACCCGAAAGATTCTTTCGACGCTGTAATCTGTTTTGGGAACACACTGGTTCATCTTAAATCGAATAATGACGTATCAGGTTTTTTTCAGCAATCAAAAAACCTGTTGAAACCAACGGGTAAACTCTTAGTCCAGATAATAAACTACGACTGGATTATAGATCATGGAATCGATCACTTGCCTACTATCGAAAACGAGATGTTGAAGTTTGAGCGGAACTATACTTATCACCCCAATACAAAGCTAATAGATTTCGATACCATCCTCACCGTAAAAGAAAGCGGGCAACAAATCAGGAATAGGGTAGGACTTCTGCCCATCCGCAAGGCAGAAATTGAGCGATTGCTCGAAGAGGCCGGATTTTCAACAATCAAATTCTATGGTAATTTCAATAGGGATGAATTATGCAGCGACAGTATCCCTCTGGTTATTGAAGCGGGAAAATAAAGTCCTTTCTGTCCGTAAAGCCCTGAAAGATTGATATTTGAGTAGCCGTGGGTGTAAGGCTACGGCAGAAGGATAGAATAAAATACAGCCCCGAAGTGGGCTGAACTTTGGTTTTTCTGTTCAACCACTTCGTGGCTGGAGTATAAGACTATCAGTTTCCGCGGGCTTACACCCACGGTTATTGAGATTTAGTCACTTCGTGACAATTGAGATCCAACTCTTGATTCGCATTATTCGATATTTATTCTGTTTCATTTCCTTTTATTTTTGGTTTGTGCCATAATCCGACGTTTCTTTGTAGGTCGTAAATTTTCAAAAGTAGTTTTTAGTGTGAATCAGTTTCTCAAAGAATTAAACCCTGTCCAACAAGCGGCAGCAACACATATCAACGGGGCTTCGCTGGTAATTGCCGGTGCTGGGTCTGGGAAAACCCGTGTGCTTACGTATAAAATTGCCTACCTTTTATCGAAAGGTATACCTGCCGGATCTATCCTTGCCCTTACGTTTACCAACAAAGCTGCGAAGGAAATGCGTACCCGGATCGAGACCCTCGTAGGCCGCGATGCCGTAAAAAATCTTTGGATGGGAACTTTTCACGCCAAGTTTTCGACCATCCTGCGCATGGAAGCCGACAAGCTGGGCTACCCCAAAACATTCACCATTTACGACACACAGGATTCGAAAAACCTGTTGAAACAGATCATCAAAGAGCTTAAACTCGACGATAAGATCTATAAAACGGGCGATGTGTTGAGCCGGATTTCATCGGCCAAAAATAATCTACATTCATCAGGGGCATACCTTGCCAATGCCTCGCATTTCGAAGCCGACCGCAATGCCCGAAAACCGGAGATCGGCAGGATATTCCAGATTTATGAAGCCCGTTGCCGACAGGCCGGGGCCATGGATTTCGACGACCTTTTGCTAAACACAAACGTCCTTTTTCGCGACCACCCCGATGTGCTGGAAAAGTACCAAAACCGTTTCCGTTTTATTTTGGTCGATGAGTACCAGGATACCAATTTTGCCCAATACCTGATCGTAAAAAAACTAGCCGTCCAACATGGTAATGTGTGTGTGGTGGGCGACGATGCCCAAAGTATTTATGCATTCCGGGGAGCAAAAATCGAGAACATCCTCAATTTCAGAAATGATTATCCGCAGTACAAACTTTTTAAGTTAGAACAGAATTACCGCTCAACCCAAACCATTGTCGATGCTGCCAACAGCCTCATAAAAAAGAACAAGGGGCAGATCCCCAAAAAGGTGTTCTCCGAAAACATAGAAGGTGAAAAAATAAAATTGTTGAAAGCCTATACGGATGGAGAAGAAGGCGTACAGGTGGCCAATTCGATTTTCGACATGCGCCTGCGCGACCAGTTGCAGTACAGCAATTTTGCTATCCTGTACCGCACCAATGCCCAGAGCCGGATCATGGAGGAATCGCTGCGAAAGCGCAACATACCGTATAAAATCTATGGGGGGCTTTCCTTTTATCAGCGAAAAGAAATCAAAGATTTGATTTCCTATTTCCGCCTTACCATAAACCACAACGACGAGGAGGCCATCCGCCGCGTGATCAATTACCCGGCACGCGGCATCGGAAAAACTACCCTTACCAAACTGGAAGAATATGCAGTGGCAAATCAACGTAGCTTATGGGATGTGCTGATGAACACGGGGAATTCCGATCTCGACCTAAACAAAGGGACAATTTCCAAGCTAAAGGGATTTACCGATTTCATCCTGCAAATTTCGGAAGGGATCGAAAACCGCGATGCCTACGAAAGTGCGGTGAACATTGCCCGGGATTCGGGTATACTGAAAGAGCTGCACAGCGAAAACTCGCCCGAAGGGATCAGTCGCAAGGAAAACATAAACGAGTTGTTGAACGGGATCAAAGAGTTTGTCGATACCACCGCCGAAGACCGCACCATCCCCCTTAGCGAATTCCTCGAAAACGTGGCCCTGCTCACCAATCAGGACAACGAAAAGGAGGAAGATTTCGACAAGGTGACGCTTATGACCATCCACTCGGCCAAGGGCTTGGAATTTAAGCATGTATTTGTGGTGGGCCTGGAAGAAGGGCTTTTCCCTTCCAGCATGTCGTCGGGAAGTATTCAGGAACTGGAAGAAGAGCGCCGTCTGTTTTATGTAGCCATAACACGGGCAGAAGATTCGCTTAGTTTGGCCTTTGCCAAATCGCGCTACAAGTGGGGCAACCTCGAAAGCTGTCGCCCCAGCCGGTTTTTGAAAGAAATAGAACCCATCTATTTAGATGGTGAAATAGAAGACAGCATCACAACAGAAGATGATATTGATTTTGGTTTTTCTGGCAAACCCCAATTTCAACAAAGAAATAAACCCTTTGGTCAACAAACGGGTAGTAGCGATGTTAGTATAAATCAAGTTCAATATAAAAAACGAATGGAAGTACAGGAAAAAGTAAGAAGAAGCCCGAAATCGAAGCTCATGCCCAAGGTGGCTCAAGAAAAGCCCCGCGAATTGATCGGTTTCACAAAGATGGATGAGTCGCATACCAGTCATCAAACGGTTGATCCCAACAAAGGGGCATCGGCCAAAATTAAGGAAGGGCAGATTGTGAGGCATGAAAAATTTGGCCGGGGTCGGATCATTTCAATCGAAGGCGAAACCCCAAATGAAAAATTATCGGTCGAATTCGAGAAGTCAGGTTTGAAAACCTTGCTGCTGAAATTTGCGAAGTTGGACGTGCTGGGTTAGAGAAAGACTTTGATCTGGTTTTGACAAATACCAAATAAGTTTAGATTGAATATTTTTGCTGTGCTCAGCCCTTGTAAAAAGAAGAAAAGATTATTGAATTCCTGATGGAGTTTGGCAAAAAGCACAATCTCGAAACCAAGCGCGATGAGATTGAGAATATGCTTATCTCCAAACCAGTCCCCTCAGTAAGAAAAATGCTAAGACTAATATCTTGCAAAGACACACCGACATGGAGTGCAAAAAAAATCGTATGTCGCGCCCCTACTTGGGTGGAAGATGAAAAATTAGACCAAGAAAGGAAAGCGATGCAACCAAAAGCCCTTTTTCCTACTCTATACCGAAAAACTATTAAAATGATGAAGACAACAAACAGACTGCTTTTCTTACTCTCATTCTTATTATTGCTCGCTTGTGAAAAAAGTAATGAACCAATAATCAACGATTCGGACCTGGTGATAGGTAACTGGATAAATCCTATTGTAGTTGATACAATTTGGAAATACGAGAGGGCCGATTCGCTAAAAAACGATGGGTATGGGTTTTCCATTCAAACAGGGCAATTGTTTGTTGAAAGAAAAAATGCCGGATGGTGTGGAACACCACCCATCTCTTATGCAAACTTCGATGGCACTTGGGCAAAGGAGGATTCAACTATTAACATTTCTGTGGCCTATTGGGGCGGAATGGCCGATTACCAATGGAAAATTATTTCGGTTGACAATAACAATTTGATGATTTACAGAGTGAACGAGGAATATCATAATGAAGAATGGTAATGTTTGGCTTGCAATTGCAAACGCCTAATCACTATTCCATTACCCCTTTTACCTCACTTACGATCTCTCCTTGATATAAACGGCTCACAATTTCATCCCCACTTTTTAATTGGCCAGATGATTTCAATACTTGCCCATTTTTAAAAGTAAGCGAATAGCCCCGTTTTAAAATCCCGCTTGGGTTGAGGTGTTCGTTGCTGTTTTCGGCCATTTCGAGCTGGTGGTATTTATTTAGGAGGAAACGGTTTTTGCGGATGGGCAAAAGCTTTTTTATCCCTTCCAGTTCAGTACGTTTTTGGAAAATGTTTTTTTGAAAGAGGTGTTGAGCATCCAGAGAAAAATCGTGCAATAGCAATTCCTGCTTGCGTACAAATTCGGTGGTAATACGTTGAAAACGATGGGCTTTATGTTGAAGGATGCTTTTCTTTAGGTTCAGGATATCTTTTACGCCCGGAGCAAAGGTGAGGCTTAAATGGTTGATCCGGTTTTTCTCATTGCGCATCAGTTCACTTACTTCATCCACAATCTTTTCCTGCAATTCATCCAACGCAAGCTCAAAATTGGATGCCCTTTCGATGAGGAATTCGGCCACAGCAGTGGGGGTTTTCATGCGGGTGTGGGCCACCATGTCGGCAATGCTGTCGTCGCGTTCGTGGCCTATCCCGGTGATGACTGGCAAAGGGAACTGGGTAATATAATAAGCCAGGTCGTAGCTGTCGAAACAGCTCAGGTCGGCTTTCGATCCCCCGCCCCGGATCAGGCACACCACATCGAAAAAATCCTCATATTGGTAAATCCGGTCGAAAGCCTGCATGATGGATTCCTCGGCTTTTGATCCCTGCACCACTGCCGGGAAAAGCTTTGGGTAGAAGATTATATTGTATGAATTGTTGTTCAATTGATTTAAAAAATCGCCAAGCCCGGCGGCAGTTTCGGAAGAGATGATGGCAACCCGTTGTGGAACCAGGGGCATATCGGTTTCCTTGTTCATGTTGAAGATGCCCTCTTCTTCGAGGCGCGTAATTATTTCCTGCCTTCGCCGGGCCAGGTCGCCTATCGTGTAGGCTGGGTCAATATCGTGGATGGTGAGGTTGAAACTATAAAGCTCGTGAAAATCGACACTCACACGGACCAGCACTTTCATGCCCGCACTCAACGCCTGGCCGGTGGTCATTTCGAAGTAAGGTTTCAGGATGTTGCAGGTACGCGCCCAGATGGCAGCCCGCGATTTAGCGATGATGTTGTCGGTGCCTTCGTCTTTTTCGATCAGTTCGAGATAGCAATGGCCGTTGCGGTTGAAACGGATTTCGCTGATTTCGGCCACAATCCAAAGGGTTGAAGGGAAAGCATCATAGATCGCCCCTTTCACCATCTGGTTAAGTTGATATAAACCGATTTTGCTTTGTTCCTCTGTCATTGATTCTCTTTTTCAAGTAAAAGAACAAAAGTAAGAATAAAGCGGGTTTTGTAGTACACCCTTAACCTTTGAATGGATCTGTCTTCAATTTAGAAATTTTATCTTACTTTTGATTTCCAATATTTCAAAATAAAAAACATTGAACAAGGAAACCTACATCGAACTTATCTCTGTAAGCAAGCATTACAAAAAGCTGAGGGCCGTTGCTGAACTTTCGATGAAAGTGTACAAGGGCGATATTTATGGTTTCCTTGGTCCCAATGGAGCTGGCAAGAGCACGAGCATCCGCATGATGCTTTCGCTGATAAGTCCAACGAGTGGCGAAATAAAACTGTTTGGGAAGGATCTTGCCCACAACCGCTACCAAACCCTTAGTAGGATTGGGGCACTGATCGAAAAGCCCGATTTCTACAATTACCTCTCAGCGCGGAAAAATCTGCAGATCCTCGGAAAGATTTCAAAAGTTGAGAACCTGTCGCTGAGGATTGATGAAACCCTCGACCTGGTTGGCTTGTTGGACAGGGGCAATAGCAAAGTAAAAAGCTATTCGCAAGGGATGCGTCAACGCCTGGGGATTGCCCAATCGCTTCTCCACAACCCCGATCTCATTATCCTTGATGAACCGGCCAACGGCCTTGATCCACAGGGACAAAAAGAGATGCGGCAACTCATTCGGGATATCAATAGAGAAAAAGGGATCACGGTTTTGATTTCGAGCCACATCCTTAATGAAATAGAACAAATTGCAAACCGCATGGTCATCATCGACAAAGGGAAGTCTGTAGTGGAAGGTGATGTCCAAGAACTCCTCAATGAAGGTGAGATGAAGGTTTCTTTTTTTGTAAGCAATCCATCGAAGGTACTTCAGACCATACAAAGTTCTACCTTTGCGAAACACTATGTTGATTCGGTTGAAGATAAAATCACGCTGACCCTTACCCATGAACAGGTTCCTGAAATTACACGGTTTTTGGTTGAAAAAAACATTGAAGTATTTGCCATAAAGCCGCTCCGGTCGCTCGAAGAGTATTTCTTAACTATCACCAAAGCATGAAAGCACTGATTACACTCATACGGATTGAGCTTTTCAAAATCTTCAGAAAAGGACGCACGTACATCGGTTTTGGTGCTATTTTCCTGATCATTTTTGCGATCCAGGCCGGGATTTATTTCGAGGGACAAAATGTATTCGATTTCATCCTGCAGCAATTGGAGCAAAATTTCTTTTTCGAAGGAAATCTGATAAACGGCTACCTCATCACCTATATCGTCCTTAATACCCTTTGGATACACGTCCCTATACTGGTAGCCCTGGTAACTGGCGATTTAATTGCCGGGGAAGCCAATGCCGGGACTTTCCGGCTCATCCTTACCCGTCCGGTAAGCCGGGTTAAATTGCTCATTGCAAAATTTCTGGCAGGCTGGACATATACCTTTCTATTGGTTTTGTTTATGGCCATTCTTGGCATGGGCATGGGGATACTCATATTTGGCAAAGGGGATTTGATGGTGTTGAAAAGTACCATCAACTTTTTCCCTGCGGACGAACTTCCCTGGCGTTTTTTTGCTGCCTTTGCCTATGGGATGTTGAGCATGACCGTAGTAGCTGCCTTAGCTTTTATGTTATCGGCATTTTCTGATAATTCCATTGGGCCAATCATTGGGGCTGTTGCCATTATTATTGGCATCACTATTATCAGCACCATCGGTTTTAGTTGGATGAAAACTTTAAACCCATATTTGTTCACAAGCTATTTACCCGGCTGGCAGCAATTTTTCGAATTCGATATTAACAAAGGAAAACTTATCAAATCAGTGCTGGTTCAGTTGTCTTATTTAATTGCTTTTCTGGGTGTAGCTATCGTGTATTTTAGAAAGAAAGATATTTTAAGTTAAAAGGAGTTATGAAGAAGGTTGGAAAAAATATGAAACTATTACACAGAGCACCACAGAGTTTTCACAGAGTTTCACAGACAATGATAGTTGGATTTTTCACACTTTTTTTAGTCCTGTTTTTTTTCCTCCCAAGCCAATCCCTGGCACAGGATGAATCCCGTTATATCCTTGAATCGTTCAGAAAAAAGATGGAGCAAATCGAAAGTTATTCGGCAGATATTCTCATTAAAGTAGAAGTCAGCCTTATCAAAATAAAAGATCGCAAAGCGAAAGTCACCTATACCAAACCTAATCAATTTGATTTTAAGGCCGAGGGGTTTACCCTTCTTCCCAAAAAGGGGATGGAGATGGAATACATGAAGATTATCGACGAAGGATACACGTCAATCTATGTAAAGGAAGATACTGTCAATAGCCTGAACACATCCCTTATTAAAGTCATTCCCGACAACCCCGAAGCGGACATAATTTTAGCTGAAATGTGGATCGATACAAGCACAATCATCCTGCACAAAATGAGGACATACTCAAAGAATTCCGGTAGTTATACAATCCATTTTTATTATACTGATCATCCTTTCGATTTGCCCGACAAAATTATTGTTGAATTCGATGTGAAGAATAGTAAGATACCCATGTCCTTTACCGGTGATTTTGAATCCCTGGACAAGCCAGCTAAAAAAGGAGATGGAAAAGGCAGGGTAATTATCCAGTACGCGAATTATGAAGTGAATTAGAATTTTTTATTCGGTCAACAAAAATCATTTTTAAGTGTCTGTACGAATGAATTAAAAAAACGAAAAATGAGATTAATAAATAAGATAGTATTCATTGTCATCATGGTTTCTATGACCACTTTGGCAAAAGGCCAAGGTTGTAGCGATGCCGGATTTTGTACCATGAATAGCTTAAAACCCGGTCAGGCAGATTCAAGTTCGAATTTCCTTAATCAAATTAAAGTGGGGCTATCGGTTGGTAAAGCTGATCATGATATTTTGATTGTGGCTAATTATTTAGAATATCACCAAGCCATTACTGAAAAGTTTTCAATGGATGCCAAATTAAGCTCAATCTCCCAAAGCGGAAATGGAATTTCTGTATTCGGGCTATCTGATATTCTGTTGAGCGGCAATTATGCCTTGAGCACTAAAACAGCATTTACCCTAGGTGTGAAAATCCCATTAAGCAATGCCAACAAAAAACACGAAGGCATGACCTTGCCTATGGATTATCAGTCAAGTTTGGGGACTTTTGATTTGATTGCCGGATTTAGTTATCAAATTAAAAAGCTACAGATCGTTGCTGCAATACAACAACCACTCACCCAAAATGAAAATAAGTTTATTCCCTGGATCAATCCGGATTATCCTGAATTTACGGATTTTCAGTCTACTTTTGAATTTCAAAGAAGCGGGGATGTGCTGGTACGGCTTTCCTATCCTTTCGAAATTGGGAAAAAGATTAAGCTCACTCCGGGCATCTTGCCCATTTACCATTTATCCAACGACAAAGCCACTTTTATTCTTGAACAAGATACTGAAGAAATCGAAGGATCAAAGGGATTGACCCTTAACGTAAATGCTTTTCTGGATTATCAATTGTCTTCAAAAAGTGCCATCCAGTTCAATGTGGGAATGCCTTTGATCACACGAAATGTCCGTCCCGATGGACTGACCCGAAGTTTTATTGGAACTTTGGAGTATCGTTTTATGTTTTGATTGTTAAGATTCCATTCAATAAAAATCAATACCTTTGTAAAAAGCCGATGTGACATGGAAGGACTAAAGGTTATCAAAGATAAGCTCAATCAGGAAAAGGAATGGTTGTACAAGCAATATCATGTAAAGTATCTGGCCATTTTTGGTTCGGTAAGTCGTGGAGAAAGCACTGATTTAAGTGACATTGATATTCTTGTAGCTTTTGAAAAACCTGTTGGCTTAGAGTTCATTAATCTTGCTGATGATCTTGAAAAACTTTTACATCGCAAAGTAGATTTGGTTTCTGAAAATGGGATAAAGCCAAAGTATTACGATCAAATAAAAAACGAACTTATATATGTCTAAACGCGAGGACATATTGCTTTTAGAGGATATTCTTGAATCCATCAATAAACTATTCAGCTACACAAAAGACTTTGATTTTGATAGTTTTAAGCGTGATGATAAAACGATTGATGCTGTAATAAGAAATTTTGAAATTATTGGGGAAGCTGCCAATCGACTCTCACCTCAATTATATTCAGAAAACGGTTCTGTTCAATGGCATCAGATAATCGGACTGAGGAATCGGTTAATTCATGGATATTTTGGTGTTGACATTCAGATTATTTGGAATATTATTAGCAAAGACCTACAGCTTTTTAAGACACAAATTGAATCGGTTATCGCAAAACAAAAATAATCAACTGACAATAGAGGACACGTACACTGAAGCAAAAGAGGTTAATCTTCTCGGAAATTATATTTCGCTTATCTTTGAACAAAACAAAATATAATGAGAACAATACAATTAACAATTCCTGACACTTTAGACTTGAATGATCGAGAAGCAAAAATGCTACTCGCCTCAAGGCTTTACGAAAAAGGAAAGCTTACACTGGGACAGGCAGCCGAAATGGTTGGCTTATCGAAAAGAGCCTTTATGGAAATCTTAGCGGATTATGATGTCCCCATTTTTAATTATCAGCCAAACGAAATAATTAATGACATCAAAAATGCACAAGACTATAGTCTCTGATACAAGTTGTTTGATATTATTGGAGAGGGTGGGCATGCTTGATTTATTGAAATCTCTGTTTGGTAAAATTACCATTACCCAAATAATTGCTGATGAATTTGGAGAAACACTGCCCGATTTTATCGAATTTGAGAATCCTCAGAACAGGAATTACCAAAATATTTTAGAAGGTTTTTTAGATTCAGGTGAGGCAAGTGCTATCGCATTAGCACTTTAAAAAGAAAATCCGTTATTAATCATTGATGAATACAAAGGCAGACTGGAAGCGAAACAGCTTAGGATTAGTTTTACCGGGACATTGGGTGTTTTTATTGCTGCAAAAGAAAAAGGATTAATCGGTTCATTCACTGAAATTCTCGCAGATATTAACAGAACCAATTTCAGGCTTAGTGAAAAACTGATCTCAGAGGCATTAAAAAACAGTGGAGAAAAACCACTTAGTTGATGCAATTATTCCCCAATCTTCAACTCCACGCCTTGAGAATGTGCCCCAAACTCCGGTGCATACATGCACTGAATAGTGGTAATTCCATTCGAGAAATCACCACTATGCGCCACCCAAAGTGGATATTCAAACACATAATCGCCTTTTGGCAGGTAATCGAAAAAGAAATTCACCGAGGCATCGCGGATGCTTTCGTAGTAATACATCCCGCCCTGATAGTGGTGTCCTGAAAGGAAATTCACCGGTTCGAGGCCGGAAGCCCGCATATCTTTCATGTGGACAAATTCCAGATTGCGGTCCGATTTTAGATGGATGCGCACGATGAGCTTATCACCCACCTTAAGCTGATTTTTATCGGTCACTTTAATCAGTTCGGTTTTCTCTTTCGATTTCGTTTCAATGTACAATTCTTTAACCATTGACAGCCCGGCAGAAGCGGCTGTGATTTTATTCAAATCCTCGAAATATTGCCAGTACACAGCACCCCACGAAAGGCGGTCTGTCGTTTTTGTTATGCTGATGTTTCCCATTGATGGGTTGATTTCACCGGCTTCCCACGACTTTTTAAAATAGCCTGTGCCTGCTTCGAGTGCAATGTCTTTATCTTTTGAGGGCTGGATGAGCTGGTTGCCAATCTGGATTTTTACATCCTCTTTGCTGTCCAACCAGTTGTCGCCCGAAAGAAGGAGGGCATATACTGCATCGGCAGTTGCTTTGGTGGTCTTCCATGCCTGGGTTTGCTTTTGTTTCAACAACCATATTTTTAATTCGTTCACACTGGCCGGGTCTTTGGCCACTTCCTCGAAAAGTTCAATCATCAAAGCCTGTTGCTCGATAGGTGCGTTGTTCCAGTAATAACCATTCCCATTTTTCCAGTACATGCCAAATTCATCCGAAGAAATCGAAAACTCTTTCAGCGATTTGATGATGGCCATTGGGGATTCCGAATCGCCGTTTCGTTGCAGAGCCAGGGCAATCATGGCCTGCTCGTATTTGTTGAATTTCAGCCAGTTTTTTTGAGCTTCCGCGAAATAGTGGTCAACGGCTTCCTGATGGATTTTGCTCAGGCGCATGTCGGGGAAAAAGCTGCGCATATAAAGGTAATGGACAAGGAGGCTGTTGAGTTCCTTGTTTGAATTGTACCTTGTGTAATCGCTGTACATTTCCTTGTCGAGATAAAACAGTGCCTGCCGTATTGCATTAAATTGCGGCTGGTTTGTGCTGATGTCGATAATGCCCAGGTGTTTCAGATGCCCCAATCCGGCCACAATGTGCTGGGTGATGTAGCGGTTTTCGCGCAGGCCGGGAAACCAGGGCCATGCCCCCGTTTCCATCTGCATTTTTTGGAGCTTTTGCCAGGCCATGTTCAGTTCGTCCTTCATTTTGTTGAGGTCGAAAAGCAAGGCGATATTTTCTTTTTGCTGATTTTCGTTCAGGGCATCGCGCACCCAGGGGGTTTCGTTCAGGATGATATTTTTCAGGTCTTGGTTCTTTTCGAGGTTCGAGAGAAAAGTCTCTTTGTTGTCGGAAATTTTCCATTGCTCGAACACCCTCTTTATTTCTGGCATAGAATTGACAATATGTCCCGCCAGTGTATTGGCATAATACCGGCTGAACAATTGCTCGGCACATTCGTGGGGAAATTCCATCAAATAAGGCAGGGCCTGCACAGCGTACCATGCCGGGTTTTGGGTAAACTCCAGGGTAAGCTTGTGATTTTTCAGAGTGGTCGATTTGTTCTCTTTCAGTTTTTTAAACTCAAATGAAGTTTTCCCGGCTTTCCGCACCGACATGGGCAAACTTTCAGTTACCAGCATCCGGTTGCTCAACACAGGGAGAATTTTGGTTTCGCCATCCAAAAAAGTGCCCGTGCTTGCTTTCACGGTGTAGCTGATGGCATACACATTTTCGGGGATTGTTAATTCCCAGGTGATGGTTTGATTGCCGTTTTTCGCTATTGAAAAAGATAGTTGCTCTGCCTCCTTCGACAGCTTAATCGTTTCATTGTTCAGGGCATTCACAAATTCAAGTTTAACCTGTCCCTGCAGCAAGGTGTCGCTCATGTTCGAGATTTTCACAGGAAAGACAATCCTGTCTCCTTCGCGGAAAAAGCGGGGAGGGTTGGCTTCGGCCATCAGTTCTTTTTTGGTGACCAGCTCTTTGTGGAACAGCCCCGTACTGACATCTTTGGTGTGGGCCAAACCATTGATATTCCAACGGGTCAACGATTCCGGCACGGTGAAAGCAATCACCACATCACCCATCTCGTTGGTTTGCAGCTGGGGGTAGAAAAAGGCCGTTTCGTTGAAATTAGAGCGGGTGTAGACATTGGTTAAATCTATATCAGAACTTATAAACTTATTGAGCAAGTATCCATCAGAAACATCTGAAACTGAATAATCTCCTTCTTCAGGTATATTCTTGAATTTGTATGCTCCATCATTTGTTTCTACATTATTTAATTGAAATGACTCACCCTTAATCTCAATCATGTTATCCGCATCCACAATCCCTTTTTCACCTCGCCCATTAAACATACCCAGGCTTTGCCTACTGCTTCTTACGGCTACCTCATCCATATAATATCCCCCAAATCCAAACCACAGCAACTGGTCGTAGTACAAATCATTGGGTCGCCGGGGATATTGATAGTCCTCGTAGATCAATTGCGAACGTCCAGAGCTAAAAGTAGAGGTCATGAAGGGATCGAAAAAATAATAAGGAGCCTCGAAAAAACTGCTGCAGGGATTGGGTGCAAATTTGTCGAGCGAGGCATCGTACATACCACACAATAATTCGGCAGCTACTTTATCACCTTTCGGCCCACGTATTTTTACCCGCCATTCTTCTTTTTGTCCGGGGTAAAGTTGGTCGCGGAATGTTTCGAAACTGATGTCCAATTCTTTGTTCGAAAATGGCACATCAACCTGTTCGGTATAAAGAAAGACATGGTTGTTTTGGGCAAAGGTAAAAGAAACCTGAAAGCCGCCCCGGTGCTTTTCTTCCACTGGGACTTCAATCAGTTTTTGCCCTTCTTTCAGGGTCATCCATTCCTGTTTTACAATGTTGCCCTGAAGGATAATTTCGTACAATACCTGCACTTTTTCGAGGCCGGTACCAATGAGGAACTGTGCTTTTTCGCCGGGTTCCGCTTTCTTTTTCAGGGCCACAAACCAATCGGTTTTGGGTGCATGAAGTTTTTCGGAATGGCTGTCGAAAAATTCGGAGTAGATTGTTTTTTCTACTGTGCGGCCAAATTTGTCTTTGGTGCTAAAACAGATTTTATAAACGCCCGGTGCACGTTTTCCAAGCTGATCGAATTTCAGAGATTTCTGATCTTTTGTATCGATACTAAACTTAGCAACCTGCTTTTTCACGGGATAATTATCAGGATGTAATTCATCCCGATATTCATGTCCAGGGTAAAGTTTCTGCCATTCTTCCTTCGGTTGCAAATTCTTTTCAGCCAGGTTCAATTTGTTTGAAAAAAGTAAAGCGGGGGCTTCGAGCTGAAATACTTCTAAATCTACCACATTGTCAATTTTCTGTTGGTTGACAGTTTTTACAGCCAGCATAAATTCTTCTTCCGAAGATGTAGAAAGGTCCACTTTCCTTGGAAAATCACTTTCAATAAAAATGGCTTTATCCTGAATCGAAACATTTGTCGAAGCACTTTGGGTTTCACCGTTCTGATCGGTAGCATCGACCGAGACATCAAAATTGAAGCTTGTATTTCTCTCTGTAACCTTTGGACATATCGCTTTAAAACTGAGGGTAAACTCCCCTTTTTCGTTGGTTTCCACTTTTCCAAAATCTATCTGAAGCGATGGTTTCCAGGGCATGTAAAATCTATAATCTCCAAAGTTGGAACGGGTAACGGTATATTGGATATCGGCAAAACTTACCGGTTGACCGGTATAGGATTTTACTGTTCCTTTTACGGTCACTTCATCGTTGAAACGGTACTGGCCTTCGATGGGTGAAAAAGTGACCTGCATCTTTGGCCGTTTGTATTCTTCTACCCGAAAGTCGATGCTGCCCAGTTTGGTCTGTATCCTAAAATTCCCGGTGAGCGCGCTTTTGGGCAGGGTGAACGACCCACTGAACGAGCCGAATTCATTGCTCACATAGTCCTGCTCTTTCAAGGTTTGCCAATTGGCATCGATTAGTTGGATTTGCACTTTCTGGTTTTCGATCACCTTCGATTCGTTGCCTTTCCCGGAATGGACTATCCCTTTGAAATAAACGATCTGCCCTGGTCGGTAAATCATCCTGTCGAGAAAGAAACTGCACACTTTTGGGTTGCTCTCGCTGGATTTTCCGGGGTTGTAAAAGTTTTCATCGGAAATCAAAAAGTCTTTTCCATGCTTGAAGAAAAGGATGGAGTTTGATCTGTTATAACCATCTCCACCGGGCAGGGTCACAAAGCCTTCCTTATTGGTTTTTAAAGTGGCAGTTTTTCTTATTTCATTGGATTGAATCCCGCGCGAGTAAATAATATCCAGTTTGTCGATGGAGATTCCCGGAACCGGGGCACCATTATCGCGATCTACCACCAAAATATCGGTTGCCCCTTTCGACCTATCCCCCCGGTTCATATAGGCAATGTTCGACACATTCAGGAAATCCCAGGCATACAGGCCGTGGCCTAAATTGAATTTGTCGTTGTCGGCTAGCATAAAAATGTATTTGCCAATGGGCAGGCCTTCGACCAGAAATTCAGCCGAATGTTTATTCAAATCCACTGATCCGGGAAGTTCCAACTTTTGCTCCCTGACCAACTCCGATTTGCCAATTAGTTTTTTCACCAGGTCCCGTCCATTGTCTTTTACAATTTGTTTGAAATAGTCGATGGTGTCCACTTTGTAAACCTGCAAAAAAACTTCTGACAGATTTTTGTATTCTGCCTGGCATGGAAATGTACGGCCAGGAATTACACCCGATTCCAACCGCATGGTCAATTCTTTTTTTCTCATGACTTCCAATTCGTACCGGCTCATCCCGGCGGCATGGCTTTCGCCAAATCGTTCGACAACCTGCACAAAAAGCCTTTCGGCAGTTTTGGCATAGTCTTTAAATTTCAGTTTCGCCGGATCGTTCCAGTCGTACCATTGAGCTTTGGATTCGTAATATTTGCCTTCCCGATACATCACTTCGGCAACCGAGGCATCTTCAGCATATTTTATATGAAGCGATTTCAAGGCATCGAGATAGAGGCTGTCTTTGGCATCGGCAGTGGAATTGTCATTTACATAATCGAGGCGGGCTAAATCGGCATCAACCAGGGCGGGGATGTTTTCCTGCTTTAGCCGGTTTCTTAGAATCGCCTGATACTGCCCCAGGATTTTAAAATGATTGGAAGAACTATCCAGGGGTATGATTTTCAGCTTGGCAAATTCTTTTGCCGGAGCGAAAAACTTTTCATCGGCAAGAAACTGGTCATCGCTCAGTAGTGTGTTCACTCCGTTTGATGATTCATAATACTGGATGGCACGGTGGGCGAGAAAATCGTACAGACTGGGACGAAGTTCTTTGGGCTGAGTTCCTTCATTAATAATATCCTCGAAATTGGAAATCTGTACCCTTTGCAAGCTGTCGGCATTTTGGAGGCTGGCTTCCAGATGCTCGTTCATCTTATTCAGAAAATCCATTTTGTCCCAATCGGTGATGTCCTCCGATTGAAACCCCGGAATTACCGTACGCTGGCTGATACGCCACTGATCTTTTGAATAATAGCCCCAATAATAGGAGGCTGCGTACGAATGAAGGATTTGTTTCAATGGAAATTTGCTTACCGCAATTTCATCCAAAACCTGCCCGATGATTTTCGGAAAGGCATCCTCTTCTGTTTGGGAAATAAACTTTGAGCGATATATCAACGCTTTGGCTACCTGCTCGGCGTTGTGGCTTTTTTTTGCAGAAGCATAAATTTGATCCACAATTTCCAGGGCTGATTTTGGCAGGCCCTTTTTTTCAAGCTCATCCACCTTTTTCCATTCGGCTTTGAACTTTTCATTCTCGGGGAATGGGATCCATTTTTCAGGCGATGTGGACGATTGAAAGGCCACTAATTGCAGCAATATCAGTAGGCTGATGAGTATTTTTAAAATCCGGTTCGCTGGTATCATAATTTCTGTCTTTTATCAGGTTCTAATAAAAGATGAAAATAGTGGAAAAATTGCATAAAACAGAAAGAAATATTTTGAGGACATTAGGAAATGTCCAGGTGCACTTAAAATCTACATTTCTTTTGTAAATCCAATGAAATTTGATTATCATTGTAGATAAAATAGTACTCGTTAAATAGATATTTTGCTTGCAATGGATAATATAATAGCTAATAATGAATATGTATTGGATGATTTCAATCCACCTGAAATTGCCCGGAAAATAAGCCTTCGTGCAAGGGAGTTGCGATTGGCAAAAAACCTCACACAAGAAGCATTGGCCAAAAGGTCGGGGGTAAGTCTCGGAAGCCTAAAACGATTCGAAACCAGCTATGAGATTTCGTTGAAACATCTCTTGCAACTTGCCCTGGCCCTGGATGCCCTCGATGGCTTTCACGATCTCTTCCAGGTAAAATTGTACGATAACCTCGATCAGGTAATCCAGTCTACAAAAAAGAATACAAGAAAAAGGGGGCGAAATGGTTAAAAGTGTGGATAGCATCAATATTTTCATGGATAGCCAGGCTGTCGGAAGGATGGGCCTATCGCCTGAACGCTTGTGTATTTTCGAGTATGCTCCCGAATTTTTACTGAATGGCTTTTCAATCTCACCATTTTATTTGCCCTTACGAGCAGGCATTTTTACTGCCCGCCGGGAGCCTTTTGATGGCCTGTTTGGAATTTTTAACGATAGTTTGCCCGATGGCTGGGGAAACCTTTTGCTCGACCGGTATTTAAGGAGCAAAGGAATACAGTTGCAGCATTTAAGTGTTCTCGACCGCTTGAGTATTATAGGCTCATCGGGCATGGGGGCATTACGGTACGAGCCTGAAAACCGCATCGTTTCGACCCATAGTCTTGACGACATTGAGGAAATAGCCCGTGAGGTAAAACGGATAATTTCAGAAATCGATTATACCGAAACAATTGATGCCCTAGTCGAGAAGGGCGGTTCGTCGGGCGGTGCCGGGCCAAAAGTATTGCTGCATAACGATGACGGGCACTGGATCGTGAAATTTCCTTCGTCGTACGATTCCACGGATATTGGGCAAATAGAATATCAATATTCATTGGTTGCCAAAAAATGTGGCATCGAAATGCCTGAGACGAAATTGTTTGAAGAAAAATATTTTGGTGCCCGACGATTCGACAGGGTGGGTGAAAAACGGGTCCTTATGCACTCGGCCTCGGGCTTGCTATATGCCAACCACCGCCTTCCTTCACTCGATTATGTCGATCTGATCAAGGCCACTTTGGCCCTTACAAAAAATATGGAGGAGGCTTATAAGCTTTTCCGACAAATGGTTTTCAATGTGTTGACCGGCAACAAAGACGATCATGCCAAGAACTTTTCATTTTTATTCAAAGGTGGACAGTGGCAATTGTCGCCGGCTTACGATTTGGTGCCAAGCAGTGGGTTTAATGGCAACCATTCAACCACTGTTGCCGGAGAGGGAAATCCAAGCCGGAACCATATCTTTGAAGTAGCCAAAAACGGTGGCCTAAAAACCAAACTTGTCCATGATATTTTCGAGGAAGTGTACGGGCTTTGTCCTGAAATCAGGAAGGTAAATTTTTAGCTTAGTTTTACTTTACGAATTAAATTCAAAGCCAAACGGACTTAGAACAAACCTCAGAACTCATCATATTTGCATTTTTCATAAAAACAATCACAAATTCATGTTTTAAACTAATCGCAAATATTCATTTAAATATGTCGCTCCTAGCGGAGCTTTTAGTTTGTTTCGCAATCTATTACTACAAATATTTCGTTCCTATCGGAACTTGTTGTGGTGGATGTATTTACAGTCTCAACTCCGTAAGAGTGAAATATTTATAGAATATCGACGATCGAATGCCCGGAAGCTCCGCTAGGAGCGACATATTTTTTCGATACCCTCCGATATTCCTCACACATCTATTCAAGATTGAATATTATGGAAGAATTTATTTTAAAGGTTCTCATATAATTAAAAGATATTTACGATTTACTTCTGGAAAATTTGCTCAAAGGATGGGTTCTAAAACTAATAGGCTGATAATGTTTTGCTCTCTTTTTACCCCTGATTCTAACTGTGAATAATTATTTTTTTAATCCAGGTTAGGTAGTGACCGGAAGTTGCATCACAACAAAAAGTTCTTATCCAAAAATTCCTGAAATTTTTCCTTGTATTGTTCGCTTATTGGGATGTAAACTTTATTGTCGAAGATAATCCTGTGCCGCTCGACATGGGCAACTTTTTTTAGGTTTACGATAAAAGATCGGTGTACACGCATGAAGTTGTTATTCGGTAGAAATTCTTCCACCTTCTTCATGCTCATCAGCGCCATCACCGGTTTCTGGTTTTCGGAATGGATACGGACATATTCGCGCATGCTCTCGATGTACTTTATTTCCGAGAGATTGATCCGTAATATCTTGTGTTCCGATTTTATAAAGAGGAATTCTTCGTTGCTTTCAATTTTCGTTGACTCTGAATTAGCGGCTCTTATTCTTTCTTTTGCCTTCGCACTTGCTTTTAAAAAATCGCTGTACCCAATGGGTTTCAGAAGATAGTCGATGGCATCCACCTTAAAGCCTTCGATGGCGTACTCGCTGTATGCTGTAGTAAAAATTACTTTGGGTGGGTTGTTGAGCGATTTCACAAAATCCATCCCGTTCAGGTCGGGCATGTTGATGTCGACAAACATTAGGTCAACCTCATTTTCGGAAAGAAACGAAATGGCCTGCATTGCACTTTCGAAACTGTCTACAAGTTCAAGATAAGGAGTTTTTTCTACATAGCCCACAATCTGTTTTAGGGCAAGAGGTTCATCGTCGATGGCAATACACTTTATCATAAGGGAATGTTTAGGTTAACAATAAATCTGTCAGAATTTTTATCAATGCTCAACGAATACCTGTCGCCAAAGAGCAAATCTAATCGCTGTTTGGAGTTGGCAATGCCGATTCCACCCACTTCTTCTTTACTTTCTGTTGCATGCAAACTATTCTGTATTTTAAAATGTAGCCTATCTTTTTCCAATTTGAAAACAATATTGATAAACGAATCATTTTGATAGCTCACCCCATATTTAAAAGCATTCTCCAAATACGATGTAAACAACAGTGGAGGAATCGAATATTGCGGGATAGTTTCGGGAAATTTTACTGTGATCTTTACCTTTTCCGAAAAACGCAATTTCATCAGGTCTACATAATTCTGGATAAACTCGAACTCTTTTTGGATAGGAATTTTTTCAACCTCCGAATCGTACAACATAAACCGCATCAGCTTCGACAGCCGGATGATCGACTCTTTGGCCTCTTCGGTATCGATATCGATCAACGCATGGATGTTGTTGAGGGTATTCATGAAAAAGTGTGGGCTTACCTGGTTTCGCAGGAAAGCCAATTGCGATTCCACACTTTGCTTCTCGGCCTTTTCCCTGTTCTGCTCCGACTGTACCCATTTCACCGAAAGTTTTAAGCCGGTATCAAAACCAATAATCAACACAGAAATTACGATAAAGCTAATTATGGGTGGCAGTTGTTTGGGTGGGGGCTTTTGTGGACCTCGTTGCAAATGGAGGGGTGGTGCGCGAAATTCATCCTGACCTCTTGGGAAGTGACCCTGTTGCATCATACGATCATTCCTCCCCTGTTGGCGACCAGGTTGAAAGTACTGCACGGCTATGGCCATGTTGGCAATAAGTATAAGATTTGCCAAAAGGAAAAGCATACGCCTATTCTTAAAAAACAAGTAAGGCAAAAGTAAAAACCGGTTTATCAGGAAGAGTGCCAAATATGGAATAAAAGATTTCCATAAGTTGAAAATATGGTTCCAGTCTACACCATATTCAAATTCACCCAAAATAAATGGCGAGGCAAACAGCAGCAACCAAAACAGGGTGATGATGAATGGCTCGAAAAAACGGAACCAATTCCTCTTGTTGCGAGCGACCGTCATTTTGTAAAAATCATTTTCATTGATGCAAAATTAATATCTAATATTTTGAAAAACGACTAAACTGCACAACCTAAATTTGAATATGCAGTTTAGCCGAAAACCATAGCCAATTTCCTATTGTTTCTAATCTTTGATAATCTTTTTTGTGTATGCCGATCTTTCATTTTGAAATTTCAAGAAATATACACCTGGACGTAGCTTGCTGATGTTGATGACTGTATTCGCTTTTGCCGATACGTTTTCTGAATAAATAACAGCACCCAGCATATTGTAAATTTCGAGCGAAGCTTTTCCTGAACCCAAGTCATTAAAATCAACTGCAATATTATCGGTGGCCGGGTTGGGGTATATTTTCAGTTCGCCTTCTGTTGAATTTAGTTCAGTGCTCGATACAACCGAGGCATCGCGCACCAGGCGAACATAATTGAATACGTAAACCACATCGCCTTGTGGGCCATGTCCATAAGGATAGTCAGAAGGGGAGCCGGTTTTCGGGTCGCTGCGCTGGGCACCTGCCCCATGCACGTCCATCAGGGTATAGTTGCCCGACATGGGAGGCATTTCCATCCAGCCCTCAGCCTCGCCAAAACACACATACGATGCCCACGCTCCTGAATTATTCGGCGACATGTTGGCATGGGTGGTGCCGCTCCAGTAAAAAGGATAGTCAGTATTCCCCCCTTGATCGATGATTGTTGAACAATGAAAAACAGGGTCGATGGCTGCCGAGCTGGTAGTTGCAGGCGAACGGGTGTAATCCACTATGCTCTGTAATTCTTTCACGTTGGGCAATCGCCAGTCACTATGGCCTGCAACGGTTGCATTTTCAGCATAAGCAAGGGCATCATCCCAATATAGGCCCTGCCCATTGTCGTATTTTGTCCACATCAAATCGGTGGCACTGTCGGTTATGGTACTGTCGTTGTTGTCCTCGAAAGAGTTAATGCCATAGCTGGTGTTGCCGCGCACGAACATCACATAAAATTGCTTATCGACCGTTTGTCCGGGCATGGGGCCTGTTGGGTAGCCCTTTATCCTACCATCGGCGAAGTTTACCCCAAACATGGTTTCGTTACCTCCCATCGTTGTGCTTACGTACAAGGTGGATGAAGCCAACTGGGCATCGATGATCCGTTCGCCGGCATTTTGGTCGCCATAGCCAAAACCAAAATAGTTGGTGTCGATAAAGGGTGTCAAGCCGGCTGTTGAAGTACCGGAATATCCGCTTGGATCTTCACCACTAAACAGGATCAGCGAGTACATTTCTTTGATCGAAGGCAAGCGCCAATCGGTACAACCGGCCAGGCTAAAGGTATCGGCAGCCAACATGGCTTCGTCGTACGACATTTTATCATCGTAGTCGATATCGCCATCGTTGTCCAGGTCGGGGGTTTGAACCCACATCAAACCGGTTACGTTGTCGGTAACCGTGCCATCGCCATTGTTGGTGTATGATGGTTGGTGACCGGCATAGGTGGCATCCTGTCCATAGAATGTGGCTCCCATTGCAGGAGGGGCGATAGTCGTTACGGAATCATAAAATATTTCCTGGCCGGTATCGACAACAGGATAGGTAGCCTGGGCAAAAGCAGAATTCATCTGTAAAAGAAAAGTCAAAAGGATAAGAAATGCTCCGGCGTTCCGGGACATCCTTTTTCGGGTCATATCAAAATTTGTTTTCATATTCTTTATCTTCTGGTTTATTATCAATTTCAAATCTTCACCAAAAGAAGTGGATTTTTCGACTGCCGCAAAAAACTTTCAACGAATGGGGGTTTTTTATCTACGGATTTTGGGATTTGGGCTTCGCCGAATGTAAAAATCTTTATCTTTATCAAAAATTTCGTTATGGAAATAGACCAGACAAATAACTTTGCTAAATCAAAAGAGAAATGATAAAACCCACCTTAGGTGGGATTATCTACCGAAATAGAGAAATAAAGCCCACAAAAGGTGGGTTTATAAACAAGTTAGCCGTCAGTGTAAGAAAGACCGTGCAACATTGAAAGCTGACATAAAAAATGTAAATTTACGACTTAAAAAAAGGATAAAAATATAATGGCAAGACAAGGAGCAAGCAAATTTTTGCATAAAGCTAAGAAATCGAAAAGTGATGAATTTTACACACAATATGTAGACATTCAAAAAGAAGTTGAAGCATATTTAGAATACAATCCTGATACATTCCGAGATAAAGTAGTTTATTGCAATTGTGACGACCCATTTGAGAGTAATTTCTTCCGTTATTTTATATTAAATTTTGAAAGGATAGGACTAAAACAGCTTATAACAACAAGCTACAAACCTTCTCCAGTTGCAAACACACAATTACAATTGTTTGGAGATAACGAAACTCTAAAACAAACAAAAGGGCGACCAAAAGTAACTGCAAACAAATTTATAATAAATTCAGTTGGCGACATAGACGGTGACGGTGAATTTAGCTTAAAGGATGTTGCGTTACAACTAAAACAAAATAAAGAGAATGAATGGGCACCATTAGACGGTGATGGTGATTTTCGTAGTGCTGAATCAATTGAATTATTGAAACAAGCCGACTATGTAATTACAAATCCGCCTTTTAGTCTTTTTCGTGAATATATAAAGCAACTTGATGATTATGAAAAGAAATTTTTAATAATTGGTAATATAAATTCTATTTCTTACAGAGAGGTTTTTGCACTAATTAAAGAAAATAAGATATGGTTGGGAACGGGAATGGGCAGGTGGATATCAGGCTTTATTGTACCTGAATCTTATGAGTTGTATGGAACAGAGGCACGTATAGATGAAGATGGAAACAGAATAGTAGCCACAAATAATTGTCTTTGGCTTACAAATTTAGACCACGGTAAAAGACACCAGCCTTTACCCTTGATGACTATGAATGATAATATCAAGTTTAGCTCTCATAATAATGTAAAAGGTCTTGGGTATAAAAAATATGATAATTATGATGCTATTGAAGTTCCATTTACGGACGCAATACCAAGTGACTATGATGGCGTAATGGGGGTTCCTATTACATTTCTTGACAAATATAATCCAGAACAATTTGAAATAATTGGTCAAATGGTTACAACAAAAGTTGATGACCTGAATCACGGCTATCCATACGTTGATGGCAAAAAGATTTTTGCACGAGTACTGATAAAAAAGAGAGTTAATTAAATGGAAACAACATTAAGAACAGAAATTACTGTAAAGGAAATATGCGATGGGTTTGTTTATAGCGAACTTGAGGGCAAAGGATTATTTGGGCTTTCAGGTAAACTTACAATTCAACCAGAGTATCAAAGAAATTACATTTATGCTTCTGAAGGAGGCAAGAGAGAGGTGGCTGTTATTGAATCAATTTTAAAAGGTTATCCAATTGGCTTAATCTATTTCAATAAAGTCAATCCTGATAATTTTGAAGTCTTAGATGGACAACAACGAATTACCAGTTTAGGTCGTTTTGTGACAAATAAATTTGCAATCAAAGACGAAAACGGAAATGAGCAATTATTCGGTGGTTTTGCATTAGACAAAAAGAATAAAATATTAAATACTAAACTTCTCATCTATGAATGTGAAGGAACAGAAAGTGAAATTAAAGAATGGTTTAGAACTATAAACATTGCAGGAGTTCCTTTAAATAGCCAAGAATTGTTAAATGCGGTTTATTCAGGTCCTTTCGTTACATTAGGTAAAGAAGAATTTAGTAACAGTAAAAATTCCAATATTCAAAAATGGAGTGCATATATTTCAGGTAGTGCAAATCGACAAGACTTTTTAGAAAGAGCTTTACAATGGGTTAGTAAAGAAAATGTCAGCGAATATATGAGCCGACATAGATTTGACAACAATATTACAGAACTAAAAGATTATTTCAATAGTGTTATTGAGTGGGTTTCTACTGTATTCACTGATGTTGAAAGCGAAATGAAGGGGCTTGAATGGGGCAGACTTTATGAAACTTATCGTAAAAAACCATATAACTCAAAGACAGTTTCAGACGAAGTAAAAAGATTGTATTCCGACCCATATGTAAAAAGCAGAAAAGGAATCTTTGAATATGTTTTAGGTGGTTCAACTGACACAAAACTTTTAGAAGTTAGAGTATTTGACGATGCAACAAAAAAATCTGTTTATGCAAAGCAGACAGAAGTAGCTGAGAAAAAAGGTGTTTCTAATTGCTCATTATGTGCAATCGGTCACGATTCCAACAAGACAAAAATTTGGAAACTTGCTGAAATGGATGCCGACCACGTTACTGCGTGGAGTAAAGGCGGTGCAACTGACATAAAGAATTGTGAAATGTTATGTAAAACTCATAACAGAGCAAAAGGAAATAGATAAAAATGACTGAAAAAATAAACACCGAACGGCTAACAATTAAGCATCGTATTTGGCCTAAGCCAAATATGTGCTTTGTGTTGAAGTAAACCCCACCACCGCCGCACGCCATATATACTGTGTAATTGATTTTTTTGGTTGGTTGCCCTTCAAAGCCTCGTTGATTGTTTTC
>JAIOYV010000136.1 GCA_021740905.1 Bacteroidales bacterium
AAACCAAATAAACCAAAAAGGAGGCAACATGTAAACCAAACATAAACGAATCTTGACAGTAGCGTAAGCCACTGAATAGGGAATTTATGCGCTTATCCCAAATGGGTTTCTAATATTACTCAGATTAGGAATAGCTGCTCATTCATTGAATTTCTTGCAGGTTGCAAAACATTTGGTATTTTTGGTGAAAATTAAAACAGAAAGGATGACAGCAAGGACTTTATATTTATGGCATATCGAACAACACAATATTCTCATCTATAATCCCATTCTAAAATTCACACTTTAAAATTTTAATACCTCTTCAAAGAGTTGGACAAGCACCGAAAACTCTAAGGCATAGTCCTGATTGACAAGCTCCGAGACAATGACAAAATCCTCCGAAGACATAAAATATATCGACATTGCTAAAATTATTTCGGAGAATGTTTCGGGAGGGATACTCAGCAAGCTTCCGGGATTTGTTATCCGATGGATTTCAAAAATAATAATGCAAGATGAACTGAACCGGGTGCTTACAAAATATTCCGATTCGGTGGGTTCCGATTTTCTCATCAACATGATCGCTGAGTTTAACCTGACCCTGGAAATCGAAGGAAAGGAGAACCTGCCTGAGAATGGGAAATGCTTTTTTGCGTCGAATCATCCTTTTGGGGTGATCGATGGTTTGGTATTGACCCATATCGTATCGGAGAAATATGGAGCATTAAAAGCAATCGCCAACGATGCTTTTATGTTTTTGCCCCACCTGCGGCCATTTATCTCAGCAGTAAATGTGTACGAGCGATCGTCGAAAGAATATGTAAAAGCACTGGAGGTAATTTATAATCAGGAAATACCTATTACACATTTTCCGGCGGGGGAGGTTTCACGACGATATAATGGTAAAGTACAAGACCCCGACTGGCAAAAGAGTTTTATCACGAAAGCTGTTTCGAGCAAAAGGGATATTGTCCCCTTCCATATTTATGGCCGGAATTCACGCTTGTTTTATATGGTCCATTCTGCTAGGAAACTGTTTGGCATCAAATTGAACATCGAATTGTTGCTTTTGCCCCGCGAGATGTTCAAAAAAAGAGGTAGTACTATTAAAGTGAAAATAGGTAAGCCTATTCCTTATAGCAAATTTGATAAGTCACTGTCCCATAAGGAATGGGCACAAAAACTACGCGCCCATGTATATGAGTTGGGTCGTAATAATTCAACAAATAATTTCTAAAAAGATAAATATGAAGTTTAATCTCCGAGAAAGCCTGTTCAGGATTTGGTATTGGTATGTGAACAGAATTGATAAAAATGCCGAGATCCTGTTTATGAACTTTGGATACAGCGAAAAAGGCAAGGATATCGCAATGGACGAGCAAAACAAGGGCGACCGCTATTCCATTCAATTGTATCACCATTTGGCCGTTGCTACCGCGATAAAAGACAAAGACATAGTTGAAATTGGTTGCGGCAGGGGAGGGGGATTGGCCTATATCGTCAAGAATTTTGCACCTGCTTCGGCCATTGGCATTGATTTGGACAGACAAGCTGCCGACTTTTGCAACAGTCATTATTCGCTAGATGGTTTGCTGTTTCAGCAAGGCGATGCCCAAAGCCTAAGCTTGAAGGATAATAGTTGTGATGTGCTATTCAATGTAGAGTCTTCGCACCGCTACCCTGATATGAAGTCTTTTCTGGGAGAAGTCTACCGCATTTTGCGCCCCGGCGGATATTTCCTGTTCACCGATTTTCGCTACGACAGCGAAGTGGAAGATCTGAAAAGCGATTTAGCTGCGAGCGGCATGACCATATTGACTGAGCGAATAATTAACAAAGAAGTTGTGGCTGCCCTGACAATGGATGATGAACGCAAGCGCAAACTTATAAAAAAGCTGGCTCCAAAATTTCTACATAAAATAGCCCTGAACTTTGGTGGGACCGTTGGCTCCGAAACCTACGTCCAATTCGAGTCGGGCAAGTATGTGTATTTTAGCTATGTGATGAAGAAGCCCGATTAAAGACAGCTCAGAGTTTTAAATGGTAACTAAATTTTATTAATTATAAACTTGAAAATTATTACATTATGAAAAGAAATATTATTTATTTATTGTTTCTGGTTATGGCGCCCGCGTTCATTATATCGTGTGGGAAAGATGAGGACAAACCAGCCTATACCTTCCTGGATCAGGAAATGCAAGGCAAAATTGGAGGCGACGACTGGACACTTGTTACTGGGTCTGCTGATATTGATCATTGGGACTCCACCCTGCTGTCCTTGGATTTTTATGGTGTAGAAATCACCGATCCCTGCAATTATTATCAACCGGCTGGGAATAAAGTAATTTGCAGTGTGCCAAACCAGGTTGGTCTTTATGAGCTAAATTTCGATCTTTCCTCGGATAATATCCAAACAGTTACCTTGTATCATCGGGCTTCAGAATTGAATAATGCAGCCATTGAAGGAGCAATTGAAATCACCTTGATCGATACAACTAATGGGCTTGTGCAAGGTCGTATCGATGCGAAGATCGATAGTGAATATTTTGTGAACGGAAACTTTACATTGATCTATTGTGAGTAGAAACCCTTAAAAGACCTTGGTGGTTATCGAAAACCTCCAAGGTCTTGGGTTGTTTAATAAACCACAGTGACTGTACCGGTTTTTTGGTAAGAATTATCGTTAACATCGCGGTAGCGTACCATCCAAACATACGAGCTTTGTTTCACCACTTCGCCATCGACCCTGCCATCCCAGCCATCTTCGTAGTTTTCACTTGTAAAGATCAATTCGCCCCAGCGGTTGTAAATATACAGTTCGTAGCTTTCGGGGTTTAGGTTAAGGATTGCCGGTTTAAACACTTGGTTCCACTGGTAGCCGCTAAATGGTTGGATTGCATTTGGGACATAAAAAGTATTGATATCGTCGATGCTCACCCATTGGTAGGTTGTATCGCGGCAGCCGTTTATGCTTTCGGTAATGAGCGATACAAGAAATTGTCCAGTTTCAGAATACACGTGGTCGCCCGGTTGCATAGAAATAATCGAGTCCCCATCGCCAAAATTCCATAACGACATATACGCCAATTCCGATTCGTTCAAAAAATAAATTCGAGGATCGCTAATCAGAGCAGCTTCCGGGTCGTGTGAAAAAATGGCACGTGGTTTTGGGTACACAGTAATCATATTCCTCTCTATATGTGTCGATTTGCAACCAATCTCATTTTCGATCGATAGGGATACATCATAGATGCCTGGGTCGCGAAAAAGGTGTACGGGACTTGCTTCAACAGAAAAGTTATAGATAGGAGAGTCGCTAAAATCCCAGAAATATTTTACTCCGGGTGTAATAATATTTAGATCGAAATCTACCTTTAGCGGTTCGCAGCCCTTTAAAATATTCGATCTGAAACTAACCAATGGGGCATCAAATACAGTAACCAAAACAGTGTCGGCCCTTTGTGGTGTGCCACAGCCATCGCTTGCTAAAACAACATATTTTTTTGTTTCATTAGGGATCATCATTTGCGGGTTGTAAAGGATTGGCCCGTTGTAAAGCTCTAGGAAATAGGGCCCGCCATTGCCGCCCGAAACCTCCGATGATAGATACACCGTATCACCTTTACAGATAGTATCTTTATCCAACGAAAGATTAAATTCCAACGCCGGGTTAACAAATACAGTTACACATTTTGTGGTACTTGTGCAGCCATTGGCATCATCAACATATACACAGTACTCGGTCGAAACATTGGGAGATACCCAGATGCTTGCTGTAGAATATCCGCCAGGCGACCAATGGTAAGTGTAAGGCTGTGTGCCTCCAAATGAGTTTCCCACAATATTGGCTTCCCGGCTTAGGCAGATAGTCTGGTCGGCCGAGGTGTACATTTGAATGGGGTTTGGTTCCTCAAATTCGACTGAGGCAGTGGCAATGCAATATTTGGAATCCATTACAGTAACCGAATAGATCCCTGCTGCGAGGTTGGTGATTCCAGTCGTGAAAGCTCCTGTGCTCCAATTGTAAACATAATCGGGTATCCCTCCTGTAACGATGGTATTGGCAAAAGCATTGGTGTCACCATAGCAAGCCAGGTCGGTACCCGAAATGTTGACGACGAGTTCGTTGGGTTGGGTCACATCTACTTGCTCAATTGTCTTGCAGCCATGGTTGTCAGTAATGGTAACAGTGTAGGTATTTGCGGTAAGGTTTACAATATCTTCTAAATTAGAGCCATTGTTCCAATGATAGGTATATGGGTTATTCCCTCCTGATGTAGTCAAGTTTATAGCACCATCGTTCCCACCAAAACAACTCACAGGAGTAATTACCAGAGACCCTGATACCACCGATGCAGGTTCGTTAACAGTAACACCGGCGGTTGTTTCACAACCTGTAACATCGGTTACGGTAACTGTGTAGGATCCTGAAAAAACGTTCGATAAGTTAGGCTGTGTGGTATTGTTGCTCCATAGATAACTATATGGAGAATAGCCGCCTGTAACTGTGGAGGTAGCTCCTCCCGAATTATCGCCAAAGCAATCCACATCTATCCCTGTTCCAAATGCAGAAATGTTGTTGGCACTTATAATTATTTCATCGGAGCATACTATGATCGGTCGAAAAGAAATATCGTCCAACCCAAAATCATTTCCACCTCCACTTACATTTTGGTTTACAATACTGATATTTGCAGTAGTGTTCAAGCCCGAATTCCAGATAACAAAAAATTGAACCCAGGTATTTATAGCTGGAGGGGCAAAAAAATTACCCCCGCCTTGTAATACATTATTGATTGAAAAGCGCAATTCGGCAGGATTGCCAGCAACAACAGAACATACCCATGCCGAAAATTTGTAATTGGTATTGGGTGTCACTGTAATTGATTGGCCCCAAACGATTGTCCCTGCTATTGCAGATCCATTGACCACTAAAAAATTGACCCCGGGGGGAGGGGTATGGTCCGTACCTTGAAAATTGGAATGGACAGTATTGGCGTTATCGCCTACCCAATAGGTACCTTCATTCCATAGGCTGGTTGCATTATAAACGTACCCGCTAATAAAACCTACATTCCCTGCCTCGAAAGCACCATTTGCAACAACGGTTTGCCCGGTGGTTTCAACGGTTACAGAATATAATCCTGGGGTAGTCACAGTCAAAGTACTGTTGGAGCTACCATCTTGCCAGGTGTATGTGTCGAAACCATTCCCCGCATCGAGGAAGATAGAGTTGCCACAAATCATAGTGTCGGCACCAAGGTCTACTGTACACTGGGCAAAGCTAGAATGTTGTCCAAATAGTATGGACATCAACATTACCAGAAGAAAGTATTCCTTTTTAAAGCTTATCATATTACTAAATTTTATTCCATTTCCTGCGATGAATAAACAGGGCAAAATATACACTTTTTTACAAAGAAAATCAAATTAAAACGATTCTATTTTTTTTATCAAAACACCCATCGCTAAGCTATGTTCAATCATCTCATTAATGCGTACTAAAAACGCATTGTTGACAAGACGTATTTTGGTATCTTTAAGGTTGCTCAATGATGGGGAATTAGTTTACAGTCCACAATCGGAAGTCTTCAAGGGATGGGGGCTGGATCGGAAGTCGGGGAGCGAATTGATGTTGCACTCCGATTTCTACCTGAGCCTGTGTGTCGTTTTTCTTGTAGAGACGCGATTTATCGCGACTAACTATGCTGTACATGGTTTCATTATTAGACGCGACAAATCCCATCTCTACATTCGGATGATCTGGGTTGTTCAACAGCGAGCCAAAGACGATATGTCTTAAAACAAAAATGACGGGACAAGCTGTGGCTCAAATTGACTTTTCTAAATGGACTTGAGAGTATTACATTGTACCGAAATCAAATTAATTTTAGGCTGGACAGATGCACAAATTTGTGTCTTTAATGATAGATGTTGACAATTGCTGACTGCCAACTTTCGACTGAGAACTGCCAACTGCCAAGACTGAATACTTTTGACTGCCTACTTCGAACTGTAGCCTGAAGACTGTGGTCTGCGGACTTCATCAAAAAAAAAAGAGAATGGAACTTATTTATAAGGATTCCGTATTTCCGGTTAATTTTTGTTAATTTTGTGTATCGGAGAGGCAATATATCGCCTAAAAGGAAATCCTTAGAATGGACAAATTATTATACGTACTTATTGTTGAAGACTCGCCAGACGACGCCGAACTACTTATCCTTGAGTTGAAAAAGAACGGGTTTCAGGTAAGTTGGGAAAGGGTAGATAGCAAGGTAGATTTTGAATCGTGCTTGAAAATTGCCAAATGGGACATTATTATCTCCGATTATGTGATGAACGGTTTTACCGGTCTTGATGCGCTCCGGATATTAAAAAAAGCAAATCAGGAGACACCCTTTATTATTGTATCGGGGAGTATTGGCGAGGAGCTTGCTGTAGAGGCCATGCGCGAAGGTGCACAAGATTATATTATGAAGGACAAGATCATGCGTCTTGGCCCTGCAGTAAAAAGGGAGCTTCGCGATGCAAAAACAAGGAAAGACCATCAACAGGCCATCGATTCACTGCGTATTTCGGAACAGGAATGGCGTTTTACTTTCAATGCCATTTCCGATTCGGTGTCAATAATCGACCTAGAAGGAAAAATCCTGAATACAAATAAATCGACCCTTAAATATTTCGAACTGGCTTTCGAAAATATTATTGGGATGAAATTTGAAAAACTCCTCCCAAAATTATCAGTGAATGATGCGGCAAGCAAAATTTTGTCATCGCTTGTTTCACAAAAAAGAACACTGCGGACAATAAGCCACAGTTGCCATTGGTTTACAGTTTCCTTCGACCCGATTATTGAAAACGAAAAAGTAAAAGGCGGTGTGATGGTGTTGAAAGATATTACCAAAGAAAGGACTGCAGCCAGGAAGCTTGAAAACAGCCAACAAAAACTCGAAAGTATTTTAGTTTCGGCACCAGTAGGGATAGGAATTGTTAAAGATCAGGAATTTGTGTTTGTAAACGACCGATTGTGCATGATGCTAGGGTATAAACAGGATGAAATACAAGGAAAATCGGTTTCACTGATCCTTGTTCCTGACTTAGAAAAAAATCAGGGTATAGAATTCGATCAGGGCCAAAATTTCGATTTCTACTCTACAGAAACACAATACCTTTGTGAAAATGGTAACCATTTACAAGTAGTTGTAAGCTCCACCTGGCTCGATCCCAGCAACAAAAGCAAGGGGATTACTTTTACCATACAGGACATCAGCACGATAAAGTTAGCAGAGCAGGATCTTCGAGAAAGCGAAGAACGATTCCGGGCTTTGTCGAATGCCACCAACGAGGCCGTTTTTATATCTAAAAAAGGGATATGCATCGAAACCAACAAAGCGGCCACCGATATGTTTGGCTACTCCTACACAGAGTTGATAGGGATTTTTGGCACAGATGTTATTGCACCCGAATCGAAAGAATTTGTTAAACAGAATATGCTCTCGGGTTACTCCGAGCCATACGAGGCAATTGGTTTACGAAAAGACGGTTCGAAATTTTATGGGGAATTTTTGGGGAAGATGTTCAAGTTCAGGGGCCAGAATGTACGGATTACAACCGTTCGCGATTTAACCAAACGAAAAAAAGCCGAACTGGCTCTGACAAAAAGCTTGCACGAATATCAGGCCCTGTCCGACAACCTTCCATTAGGGATTTATCGTAGCTCCATGGACGGTAAAATAATTGCTTGCAACCCTGCCTTTGTTTCAATTTTTGGCTTCGAAAAAGAAGAATTGCTCAAATCAGTAAGTAGTAACGATTTATATAAAAATATTAGTGACCGTCACAAATTTTTGGAGTTGATCGAAAAAGGAAACAAAGTTAAGTCCTATCAGACTGAATTGTTGAGGAAGGACGGATCGTCGTTTTGGGCTTCGATAAATGCGCAGATCATGTTCGACGAAACGAACAACCCGGAATTTATTGATGGGATAATTGAAGATATTACCGAACGGCGTAAAATACAAACGGAAATCGAAAAGTCGAGAGAAAAAGCGGAGGAATCGGACCGACTCAAATCTGCCTTTCTTGCTAACATGTCGCATGAGATACGGACACCCATGAATGCAATCCTGGGTTTCTCCGAGCTTCTGGGCGAACCTGACATCACTCCAAACGAACAACAGGAATATATCGACCTGATCCGATCGAATGGAACTATCCTTTTGCGGATTATCGGCGACATCATGGATTTTGCACGCATTGAAGCCCGCGAACTAAAAATGCAATTTGAGCTTTGCAATATTGACGTTTGTTTGAAATCGGTAATCGCAAATACTCAAAGTACTATTCAGAAGAAAGAAAAGGATTTAAATATAATCTTCAAGCCACCTGACCAATTTAAGGCTCCCCAATTAGCGACCGACCCCGAACGGTTTAAGCAAATATTTACCAACCTGATGGACAACGCCGAAAAGTTTACACGATCGGGTGAAATCGTGTGCGGGTATTCCTTAGAAAAAGACAGCAAGCACAACAACCACCTGAAATTTTACGTTCACGACACAGGGATAGGCATACCAAATGACAAACTGGAAGTGATTTTCGACCGTTTCAGGCAAGTCGACGATTCGCACACAAGGCTATTTGGCGGCACCGGTTTGGGTCTCTCGATCACTAAAAAACTGGTTGAAGCGCTTGATGGCGAAATTTGGGTTGAATCTGAAATTGGCGTTGGAACAGTCTTCTTCGTGCGATTGCCGTTCAAGCAGAAAATTGAAACTCCCACTCAGGATGCAGAAAAACCGACCGAACAAGATGGCGTATACGACTGGAGCAAAAACCTGATTCTGGTTGTCGAAGATGTGCCCTCGAATTATTTGTACCTCGAAAAATTATTAAAGTTTACAAAAGCGCGGCTAGTATGGGCCCAAGATGGAAAAATGGCTATCGAAAAGTTCGATGAGAACCCCAATTTCGACCTCGTGATAATGGACATCAACCTGCCCGAAATAAACGGAATGGACGTTACCCGGTACATCCGCAGCAAAAACAGCGAAATTCCTGTGATTGCCCAAACAGCTTACGCCCGCGAAACCGACAAACAGGATTGTCTCGATGCCGGCTGCAACGATTTCATCACAAAACCCATAAAGAAAAAAGTGTTTTTCGATGTACTGGCGAACTATATGCCGATTAAGAAGTGATTGGGTAATTAAGGAGAGTAAGGTGCCTGGGGAATTAAGGTGAAAAGGTGTAAGTTTCAGAAGAATTTCCCTTTCCCCGTAGATATAGCTTGTCTTTCCGAGCGATAAGACAAAAATTTTGTCCACAAAGAGAGATGACAGAAAAGAGATTCCTCGAATCAGCCAATGAATTTACCTGAATGCAGTTAAACCCCTTCAGGGTTTGTGCATAATACTACTTCGGGTCCATAGG
>JAIOYV010000048.1 GCA_021740905.1 Bacteroidales bacterium
AACCAAATAAACCAAAAAGGAGGCAACATGTAAACCAAACATAAACGAATCTTGACAGTAGCGTAAGCCACTGAATAGGGAATTTATGCGCTTATCCCAAATGGGTTTCTAATATTACTCAGATTAGGAATAGCTGACGTTTGAAGGATGGAAACATGAAAATTAATATTTTTATTATATTTGCAAATATTAGCAACATGAAAAATTTAATAAAAAATACGGACTTTAACAACTTGGTTAACTATAGCTCTAATAAGTCTAGTGCGGATTTTGGCATATTAAATAATTATAATTCTGTTGATCCAACAAGTCTATCTTACCTTTCAAAAAACAGTCAGATCATTGAATATCATCTTTTAAGTATTTCTGAAAAAGAAATAAGTCCCAAATAAATTACTAGTCTAATAACCAAGTATTATTTTGGCAATAGCCAAAAAGAGACCCTACAAATTGTCCAGCCCAAAGTAGTGGAAGTTCCCCTACGTCGGTGCACGATTGTATTGCGTTCCTCGCCGAAAAGGGCAGGGATCATTTTTCTGATGCCAGGAAAACGATAGCAACGTCAAATGGTGCTTTGAAAGAAATAGATGAAATCCTTCTGACAAAAGTTTTTAGATGCCCCGAAAGCCAACTTATGTTTAGTCGTTTTCTTTCTTCCCACAAACCCCCTTATGTTGCCCCGATCAAAACATTTCTTACTTTTGGTGGAAATAAAACGGAAACCATGACAACGATTTTCAAAATGGTTTTTCGGGGAAGGGCAATTTCTGGGTAAAATAATCTTGTTTCGTGAAATAAGGACAAGTCAACAGAAAATATTTCTTGTATGTGAGCAAGCAGAACCATAAGATTTTGAAAGAGTTTAACAATAAATGATTCAATTATGGATAGTAAAACAATATTTGAGGAAATTAAACACACCAACGAAATTGGACAAGAGTTTTGGAGTGCAAGAGAATTATTTGCAGTTTTAGAATATATCAAATGGGACAAGTTCTTAAATGTTATTGATAAAGCAAAACAGGCATGTAAGAATTCAGGTCTGGAACAGGAAGACCATTTTCCCCATGTGGAGAAATTGGTTGAAATTGGTTCTGGTGCGAAACGGGATATTGGAGATATTCATCTTTCTCGATATGCATGCTATCTTATCATTCAGAATGCTGACCCTTCAAAAGAAGTGGTTGCATTAGGGCAAACTTATTTTGCGGTTCAAACTCGAAAACAAGAGGTGCTTGAGGAGAGTTTTGGAAAACTTCAAAATGAAGAAGATAAACGACTATTTCTGAGGAAAGAAATGGTTGAACATAATAAACAGTTAGCCGATGCCGCTAAAAGTGCCGGTGTTATTCAACCCTGGGAGTATGCCGTTTTTCAAAACCATGGTTACATGGGATTGTATAATGGACTGGGGGCAAAAGAGATACACACAAAAAAAGGATTAAAGAAAAGTCAAAATATACTCGACCACATGGGGAGTACAGAATTAGCAGCAAATTTATTTAGAGCTACTCAAACAGAGGATAAGTTAAGGAGGGAAAATATCAAAGGAAAAAACAAAGCAAACCGTACTCATTATGAAGTAGGACAAAAAGTGAGACAAACCATTAAAGAGCTTGGAGGTACAATGCCTGAAGATTTACCAACAGAAGATAGTATTAAGAAAATTGAAAGCAGCGTGAAGAAAAGTTTAATTTCGGGGAAAGACAAAAAGTAATTGCGGGGGAGCATACAGGAAATCCTCTAACCGCTTTGCCATTTTATGTCCACCAGCATACCGCCCCTATGTTGACCCAACCAAAACATTTCTTACTTTTGGGGGAGATAAACTGGAAACTATGACTTTAGCCACTTTCAAGAGAGAATTCCGAGCTTCATAGGATTAGACCAAACAATAATTAAAGTTTACTAAAATGGGAAAAGCTACCATTACCAAACTCAACAAGAGTTTTGAAGAATATGCCTACGAGCAGGATGGCATTGAGTAATGGCTTGCCCGAGAATTACAGGGACTACTTGGTTATGCCGATTGGCGTAATTTCATGAACACGGTCGACAAGGCCAAAGAAAGTTGCAAAACCACTGGTGAAGCGGTTTCCACTCATTTCGTTGATGTCACCAAAACGATCGGGTTGGGCAAGGGTGGAAAGTCCCACGCTGGTGCGCGATTATATCGCATTCCCTACTGAGTGGGAATAACCAGGAAATCCTCCAGACTCTTTTCAATTTTATGTCCTCCCTCAAACCATCCTTATGTTGCCCCTATCAAAACATTTCTTACTTTTGATGGAGAAAAACGGAAACCATGACAAATGCAACTTTAAAAAAGAGCTTTTCCAGGCAGGCAAATACTGGGCAAATTAATTCAGGGATGTGGAATAAGTGCAGAAGTACTGTGAATACCCTACCATTTATGTGATGATAAAAGCAATTTAGAAGTAAGAATTTTAACTGATAATAAGATAAATAAACATTCTGCAAAATGAAAGCACAAAATGTAAAAGTCACAACAACATCAGGATTTGATGGCGTTGATATTGAAGAATATTTAGAACCGATTACAGCTCATGTTGTAATTGGAATGAACTTTTTCAAAGATTTCTTATCTGGGTTTTCAGATTTCTTCGGAGGAAAATCAAGGACATATCAGAATACCTTATCATCAATAAACGATGAAGTTATAAACGAACTAAGAAAAAAAGCTTATTCCATTGGAGGTAATTGTATTCTCGGACTTAAGATTGATAATGATGAAGTTTCCGCACAGGGAAAATCAATGATGATGGTTACAGCCCTCGGGACAGCAGCTAAAGCAAATTTTACTAAAAAATCAATGACATCTCCAGATGTGATTAAGGCCGACAGAATTAGCAATGAACTTTTTAACTACTACAAACAAAAAAAGAGATATCTAATTGAAAGTGAAAAAGAATCATTAATAATCAATGACGAATTATGGGACTTTGTTAAATCAAATAGAGTAAGTGAATTAGCAATGTATTTGCTTGACGGTTATCTTGAGTTTGTTGAATCATGTCAAGAATACCAAAAGGAAGATTTAAATAAATTCTCAAACCATTTAAGCGAATATTTTTTAATCATTGACACGGATATTGCAATAAACTGTTTGTATGATAGATTACTAGAAGAAGAAATAAGTCTAAGAAAAAAAATAATTGAGAAAATATATGAGTTGCAACTAATTGATTTTGATAGAATAATTGGGTTCTTAAAAGGACAAGATTTCCATATTCAAAAAAGTGGTCTTCAGTTATTAAAGGCTGAGAAATTGAGTTATGAAAAATCAGACATTCAACAGATTGAAAATATTATAAATCTGGTTTCGAGTACTTTTAATGAAAGAGGTGAAAAATCGACAAAGAAAAAAGCTTTATCTTCTAAAGAAAAGGAAATATGGATTTGTGAATGTGGAAAGGAGAATGATATTGATAAAAAATATTGTTCTGCCTGCCAAAAAGATATTTACGGCTTTAGTGAAAAAGAAGTGAGCCCAATAGAAATTACTGAAAAATTGATAGATGAATTGGAAATACTGAAAGCAACAATTGGATAATGTAATTTTGCAAACAAGCGGACATGAAAATTGGGAACCTGGAGGAGACTAATCTGATAATTGATATAAAGAGGAATTACTCATTATTAGATAGATGATTAATAAATATCATATTGAGGAGTCGAAAAATAAAAAATTAAATGATGTAATATCGACTAATCGTTTTTACCAATTTTCGGATTATAATACGGCACTTAAAGAAATAATTTTAAAATGCTCGCTAAGATTTGCAAACCCCGCAACATTCAATGACCCATTTGATTGTAATGAATTGGTATTTAAAATAAAGCATAAAGATAAACTAGTAGATGAAATCCTGAAATCATGGAATCATCCATTAAACAGAGGGCAGAAAAGAGAATTAATAAGAAAACTTGATAATCCCCTAAACATTGCAACTATTCTTAAAAAGGAACGAGAAAGGTTTAAAATGTCATGTTTCTCAAAAGTTTATAATGAAATGTTATTATGGTCATTTTATGCAGATAAGCATAAGGGAATATGTGTTGGATTTGACTTTCCGCCTATATATGACAACAAATTCATATTAGCTTCTGTCGAATATTTAGACAAACTTGAACCTATAGATGGTGAAGCAAAAGTATATGAAACATTGCTTTTCTGGTTTACAGTAAAACTTAAAAAATGGGAATACGAAAAAGAAGTTAGGGCAATTCATAAATGCCTTACGACACAGGATTATGAATATGTAAATTACGATAAGAAATTTATTAAAGAAGTGATTTTTGGCTGTAATGTTTCAACTGTTCAAATTAAGGATGCAATGCATCAGATTGAAAATAGTAACATTGATTTTGATAAAATAGAATTTAAGAAAATGATAATTGATTCAAATACATCTGAACTAGCAGAAATAATAATAAAACTCAGCGTATAGCTGAGTAGGCACTTAATCAAAATTAATCCTAAAAATCCTTATCTTTACAAAAAGGAAATAGTCATGATTATTGAAAAGACAAATAAGGAGATCATCTTTAGGTTGCCGGCCGATATCAATATCGATGAGCTTCAGGATATGAAAGAGTGGTTCAAATACATGGAAATTGCCAGGAATTCAAAAGCCCAACAGGAAGATGTTGATCTTCTTGTAAAAGAGGCGAAGAAAGGCCGGTGGGAGAAAAGAAAAGCTGATCTTCTCAAATGAGAGTAGTCGTTGATACCAATATTGCCTTTAATGCTATTTTAAATTCAACAAGCCGGATTGCACGCATTCTATTGCAACCAAAAACCAAATTCAATTTTTTTTCGACAGAATTGTTATTACAGGAAATTGAAGAGCATCAGGGATATCAACCCAAAATTGAGCAGATATATGCAGTAGGATAGGAAATGTTTTTTAGTATGCATTAAATAATTAATGGAATGAAATATAAAAAATCATTTTACCTAATATTGGTTATTCTAACCATTTTTAGTTGTAAAGAGAAAGCTACTTTGCAAGAATTAAAGATTGATACAATTTGCTCAATAATTAAAATTCCAAGTGTATATAAGAAAGTAGAAGAAAGTGACATTAGGAAATTCATTAATCAAAAAGAAGATGAATTATTTCGTGATGAACTGTTGAATTTTGCAAGCCAGAACTCTGAAGATTTATTATTACTAGACACATTAAATCCTTTCAAATTTATCTTAATATCCGAAATTATACCTTCAATACAGATTGATAGCATAATGTTTTGGTTAATTATTGATCAGGAAAGAGAAAAATCTTGCAATGAACCAAAACCCGATTCAACTTACTATGTTGGTTCAAAGTTGAAAATTCTTAAAAATATAAAATATATTGAATCTAAACATGTAAGTCATGATAGATTTAACAGACAGAGGGTCGGATATTCATTTATTATTTCAGCAAATAATAAAACAGTTGGAATTGGCTTTTTTGGACCTGAAGAACAAGATATATCAAATTACATTAACTCAATTGAATAAACGCAAACTAACATTGGCTCAATTTGACAATGAAGCAAGAAGCAATCCATAATGAATTGACTTACTTGACACAAGTATTGCTTAGAATGACCCCAGCGCTGGTGCGGATTTGCAATCCGTACCATCCATTTCCATCATATTACCAGCCTTCAATTTTCTTATTACATAGCCCAGGTAGTAATTGCTCCACCTACCTATTACAATACCGCAAAATAATATTATAAGCCTCAACAACCCCCAGTTCGGCGGCTTTGCTTAGATCGGGGCAGGCCTGTTCGGTGTTTTTTAGGTAGAGATAGGTGATGCCCCGGTTAAAGTAAGCATCGGCAAAAGCGGGTTTTAGTTCAATTGTTTTGCTTAGGTTTTTAATGGCCTCGTCGTATTCACCGGCCAGGCAAAGTGCATACGAGCTGTTGTAGTAGGCATAAGGAAAGTTCTTGTCCAGTTCAATCACTTTATTGTAATCGGCAATGATTTCGGCGTAGGGGTGGCCCGAATACGAACCGGCAACCCCTGTGTTCATCGACTCGCCTGCCAGGGTGGTGGTTTGGGGTTCAAAATCGGTGATCAGCTCTTTCAGTTTCAACCGGGCATTGGCCCGCCCGAAATAGGCAGGTAGGTTGTTTGTGTCGAGGGCAATGGCCATATCGAAATCGGAAAAAGCCTTGTTGAAATTTTCCTGGTAGGTGTACAGCGTGGCCCGCCGCACAAGGTAGGCGATCCCTGAATTTTGATCCCGGGTTGTGATGTCGAGCGAATCGATCTCCTGTTGTACCCGGTCTGTTGGTATGCTGTCGCTTGCCCGGATCAGCTCAACCAACTTCCATCCATAATGGTTTTTGCCGGTGGCATCGTAATAAGTGGCTTTTAGGTCGGATTGCGGAAAAGGGGCAATCTGATAATAAGGCTTCACCAAAATATCAACGTGTTTATATTGGATCCTGCCTTCCTCTTTTTTATCGTCCGACATGTCGCCCGAGAGGGTTACCATCTTTAGGAGTTTAAAAGCATTTTTTGTGCTCAGGCTATCGTCCATCAGGCTAAAAGCCTGGCTCAACGAATCGGCCAGGAGGTAGTCTTTTTCGGCATTCCGGTTGTTGTCCTTTTTCTTTTCCACCATCGAGCGGGCATAGTAGGCATCGGCATAGTCGGGGCACAAATCGATCACCTTGGTATAGTCTTGTATCGCCCCGTCCAAATCGCCCCGGTTGCTCTTTGCCCCAGCCCGGTTGTAATAGGCCAGCATATTATCGTCGTGGGTTTGGATGATGAGATCGTAATCTTCGATGGCACCAGCATAATCTTCCAACTGGCTTTTGGCAATGGCCCGGTTAAAAATGGCACTGACATTATCGGGGGATATTTCGATAATCTTGTCGAAATCCTGGATCGCCGAAAACGCTTCTTTGTTGTTCATTCGTAACAAAGCCCGTTGGAACAAGGCCCTTGTATTGAGCAAGTCGACATCCAGCACCCAGTCGAATTCAGCAAGCGCCAGATCATACGAACTCATTTCCATGTAGCAAATCCCACGTTGGATGCGCGTGAAATTATTCAACGGGTTTCTTTTAATCGCCTTTTCAAAATCGTCCAGGGCTTAGTCGTATTGTTGCAATTGGGTTCGGGCCATACCCCGGATCACAAAAGCCCCTTCGCCTTTCGATTTCAATTCAAGGGCTTTGTTGCAATCCTCGACCACCAGTTCAAAGTTCTGTAGGAACAGGTTCAGGGTCGACCTGTTTAAGTAAATCCGCCAATCGGTCGAGTCAAGTTCCTGGGCCTTTGAGTAATCCTGCAAAGCCCTTTCGAAATCGAACTGCCGGTCCCGTGAAACGGCCCTGTAGAGGATCGCATCTTCGTGAAAGGGTGCTCTATTAATACATTCGGTGTAATCATTTTCGGCCCCGAGATAATCGCCGAGGCTATATTTTGCGACACCTCTCAGGAAATAAGAAGTGTAAAAATCGTTCTGTTTAATGGCGTAGTTCAGGTACTCGATGGCTCCCACATAGTTGTTCTTGCGAAGCTCGTTTTTTCCTTTATCGAGATAACTCACCCGAAGTTGCCCGAATGACACCAACCCACAGAGCATAAAGCATCCTATAAGAAGATAGGAGAGGATATACCTATAAACATGGAAGTGTAATTTGTACCTAGTCAACCTCATTAATAATTCCAGAATATTTTCTCAACCCACATTTTGCAAGGGCTGTCCGTATGAACGGGTGAATCTTTCTAATTGTATTTATCGGTTGGAAAAAATTCATCCCATTTATTAGACACACTTACATTTTTATTGTCGGGCCTGGTTTGTAAATAAATCCTGGTCATACCAATTGCTGGCTCATTGACTTTTGTATTACCTCACAATACACATTTTTCTCACTAACTTATTTCGTTTGCTTTGAAGTGAATAAAGATAGGTTCCTGGTGCAAGTAAAGACACATCAACGGAAATGCTTTGCTGTCCTTTCTCAAACTTTTGATTGGCTACAACCTCCACCTTTTTTCCAAGAAGGCTGTAAATTGCAATTTCAATATCAGTTGTTTCAGGTATGTAAAACTTTATTTCGGTAGTCTGATTAAATGGGTTCGGAACATTTTGGTACAACTGGTAATTGTTGGTGATCGTTTGTCCTTCTATAGAGTTCAAGGAGTCGACATAATGAATAATCACTTCATCGGAAACCTCACAGTAATCATTTGTACCTGTCAGGTTGAAGGTGTAATATCCGTAATCCGACAATTCTATTTGAGTGGTAAGATTGTTCGGGTCGGAAATTATAGCTGTTGCCCCCGACGGAGCCGAAACCAATTCCCAATAAGCCTGAATATAGGGCGAGCCGAGACTTCCATCCAGATCGTAAAAGGCAAGTTCGATAGTTGTATCGGAGCCTGCAATAGGCAATAAGGTTGGGGCAAAAGTCACAGTAGTTGTTCCCAAGTCGGTACAAAAATCGGGTGGATTGCCATTATTCCAAGACCCAAAGTTAAATTCCTGCCAAATTAATTCGAACGTTTCGGTTGTTGTCTGGTTAATGCTATCTGGCATTGCGACAATATCATGGATGGTGGTCGGGAATATTGTATCTACAGGGATTAAACCGGCAGATGTATGTTGCCAAAAATTAAAATTAGGCGAAGCAATGATCCACATTCCTTTTGGATTTCCTGTGCTTGTTGAAAATTCGGCCTGCAAGCTATATTGGGGGTCACAGGTTGTGTCGTACAAAGGGCCGGCATTGACAGTGGGTTGTTCAATAAAATCGACATAAATTGAAATAGATGAGTCGGGACAAATCGAATCGCCAAGATGGTTTTCTACCACCCAGTTAAATTTATGGATGCCATAATTGCCAACCTGAACACTGTCTGGATCCGTGGCAAAAGCATTTGGGTAAAAAGTAGCATCATCACAATCCCAGTATGCCGAAACATTGTAGCCACTAATGCCTGGGGCAGCTGCAACAAGGATGTTATCCAATGAAGTTTCCGTTTTACCACAAATATGGTCGGTGCTAAGGCCGGGGGTAAAGAACACATTTGCATCAGGCACGATCATAAATACAATGTTTACTTCGGAAGATGAGGCACATTGGATACCTTGGTATTCATTATATTCCAGCCAGATGTAAGTCACAGTATCGTTTGAACCGGTCAAACCATAATGGGTGAAGCTGTGAGGATCCATAAAATTTGTGATTTGAGCCTGGCAGGGAAGCCATTGGCCATTTCCAGTGCTTGGTAGGGCTTCGAGGTAGGTTGAATTTCCACAAACATATCTATCCGGTCCGGCATCTGGCTCAGGGATTTCGATAAAGTAAACGATCACCAGATCGAAAGATGTACAAGTTTGGTTATGAAGATTGTCCTCCTTCCATTTGAATGTATATTGTCCATGTAAAGGAACTTGAACAGTACTTTGGGGATCAGTAACATCAGACCATATAGGTGGAATGGCTGTAGGAGCAGAAATAACTGTCCAATGTCCAGTCGATGCCCCAATACTATAATTTCCAATCATATTATAAATTTTGCCACATACCGCTGTGTCTGGCCCTGCATAAGCAACAGGGTGTTGGTAAAATGTAATGACCACTTCATCGGTGTCGTTGCAGTGATTGTTGTCCATTATCCAATTAAAAGGAATAAGGACATAAGAGGAATCGCCAAAGGTGCCCCCTTGCGGCTGACCGGGGAATGAACCTGTATTGGGTAAGGCGACGGTTGCATTTGGATCGTGTTTGTCATTGAAGACAGCTGTTGCAAAATCGCTTTCCCATGTTCCCAAGGCAAACTCAGAACCAAGTATATCTGCATCAAAAGTATAGGAGGTGCCACATGTATAATCATCCATTCCAGCAGCGGCATTTGGGATTGCCGAATAGGCTACGATTAAACTATCGGAAGCAGAACAGGACCCATTAGTGGCCTCGAAAGTATATGTCTTGCTAATTTCACTCATCCCTCCGAATGAAATATCAGCAGAAGTTTGGGGGGATGAAGGGTTTCCAAAAAGCACACCTGTAGGCCCGGTCCAACTCCCGGTACCATAAAGTAAATAGGCAGTTAACAGGGCACTTGATCCGCATACCGAATCGTTATACCCGGCATCGATAACTGGCAATACCAAAAAAGTAATGGTCACATCATCAAAGGCAGAACCTGTGCTGTCGACAACGGTCCAGCGTAAAATCACATCGGTGTTTATAGGTATTCCAACCATGTTTGTATCATACATGGCAATTGTTACCGTAGCATTTGGATTGTTGGCACTGGGTGCAAAGGAAACCCCGGGGTTGTACAAACTGGTCCAAGTACCAGTTCCTGATGAAGGTATTGTTGCATTAAGCTGATAACTTAAGCCACAATTTGAATCATTCGGGCCTGCGTTGGCCGTAACCATTGTGTTGTTGCTCTTTGAATGAAGAGGATTGCTACCCGATATGCTTCCTGCAAATAGTTGTGCGAAAGAGAATACCATTATCAACGAGATAGAAAATACTTTTCGAAAGTGTGTGTTGGCTCCGAAAGCCCTCGAATTCCTTTGTGTCGATTTCTTTTGCATGGCGTTTTAGGTTTAAATTAAATTAATTAGCATCTATTTTTGTTTAATTATCCTTCAAGGTTTACATGACAAAATCAACAAGGTTTTCGTTGCCCGAGGAAATAGATAAAAATTGAATTTGATGGAATTGAGGAAAGGAAATCTCTAAAAAACATAAGACCCCTCCTTCTCTAAAACCTGCCTTTGATGGTAGGCAGACTTTGGAGGACAGGCCGAAACACAAAAGCCAATACTATCCTAAGAAAATACAGTCAGCACAAGTCTCCTTGCCCCTCCCCTATTGCGGAATTCACACAAATAAATCCCCTGCCACGTGCCCAGGTTTAGCCTGCCACGACTAATTGGAACCGAAACCGATGAGCCTACCAAACTCGATTTCAAATGGGCGGGCATATCGTCGCTGCCCTCGAAAACATGGCTGTACCCGGGATGGTTTTCAGGTACCAAATCGTTCATGAATGTCTCGAAATCGTCGCGCACCGAGGGGTCGGCATTTTCGTTGATGGTAAGACCAGCCGAAGTATGTTTGATAAAGACATGCAAAATCCCTTGTTCGGGCAAGTTGGACAATTCCCTTTCGATGTGCCTTGTTATCAAATGGTAGCCCCGTTGAAATGGGGGTAGGTTTATTTCGTTTTGTGTGATCATAATTTATCCAAACAAAAATTTTTTGCGGATGTCTTTTGTAATTCTCCAGTTGCAGGACAATCCCTGCGGAAACTCGACCCAGTCGCCTGTTTTAAAGCGAATCTTGTCGCCATTGTCAGCAGTCACCTCGGCTTCTCCTTCCAGGATGTAGCAGGTTTCTTTTTCGTTATATAACCAGGAAAATTCCGAAACTTCTTTCGACCATTCGCCCCAGCTCTGGGTTGTTTCAATCTCTTTTTGTGTTGGTTTCTTTACTCTCATCTTTTTTGATTTTAAAGATATGTTCAAAGATAAAATTTTCTCATGTAATGTAAGCTTTCTTTCATAGTTTTGTATGAATTGAAAATTACCGAAAATGAAACATCCGGGATATGAAATTTAATACATTCGAGAATGATAAAAACCGAGTACTTATCAGACACACATGTAGTAAGCATTTGGATGTTCCATCAGACCATTAAAAATAAATTATAAACTGATGAAAAAGATATTTACCTTTATTACTTTGCTTTTGATCCTGGTTTCTTCTTATTCGCAAGAAACAAAATGGAAGGACACTGTACACATTTACAAGTTCGACATTAAACAGGAAATTGGCCCGGCAGCCTGGCGGCACACCAAAGAGAGTTTCAAACATGCCAGGCAAATGGATGCCGGCCTAGTGCTCATCCACATGAATACGTATGGCGGCGCGGTGGATGCAGCCGACTCCATCCGAACCGAAATCCTGAACAGCGACATCCCGGTGTATGTGTTTATCGACAACAATGCGGCCTCGGCAGGTGCGCTTATCTCGATAGCCTGCGACAGGATCTACATGCGCCCGGGAGGAAACATCGGCGCGGCCACGGTGGTGAACCAAACGGGCGAAGTGGTGCCTGACAAGTACCAGTCGTTTATGCGCTCAATGATGCGTTCGACAGCCGAGGCTCATGGCAAGGACACCATTATCCGGGGCACAGACACAACCTATAAATGGCACCGCGACCCCAATATTGCCCAGGCAATGGTAGATCCATCCATCTACATCAAAGGAATTTCTGATACCGGAAAGGTGTTGACTTTTACCACCAACGAAGCTATCGAAAATGGATTCTGCGAAGGAAAAGCCGAAAATATCGAAGAGGTGATTGCCAAGGCAGGCATCGACAATTATAAAATAGAAGAGTACAATCCTTCGGGGATAGAACGGATCATTGATTTTCTGATCAACCCTTACCTTTCAAGCATCCTGATAATGATTATTATTGGAGGTATTTATTTCGAGTTGCAAAGCCCTGGCGTAGGTTTTCCGCTTGCTGCCTCCATTCTCGCTGCCGTGCTCTATTTTGCCCCCCTTTATCTTGAAGGGCTCGCCGAAAACTGGGAGATCATCATTTTCATTATAGGTTTAATATTGATTGCACTGGAAATATTTGTCGTCCCTGGCTTTGGGGTGACCGGTATCAGTGGAATTGTACTGGTGGTATTTGGGCTTACCCTAAGCATGGTCGACAATGTCGATTTTGAATTTACAGCACCCAATGTGGTCCCCATTATCAAATCGCTCTTTATTGTGATGATCTCCTTCTTCGTTTCAATTATTGGATCGATATGGTTAAGCAATAAACTTTTAACATCGGGGCACTCCCCCCTGCAGCCTTTTGTACTAAACTCCACTCAACAAAGAAACCAGGGATTTATCAGTGTTGATAATACCTTCCGGGAAATGATCGGTCGCGAAGGGGTTGCCGATACTATTTTACGGCCTGCTGGCAAGGTGATGATTGATGATACGGTGTACGATGCCAGGTCATTGACCAGCTATATCGACAAAGGGGAGAAGGTTACTGTAGTGCGTTTTGAGCATGGGCAACTGTATGTGAAGAAGGTTCCGCAGATAAAGCCGGACAAGCCCAAGTTTGCATAGCGGGATTGGAGTATTGGAGTATTGGGGAATTGGAGTGTTGGAGTTTCCCATAAAAGAAAATCATATTTGTTTATGAAATTTGAAACTATAAAATTAACTCAGATCGGTTATCGTGTAGAGACGCGATTAATCGCGTCTAATTTATGCTTTAGCAGAGGATTTAGTTAGGTCGTTTTTCATGCTGAGACGCGATTAATCGCGTCTCTAGGGTGCTTTGAACTCAGAACTTTTAAACTTTGAACTATTCAACTCTTAAACTATGTCACAGTTTATTACACGCGATTACAGGCCCGGGGACTTTGACCAGGTGAACCGGGTGTGGGAAGAAACCGGGATGGGAGGAGCCGTCAGGGGAGATGATGCACAAGTAGTTGACAGCACATTAAAAGCCGGTGGAAAGCTGATTGTCCTTATCGATACCGAAGAAGACAAGCTAATCGGCACTTCCTGGTTGACACAGGATGCCCGCAGGATTTACCTTCACCATTTTGGCATCCTGCCCGACTATCAGGGCATTGGTCTTAGCAAATTATTGCTGGATGAATCATTAGCCTTCGCCAAAAAGCTCAACATGCAAATCAAACTCGAAGTCCACAAGGACAATGAAATCGCAACACACATTTACGAAGAGGCTGGATTCTCGTATTTGGGCGATTATAATGTGTATATTATCAGGGATGTGGGGGCGTTGAAAAGCTAATTGGCATAAAAGAAGTTTGATTTTTTTTTGCCTAAATTTGCCACAATAAATAAAATGAGGGCATTTTTAAGAACTCAAATTAAAAAGAATGATACAGAAAATCACAATAGAGAATTTTTTCAGTTTTGGGAATAAAATCACAAACATTGAACTGAACCAAGATACAAATATATTGGTTGGGATAAATGGTAGTGGGAAATCGAATTTCATCAAAGCCATAAGGTTATTATATGAAAGCATTATTGGCGATGGCTTTGAGAAAATATTTCTAAAAGAATGGAGTGGATACTTTGCTGTTGCAAATTTTAACGAAGCTAATACGGACATAATCAGAATATCTTATGAATTTGATAAAGATAAAATTCATAAGTTTTCCGATTATCAGGGATACAGATTTCCTAAAAACCCAACTTATGAGCTAACTGTCCATCGCTCCGGTTCAAATTCCTATTATCTTGAAGAAAAACTGTACTCAGAAAGTGTAAAAGGGAATAAAGAGGATTTTCTTTTTTTAGAAATGAAAAATGGTCGAGGAATTATTTCGAGTAGAGAAAGTGGAAAAGTAGGATTACAAAGTTACTCAAATGAAACTAATGCGATCAGTTTTAAAACTCAGGAACCTGTATTAAGACAGATATCTGACCCTAACCGATTTTATCCATTGTACACTTTGAAAACAGCTATTGAAGGCCTAATTGTTTATGATTATTTCGATACTACTTTAAACAGTAAAATAAGGCAGCCCGCCTCATTTGGAGTTGAGCAGAGATTGCTCTCAAACGGAGAGAACCTTGCCCAGATATTGAACCGATTGAAAAATCAGCATACCCTTCATTATGAAAAGATTCAGGAGGCCATAAAAAAAATAAACCCACATTTCATCGACACAGGTTTCGACCTTCTTGGTTCTTTGCTGTATCTTGTTCTTCGCGAAAAGAAACTTTCCAAATCGGTCGGTGCCAGGCATATTTCTGATGGTACATTAAGATATTTGTTATTGCTGACCATCCTCTTCAATCCAGAAAGGGGGAATTTAATCTGTATCGACGAACCCGAAATTGGATTACACCCCGACATGATCAACACCATTGCCGAAGCTATTAAAATTGCATCAAGGGACAGCCAGATGATAATTGCGACCCATTCCCCGCTTTTACTAAATTCATTTGAGTTGGAAGATATTATCGTTTTTGAAAAGGATGACAGCAATCAAACCTATGTTAAAGTAAAATCGGAAGAGGATTTTGCAGATTGGAACGAAGATTATCTGGCTGGACAGATGTGGCTTCGAGGGCAATTGGGAGGCAAAAGATGGTAGATGTTACAATTTTTATTGAAGGGGGAGTTCTACCACATGATAATGTTGCTGTCCAAACAATTGATAATAGCCATAGATTAAGGGAAAGCTTTCATCAAATATTTTCACAAATCATTGATCCGGGATCATTCAACCTGAATGTACAACAAGGTTCAGGATTTCAACAAACTATTAATTTCTTCAAATCCCGGATTAAAAATAATCATAAAGTTTTCTTGCTGATTGATCTTGACATGCCAAAAAGCAAGAAGGCAGAAAAGATTAAGTATTTGAACTTAGAAGATCAAAATGGATATGTATTTTTTATGGTTCAGGAAATGGAGGCATGGATATTATCGCAGCCAGATAAAATTGATAAATATTATTCACTCAAATACACAAGAAAAGGAAAAACAAAAAAAATCGAAGATGATAGTCAATTAGTAGGAAAACATCCGGAAGACATCCACAAACCAAGCCGGGTGCTAAGGGCTTTGTTAAAAAGATACTATTCGTACCAAATTAGAGGTAAGAAAAAGAAGAAAGGATATGAAAAACTAAAAGATGGGCCTGATTTACTTTCCAGGCTTGATGCTACAAAATTGGCAAGTACATTTAGCGATCTAAAGGAATTGGCATCAAAAGTCAAAACATATTCTTAAATCAAGATAACACGAATTCCAAAATCTAATTTCATAGAAATCCAAAACTTTTGCTGAACAAAAATCGAACTTAATCCTTTGAAGGAAAAACAATACATTATGAGAAATTACATTGCATTTTTACTGATCGTCATGACCTTTGCGGCTTGTACCAATCCGCCAAAATACAATGCCGAAATCACAGCCGATGAAATAGCTGAACACATCAACTACCTGGCCTCCGACAGTCTTGCAGGTAGAAAACCAGGAACAGCCGGGGACAGTTTGGCTGCAAGCTACATCCGGAATAAATTTTCCGAATTTGGTTTAAAACTAATGGGACAAAACGGCTATCAGTATTTCGATGCTGTGACCAATGCCCATGCAGGAGAGTCTTGTTCGATACACTTAGGTACTACTGAATTAAAGTTGAATGAAGATTTCGTGCCCTATTCTTTCTCTGAAAATGGGGAGGTAAAAGCTGAGGCTGTATTTGTGGGCTATGGGTTCGACATTGACGAAGATAGTTTGAAATGGAACGACTATACCGGTGTGGATGTGAATGGGAAGTGGGCCATCATGCTTCGTGAAGATCCCGAATTAGACATTAGCAATAGTAAGTTTATCCCTTACAGCGATGAGCGCACAAAAGTACTGGCTGCCAAAGACCATGGAGCTGCCGGAGTAATTTTCGTATCAGGGGTTGCTGTGGATAAAAATGACGGATTGATCAAAATTTTTTATGACAAGAGCAGAGGCCGCACAGGAGTTCCTGTAGTAAATATCAAGCGATCGGTTCTCAACGAATATTTTAAGCAAGCTGGAATTCCTTCGACCCTTGAAGAACTCGAAAACGAAATAAATGAAAAGAGGACTGTCAATTCATTTTTTGTACCTCTTGAAATGGATGCCAACATTGAGGTAATCCAGGATGAAGCCCGCACACAAAATGTAGTGGCTGTGTTGGAATCTACTAAAAGCGAGCATTCCTCCGACTTTATTGTCGTAGGTGCACATTACGACCATCTCGGCATGGGCGGCCCCGGTTCCGGCTCACGCATGCCCGATACCACCGCAGTGCATAACGGTGCCGATGATAATGCTTCTGGTGTGGCCGGGGTTATCGAACTGGCCGGGAAACTTGCCTCCATTCGGAATGAGTTAAAACGAAATATTATTTTCGTAGCCTTTTCAGGTGAAGAAATGGGATTGCTTGGGTCGAAGTACTTTGTCGACAACCCACTCGTCGATCTCAAACAAATTAAGGCAATGATCAATTTTGATATGATTGGCCGCCTCGATTCCACAAAATCCCTGATGATTGGCGGTACGGGCACAGCCATCGAAACCGATACCTTGATCAAGAGCCTTGCTGAAAAGTATCCCTTTAAGATGAAGTATGCTACAGAAGGTGTTGGAGCCAGCGACCATTCTTCATTCTATGGGAAAGACATTCCGGTATTTTTCTTCACCACCGGTGCCCACTCCGATTATCACACACCCAATGACGATTGTGAATTTATCAATCCTGAAGGGGAGAAAGAAGTGCTTGATTTTGCCAAAGACTTATTGGTCAACCTTGCCAACCGCGATGTCAACCTGACATTCCAGGAAGCCGGGCCAAAAACCCCTTCGCGTCACGGAGCCAGGTACAAAGTCACCCTGGGGATCATGCCCGACTTTGCCTCACAGGAAACCCGTGGATTACGTGTGGACATGGTGACACCCGGCAAACCTGCCCAAAATGCAGGGATGCTAAAAGGTGACATTATCACAGCCATCAACGGAATGACAGTGGGTGATATCTACGAATACATGGGCCGCTTAAAGAAACTCGAAGCAGGGCAAATCATTACCGTGGATGTTTTGAGGGATGATAAAAAGGTGGTGCTTTTGGTGCAGTTGTAGGCTCTCACCGTGCAACCGCTCCAAGCGGTGGCACGGCTATTCATCCACCCCAGCCTACTCGCGTCACACTCATCCGATCACTTCAAGTTTTCGGATAATTTACATACTACCGAGGGCTTCGCTTAGGGCGAAGCCCTCGGTGTGCAAGTAAAGTTTTCCGATGAAGAGACTGTAGTCTTTTGTGATTTTAAAAATTGTCAATCATAATTCTTTTTCGCAAATTTGTATTATGGAAAAACAATTGGAGAATATTGTATCAGTCCTTCATAGCAAGCTCCCTTTTTTAAAGTCTATGTATAACATTACTGAAGTTCAGGTTTTTGGATCCTACCTTAGAAATCAACAGACCAGCAAAAGCGATCTTGATATTCTTGTAACATTTTCTATTGCCCCTTCTTTTTTTCAATTTCTGGAAATTGAAGAATATTTAACCAATTTGCTTGGCATAAAGGTAGACCTTGTCATGAAGAAATCGTTGAAACCTACAATTGGGAAAAAAATACTTGCCGAAGCACAAACTGTAATATGATAGAAAAAGAAAGACTAATCATTGATTATTTGAATGATATACTTCGTTCTCCCAGAAATATCAAAGACTTCGTTGGCAATCTTGATTTTCATGAATTTGAGCAAGATATAAAATCACAATATGCAGTAATCCGGGCATTGGAAATAATTGGCGAGTCCTCGAAAAAGATACCCAATGAGATTAAAGAGGACTACCCAAAAATTCCATGGAGATACTGGCTGGAATGAGGGATAAACTGATACATGACTATTTCGGAGTTGATGCTGAAGTTGTTTGGAATACTGCCTCACAAGATATTTATGACCTTGAAATAGAAATTGAGAAAGTCCTTTCTGATTTTTCCTAAGGCAATTATTCGGTGTATTTTATGTGCTTTTAGTATAAGTTGTAGCCATACTTATCCAGCATTATTATACCAATGCTTCGCTTTGAGCGAAACCCTCGGTTTGCAATATTCAACATAAATAATTAAACACCCAAAATTCCCTTTAGTCCCGTATAGCCTCCACAGGCTTTATCTTCAAGGCCCTGTTAGCGGGGATCAACCCGGCAAACACACCGGAGATCATCAAAATAAAAATGGAGATCACGGCTATCCGAAAATTGATTTCGGGGTTGGTGAACATGGCGTCGGGCGATGGGTTTTGACTGAGGAAATAATTCACCGTTTCGATAATCCCTACGGCAAACACCAACCCGATATACCCGGCCAGGGTGGTTAGAAAAACCGATTCCATGATTATCTGGCTGACCACATCGCGGGGAGTTGCCCCAATGGCCCGCATAATACCTATTTCTTTGGTGCGCTCTTTCACAATGATCAGCATGATATTGCTGATGCCTATAACTCCGGCCATGAGGCTGCCAAAACCCACAATCCAAACCAAGATGTTGATACCGGTAAAAAGGCCCGTCATTCGTTTATATTCCTCAGCCAGGTTCCAATGGCCAATGGCATGGTTGTCGTCGGGCGAAATGCTGTGCCTGGCTTTCAGAAGGTCGAGCACCTTTTTTTCCACCACTTCGGCCGATACTTCATCGACAGAAGTAGCCGCATACCAGCCTACCACATCGCCATAGTTGTACACCTGCTGCAAGGTGGTGAAGGGAATGAAAATACTGTTTTGGTCTTCCTCTCCCCTGCCGCCTGCCGTGGATGCATCGAATGAACCCACAATTTTAAAATACACTCCCTGGATTTGAATATACTCGCCAATTGATTTCTCCTCTTTGTCAAACAAAACCTCCAACACGCGATTACCAACAACTGCCACTTTGCGTAGATTGTCAATATCGAGGGAATTGATGAACCGGCCATCTGTCATTTGCAGGGGGGAAATTTTATTCATATCGGGATATTCTCCCTTAATGGTAAATGCTGCCGCTTTTTCTTTGCGGATCACATTGTTGCCGTTGCGACTTCCCCAACCCTCGATGCGTGGTGCAAGGTATTTTATTTCAGGGATATTTTTTCTGATTGCTTCTGAATCTCCATTGTTGAAATTGAACCGTCTGCCAACCGGAAAACCCTTGTAGGGAAGTGTTGTACGCATGGTCCATAGAAAAAAACTATTGGTTGCCCCATCGGAGAAATCGCGTTTCACACCGTTCCACAAACCCGAACCTGCACCCAACATGATCAACAGCATAAAGATTCCCCAGAACACCCCAAAAGCGGTGAGAAAAGTACGCAGCTTGTTTTGCTTCAAGGTGTAAAATATTTCCTGTATGCGGTCTTTGTCGAACATAATAGTTCAGAGTCAAATAGTTCTAAGTTCAGAGTTAATTGGGTTAATAGCTAATTTTTGACTTTTATTGCAAATTGAAATTCGAAATTCGAAATTTGGCAGACCTGCAACTTTCTCCATCTTTAATCTTATCATCCTTCAAAATCTATCCTTCAATATTCATCAATAATCATTTATTCGTCTTTGAGTGCCTCAACGGGTCGCACTGACACAGCCCGCCGGGCGGGGATAAAACCAGCCACAGCCCCACTCAGTATTAAAAACAGGGTAGCTCCAATGGCAATTGTAAGGTTCACTTCCGGGTTCATAAAATAAAATTCCGAGCTGGTAAAATAAGGCCGTATCAGTTCCAGCAATCCAATACCGAGAACCAATCCGATGTACCCGGCAAATGAGGTGATCAGGATGGATTCAAACAAAATCATCCGGATTATCTGGTTTGGCGTGGCCCCCATCGCTTTGCGAATGCCTATTTCTTTGGTACGCTCTTTCACCACGATCAACATGATATTACTTACTCCTACTATTCCAGCCACGATGGTCATTAGGCCAATCAGCAAAATAAAAAACTGGATTCCTTTCATCAGGTTCATAAAACGGGCAAAATCCTTGAGCCCGTTCCAGGTGTGCAATGCCCGGTCGTCCTTCACATCGAAGCTATGTTTCCTTGCTAACTTCTCGCGGATGTCCTGCTCCAGTTGTTCGCTTTCGGCTGCCGAAACATTGGTGATGACATTCAATGAGCCAATAAAATTTCCATAATTGAAAACTCGTTGGGCTGTGCTAATGGGGATGTAAATGCGGCGCATGTCGCGATCGCCACCCTCGTCGGAAAACACGCCCACGATTTTGAAAGGCACACCGGCCACATTCATATATTTGCCAATGGGGTCTTCCTCTTTAAACAGCGCATCTTTCACAGCCATCCCTATTACCCCGTTTTTACGGAATTCGAGTAGGTCGCTCCGGTTCAGGAAACGGCCTTGTTCCATTTCGAGCACCTCGACCAGTTCGTATTCGGGATGGATGCAGGCAATATCGAAAGCACCATAATTCGATTTGTAGCTGAGGTTGGTGTTGCGCCAAATATTGAAACGGGCTGCCAGTTTATCGACACCCGAAACAGAGGTCTTCAAGTAATCATAATCATCGTTTTGGAATATTATCTCACGGCCAGGCTTTAGACCCTGATAAGGTAAACTGGTCTCGCCGGAGCCAATCCAAATCCGGTTTACGGCATCGCCCTTAAACTGGTCGCGGACACCATTCTCCAAACCCTTTCCGGCACCGAGCAAAAAAATCAGCATGAAAATCCCCCAGGAAACGGCAAATCCTGTAAGGAAGGTGCGGAGCTTGTTTTTTTTGATGGTACTATACAGCTCCTGCCAATTGTCGAGGTCAATAATCATTAGGTTTTCAGAGGTTTTTCGATGCGCAATTTAACGACATTTTAGGAAACGGGGAAATTGGAGGATTGGTATTTTGAGGATGAAGATTGTGTGTGTTCTTGAAGCATTTGTTCATCCATCCCAACCCTTCCTTAATGTAAGGAAGGGCTTGTCGCTGTTGCCTGAATTGTAGTAAATTTTTCTGCCGTTGCTATGAAACACAGATTGTCCCCCTTATTTTAAGGGGGAGACTGAAATGGGCTATGAAACACGAACTTAGGTTGGGGATGAACAAACCACAAAAACCAATCTCCATTTGTTCATTTGTATCACTCATCAAAGTATTGGAGTTGCACGGATTTGCAGTTTGATTGAAAAGGGTACTTTTGCAAAAAACAATTCAAAAATGACAGAGGTTCAACTTATCAACAACATAAAAAATATCGGGGAAAATTGGTCGGGAAGGGCTGTAGAAAAGACAGAACCCATTCCTCAGTCCGGCTCAAACAGAAGATATTTCAGGATTTTTCAAGATAATTCCACTGCCATAGTCGCATATAATCCCGATAAGCGAGAGAATCAGGCTTTCACTTCTTTCACCAGACATTTTAAAGGAAAGGGGCTTCATGTGCCTATGCTCTTATTCGAATCGGAAGATGGTTGTTTTTATGTTGTTGAAGATTTGGGCAATGTAAATTTATATGATTTGGTGGCAGTCCGGAAACCAGACACATTCAATGCTAAACTCATTGATTATTATAAAAAAGCATTGGTCGAACTTATCCGTTTTCAGTTAGATGGGCATAAAGGATTGGATTACAGCCTGTGTTATCCACGACACAGTTTCGATGCACAATCCATTCAGTGGGACCTGAACTATTTCAAATATTACTACCTGAAGCTGGCCTGCATTTCATTCGATGAACAATTATTGGAAGATGATTACCAGAAGTTCACATATTTGCTTTTAGTGGCAGACCAAAACTATTTTATGTTCCGCGATTTTCAGTCGAGGAATATTATGATCCACGACGAGGTTTTGTATTTTATCGACTATCAAGGAGGAAGAAAAGGGCCTTTGCAGTACGATGTGGCCTCGTTGCTATACCAGGCAAAAGCCGACCTGCCAGAAGATGTTCGCGAAGATTTGCTCAATTTCTATCTCTATAGTTTAGAAAGCAGGATCGCTGTCGATCGGAAAAAATTCATCGACCAATATTATGCCTTTGTGTTGGTGCGCACCCTGCAAGTATTGGGGGCGTATGGCTACCGGGGATTTTTCGAGCGCAAGAGCCATTTCATCGGATCCATTCCCTTTGCCATCAATAATTTAAAAAACATCTTCACCCGGCTAGGATTTCTGGAAACCATGCCCGAATTGAAAAATGTTTTGCTGCAAATTATCGCTTCAAAAAAAGAATCAGTCCAAAATATCAAAAGCGACAAATTGCATGTGAGCATTTTCAGTTTCTCATACCGGAAGGGAATACCCGAAGACACATCGGGAAACGGAGGTGGATTTGTGTTCGATTGCCGGGCTGTGCACAACCCCGGCAGATACGAGGAATATAAAACGTCGACAGGAAAAGACCAAAATGTGATTGACTTTTTTGCCAAAGGAACCGAAATGAATTCTTTCCTGGAAAGCACAATCAAATTGGTAGATGCGTCAGTTGAGAAATATATAAGCCGGAAATTCAACCATCTCCAGGTGAGTTATGGCTGCACCGGAGGCCAGCATCGATCGGTGTTTTGTGCCGAAAACATGGCTCGCCATTTAAGGGAAAAGTATGATGTAGAGATTTCGTTGAGGCACCGGGAACAGGAAGGATTGGAGTGATGGATTGATGGTATCTCACCTACGCTAAAGCTTCGTAGGGTAAACCTAAATACACCCAAATAATTTCCTCTCGATGATTGTCTTAGAGATATATTTCGGCACTTTTTCTACCCAATCGTTCTGCATGTTGCAAATACCCTCGATTACTTCGGTTGACCGGAAATGCAAACGGCTTTCCTTCACATTGGGGATGTCGAGTATTTTTCTGTTCTGAAGCAGGTGTATGTACAGGTGCTCTATGTTTTCGGGAACTTTAATATTAGCAGATGTTTTAATCTCCGAATTCTCATAATCGCGGGTTGGATAAAGATATAGTTTCATATTATTTGGGAAAAGCTTGCCAAAGGCTTCGAGTATGCCGCCTTTTAAATTTTTGTAATACTGTTCGTCGATTACCTTACGAAAAGTAACCACCCCAATAATAATGCGCAGGTTTTTAATATGGTAAGCCGATAGGTGATCGACCAATTTGTAGAATTCTTTGAAGTTGGTGATCATCACATTCTGCCCCATCCCGTTCAGCAGGTCGACCCGTTCAAGGAAGTCTCGTTCATCGAAATCGCCTTCGGCCAGCAGGTTATTCAAGGTCATTTCGCAAAAGGCAAAGGTGGTCTCCTTCTGGTAATCTTTGTCGCGCTTGAACAGGCCATAGCTCGCTTTCAACATGTCGAAACCTATGTACGTGATGGGCCTGAAACTACCCCTTAGCACCAGGATATTCTTTTTGTATAGCATATCGGCCGGTTGCTGTACATGGCCATAGCGGTCGAACATGGTGGCATCGGTCATCCCGTTTTTCACCAATTGAACGCTCAACAAACGGTTGTCGACATAACCGAGTTCCTTTCCCTTCATTTCGATCATATTCACTTCGATCCGGTCGCGTGACAGGTTGTCCATCAACGATTGCAAAAATGTATTGGGTGTTGTATAATGGTGATAGGCTGCAAAAATCAAATTCACACCGAAAACCCCAAGAGTGGTTTGCTGCAGCAAATTATCGTTTTCGAGTAATTTTACATGAACCACCACCGAGTTAGGTTCGGAATTTGGGCTAAGTTGAAATTTCATCCCAATCCACCCGTGGCTCACATTGTCTTTTTTAAAATTGAGAGTTGCCACGGTATCGGCAAAAGCAAAAAAACAGGTATCATCGCCTCTTTTAACTTTTAATATGTCAGTGAGACTTTCGTATTCGATGTCGACCATTTGCTCTAAGCGCTCTTTGCTCACATATCTTTTAGAAGGGCTTTCACCGTATATCTCATCGCTGAACGACATATCATAAGCTGAAATAGTCCGGGCAATTGTGCCTGAAGCACCACCCGCCTGAAAGAAAAACCGGGCCACTTCCTGTCCTCCACCAATCTCAGCAAACGAGCCATAAATCGATGGTTTTAAATTTAACCTTAGTGCTTTCCGGTTTGTCGATAGAATTTCCCTTTCCATAATTTTCAATTTACCTGCCGCAAAATTAGTTTATATAACACAATTACGGCAAAAGGGTTTTTATAAATGTCGGAAATAAGGTTGCGGTTGTGTCTTCACATTTTGGCAAGTTTAGTTAAACGGCAAGCAGGGCCGATTGATTTGAATAATACTTTTGCAAGATACCCTTTACCGAAAGATCCTCATCTAGCAATCTCCAATGAATCCCATAACCGGAAGGGGAAATTTTGAAATCGCTTCTTTCCTCTTTTGATGCCTTTAGTAGTTTTTCTGAAACATCTGCCAGGTCAAACTTTATTGTTTAATTGTCAATAATCAATACAAGTGAATCATTCACGAATTTCAATTGACTTATGTCATATATTTTATTCATTTTCTTCAAAGACACAAAATTTTAATAGTATCCGTCATTCCATTACTCCAAAATACATTGGAATTGACAAAATATATAACACCTATTAAAAAGTGGGTTTTATCGTACACACAATACTTGTATATTTACCCTCAAATTAAAATACATTATGAACCCATTCCTGAAAACTCTTTTGAGTGCCATATTCCTATCGCTTATTTATTTTGAAGGGACCTCGCAGATAAGCCAAAAAGCCCCGGTGACCAGTACTGTTTTTGGGCTGGAAACCAATATCCCCTTTGTTTTGCTGCCCTCTATAAACCACGATAGTTTGCTACAAGCCGATGCCCTCGAAACCGGTTTGAAAGCCCTTCGCTTTGCGAGCATGATACCATGCAATATCGATGTAAAGGAAAATGCCAAGGAAGATAAAGTCGCGACCGGTACTCTTTGGCGATTGGGGATTGTATCCGAAAATGCTCTTTCGCTTTATACTGAATTTTCAAGTTTTGAATTGCCCGAAGGAGCCATGTTGTTTTTATACAATCCTCGAAAAAACCATATCCTTGGCGCATTTACACATCTCAACAACAAAACAAGCAAGAAATTCGCTGTCCTGCCTATTATTGGAGATAGCCTTATTATTGAATATTTTGAACCAACAAACATTGCCAGCTCCCTGCCATTGGTGTTGGGGCAAATTGGCCACGACTACCGGGGGATAATCCATATCCTTGAAAATCCGAAAGACGGGAGTTTTGGACATTCGGGATCTTGCAACATCGATATCAATTGTTTTGAAGGGAACGACTGGCAACGCGACAAAAAGGCTGTGTGCCGGATTATTGCCAATGGTGCACTCTGTTCGGGGGCTTTGGTCAATAATACCAACCACGATGCCCGCCCTTTCTTTTTGACAGCGAATCACTGTGTAAGCAATCAGGCAGCGGCCGATAATATGATCTGTGTTTTTAATTACGAAAGCCCCTCGTGCAACGGATTGGATGGTTCTGTTGAACAGGCTATCTCAGGCGGGATTATGCGGGCCACTGCAACTGCACTCGATTTTTGTTTGGTTGAACTTAGTTCTGCCCCATTGCCTTCGTTCCAACCCTACTTTGCTGGCTGGAACCATACCGACAGCCCCTCGCGCCAATCCACAAGCATCCATCACCCACAGGGCGATGTGAAGAAAATATCGAAAGATTATGACCCAACAGTTACCGACACCTATCTACCCTACGATGCCAACGCTCACTGGCGGATTGCCGATTGGGACCTGGGCACGACCGAGGGAGGTTCTTCGGGATCGCCCTTGTTCGATCAGGATCACCGGATAATTGGCAGCCTTACAGGTGGCGAAGCTTATTGCGGCCATTCGGTGAATGACTATTACGCCAAATTTGCTAAAGCCTGGGACTCTTATCCCGAGGCCAATAAACAATTGAATTTTTGGCTGGACCCATCCAATACCGGAGCTACCTATGTTAACGGATACGATCCATACTATGGTCAAACTTCGCCCATAGCCAATTTTACTGCCAACAGGAAAGAGGTACTTGTAGGCGGCACTGTCGATTTCACCGATCTCTCAGAAGGAAATGTGACTTCCTGGGAATGGCATTTCTCGGGAGCGGTACCTTCCACCTCGACCGAGCAACACCCAACTGGCATTAAATATACTTACCCCGGGACTTTTATGATCCAGTTGGTGGTTGAAAATGCTTACGGGAATCACCAACTAAGCAAATACGAATATATTACGGTAGGGGAATCTTGTGCCAGAATTACCAATATTGAGGATGAAGACTATTATTTATTTACTTTTTCGGGTGGGTATTGGGGATACTGGACCGGCCATAATGAATATCAGTTTACCGAATTTGCCGAAAAGTATACGAACCAAAGCGGGCATTATGTGCATGGCCTTTACATTTTACCGGCGAAATCGTATAGTAGCAATCCATCCGCAATAATTACAGTCAAAATATATGATGGAGGAGCCTCGCCCGGAACTGTTCTGCGCCAGCAAAATATCTTAATTAATTCAATATCGGCAAATGAGTGGAAATACCTGTCCTTCGATCCGGCCATTGAAACTTCGGGGAACTTTTTTGCAGGTATTCAAATTTACTACAATGGCACGGATACATTTGCTGTGCCTCATTCGGAGCCACGCGGAGCTAATGGATTAAATACAACATATATAAAAGAGTCTGGCGGATGGCAGGCCATTAATGAAAGTGCGCCAGAGATGACCATTTCATTAGCCATTGAACCCTATATCTGCGGCTCGCTCATCGGTATCGAAAAGGAGAATCCGGCAGAATCGATGCGGGTATTTCCCAATCCTGCAAGCAATTTCCTAATGGTCGATTTGCCCGATAGCGACACAGGCCCGTGCGTACTTCAAATTATTAATTCAACAGGGCAAATATTGCTGAACGAAAACTTAAATCATCCTGAGGATATTTTTAGGATTGACATTGCCCATTTTAAGCCAGGCATCTATTTCATCAAAATAATAGGAGAAGAAAATGTGTTGGTGAGGAGTTTTGTGAAGATGTAAAGGATGTCTTTCCAAAATGCAGATATATATTGATTTTGATCTCAGATCAAGGATCAATGATTTTTGATTTCAGAATTGAGTTTCAGAACTCCCGACCTATCGCAATTTGTAATGTGGGGTCTAAGAAATTTATTACTTGGTGAACCTATCGAATTAACTTCCCCAATTTCAATTTTAACTATTTCTTAGAAATCAATCGAAAGATTGATTTTATCTGAGATAATTATGTGGTTAATATTGAAATCTGAGAATCTGTGGCATTGTTAATTCGTTTAATTCGATGATAAATTCTTCGAGTTTGATACCAAGCCATGGATTGAAGTGATCATGCCTCAAGCCCTGCAATCTCTCTAATAACCACCGAAGCAATGGCACAACCAAACATGGGTGGCATATAAGAAATTGTGCCGACGGTCGACTTTTTGTTTTGCTCCCCCTTGGTTAAAACTACCGAATTCTTATCCGTTTTTTCAGTCGAGAAAACTACTTTAAAACCTTCGCGGATACCGAGCCTGTGGATGTGCTTACGCAACATTCGGGCGAGAGTGCAATTATAGGATTCCGAGATGTCGGTGATTTTTATGGCCGTAGGATCGAATTTTCCACCTGCCCCCATCGAACTAACTATTTTCAATCCCTTCTGAACAGCATGATAAATTAGATAGATTTTTGGTGCCAGGGTATCGATTGCATCCACCACATAATCGAAATCTCCATCAAGGATTTCAACCATGCGGTCGTCTTTGATGTATTCGTTGATAATGGTGAGACCGAGGCCGGGGTTTATGTCCAGCAAGCGATTCCCCATTAGAGTGGCTTTGTCGATTCCCTGTGTGCTTGCGAGGGCAATCAACTGCCTGTTGCGGTTGCTGGGCTGCACTTTGTCACCATCCACAAGGGTCATTCGGCCAACCCCGGCACGGCATATTTGCTCGGCAGCATAAGCTCCTACGCCGCCAAGTCCAACCACCAGCACGTTTGCATTCTGTAGTTTGGACAGCTTATCCTTGCCCAACAATAGTTCAGTCCGTTCGAGCCAGTTCTCTGTATTAATTTTCTCGTTTTCCAAAAACCCGCAAAAAATTCTCGTTTACAATCTGTTTCAATTCATCTAGCGACAAGGATAAAGTTGCGGCAGCAATTTCGTACATTTTTTCGATTGAGATTCCCGATTCATCATTTTCAAGAAAAAGCTTTTCTCGTGGAATCAATCGAAGCATTTCTGCATTTTTCGATGCCTCGTTCATCAACATCGCACCAAATGAAAAATAAAAGCCCTGTTTTACCAAAGAGGCAGTCATTTCATCTTTTGCGTTGAAGCCATGCAATATCCAAGGAACAGTGGGATTCATTTTCTTCTTCAGCAAAAGCACATCGGAATAGGCTTTTACCACATGCCAGATTACCGGCTTGTTTAGTTTTTCTGCAATCTTAAGCTGAAGCAAAACCACCTCTTCCTGCACCGGAAAACGAACCGTACATTTTCGGTCGAGGCCAATTTCGCCAATGGCTACCACACTGGGTTGCTGTGCCCATTTTTCCACATTCCCAATCATCGAAAAAACCGTGGGTTCGTCGATTTGCCAGGGATGTAGCCCAACGGAAAAATACCTGTCTGGTTGTTGGTCAATTGTTTCTTCTGCCTTTTCAGGAAAAAGATTGAGAATGGAAAGTTCATTTTCATTCTCGAGAATATCATGCGTGTGCAGATTAATCGTTTTCACATTTTTTAAAATTAGGTATTAGAATTAAGTACTTTATTTGATTTTAGGTTCAAGCGATATTCATAGAAAGCCCCCAAACTTATATGTTTTTTTACTCATCACTTTTTCAACTTTTCAACTTTGAACTTTTTAACTCCCTAACTCAGAACTTTCCAACTTTTAACCTAAAACACAGTCACACTCTCCACATGCTCATCACCAAATATTTTTTCGCAACGGTATTTTAGAAAAAGCCGCGCTATGGCAACCACATCCTTTTCGCAATAGCGGACAATACGCTCCAGGTTTTTCTCTTGGTAATACACCGAAGCCACCATGCTTCCATCAATGTCATCTTTGGGGCTTGGTATATTGAATGCAGCCATGAGCATATTTAGTGAGGTGTAATTTTTATAATCCCCGAACTTCCACAATTCAAGGGTGTCAAGATGATTGATCTCCCAGGGTTTCTTGCCTGCAATGTCGAGAACGGTGGGTAGCCTCAACCCATTGATCAAACTGCGGCGCGCAATGTATGGAAAGTCGAACTCCTTCCCATTATGGGCACATAGCAGGATGTTTTTCTTTTGCGATACCGAATCGAGCATTTTATTGAACTCGGCCAAAAAGACGGCTTCATCATCACCATAAAAAGATTTAACACGAAAAATATAGGGGCTTTGGTTGGGGATAAACAGGCCCACCGAAATACACACGATTTTTCCAAACTCGGCATAAATTCCGGCCCTTTGGTACACATCTTCGGCACTCTGTTCCCCGCTTCTGAAAAAGGAGGATTTCTTTTCCCACAAAGCCTTAAAATTATCGGGCACATCAGAGTAACTCCCACACTGAGGAACCGTTTCAATGTCAAGAAAAATAATATTTTCGAGGGGTATTTTTTCGAGCATGGCTTATCAAGATTATCAGGTTATTGTTTTTTAAGGTGAAGGTGTTGTTCGATCAATGAAGCCAATATGTCGATAGCTACGGAGTTGTTCCCACCTTGCGGCACAATTAAATCGGCGTAGCGTTTGGTCGGCTCGATAAACTGGAGGTGCATGGGTTTTACTGTTTTTTCGTAGCGTTCGAGAACTTTGTTCACATCGCGGCCTCTTTCAAGGGTATCTCGGGTTATCACGCGAGAAAGGCGGTCGTCGGCATCGGCATCCACATAAACCTTTACGGTCATAATATCGCGCAGTTCTTTGTTGGTAAGGCACAGAATACCTTCCACTATCACCACATGCTTTGGCTCCACCCGTATAGTTTCCTTTTGGCGGGTACAAGTCAGGTAGGAATAAATGGGTTGCTCAATGCTTCTTTCCTGTTTTAGCTGTTTCAGGTGCTCTATCAATAACTTAAATTCAACGGCTGCCGGATGGTCGAAGTTAATTTCCTGGCGCTCTTCCATAGGAAGATGGCTGCTGTCTTTATAATACGAATCCTGCGGCAGCACGGCCACTTCGCCCTTTGGCAATCGTTCGATTATCTTTTTTACTACCGTGGTTTTTCCCGATCCGGTCCCCCCGGCAATTCCAACTATCAGCATTTCGTGCAAAAAAATAAATAAGAATTAATACCTTCGTATGATTAATTTTTTTCAAAAAAAGGACTTTTTAAAGATAATAAAAAATGGTCAAGCACATTGTCATGTTTAAAATGAAAGAATTTTCCAGTAGGGAAGAAAAACTTCAACAAACTAAACAACTAAAAAATGCCCTGGATGCCCTGCCTGCGAAAATTTCAGCAATTAACTATTTTGAAGTGGGAATAAATGATGCTGATTCGCCACGTGCTCTCGATATGGTATTAACATCTCATTTCAACTCTATTGATGAACTTGAAAAATACCGGGTTCATCCCGAGCATGTAAAAGTGCTTGCTATGGTAAAAGAAATTACAGAATACACAGTGGTTGTGGATTACAAGTGATAAAAATAAAACTGGCTATTCCCCAAATCAAAAAAGATCAATTAGAATACTTATCAAAATACACAAACATGCAATTATATCCAATCAAATTCAAGCCGATATTGAAAGAGAAAATTTGGGGTGGGAAAAAGCTCTCGACCTACCTGGATAAAGACATTTCGCACTTGCCCAATTGTGGCGAGTCGTGGGAAATATCAGGCGTGCCCGGCGATGTGTCGGTGGTGGCCAATGGTTTCCTCGAAGGAAATACCCTGGAAGAACTTATAGAAGTGTACATGGGCGATTTGGTAGGCGACAGGGTGTACGAAAAGTTTGGTTTTGAATTTCCTTTGCTCATCAAATTTATCGATGCCTCCGATGTGCTTTCCATTCAGGTACACCCTGATGATGACACTGCCCGGGAGCGTCACAATGCCTACGGGAAAACCGAAATGTGGTATGTAATCCAGGCTGATGAAGGCTCGGAGCTTATCTCAGGGTTTAACCGCAAAGTCGACAAAGAAACCTACATCAAATATCTGGATGAAAAAAAACTGAAGGATATTTTAAATTACGAAAAGGTGAAAGAGGGTGATGTGTTCTTCATTCCATCAGGAAGGGTACATGCTATTGGAGCCGGGATTATGCTTGCCGAAATCCAGCAAACCTCCGACATCACCTACCGCATTTACGACTGGGACCGTGTGAGTGAAAATGGTCAGGGACGAGAACTGCACACCGATCTGGCTGTGGATGTGATCGATTATAATTTTTACGATAGCTACCATACATCCTACGAAAAGGCTAAAAACACAAATGTAAAACTGGAAAGTTGCCCCTACTTTACGACCAATCTATTGGAATTCGATTCAGCCAAAAAAAAAGATTATAACCTGATTGACTCCTTTGTGATTTATGTATGCCTCGATGGGGGATTCAGCATAGAGTATGGTGGTGAAGAAAATTGCCAGGTCAAGAAGGGAGAAACAGTACTTCTGCCAGCCGACCTGAAAATAATTGAGCTTCTGCCACAAAAGTCTGCCAAGTTGTTGGAAGTGTATATTGGGTAAAGGAGATTTTACTATGAAGAAATTTTCAATTCTTGCGATCCTGATACTTGTCTTTGCAGCGTGTGGGCAGCAAGGGAAACCAGTCAAACCGGGTGAGGAAACTAAATCATTTTCGCTGCAATTCGTTGAGCATGAGAGTCCTCAAAACAAGGATTCCAACAAGCCTGTTGTGTTTTTATTGCACGGCTACGGAAGCAACCTACACGATTTGTTATCTCTATCAGAGCATCTCGACCCAAGCTACAGTTTTGTGGCAGTACAAGCACCTCATAAAATCAGGGAGTACTCCTATTCTTGGTTCAATCTTACTTATAAGAATGGGACAGTAAACTGGCTTGATGTTGAGGAGGCGGGCGAGAGTATCGACCAACTGCACACTTTTATCGAGACCTATCGGGAGAACAAGAACATAAAAACCAAAAATTTTTATGCACTTGGATTCAGCCAGGGGGCAAGCATGGCCCTTGAAATGGCCATAAAATATCCCGAATCGCTGGCAGGTGTTGTCGCCCTAAGTGGCCGGTTGGTTTGGGACAGAAACGAAGGAGAGCATGTTTCAGAAAAAGTTTGCCAGGTCGATATTTTTCAGGCGCATGGTACACTCGATCGTGTAATCCCTATGGAAGATGCCCAAAAAGTTGGGGATTATTTTTCATCCTGTCCAAACTTTACATTTAAAAAATACCCTCAGGCCCATGAGATAAGCCGTGAATTGGTGGCAGATATAAACAGCTGGCTGGAAAGCCGATCAAATTAATCTCGAATTCATTGTCCTCAGAATTCCTCTAAAATCCTGCGGACATTTTGCTTATACACCACTGTCTTGTTCGATTTCTTGATCATCTTAAAAACCTTCACCGGATTTTCAAAGCTTTCAGCCAAATAAATCCAATGTTGTTTCATCTTATTTAGAGATTGCGCCGGCTGTCCATATTGCAATTCATAAGCCTCCCATAAATCTTCAAGGAAAATTTTCAAGCGGGAATTTTTATCCACTTCCCGAAAACTATCGAGTTGTTTGATTTCTTCAGCCAAAAAAGGATTTGAAAGGATCCCCCGGCCAATCATCCAGTTTCCGGTGGTTATGAATCTTTTGGAAAATATTTGAAATTTTCCTGAGGAATCAATATCGCCGTTGTAAGTCAGGGGGTGTTTTGAATATTCATTTACTTTCTCAAAATCCTCAATATTTGCCGAACCTTTATATAAATCTTTCCCTATGCGGGGATGCAGGATAATCTCCTTCAAAGGAAAGAGGTTTAAAACTTCCAAAACAGGATAGATTTCATTGGGGTTTTCATAGCCCAACCTTAGTTTGATGGAAAGATCAAGTGGGGGATTTGTGAACCATTCTTGAAGCAATATCTTAATTTCGTCGGGGAAGGGCAACAATCCACTGCCTTTTTTGCGCTTGGCAACCATCGGGTAAGGGCAGCCCAGGTTTAGGTTAACTTCAGAATATCCAAGCTCTTTCAAATACATCGACAATCGAAAAAGATGATCGAATGAATTGCAAAGTACTTGTGGCACTTGCTCAACACCCTCAATAATTTGCACATCCCTCTGATGCGCCCGTTTAACGTTGCCATCGTTTTGGAATTCGATATAGGGAATGAAATATCGATCAACACGCTTGAAATGCCTGGCATGTAAAGTACGATAGATCCGATCGGTAAAACCTTGCAGTGGGGCAAGAGAAATATTTGTTTGAATATTAAGTGGCACGCTTTCAGTTTTCAGTATTTTTCTTCAAAAGTGATAAAAAATCTCTAAATTTTGATGGCTAAATGGAAGTAATATACTACAACGAAACAGACACCATGCTAGTCGTTTTCAATAATCATAAAATTGTTGAAACAAAAGACCTTAATGAAAATACCTTGATAGAGTTGGACAAAGATGGCAAGCTCGTGAGTCTTACTAATGAATATGCAAAACAGGTGACCAATGTTTTAGACTTTAGTTTTAAGCAAGTTCCGGATTTGGTAAAGGGTTAATATGAGATTTGTCTTTTTGAATAAAGATTGGTCAATCAAACAACACTTCTCTATGCCAATATGCTAAAAAAATGATGGTTTGAATTGCAGATTGGAAATACAGGCTTTTTTCATATATTTGAAAGATGAAAGATCATATAGATATTTTAAAGGAAATAAAGAGGATAGTTGCAGGGAAAGACCCTACAGCCAAGGTCTATCTTTATGGTTCGCGAGCAAGAGGAAATCCGAACAAAGGATCCGATTGGGATTTATTGATCTTATTGAACAAGGATAAAATTACCCCTGAAATCGAAAATGAAATTACCTATCCGCTTTATGATTTGGAATTTGACACAGGCGAATTGATCAGCCCAATGGTTTATTCCGAAAAAGAATGGAATTCAAAATATAAAATTACATCGTTCTATTACAACCTTACACAAGAAGGTATTTTGCTATGACCGACTACAATCCCAAAGATTATTATACCTATCGTTTACAACGTGCCAAAGAAACGATCCTGGAAGTACGGACTCATATCGAAAATGAATTTTGGAATACCGCAATCAATAGGATGTACTATGCTTGTTTTTATGCCGTTGGAGCATTATTGGTCAAGAATGGCATTGAAACGTCAAGCCATACTGGAACCAGACAGAAATTCGGGCAGCTTTTTGTTAAAACTGGCCTTGTTGATAGGACATTGGCCAAACATTTTACCGATTTATTTGAGAAAAGACATAAGGGAGATTATAATGATTTCTACGATTACGATAAGGAAACAGTCATTCCCTTACTTCCTTTATCAGAAAAACTGATTGAAAGAATTGAAGAACTGTTATCTGAATAGCAATTGTAATATCTCATAAATTGAGCTTCTATTGATAAGCCTACTTGCTAATCGGCTGTGCAAACAAATTCACCTCCTTGCCTGTAATCCCTTTGGGGCAAAGGATAATCAATCGTTCGATCACATTCCGGAATTCCCGGATGTTCCCTGTCCAGTTTATTTTTTGCAGTTCCTGAATGGCATCTTCGCTGATTGGAACAGGCGGTGTCCCATATTCATCGCAAATCTGAGAGATGAAATGATCGGCCAGCAAAGGGATGTCCTCCAATCGTTCGTTCAACGAAGGGACATTGATTAAGATCACTGATAGCCGATGATAGAGGTCTTCGCGGAACCGGTTGGCTGCAATTTCTTCTTTTAAGTTTTTATTAGTGGCTGCAATAATCCGTACATCCACCGCAATATCTTTGTCGGAACCAACCCTCGAAATTTTATTCTCTTGTAATGCACGTAGTACTTTGGCTTGGGCAGATAGGCTCATATCGCCAATTTCATCCAAGAAAATTGTCCCCGTATGGGCCTGTTCAAATTTCCCGCTCCGTTGTTTGATGGCTGACGTAAAAGCCCCTTTCTCGTGTCCGAACAATTCACTTTCGATTAGCTCCGATGGAATGGCAGCACAATTCACTTCCACAAATGGCAGGGCCGAGCGATGACTTTTTTCATGCAGCCAGCGGGCAACCACTTCTTTTCCTGTCCCGTTTTCACCTGTAATAAGTACCCGTGCATCGGTTTCGGCAACCCTTTCGATCATGTCTTTGATCAAGGTGATGGCTTCCGACTCGCCTATCATCTGGTACTTTTTGCTCACCTTCTTTTTAAGCACCTTGGTTTCGGTTATCAGGCTCGATTTGTCGAGGGCGTTGCGAATGGTTATCAAGAGGCGATTCAGGTCGGGAGGCTTTTCGATGTAATCGAAAGCTCCTTTTTTAATGGCCTCAACGGCTGTGTCGATGGTGCCATGTCCGGAAATCATAATTACGGGAGTGTCGAAATCCCCTTCCATTATTTTTCCCAACACCTCTATGCCATCCATCTGGGGCATTTTAATGTCACATAAAATCACATCGTAGCTTTTGGCCGAAAGCAATTCGAGGCCCTGCATCCCGTCTTCAGCTGAATCCACCTCATACTTTTCCATTTCAAGAATGTCTTTCAACGAATTGCGGATGGCACGTTCGTCGTCTATGATTAATATTTTTGGCATAGCAATGCTTTGTATATCGTTATTTGTTAGGTTGTTCTCCAACCATTTCAAGTACTTGTTTGTAAAAGCCCTTGTCGATCCAAAATCCAGCATTATTAATCAGATCATCCAATATGGGTTTTACCTTATCAATAACTTTTTTTTGTTTAGCTTGATGTAATATGCCCACGAGCCCGATGGTTCTTAATCCTTGTGATTTTGCAATTTCCCTCCCATGTTTTTCATCAATGATAATGTAATCAGCATTAAGTTCTTTGGCTAAAACAATTGCTTCAGACTCCCCAGCGTCAAGCATGTTCATTAATTCTTGAACAAGGTGCTGGTTTTTGGCGGATGATTTGATAATCCATTCAGAGTTAAAGTATACCGACAAGTCAACTTCAAATTCTTCAAGTGCTTTTATTTCATCGGCAACTGCTTGAGGGATTACAATATCACCCGCAACCTTATGTAGGATATCCAGTTGGTTAATCATAATAAGGTTGGCGATAGCTGTAGTGTCGCTGATTATAATCATTACAATTCGCTAAGGGTTTTTATGTCTTCCTTAAAATCAGCAATATCATAGTGTACAGGAATTTTGCGTTTAGCTAATTCTTTTTGGAATAGGATCTTGTGCATTCCTACAAAATTAGCAGCTTTCCCAAGAGAAATCCTTTCTGTTTTAAATAACCAAATTGCAATTTCCAGTCGAATTGTTTTGTCTTTCAGAAAACTTAATATCTCTGTATCTGAGGAATGAAGTTGTTTGACACCAATCCTCGTTGCCAGATTTGATAACAAATTGACATCAGATTGTTTTTCAATATTAAAAGCTAAAGTTTGCATTCTTAATTAAATTATTCTTTGTTAAGCAAATATACACTTTTATTAGATTATTTCAATAAATGATTCATCTCGGTTTCAACTATTATTTAATATTCATTCATCAATAATCATTTCAAAAGATCATTCATCAAACACATAGCTTACAATATTCGCCCCCATTTTCAAAGCCTTTGTGCGTGTTTCTTCCGAATCGTTGTGCACTGCAGGGTCTTCCCAGCCATCGCCTAAGTCACATTCATAAGTATAAAAACAGACAAGACGGCCATCGTAGATCAGTCCAAAACCCTGGGGTGGCTTTTTGTCGTGCTCGTGAATTTTCGGAAGCCCTTTTGGGAAATTGTACTTTTCGGAATAAATAGGGTGCGAAAAAGGCAGCTCCACAAAATCAAGGTCAGGGAACACTTTTTTCATTTCACGGCGAGCATATTTATCGAGGCCATAATTATCATCAATATGCAAAAAACCACCGGCCAGCAAATAATTGCGAAGGTTCATCACATCCTGGTTCGAGAATACCACATTGCCGTGACCTGTCATGTGCACGAAAGGATAGTTGTAAATTTCGGGGCTTCCCACTTCAACCGTCGCATTGTCGGGGGCAATATTCATTTCTAAATTCTTATTACAGAATTTTATAAGGTTAGGCAGCGAAGTAGGGTTTGCGTACCAGTCGCCGCCACCGTTGTATTTCAGCAATCCGATTTTAAGGGATGATTCCTGTGCCTGAAGTCCGCAGATAAAAAGGAAACTAAACGCAAGGACTATCGTAAGTCTATTCATATTTATAATTTGATTCGTCGCAAAAATAGGAAAAACGCTTTTAACCCAAGACTATTGTATAATATGAAAATCCTGAAAAATCTGATTTTGCTTGTGGTTGTTTATTTAAGTGGAAGCCAATATCTACATGCGAACCAAAATCCTGTTTTTTTTGAAAAGAGCGACACCATTTTTCCGGAGAACTATTTATACGATGGCACCAACCTGGAGCCGGGCGACACACTTTTCCTAATGGCCGGCACACGTACCGAGCTTATTTTGAAAAATTTTACGGGATCCGAAATATCCCCAATCATCATTACAAATATTGGAGGACTCTGCGATATCGACCCTATTGAAGGTCGTTATGGCATCTCGGTCCGCAATAGCCGGTTCATCAAAATTACCGGTACAGGACATCCTCAATACTTCTATGGCATTAGAATTCACGACCTGGAAGAAGCACATAGTGTTGGTATGTCTTTAGAAAAAAAAACCAGCGATTTCGAGATCGATCATGTCGAGATATCTAATTCAGACTTTTCGGGTATTATCGCCAAGTCGGACCCCGATGCCAGCCTCAGCACATCACGCGATTCATTTGTTCAATATAATACCCATATTCACCACAATTATATCCATGACATACGGGTTGGGGAGGGGATGTACATTGGCAATACAAAATACAACGAAGGGATGCACATTAATATTAATGGCAACGACTCTATTATATTTCCTCATTATTTAAAAGGGGTGAAAATTCACGATAACATTATTGCGCGTACCGGTTTTGATGGCATCCAGGTATCGTCGGCCATCGAGGATTGCCAGATTTACAATAACCGGATTTCGTACGACAGCCAGGCCGAATCGTATGGACAGATGAGTGGGATTATCCTCGGTGGAGGTTCGCAATGTGATTGTTACAACAACCGAATTGAAAATGGCCTGGGCACAGGAATTTTAATGTTTGGCCTGGGCAACAATAAAATCTACAACAACCTGATCGTGAACGCGGGCAAGGGTTTCGCACCGGACGATGATTTCAAGCGCCAATATGGAATCTATATGAGCGACCTCAGCTTGATACCAGGCAATGGGGTTTCCTATTTCAACAACACCATTATTTCGCCCCGCAACGATGGTATCCGAATTATGAGCACCGAAAGCCGGAATAATCAGGCCAAAAACAATTTGATTGTAAGTCCGGGTGCTTTTGATGAATATGAAAACGACAATACGGGGTTCACAGGACAGGATTCTTATTTGTTTCTAAATAATCGGGAGGTGGATATTGATACTTCCGGTAATTTCTTTTTCAGATATATGAAATCGGTGGATTTTACCCGCGATAATTTAGATTTTTATGCTCTCTCAAATACCTCTTGCCTGATTGATGCTGGTGTTGACCTTATCGATTGTTCCGTTTATTGCGACATAAACCACCAAGCCCGGCCAACAGGATTTGGCTTCGATGTGGGGGCCTTCGAAAGCAAATATTCAAACCATGTTTTATTTCCTGATACCACTTTATTTTTCGATATTTTCCCCAACCCTGCAAGCGATATATTGAAGTTGAAATATACCCTCGAAAATGAAAGTGAGGTGTCTATTCAAATAGTGGACCCGTTTGGAAAAATTGTACGTGAGGTTGAAAATGACACTCAAGCGCACGGAACTTATACCCATGAAATATCGCTCGCAGATATCAATACAGGCATTTACATGATTGTAGTTCGCATTGCCGGAACCCGCAGCACAACAAGCCTCCTGATCCTTCGCTGATCTATTTTGACACGGATTTTATTTTTTGTCGCGGATTTTATGCAGATGTCGCGGATTCTTTTTTCTGACGCTGGTTTTCGCGGAAAAGCGCGGATATTCTTTGATTAATGCAAGTCCTCAGTATCTTTCAAATATCGATTATTATTTATTTTAAAAAAACCTTATTTTTTGTTTTTTTAAACCTTAGTAGCCAATTTTGACCGGGAATATAACAACCTGATTACCTCATTATCTATTGCCTAATAAGGCAATAAGGTTGATTTGGGGGTAATCGAATCAGGCTACTAAGGTAAAAAATAAAAAATAAGGTCTTTTTATTCCGTGTTCTCTACCTAAAACTACGTCCATATTTTCTTTGATGATGATCAGCGTTTTCAGCGTAAATCAGCGTCAAAAATAGGCAAGCAATTTATTTCTGAGTTTTTAGTTTGGTTTTTTAAACATTTTTAGTTGAAGTCGTTGGGAATCTCTATTTTTGTTCTGAAAAAAAACCTAAGATCATGAAACGCATTTTGAAAATCCTACTCTGGGTCATAATTATTGGCATCTTTATTTACACCCTTTATTTCCTGTATCAGAAATCGCAAACCAAACCTCTTGTGTTTAAGACCGAATCGGCCTTTGTAACCGACATTGTGAAGAAAACAGTGGCCACCGGAAAAATTGTCCCCCGTAAAGAAATCGAGATCAAGTCGCAGGTATCAGGTATAATCGACAAGCTCTTTGTCGAACCTGGCGATAAAGTGGAAAAAGGCGATTTGATTGCCCGGGTAAAAATCATCCCCGACATGGTGAACCTGAACAATGCAGAATCGAGGGTGAAACGGGCCGAATTAAACCTCGAACAAGCCCGTGTGACCTACGACCGCCAAAAAGAGCTTCTCAAAAAAAAGGTAGTGGCCGAAGCCGATTTTCTCCCAGTTGAGATGACCTATAAAAATGCGCTCGAAGAACTCGATGCCGCCCAGAACAACCTTCAACTGATAAAGGAAGGGGTGACCAGCAAAATGGGCCAGGTCAGCAATACCCTTGTGCGCTCAACTATTTCGGGGATGATCCTAGACGTGCCCGTAGAGGAGGGCAACTCCGTGATCGAAAGCAACACCTTTAACCCGGGTACTACGATTTCTACCGTGGCCGACATGGGCGAAATGATTTTCAAAGGAAAAGTAGACGAATCGGAAGTAGGGAAAATCCATGTAGGGATGCCCCTGATCCTTACGGTGGGTGCCATCGAGGATGTAAAATTCAATGCCGAACTGGAATACATTTCACCCAAAGGGATGGAGGAAAATGGGGCCATCCAGTTTGAAATAAAGGCGGACGTGAAATTGAAGGAGGATTATTTTATCCGTGCTGGTTACAGTGCCAATGCCGACATTGTGCTCGAAAAACGCGATAGTGTGCTGGCCATCAACGAAAGCCTGCTCCAATTCGAGAACGACTCCCCCTATATCGAAATCCAAACCGACACACAGATATTTGAAAAGCGCCCCATTAAGCTGGGCCTTTCAGATGGAATTAAAGTGGAAGTGCTGTCAGGTGTTTCGAAAGATGATCTTATAAAAGGCGGGAAGGAATAGTCGGCAGTTCTCAGTTCTCAGTAGGCAGTCGCCAGTTGGCAAATGGCAGTAGTAGAGAGGCCAGGCCGTGCGTCTCTACCAGCAACTAGCAACCAGTAACCAGCCCCCCTTTGTTCATAAACCTGTTGATTATCGGACAACCTGGGATTTGCGTAGTATCTTGAAAATTCATTCTTTTGCCAACAGAACAATTAAATGGATTTGTGCGTTTACAGCTGCGGGGCAAGATTTTTTATTTAGTGGGGAAAAAATGAAAGTAGGATTTACAATTATATTAACGCTCGTATTACTTTTAACATTATCGTCGGAAAACAGTTCGACTCCTTACCGCAATGTTGAGTTGCAAAGCATTGATGACCAACAAGAGAACCATATCCTTCAATATTTCTACGACGACCAGATTTCGCAAATTGACTCATTCCTTCGCCATGCCAACAAATATTCTCGTTTTCATGGAAACGTTTTGATTGCTCACGATGGTGAGATCATTTTGAAAAAATCGTACGGCTATAAAGATTTCCCCAACAAAAACCTACACGACGAAAACTCTACATTTCAGTTAGCCTCAGTAAGCAAACAGTTTACGGCCATGTCAATTTTGATGCTTGTTGAACAGCGCAAGGTCGATTTGGATGCCGACATAAGGACTTATCTGCCAGGGTTTCCTTACGAGAAAATCACTGTTAAAAACCTATTGCAGCATACAGGTGGCTTGCCCAACTATATGTGGATGCTCGAACATAAGTGGAAAAAGGAAAAAATCCCTACCAATAAGGATTTGATAGCCTTGATGAAAGAACTAAAAATGCAACGCTTTTTCTGGCCGGGCAAACGACACGATTACAGCAATACCGGTTATGCCGTATTGGCCTCGATTGTGGAATCTGTTACTGGTAAAAACTTTGGTGATTTTGTAGCGGATAATATTTTTAAGCCTCTCGGTATGGATCATAGCTTTGTGTATTCTGCCGGTATCGACAAGGATTATCCCGAAAAGCTGGATGGCTATTTTCAAAAATGGCGCAGGCTAAGGATATATGACCATACCCTCCACGATGGCATTGTGGGCGACAAGGGTGTGTATTCCACTGCCAGCGATTTAGTGCTTTGGGACCAGGCCCTATACGCCAACAAACTTATTAACGACACCCTTTTGCAACTTGCCATGACAGCCGGAAAGATAAGGAACCGTTGGGAATTCCCTTATGGTTTTGGTTTTCGGGTGAAGAAATACAACGACCAAAAATTGGTTTACCACAAGGGATTGTGGCAGGGTTTCAGGACCAGTTTTTCACGTTTTGTCGATAGCCATGTTACTGTAATTGTACTTAACAATACCGATTGCCCTAAAATCCATTCCATAACCGACCGTGTTGAGCAGATGGCCAATGAGCTAAAATCGACTCCACCCGAATTTGAAATCATCAACAATGCAATTTGCTACGGTTATGAATTTGGCCTCCAAAAGTACAGGATGATCAAAGAAGCCAATCCCGAAACCGAATTCCATATCGACCAAATCGAAAAAACCATTGAACTCCTCAACGAAATGGGTAAAGACCAGTTGGCTGAGATAGTGTCACGGCTGACAATAGAGATTGAAGGAGGAAGTTAATTTTCTATTCAATTACTTTTACTTGACAGAAAGTCACTATAAATAGTTTGTTGAATTCCATACTCTCCAGTTCCATTATTTTTAAACCACACCTATCTGAAGTTATAATATGATGCTGTAAGATAACTATACGCAATATTGACTCTCCAAATTTGCTTTAGTGAAAGTTCCAAAAACAAGTACTCGATAACTTCTTTCACAACTTTTCTCATCCTGCATTGTTACCCCATAGCAGAATTTATCTGGTGGGAGTCTTTCTAAAACCATTAGAATGTATAATTTTGCAGCTTATTTAGATTAGATTAAAATAGCTGTATTGCTGGCTATTTAAAACGAAGATCAATAATGGAAAAAGAACAAGACACCATACTACAGGAAGTAACCGAAAACGATTATAAATACGGCTTCACCAGTGATATTGAATCTGACTCGATACCGAAGGGCCTGAACGAAGATGTGGTGCGGCTTATTTCGGCCAAGAAAAACGAACCGGAATGGTTGCTCGAATACCGGTTGAAAGCTTTCGCCTATTGGAAAGGCTTGAAAGCTGCTCCGCAATGGGCACACCTAAAATTGCCCGAAATAAACTATCAAGATATTATCTATTATTCGGCCCCAAAGCAAAGAGCAAAGCTCAACAGCCTCGATGAGGTAGACCCTGAATTACTGGCAACCTTCAACAAGCTGGGCATCCCCCTCGATGAACAAAAAATAATGTCAGGCGTGGCTGTTGATGCGGTGATGGATAGTGTATCGGTGAAAACCACCTACAAGAAAACCCTGGCCGAATTGGGCATTATCTTCTGCTCGTTTAGCGAAGCCGTGCAGGATTACCCCGACCTGGTAAAGAAATTTCTGGGCACTGTTGTTCCCTACCGCGATAATTATTTTGCAGCCCTCAACTCGGCAGTTTTCAGCGATGGGTCGTTTTGCTATATCCCCAAAGGGGTACGTTGCCCTATGGAACTATCTACCTATTTCAGGATAAATGCAGCCAACACAGGCCAGTTCGAGCGTACTTTAATTGTGGCCGACGATGCTTCGTATGTTAGTTACCTCGAAGGTTGCACCGCACCCCAGCGCGACGAGAACCAACTCCATGCGGCCATTGTCGAAATTATTGCCCTCGAAAATGCCCAGGTCAAATACTCGACTGTACAGAACTGGTATCCCGGTGACAAAAACGGAAAAGGTGGGATTTATAATTTCGTGACCAAACGGGGTATCTGTAAAGGCCGTAATTCTAAGATATCCTGGACACAGGTTGAGACAGGATCAGCTATTACCTGGAAATACCCAAGTTGCATTTTGCGGGGCGACAATTCGGTGGCCGAGTTTTATTCGGTGGCTGTGACTAATAATTTTCAACAGGCCGATACCGGCACAAAGATGATCCATATTGGAAAAAACTCGAAAAGCACGATTATCTCAAAGGGAATATCCGCAGGCAAAAGCCAGAACAGCTACAGGGGCTTGGTACGGGTCACAAAAAATGCAGCAAATGCCCGCAACTTCTCGCAATGCGATTCCTTGTTGTTAGGCGACAAATGTGGGGCACACACGTTTCCTTACATCGAGGTGGACAACAAATCGGCTATTGTGGAGCATGAAGCCACGACCTCGAAAATTGGGGAAGATCAGATATTTTATTGCAACCAGCGTGGCATAGCCACCGAAGATGCAATCGGGCTGATCGTAAACGGCTATGCCAAAGAAGTGCTCAACCAGTTGCCCATGGAATTTGCCGTGGAAGCACAGAAGTTGCTCCAGATTAGTCTGGAAGGAAGCGTAGGGTAAAACAGTTGAGTAGTTGAGTAAGTTAATTGAGTTGAGTAGTTAGAAATTAGAAATTGGAAATTGGGAACTCAGAACTTTGAACTTTGAACTGGGAACTTTTTATAACTAATATTGAAAATGTTACATATTAAAAACCTACATGCCTCGATTGATGGCAAGGAAATATTAAGAGGGATTAACCTGGATGTGAACCCAGGAGAGATCCATGCGATTATGGGCCCAAATGGTTCGGGCAAGAGCACCTTGGCTTCAGTGCTTACGGGTCGGGATATATTTGAAGTGACTGATGGCGAAATTACGTTTGAAGGCGTGAACCTTTTCGACCTGAACCCGGAAGACCGTTCGCGTAGTGGGATTTTCCTGGGGTTTCAATACCCCATCGAAATACCGGGTGTAAGCATGGTGAATTTCATGAAAACCGCCGTGAACGAGCACCGCAAATTCAGAGGGCAAAAAGCAATGACTGCCGGGGAGTTCCTGCAACTGATGCGCGACAAAAAGGCTTTGGTGGAAATTGACTCCAGGTTGACGAACCGCTCGGTAAACGAAGGCTTTTCGGGCGGCGAAAAAAAGAAAAACGAGATTTTCCAAATGGCCATGCTCGAACCAAAACTGGCCATTCTCGACGAGACCGATTCGGGCCTTGATATTGACGCCTTGCGCATAGTGGCCAATGGCGTGAACAAACTGAAACGCCCCGATAATGCCACCATCGTGATTACCCACTACCAGCGCTTGCTCGATTACATTGTGCCTGACTTTGTGCACGTGCTTTACAATGGGCAAATTGTTCTGTCGGCAGGCAAAGAGCTTGCCCTCGAACTGGAAGAAAAAGGCTACGACTGGATAAAAAAAGAAGTGGATCAGGTACAGATTTAACACTTCAACAGGTATCAATTTAAATTGAAACGAATATGAGCTTTATAGCGAAAATGTTGGATGTAAAAGAAGAATTGCTGGAGCTTTACGAAGCAAATAGCGATACGCTGAACCTAAATTCATCGGAGGTGATGAACGGGTTCAGGGAGGAAGCTATCATGCAATTCCGAAAAAAAGGCATCCCAACACGCAAAAACGAAGACTATAAATACACTGAACTTGAACCCGTTTTTCAGAAAGATTACAAATATCGCTTTGCGCCAAAGAAAATTACTTTTGCCGTCGATGATATTTTTAAATGCGATGTGCCTGAGCTTGACACCAAAATCCTAATTCTCTTGAACGGCTGGTTTATTTCAGACGAAGCACAATTGCAGGAACTCGACAATGGGGTAATTATCGGAAGCCTTGCCGAGGCAGCCAAACAATACCCCGATTTGGTGGGCGAGCATTATGGGCAACATGCCAAAACATCAATAGATGGTCTGGTGGCACTGAACACAGCTTTTGCCCAGGATGGTATTTTTATTTACGTGCCTAAAAATGTGGTTGTGGCTCACGACATCCAAATCATCAATATCCTGTTGGATGATGAAAGCCTGATTGTGCAGCACCGCAACTTGTTTATCATGGAAGAGAACAGCGAGGCTAAACTTGTGATCTGCGACCATACTTTATCGGAAAGCGAATTTTTAACCAACTCGGTGACCGAGATTGTGGCCAAATCCAATTCTCGCCTCGATATTGTAAAGATGCAAAACGAGCACAACAAAGCCACCCAGCTTTCGTCAACCTTTATTTCGCAGAAGCGGAGCAGCAACGTGTCTACTAATATTATCAGTTTGCACGGTGGCATGATCCGCAACAATGTTCAGGTTGTGATGGAAGAGGAAGGTTGTGAGAACAGTACTTTCGGCTTATTCCTTGTTGATAAAAAACAACACGTCTCGAACCATACCATTGTTGAACATGCCAGCCCCAATTGCCGGAGCACCCAAAAATTCAAAGGGGTGCTCGACGATCAGGGAACTGGGGCTTTCAACGGAAGAATCCTGGTACACCCCGATGCCCAAAAAACCGAGGCTTTCCAAAGCAACAACAACATACTGCTTACCGACGAGGCGACCATGAATACCAAGCCCATGCTTGAGATTTATGCCGATGATGTAAAATGCAGTCATGGGGCCACCGTGGGTCAATTAGATGAGGACGCTTTATTTTATCTTCGCACCCGGGGGATTGGACAGCGCGAAGCCCGGCTTATGCTGATGTTTGCCTTTGCGTATGAGATTATAGGAGAAATAAAGGTGATACCTTTGCGCGACCGGGTAAACGATCTGGTCGAAAAGCGTTTGTGTGGGGAGCTTTCGCGGTGCAACAACTGTGCGATGCACTGTGGATAAATGACTAATGATTATTGATGAAAGAGATTAAAATTTGGTAAAATTGAAACTCAGAACTCTTAAAATCAGAGCTTTGAACTCTTTCAACTTTTTGTTTTGAACTATTTAACAAATATTTACATGAAAAATGACAACTTTTTTATTTAACAACGTATATATTGTCGAACTAATTTAGCCTTCGGGCTGGGTTTAGAATGAGAAGGGGGGTATAGTTAATTTAATTCTTACACCCTACCTAGAATGATCAGCTTTCCCCCTCCTTCTCGTCTAAAAAAATCAACTACTACCGTGAAACCAAACCTACATCAAATACGGAGCGATTTCCCCATATTATCTCAAAAGGTATATGGCAAAGACATTGTTTACTTCGATAATGCCGCAACTACCCAAAAGCCCAAACAGGTTATTGAGGCCATCTTAAATTTCTATTCCAACACCAATAGCAATATCCATAGGGGCGTTCATTACCTAAGCGAAAAATCGACCGAGGCTTACGAAAATGCGCGTAAAACTGTACAGGCATATATCGGGGCCAAACACCTACACGAGATCGTGTTTACGGCCGGGACTACTGCCGGGATAAATGCTGTAGCTTTCTCGTTTGGTGAGCGGTTTGTGAAGGCTGATGACGAAATCCTAATCACCCACATGGAGCATCATGCCAACATTGTTCCCTGGCAAATGCTAGCCGAACGCAAAGGGGCGAAATTGAAAGTTGCCCCAATAAACCAAAACGGCGAATTGATTTTGGATGAACTGGAAAAGCTATTCACACCCAAGACAAAAATCCTTGCCATTTCGCAAGTGTCCAATTCGCTTGGCACGGTGAACCCAATCAAAGAAATAATCCAGATAGCCCATGATAAGGGTATCCCTGTGCTTGTCGATGGTGCCCAAGCCATTCAGCACGGCAAAGTAGACGTACAGGATTTGAATGCCGATTTTTATGTTTTCAGTGGGCATAAAATTTATGGCCCAACCGGGATTGGTGTCCTGTATGGGAAAGAAAAGTGGCTGGAACAAATGCCTCCTTATCAAGGTGGGGGCGACATGATAAAACATGTGACTTTTGAAAAGACCACCTACAACGAACTGCCATTCAAATTCGAGGCCGGGACTATAAATTATGTAGGGGCTGTGGGATTGGATGCTGCCATTGAATATGTCGAGAGTATCGGGCTTGAATTCATCGAGAGTTACGAGAAAGAGCTGCTTACCTATGCTACCGAAAAACTCTTAAGAATAGATGGCCTGCGGATATTTGGGACAGCCAAAAACAAAATAGCAGTCACCTCATTTTTGTTGGAAGGCATCCACCAGTTCGATGTTGGGATGGTGTTGGACAAAATGGGCATTGCCGTCCGCACCGGGACCCACTGCACCGAACCCATCATGACCTTTTTTGGGATTGACGGTACCGTAAGGCCATCGTATGCTTTCTATAATACGTTTGAAGAGATTGACCAGTTGGCCGAGGCTTTGGTGAAAATTAAAGTGATGTTTGGTTAGATCAATTGGCAGTCGGCAGTTGGCAGTTCCAACGATAACTTTAAAAGCTTGCTATCATACTAATTCAATCCTTGTTATGCGCTCATATTGTTCTTGTAATGCTTTCAGATTTTCAAAAAGCGACATCCATTCCATTATCTCGAAATCATCGCCAAGCTTTCCATTCTGGTAATTGCTTCAGGCATTCTCACTGTTCAATGCAAATTGATTTTCATACTGTAACAATTCCGATTAATCCTGTTGATCCTTTTCAAACATTTCTGTTCTTCCATATTTCTTTTCTCATTCAACAAATTTACAAATTTCAATTAATGCTTGTCCCTCTTCATAGCCTCCAATATTAGAAGAATATCGGAGGTATTACAAATTTTATTGTAGCCTTTCGTTTTTAGGCCATTATACAATGCTTTGTCGCCTGTCCACAAAATTCCATTCAGATGTTCGTTAATCGCGACAAAATCAATATCATCTATGTCAATGTCTTCAACTAGATTCTTTGCTTTATCCCATGATTCCCCTGAGATCAATTCCTCATTAAAAAAATGGATCTTTCGAAATAAACGATATTGTGATTCACGAAGTTCACTTTCAGTAAGTCTCGAAGCTTTTAGCAATTTCTGCCAATGCTTTTCGATTTCAAATCGCATATAGGAGCAACTATAAAATTGAAAATACTCATCTGAGTTGATCAATAAATCGCCAATTGTGCTTTTTGTATTTACAAGTCCGCTAAAAATAATATTGGTATCCAGCGATATTATCATTTACCAAACCTGTCTTTGTTTCTTTCCCACCATCCCTTTTTCACTTCCTTTGCCAAACTGTCGATTTCCTCTTGTTTGGCTTGCGACCGTGCTGTGGCCTCTACATACGACAGATAATCGATTATTCTCTCTATGGCATCTGTCCTGACATAAGATGGTAGTCGGATCAGGATTTCATCGCTTGTTCTTTCTATCTGCATAACTAATTCTTAAATCATGTCATTTCTAATCCTACAAATTTACAAATTTCAATTGTTAATTTTTCGACAAATCGAATTGTTGCTATTTTCAGATTTTTCCTATGCAAAAGACATTCGGGTTTTCGTCAAAATCCCATTAGTTTAAAAACTACTATTTCATATTTAAGAACGGCAACCTGAAGATGCAAAGTGATGGAGTCCAATTGCGCTAAAACTCTGATGCGTGAATATTGAGGAAGACTTCGGCAAGTACATCTCCAATTCTCCAACACCTTAGTGAAAATCAGGGTCCTAAGTGACTAATGGTAAAAGGAAAAAACCACTTAGGCACTTAGGACACTAAGTAGCACTTTGAACGCTCCAATATTTATCCATTCCCCCATTATCTTCCCATTGAACTTTTCTTCTCGAATTTAGTTCTTTCATCGGTGATTGATTAAAAGTGAGTTACTTTTGCATATTGATAGTTTATGCGATCAATTATTGAAATTGAATAGGAAAAATTGAATATGAATACGGATACGAATGTCACAACATACAAGCTCACCGACTGGCTGCCCACATCGGTAAAAGAAGCCAGCTTGCGGGGCTGGGACGAAATGGATGTGGTCCTGTTTTCGGGCGATGCGTATGTTGACCATCCGTCGTTTGGGGCTTCGGTGATAGGACGCATTATGGAGCAGGAAGGCTTGAAGGTGGCCATTGTTCCCCAACCCAATTGGCAGGACGATTTACGCGATTTTAAAAAGTTTGGCGTGCCCCGCCTATTTTTTGGGGTCACAGCCGGGAACATGGATTCGATGGTGAACCACTACACCGCCAACAAACGCCTCCGCAGCGACGATGCTTACACACCAGGTAACAAGGCTGGTTTCCGGCCCGATTACCCAAGCATTGTCTATACCCAAATCCTAAAGAAATTATTTCCGGAAGTGCCTGTTGTATTGGGCGGGATCGAATCTTCCCTGCGCCGCGTCACCCATTACGATTACTGGCAGGACAAACTGAAACCAACCATTTTGGAAGATAGTGGTGCCGATCTTTTAATTTATGGGATGGGCGAATTGCCTCTGCGTGAACTCCTTCGTTTGTTAGATCGCGGTGTTCCATTCGAAACTTTGAAAAATATACCGCAGACATCCTTTTTTGTGAATTCTTCGGATGAAATCCCTTTGGTGAAGAAATGGCAGGACATAAATCTTTACTCCCACGAAGAATGTCTTCAGGATAAAAAAAAGTACGCCAAAAACTTTCGATACATCGAAGAAGAATCGAACAAGCTGACAGCACGGAGGATCATTCAACAAGCAGGGTCGCGCTTTGCGATCATCAATCCGCCCTACGCCCCCATGACTGAGAAACAGATGGATGCCTCTTTTGATTTGCCCTTTACCCGTCTGCCCCATCCACGCTACAAGAACAAGGGGCCTATCCCGGCTTTCGAGATGATCAAGTTTTCAGTGAACAGTCACCGAGGATGTTTTGGTGGATGCAGTTTTTGCACCATCTCGGCCCATCAGGGAAAATTTATAGCCAGCCGCTCGGAGCAATCCATTATGAAGGAGATAGAGCAAGTGACCCTGATGCCCGATTTTAAAGGCCACATCACAGATATTGGCGGCCCATCGGCCAATATGTATAAAATGAAAGGAAAACGCGAGGAGCTTTGCACCAATTGCAAAAGGCCATCTTGCATTTTTCCGAATGTGTGCAGCAACCTCGATACCAGCCACACCCCCATGAACGATTTGTACAAACAGATCAGGGAAACCGATGGCGTAAAAAAAGCGACCATCGGCAGCGGTATCCGCTACGATTTGTTTTATGATAAAGACGGCAACCTGCCACCCGACAAGGAGCTATATGCCCGCGAGCTGATCAAACACCATGTGTCGGGCCGGTTGAAGGTGGCACCGGAGCACACTTCCGACCAGGTTCTGGATATTATGCGGAAACCTTCCTTCAAATTATTCTATAAGCTGAAAGACCTTTTCGATAAGGTGAATAAGGAAGAAGGCATGAATCAGCAACTGATCCCCTATTTTATTTCGAGCCACCCGGGCAGCGAATCCATCGACATGGCCAAGCTGGCCGCCGAAACCCGTCAAATGGATTTTCGCTTGGAGCAGGTGCAAGATTTCACCCCAACGCCCATGACCGTAGCCACCGTAATTTATTATAGCGGCTATCATCCATACACTATGGAAAAGGTGTACACGGCCCGCACCCGCGAATCGAAACAGAAGCAAAGCCAGTTTTTCTTTTGGTACAAAAAAGAATACCGGCAGCAAATTAAACAGGAGTTGCAGCGTTTAGGAAGGGAGGATTTGGTAGAGAAGATATTCTCTCCGAAAACCCCACAAAGGTTTAACAAAAGCCCCAAAGGGTCATAATCATTAGTATATAGTGAAACCATATATAAATTGGCAAGAAATGAAAATAAGCCCTGGATGGGCGTAATCAATTTTTTAAGTTATTTTTGAGAGATACAAATTTTGAATTCTGAACAAAACATAAAAACATGAGAAAAATACTTTATCTGATACCCGCACTAATGTTGCTCGTTTTCGTTTCGTGCCAAGAACTGGCCGACATCCTGTATAATGGCCTCACCGAGACTGAAATTGTTGAAGGCTTGAAATCGGCCCTTACTGTTGGCACCGACACATCTGTTACTACCGTTTCTAAAAAGGACGGTTACTATAAAGATGCCCTCATTAAAATTTTGCTCCCGCCCGAGGCAGCCATAATCCAGGAGTATGTTTCCCTCATCCCAGGTGGCGATGGAATGTTGGAAACAGTTGTGGAAAGCCTCAACCGGGCTGCCGAAGATGCTGCCACCGAAGCCAAGCCTATTTTCATTTCGGCCATCACCGGAATGACCATTGCCGATGGAGTGGATATTCTGTACGGCGAAGATACATCAGCCACCCATTATTTGCGCAAAACCACGTACGATCAACTTTTCAACCTGTTTCAACCAAAAATTGCCACCTCGCTCGACAAAAAGTTAGTTGGAGAGATTTCCACCAACGATTCATGGGAAGCGGTTACAACGGCTTACAATACGTATGTAGTCAATACCATTGGGTTGGTTACAGGTTTGCAGCCAATCAACACAACCCTCGACGATTATGCTACCAGGAAGGGCCTTGATGGATTATTTATAAAAGTCAAGGATGAAGAAAAAGACATACGCCTGGATCCGTTGGCCCGGGTTACTGATATTCTTGCCAAAGTGTTTGGTACTCTGGATGAATAAACGCTACGCTGTCAGATGCTTCGCGTCATTAAATAGTCATTAAGTTGTCAATAAGTTGTCATTTGCTTTGCGTAAAATACGTAGTGTCAAATGCTTCTCACATAAAATAATTTAACCATGCGACTATGCTTCTTGATCGGAGTTCAATAATACAAAAAACCATAGCTTTCGTTAAAAGCGAGCTGGTCAATGCCGAGGGCGGGCACGACTGGTGGCACATTTACCGGGTTTGGAAAATGGCTAAGACAATTGCCAAATCCGAACAGGTGGATTTGTTTGTTGTTGAATTGGGGGCATTGCTGCACGATATTGCCGATTCAAAATTCAATGATGGGGATGAAGAAATTGGGCCCCGAAAAGCACGGGAATTCCTGATTTCAATTGAGGTTGATGAAAATATCATTATTCATGTTGAAAACATTGTGACCCATATTTCTTTCAAAGGTGGGAAGGAATCTCAAAAATTCAGATCGCCCGAATTGGACATAATCCAGGATGCCGACCGCCTGGATGCTCTTGGGGCAATTGGAATTGCCCGGACATTCAATTACGGTGGCCACAAAAACAGGGAAATCTACAACCCGGAAATTCCACCCAATCTTCACATGTCCAAAGAAGAGTATAAACACCGATTTTCGCGGGCACTTTATTTTCTATAATTAACTCCTAATTTTTTTACTGCCAGAAATAGATTATTTGGTAACCCATCGTATTTTTCGATCTGTATATGTGTTTCAATATCAATGATATATTCGGA
>JAIOYV010000137.1 GCA_021740905.1 Bacteroidales bacterium
TGCTATCACAAGATGATTTTTATCAAAAGTAGAATATGGTACATATACAAAAAGCAAAAAAGGGAACCCAATAGTGGATTCCCTTCTGGTCGGGGTGGCAGGATTCGAACCTGCGACCTCCTGCTCCCAAAGCAGGCGCGCTAACCGGGCTACGCTACACCCCGAGATGCATTTCAGTTAGCGGGTGCAAAAGTAGACTTTGTTTCAGAATATGCAAGGGAAAAAATCAAATTTTATATATATTCCTATAATCATCCTAAATGTTTTTGTTAGTCATTTGATATATTGACGATTGGCTTTGAAATAAATATTTTTTGATAGCCATTGAAAGCCAATCCATCGTTTCACCGTCCACAAATTTTGCTTACTTTTGCACGCTTTGAAACGGTTAAAACAAATGTAAAACAAGACTTTAAGAAATATATCATACAATGAAGATCTCATATAACTGGCTGCAGCAATACTTAAATATTAGTCTTCCCCCTGCAAGGCTCTCCGAAATATTGACGAATATTGGCCTCGAAGTGGAAAATATGGAGGAGTACAACCCTATTAAAGGTGGCCTTGAAGGTTTCGTGATTGGTGAAGTAAAAACCTGCATCAAACACCCCAATGCAAAAAACCTAAGCCTTACCACCGTGGATGTTGGCACCGAGGTTTTAGACATTGTGTGTGGTGCCCCCAATGTAGCTGCCGGACAAAAGGTAGTGGTAGCAACTATCGGTACCACTGTCTATTTGGGTGATAACTCTATCAAAATAAAAAAATCGAAGATCAGGGGCGAAGATTCGCATGGGATGATCTGTGCTGAAGATGAACTGGGCATGGGTTCTGGCCACGATGGGATTATGGTCCTTGATCAGGATGCCAAACCGGGACTGCTGGCCAAGGACTTCTTCAATATAAAAAGCGACCTGATTTTTGAGATTGGACTTACCCCCAACCGCATCGATGCTGCCTCGCATTATGGCGTGGCGCGCGACTTGGCGGCTTACCTGTCGCAAGATCATAAAGTTGATTTGCATAAACCCCCGGTTTCAAATTTCAAAATAGATAATAAAAACAGGCCTGTGACGGTGAGCATCGAAAACGAAGAGGCTTGCCACAGATATTCTGGCCTTACAATTGCAAACATAGAAGTAAAAGAATCGCCCGAATGGCTTACTACCCATTTGAAGGCTATTGGTCTAAAGCCCATCAACAATGTGGTGGATGTGACCAATTTTGTGTTGCATGAGCTGGGGCAGCCACTCCATGCTTTCGACTTAGGAAAAGTGAAAGGCGATAAGATTATTGTCAAAACATTGAAGGATGGTACAGTTTTTAAAAGCCTCGACGAACAAGAACGAAAGCTTTCGGCAGAGGATCTAATGATCTGCAACGAGGAAGAAGGGATGTGTATTGCCGGTGTGTTTGGCGGTATTGACTCAGGTGTAACGACTTCAACCAAGAGTATATTCCTCGAAAGTGCGTATTTCAATCCGGTCTGGGTGCGTAAGACGGCCCGTCGTCATGGTTTGAACACCGATTCTTCCTTCCGTTTCGAGCGGGGCACTGACCCAAACATCACTGTGTTTGCCTTAAAAAGGGCGGCCCTTTTAATCAAGGAGTTGGCCGGGGGCGAGATTAGTTCCGATATAGTGGATCTTTACCCTGAGCCGGTAAAGCCATTCAAAGTAACCCTGACGTATAAAAACCTCGACCGTCTGATTGGAAATAGTATCGAGCGGGAAAATATCAAAACTATCCTGAAATCGCTGGATATGGAGATCACATCCGACCGGGAAGAGGGCTTGAAGCTTTTGGTACCACCGTACCGTGTGGATGTTCAACGCGAGTGCGACGTAATCGAGGAAATCCTGCGTATTTACGGCTACAATTTTATCGAAGTCAGCCAGCATGTCAATTCCACTATCACGCATTATAAAAAGCCCGACGAACATAAGCTGAAGAATACCATTTCGGACATGCTATCGAGCAATGGTTTTAATGAGGCCATGACCAATTCGTTGACCAAGGCGGCTTATTACGAAAACCTGGAAAGCTACCCGGTCAGCAACCTGGTAAACATCCACAACCCGTTGAGCATCGACCTGAACGTGATGAGGCAGACCCTCTTGTTTGGTGGACTGGAGACGGTTGCTTACAATGCCAATAGAAAAAACAACAGCCTAAAATTGTACGAATTTGGTAATTGTTATTTCAAATCGGACAAGGAAGATCACGACCCGCTCCGCAAATATTCGCAGCAGCAGCAATTGGCCCTGTTTATAACGGGCAACAAATCCGATCTAAGCTGGAACCAATCCGAGCAGAAAAGTACATTTTTCGGATTGAAATCATACATCAACCTGGTGCTTTCGCGACTAGGGATTGATGAAAAAGGGATAAGCACCGAGGAATTCTCGAACGATATTTTCGATATTGCTTTGCGAATAACCTTTAACCAAAAATTGATTGTTGAATATGGGATGGTTAATGGCAAGCTGCTAAAGCAATTCGAAATTGACCAGGAAGTTTTTTATGCTGATATCCGTTGGGATACTTTGACCAAAGGCTTGAAAGGGAAGCATGTCAATTTTAGCGAACTGCCCAAATACCCGGCTGTGAAGCGCGACCTGGCCATGATACTCGACAACAAAGTGAAGTTTGAAGATATCCGCAGCCTGGCCCTGAAAGCCGAAAAGAAACTTTTGCGCGACGTGAGCATTTTCGATGTTTTCCAGGGAAAAAATATCCCGGAAGGAAAAAAATCCTATGCCGTAAGTTTTATCCTTCAGGACATGACACAAACCCTGAACGATAAATACATCAACCGGATAATGGACAATCTGGCCAACAGTTTTGAAAAGGAGCTGGGTGCAGAGATCAGAAAATGATTATTGATTATTGATTAATGATTATTTGGTGGCTTTATGAAAACTGAATAGATCGAAGCTTTTATTTTTGAACATAAACATATAGAATGCAAAAAATCATTATTAAGAAATTTGGTGCGGTAAAAGATGCCGAAATTGAAATTAATAAGGTATTAGTATTAATTGGAGAACAAGCAAGTGGCAAAAGCACAATTGCGAAGTTAATCTATTTTTTCAAATCACTTAGAGATGAATTGTTTAATCATATCTATCAAGATAATTCTAAAGATTATTTTGATATTACATCAGATTTAATTTTTCCTATTCGTGAAAAATTCTACGATTTTTTTGGTTCTACTTTTCATCTTCCAGACTTTGAGGTAACATATTATTACAGCGTTGAAAATGATAAGTATTTAAAATTAACTCTTAATCAAAGTAAAAAGCTACATCCAAAATTCAGCGCAAAATTCTTATCGTCGGACTTTAAAAGCAAAGCTTCTGAGATTAAAAGAATTCTTCAAAAAGCAACTCAGTCTGATAATATCCACGAACAAATCGTGAACGAGCAGAATAGGTATAAAAACATACAGAGTTTATCATCATTTGTAAATGAAGCATTTTGCAGTTTTCAAACAACGGCATTGTATGTTATTGCAGGAAGAAATGCGACTGTAAGTTATTCTGATCTTTTTGGCAAATATTTGTTTGCAAGCATTCAAAGTAAAATAGAAGATAATAAGTTACAATCATATAAAAAGAAAGAACAAACGGTTGACGAAACTTTAATGCTAAGTTTTATTGAAAGAGTTTCAAAAATCAAAAACCTTCTTGAAAAATATGGGAATTTTGAGGGATTAATTGAGTATTACATAAACGATAACACAGAAAAAGAGGAATTTCGAACAATAATAAAGAAGATTGATGAAATTCTAAAAGGTAAATATGCTATTGATAGATGGGGTGAAAAAATTATTATTGATGAAGGAACAGGGCAATATGTACACCTTCATAATTCATCATCGGGACAACAAGAAGTTGTGCGTATTTTACAGGATTTATTCCTTATCCTGATCGAAAAGCAAAAAGCGTTAAGAATAATTGAAGAGCCAGAAGCACATCTGTTTCCTGTTGCGCAAAAATTAGTTGTCGAGTTGTTGGCCCTTTTTATCAATCATGACAATGAAATCATAATCACAACCCACAGCCCTTATGTATTAACTGTTTTTAATAATCTTCTGTTTGCAAATAGAGTCGTGGAAAAGAATAAAAATACCGATGATGAGGTAAGTGATATTATTGAAAAATCAATCCGGATCAAACAAACAGATTTTTCTGCCTATTCCCTAACTGGCACCACGACAGATGAAAGTTCCCCGGTTTTCTGCGAAAATATTGTAAGCAATAAAACTGGGTTAATCGACCAGAACTATTTAGACACAGCATCGGAAATGTTAAGCAGTGATTTTGACAGGTTATATTCAATCCATTCTAAAACGATGCTTAGAAAATGAATAATATTTCCCAATTTCTAAAAAGCTTGAGAGATATCGATAATAATATTTCTGACTTTCTAAAATCAGAAGCAAGTAGTAATTTCTATATAATTGATATTGAAGGCCAGTCATTTATTGATGCTAATTGCTATGATCCGGATAAATGTTTTTCTATTAAAAATCAAAATAATGAAGAAATATTCTTTATCCCAATAGATGGAAAGGATGGTTTATTAGGCTTTGGTGAATCATATTGTGATGCTACAATTTTTAGCAAAAAATACTTTTGTTTTTTAGAATTTAAGTTTAATGCTACCAGCATAACAGACCGTGCAATCAGAAAAAATAGGAAAAAAGCAATTTCTCAATTATCTAATACGATAGATTATTTTGATATAAAATTGAATCGTAATTATTCTGGGTTAAGCCTTGAAGCTTATGTTTCAACGCCACCAAAATATCCAAGAAAAGATACAGCTTGGGTCAATTTTGAAGTGGAGTTTCTTGAAGAATATGGAATGCCATTATTTGAAACAAATGAAAAAACATTTTAAACCTTGAAAGAAAATACAACAGAACAAAAGCCTGTCTCCATAATAATCCCAGCCTTTAACGAGGAAATTGGGATCAAACCTTTTCTTGATAAATTACAAGCTGATGGATTTTGCGATCGGTACGAAATTATTGTAATTGATGATGGTTCGGTCGATAGTACCGCTGAGATTGTTGCCCAATATCCTGTCAGGCTTTTGAAACACCACATCAACAAAGGCTATGGTGCCGCATTGAAAACGGGCATTCGGAAAGCAAAAGGCGAAAAGATTATCATGATTGATAGTGACGGGCAGCACGATCCGGCAACCATTCCTACCATCGCTGAAATGCTTGATACTTATGACTTGGTTATCGGTGAACGCACCAGCAATTCATTTCAGGTGAAGCGCAGGCAAAGTGGCAAAAAATTGATTAGGGTTGTGAGTGAATACCTGATAGAGCAAAAACTTCCCGATTATAATTCGGGCCTTCGGGGATTTCATCGTGAACTCATACTCTCCTATTTGCATTTAATGCCCAATGGTTTTTCGTTTTCAACCACCTCCACGCTGGCCTATTTAAAAGAAGGATACACTATCGGGACTACTCCAATTCTAGTTGCCGAGCGACAAGGCAGGCCAAGCAGTGTGAAGTTTATAAAAGACGGAAGCAAAACCATGTTGCTCCTTTTTCGGATCATCATGCTTTTCAACCCCTTAAAAATATTTTTCCCTGCCAGTTTGGTTCTCACTTTTCTTGGTTTGCTGTGGGGCACTTACGGATATTTCGTGGCCGAACGATTTGCCAACAGTGCTATATTAGTGACCTTGATGGGAGTATTCTCATTCTTTATAGGATTGTTGGCCGACCAGATTTCTATCTTAAACCGTCGCACCAAATAAATAAGTTTGCATGAAAACCATTGCCGAAAAACATAATTGGAGCGACAAAGACGTTGAGAAGCACTGGGATTCGGTAGCTCATGTTTATGTTGAAGAAAACAACAAAGTAAAGAATGCCCACGATCAACGATTCAGGGAGAGCATAAAAAACCTGAACCTTGAGCCTGGGGCAAAGATCCTCAATATTTCAAGCCGCGATGCGGAGGCCGACGATTATCTGCATACGTCAGAACCAATCGTTGATGTCATAAATGCTGAAATATCGCAAGGTTTGATGAATGAAGCAGTTAAGTTGAGACCACACATCAAGCAGGTTAAAATTGATACTTACTCCGATTTACCTTTCGAAGCAAATACTTTCGATCGGGTATTGAGCCTTGAAACACTGGAGCATGTATCGAACCCGATTCGTTTTCTTGAAGAATTGCATCGGGTGTCGACAGCGAAGGCCCGGATGGTTTTAAGCTGTCCGCCACATACTTCGGAAATTCCCTACCAGGTTTTTACGGCATTGTTCGGAGGACATGGCGAAGGGCCGCATCGTTTCCCAAAATCGAAAGAGGTGAAAGAAATGCTTGAGCAAACCGGTTGGAAACTCTTACATCATAAAGGAACGGTTTTATTTCCCGTGGGGCCATCCTCTTTTCAAGACTTTGGGGAGAAGATTATCCAAAAGTTCCAGGGGACATTTATATCAGAATTAGGAATCAGGCAATTTTTTGTAGGTGAAAAATATTGATCGCTTAAAAAAAGTAATGAAGTCGGAGCTGTGCAATCGCTGCGGCTCCTGTGTCGGTTTGTCGGAGGGTAAAATTATCTTTGAAAACAAGGAAGGTAAATATTTGCCAAAGATAATCGGTGATATTGATGATACCTTGGCCCAACGTCTTTGGACTGCCTGCACAGGCCAGGATTTCAATTTTCCTCACTATCGAAAAGTTTTCTTTGGGGAAACCAAACAATTTCATACTTACACCGGCCCCTACGAAAACATCTATATTGGTCATACAAACGATGAAGAGGTAAGAAGAAAGGCAGCCAGTGGGGGGATTCTTTCATCAATATTGATTTATCTTTTAGAAAAAAAACTGATCGATGGCGCAGTCGTGCTTCGCATGTCGCCTACCATTCCCTGGTTGAGCGAGCCACACATTGCCACCACCAAAGAAGAAATTCTGGAGGCAGCCCAAAGCAAGTATACCATTAGCTCGGTGAACGAAATCCTGCCCGAGGTGGAGAATTTCAAAGGAAACTTAGCTTATGTCGGATTGCCCCCACAGGTTCAGTCGATCCGCAAACTTCAGGAAATAAACGATCCTTCGGTGCATGCGATTAAATACATTTTTGGCCCTTTTTACGGGAACACACTTTATTTTTCTTCCATCATTAGTTTTCTGAAATCGTATAAAATAAAGGATTACCGACAGATTGAAAAGCTGTATTTCAGGCATGGCGAATGGCCCGGGAATATGCGCATCGAGACAAAACAGGGCCAGGTTATCGAACTTAAAAAATTTCATGCCAACTACCTCATCCCTTTTCATGTCCTGCGTAACAGTTTGTATTGCACCGATTTCACCAACGAATTCACCGACATTAGCGGAGGTGATGCCTGGTCGCCTGTTTATGAAGAACGGGGTAAGGGTTTTTCGATGATCCTCTCCCGGAGCAAAAAGGGGCAAGAGATTATTGGCAATATGGTAAAAGATGGCTGGCTGATTGCCGACCCTCTAGGGGAGGAAGAGGCCATCAGGATGCACAGCCACGGCTACGATTTCAAGAAACGAGGAAGTTTTATCCGAATAAAATTCAGAAAACTGATGGGCAAAAGCATCCCCGACTATGGCTACTCGCAATCAGGCTTCCCCATAAAAAGATACATCATGGAAATGATTATCTCCGGCATGTTTCTGATTTTAAGTACCTCCCTTGCCCGATGGATAGTCGAGCAATTTTCACCCTCGTTTATTGGGAAATTCTTTGAAAAGGCCCGGACGAGTTGGAAGAATTCGACCAAAAAAGTAAAACAACAAAACTTAGGGCAATGATCAAAAAGCATGGTGGCTTGCTGTTGAAGGTATTCTCTACGGGATTGATCCTGTATCTTCTTTTTTCGAGTATCTCGTTCAACAATGTCGATTTTGCCCTTGTTTGGAAAAGCATCGATCTCAACTATTTATTGTTGGTTTTCCCGGTTGTGATCATCGTTCTGGTTGTAAAAAGTTTCCGATGGAAATTGATTTTAAAAACAGAAGGCTATTCCTTCAGTTTTTTCAATGCAATAAAGGCCTATTTCTCGTCCTATAGCCTGGGAGTGGTGACACCAGGCCGCTTGGGGGAACTTGTCAAGGTGTACAATGTGCGAAAAGGGATCAGCGATATCAATCCGGTTGCAGCCTTTCGCACCGTGGTGGTAGATCGTTTGTACGACCTTTATTTTTTAAGCTGGTTTGGCTTGTCGGGTGTGCTGTTGTATTTCAAGGTTATCGGCGAACAAAATAGTTGGGTCCTTTTCATCCTGTCGTTTTTTTTGGTCTTTGCCGGTTTTTTCGTAGGCTACAAGCTCTTCCAAATCCTATCGAAAAAGCTGAAAACCGGAAATAAATTTCTTGCCTTCATAAGCGATTGCCTGGGGCAGTTGTTCCAGGTAAAGAGCATCCTTACCTGGCTCATTACAGGGTTGGCCTATCTTATATTTTTCATGGGGATCAAAATACTCTTTTTATCCCTCGATATCCGTATAAGCCTGCTCGAAACCGGTTTTATAATTGGCCTCATCGGGTTGGTGCTGCTGTTGCCCATCTCGGTTGCGGGCTTTGGCACACGCGAAGCCAGTTTTGTTTTCCTGTTGTCGCTTTATGGCATAGGGGCTGAAACCGCGATCATAGTCTCGATTTTGCAATTCCTCGCATTTTTCGTTTTTGGTGGGTTGGTTGGCCTGGTGTTTTGGCTTTTGGAACCTATCCCCCTCGATGTTTTGACCCAGGATTCAAAAAAGCTGTACAAACTTTTTAGGACTAAGAACCCCTGATCCGACACTGTCTCATACAAATACCGCCTGTCATTTCGAGCCACAACCCAAAAAAAATTGGGCACAAAGAGAGATGACAGTAAGGAGATACCTCGGATCGGCTAAGAAATTTACCCACATGCAGTTAAACCCCTTCAGGGTTTGTGCATAATATTACTTCCGATCCATAGGTTTCGCCTATGGCTATTCACGTTTTACCACTTCGTGGTTATTTGCTCTAACCAATCCCAAAGGGATTAAACATGAATAGCCATGTACGCAGTGCATGGTTACTGGACAATACGATGATAGAACCCGGAAAGGGTTCAACTATTGTTTTTCATTAGTGATTCCCAATAATACTATCAACCAGCCCCTTACAAAACACTG
>JAIOYV010000138.1 GCA_021740905.1 Bacteroidales bacterium
TTTGATGGCCCCCGCCCAACGCCAACTTTTTTACCCTATTTATGAAATAGAACAACAAAAATCAATTGTACATTATACTCCGGAATCGTTGTACATTTTGCTCCGGAATCGTTGTACACTATACTCCGGAATATTCACCGAATGTCTTGGTGAGGAAGATTGGCTTCTTCATGTAGGCGTTTATATCATTAATTGTGCTATAAGCTATGGAACTGCATATCATGGTATGCAGGTATATTATGAGCAACTTATTGTATTGGTTGAGAATGATGAGACCTTATATCCAGAAGAACAAAAAGAGCTTACTGATTTATTTGAGCGCCAATTAAGTGGAAATGGAAATGATAAAGAATTTACAAAGATCCTATCAATTTACAACGACTGGCTTGAATTATGGAAGCCAAATATTGAGTTGTTTAGGGAAGTAAGAAGAATATTTGAGGGGACGATTTCAATCTTTTGCGGAAAACCATTAGACAGTTCAATTGAAGGAGAAACTGCTTATGAGCTCTTGTCACATGCGGATTTATTAACAAAATTAAAATCTATTACAAGAGAGATTTTATCGAGATTAAGCTATAGAAGTGAGTTAATAAACAAAGTTGAAAAATTTGATGCTACAAAAACAAAAATAGATTTGCAGCTTGCAAGTTGGGAACTGTCTGTTAAAAATCTTGGTATAAATGCAAATAAAGATGACTGGGATCATATTATTGATTTATTCTCAGACTGGTACAAAATCGAAAAAGAAAATATCAATGAGATTTTACCTATGGTATCAGAAGTAAACAAATACTTGCACAGGACTGATAAGCCTTCTGTTTTTAGAACAGATATCTCCTTTGAACAATTATCTAAAATATTTGCAAGACTTTGCCAATATAGGATTTGCAAATCCAATGACTTGGGCAATTGGCTTGCTTTGTTTAAGGGAGAAACACAAGGTCGGGTTTATTGGGATGACAATGTGATTAAAAGCAAGGCCTTACTTTTTGATTTGATGTACCGATTAACTGGAACGAGTCCTAAATCGAAGGATTTGAAACCCCATTTCATAACCAATAAGGTAATTATCATGAACTGGAAGGATAAAATGAATAATCCTACAGTTTTGGGAGATGAAATTCTTGATGGAATAATAGAATAATTCCGACAAATAAACTGCTTGAGAGTCAGTGACCTTTTAGTATTTTCCGACAGTTTCCGACAGTTTCCGACAAATTATTGTCGGTTTATATATTTGAAATTCAGAACATTACGCATTTTGTTACATTATATTTGCCTCGAATTAAAACAGAATATAATGCAAGAAATCGTAACAACACTAAGCAAACAAGAGCTGTCAGAAATGATGGTAGAAGCGGTAAGGGCAGCGATGCCATCTGATGCGAAAAAATCCAATCCTCAGCCCTTTATCAAAGGTATCCATGAACTGGCGAAGTTCCTGAGAGTTTCGCCCGCCAAGGCACAAAAACTAAAAAACGAAGGGGCAATTCCCTTTTGGCAGGAAGGCCGTACAGTCCTTTTTAATCCCGACAAAGTAAGGGAGGTGATGGAAGTAATCAATAAGAAAAAGGGGAGCCATGATTAGACCAACAAGCTCGCCTGATTCAACTTTTAATAAACAAAAAGTAGAATACCTGCCCCAATCACAACTTGAAGCAACTTGTAATACAATTTCCGAAACTCCTGAATCGGATATTGGTGTTAAGGACCTACTATCCGAAGCCGATGTGTTGTGGAAACAAGCAGAGATAGCTACTGAAAGCAAAGGACTTTTTACAGTAAAAACTGCTAACCGATGGATTGAGCAAGCTAAAACACGACCTATTCCAAAAATGTTGTATGGTGAATTTTGGTTTGAGTCTGAGCTTTGTATAATGTTTGCTGACACCAATTTGGGCAAATCAATTTTAGCCGTTCAAATTGGGAATAGTATCAGCAATGGAGAAGGTATTTCTGGATTTAATTTGGAGGCTAAAACGCAAAAAATTTTGTATTTTGATTTTGAGCTTTCCGATAAACAGTTTGAAAATAGGTATTCCCGGAACTTTGCCGAACATTACAACTTTAGCGATAATTTTATCAGGGTTGAAATTAACCCGGATGCAACCATCCCTGAAGATCAAAGTTTTGAGGATTTTCTAAATAATTCGATCGAACGTACCATAATTGAAACGGGGGCAAAGGTTTTGATTATAGATAATATTACATATTTGCGCAACGAAACCGAAAAGGCTAAAGATGCCCTACCATTGATGAAGGCTCTAAAAGCTTTGAAAAGCAAATATGGCCTTTCGATATTGGCACTTGCCCACACACCCAAAAGGGATTTATCAAAGCCCATTACCCGAAATGATTTGCAGGGAAGTAAGATGTTGATAAATTTTTGCGATAGTTCTTTTTCAATAGGTGAAAGTCATACTGATAAAAACCTGAGATACATAAAACAGATCAAAGCCAGGAACACAGAAATAATCTATGATACTGAAAATGTTATAGTTTGTCAAATGGATAAGTCTTTCAACTTTCTACAATTGGAGTTTTTAGGCTTTGGCACTGAACGGGAACATTTGAAACAACTAACCGAACAGGACAGGAAAACCAATATTGAACTGGTAAAGGAATTAAGCAAGGGTGGAAAAAGCCAAAGGCAAATAGCACACGAAGTTGGGATTTCAGTGGGATGTGTCAATAAATATTTAAAGAAATAATGTTCACAGCGTTCACTTTGTTCACACTATGAACACCGTGAACACTATGAACGATACTAATTTAGATAATGAGCGAACATAGATACATATTAGAGCCATACAAAGGAATGAAAACCCGCTTTTCGTGCCCGTCTTGTAGGGCCAATAGAAAGTTTGTTAGATACATTTACACCGACACAGGGCAGCACATTGCCGACCATGTGGGCAAATGCGAAAGGGCTAATAATTGCGGTTATCATTATACACCCAAAGAATTTTTTAAGCAAAACGAAATATTTAACCTACCCACACCAAACCCAACACCCAGGCATATAACAACACAACCGAAGCCAATAGCAAAACCCGTTTCATTTATCCCTGCTGAATTATTCAAACAGTCTATGCAGGCTGATAAGGATTTTTCACGGATCGCAGAAAGCAATAATTTTTTGAGATTCTTAATTCAACTGTTCGGGGTTGAGCTTGCCAGCGATGCAATAAACAAATATTTTATTTCAACCTCGAAGCATTGGCCGGGGTCAACCGTATTTTGGCAGATCGACACACAGGGAAAAGTGCGAACAGGCAAAATAATGCTGTACAATCCAATAACCGGCAAAAGAATAAAAGTACCATTCGACCATATCACATGGGTACACAAAAAAATTAACCAGCCTGGATTTGAGCTAAAACAATGTTTCTTTGGTGAACACTTACTCCTTGACAAAACAAAGCCTGTGGCCATTGTTGAAAGTGAAAAATCAGCTATCATAGCAAGCATATATTTACCCCGGTTCATTTGGTTGGCAACCGGGGGTCTTGAAAACCTGAACCCAGATAAATGCAAGCCATTGGCAGGGCGAACTGTTGTCCTTTTTCCAGACTTGGGAGGCTTTGATAAATGGAGCAACAAAGCAATGGAACTTGAAAAGTTCCTCACAGGTACAAAATTTATTATTTCCGATTTACTGGAAAAGAAAGCTGTTGAAGCCGACAAAACAAAAGGGTATGACCTTGCTGATTTTTTGTTAAAACAGGATTGGCGAAAATTCAGGGATCAAGAAAAACCAAAGCCTGTGATACAGGTATGCACCTTAGTTGACAACACCTTGGAAAATATCAAATTTCAAACTATGGCCGCGAAAAACCCAGAATTAATAAAATTTGTTGAGGCATTTGATTTGGAAATTGTCGATACTGTAGAGATGCCACAAGTCATAGTCCAAACACTATCGAAAAATGAACTGACCGAACTTGCACTAAAGACTATTGGCCTCGAAAACCACACCCATCAAAATAAAATTCCATACTTAACCGAAATGCTTGAGCATGGCATAATAATCCAAGCAGAGCCTCTCATTGGCTTCTATTATCTTTCTGCATCTACACCCTTTTAAAGCAGAAAATACTTTATCCTTTTTTAAATACATTTCATAAAGCCTCCAGGTGTAGAGGCAATGTATCATTTTCCTTTTCTCAGCAATCACTTCAAATCCCTTTCTATTTACAAAAAGTGTTATTTTTTAGAATAAGTCTGAAAAAAATGGTTTGGATTATAATGGTCAAATATGTATGTGAAAGTGTATGTGAAAATAAAAGACCCTCTGTAAGTGCTTATTTTACAGAGGGTTGTATTTAATTAAAGTGATCCAGCCAGGGCTCGAACCTGGCACCTACAGCTTAGAAGGCTGTTGCTCTATCCAACTGAGCTACTGGACCTCGTTTATTTTCGGTCGGCAAAGATAATTATTTTATGCCTTTATCGAAAACAAAATCATTTTCAGAAAATTGTAACTTAGCCGGCCAAAATAATGAAATGATCTATACGCATGAAAAATTTTAAACGACACTTGATTACCTGTGCTTTGCCTTATGCAAACGGGCCCGTACATATTGGCCACCTGGCGGGCGTGTATGTGCCTGCCGATATTTATGTGCGCTACCTGCGCTTGAAAGCCGAGGATGTGATGTGGGTTTGTGGCTCGGATGAACACGGTGTGCCCATTACTTTGAAAGCGAAAGCCGAAGGTGTTACTCCTCAGCAAATTGTAGATAAATACCACGAGATCATCAAAAAATCATTTGCTGATTTTGGCATTGGTTTCGACACCTATTCACGCACCAGTGCAAAGATACACCATGAAACCGCATCAGAATTTTTCAAGAAACTATACGATAACAACGATTTCGTTGTAAAAACCAATGAGCAACTTTACGATGCCGAAGCCAACCAATTTCTGGCCGACCGCTATGTCACAGGTACTTGCCCCCATTGTCACAACGAAGGGGCGTATGGCGACCAGTGCGAAAAGTGTGGTACATCGCTCAGTGCTATGGATCTGATAAACCCAAAATCGGCCATAACCGGCAATGTGCCTGTGCTGAAAGAAACCAAACACTGGTACCTGCCATTGGATAAATATTCCGATTTCCTTGAAAAGTGGATACTCGAAGACCACAAAGAATGGAAAAGCAATGTGTATGGGCAATGCAAATCGTGGATAAAGGATATTGGCCTCGAAGCGCGTGCTGTAACCCGCGATTTGGATTGGGGGGTACCTGTGCCCATTGAAGGCACCGAAGGGAAAGTACTTTATGTGTGGTTCGATGCCCCTATCGGATATATATCTGCCACCAAGGAATTTACACCCAATTGGGAAAAATACTGGAAAGACCCGGAAACTCGTCTCATTCATTTCATTGGAAAAGACAACATTGTATTCCATTGCATTATTTTCCCGGCCATGTTAAAGGCAGAGGGAACCTACAACCTACCCGACAATGTGCCCGCCAACGAATTCCTAAACCTCGAAGGCGACAAGATTTCGACCTCGCGCAATTGGGCCGTTTGGCTGCACGAATACCTTGTGGAATTTCCCGGCAAGCAGGACGTGTTGCGCTATTGCCTTACAGCCAATGCTCCCGAAACCAAGGACAACGATTTTACCTGGAAAGATTTTCAGGCCCGCAACAACAACGAGTTGGTGGCCATTCTCGGAAATTTTGTAAACCGCACCTTGGTGCTTACCCACAAGTATTATAAAGGAATAGTGCCCGAAGTTTCGGAATTAAAGCAAGAGGATAAAGAAATCCTGGCACAGATTGCCGGGATGAAAGACAGGGTTGAAAGTTCGCTGGAGAATTTCCGTTTCCGAGAGGCATTGAAAGAAGCCATGAGCCTGGCCCGCCTTGGAAACAAATACCTGGCCGACACCGAACCCTGGCAGGTAGTGAAAACCGACGAAGAAAGGGTGAAGGAAATCATGTATGTGGCTTTGCAGATTACGGCAAACCTGGCGGGTTTGATCGAGCCATTTTTGCCTTTTACTGCGGATAACTTATTAGCCTTCCTCAATATTGAAAAATATAGTTGGGACCTGATCGGGAAGCCTGATTTGTTAGCCGCCGGTCATCAAATAAACAAGGCTTCTCTTTTGTTTGAAAAAATCGAAGACAGTGTAGTGGATGCCCAAGTTGAGAAATTACTGGCAACGAAAAAGTCAAATGAAATGGCCAACTCCAAAGCCGAACCGCAGAAGGAGAATATCAACTTTGATGATTTCACAAAAATGGATATCCGCCTGGGCACTATCCTCGAAGCTGAGAAAGTTCCAAAAACGAAAAAGCTTCTCAAACTTCTTATCGATACAGGGATTGACAAACGGACTGTGGTTTCGGGCATTGCTGAGTTTTATCAGCCCGAAAACATTGTTGGCAAACAGGTTACGATGCTGGTAAATTTAGCACCCCGCAATATCAAAGGAATTGAATCGCAGGGGATGATCCTGATGGCGCAAAATGCCGATGGCGAGCTTTCATTTATCGAACCGGAGAAAGCATTTCGGAATGGGGCGGTGATCAGCTAGAGGACTTAGATGTTACCTGAGCTCAAATTTTTTCTCAGCAATCATTTTATCAAATAGGTATAACTGTAAGCAATATTGTCCAGGTTCTCTTTTGCCGGGTTGAATAGAAATCGAGCTACTCAAGCTATTGTCCATATCGTATGCTGAAAGATTTATATCTTTTTCATAAAATGATTTGTCGGCAGGATCTATCCATTTCAACGTGAAACTTAGTTTTTGATTTTTATACTTCGACCTGTTTGCCACATCAATTTGAGCATGGACACGGGCTTTTTCGTCTATTGAAAAAAGTTCGCCTTCGCCGATAAGTTTGCCAGTTTTTTTGTCCAACTTGCTATAGAGGGTAATGGTTGCTTTGATTTGATCGAAACTGGGAACAATAATCTTAGGTTCCTCTTTCAATTCAAATATTTGCTCCGCAATCAACTCATGGAAAAGGAATACCTGAAAAGAATATTTTCCAGCCTGTCTGTTCTCCGGTGATATGGAAATGGAGCTATACAAGGAAGAAACAGAATCAATGGGACTAAGATCAAAGTCCTTTGAATAAAAGGCATTGCCTGTAGAATCAGTCCATTCGGTGCGGAATAGCAATTCTCGCTTGCCATACACGAAGCGGTTTTTCAAATCGACTAGCGATCGAAGGTTACGCCCTTTCTTCAAAGTGAAAACTGAATCAACTCCAATAAGTTCGCCTGTGGTTTTGCTGGTAGTTCGATAAAGGGTGATTGTGGCAGAAAGTGCTTCCCCATTTTCGTTTTCAAGTTGAAATTCGGGCAGGAGCTCAAACTTCTTTTCGGCAATCAGTTCGCGAAAATAATACACCCTTAGAGAATACTCACCTGGTTCCCTTATTTCCGGGCTGGTTGTGATGGAACTGTTTAGAGTAGACGCAGTATCGTTTGGCAAAAGATCAACCCTCTTTTGATAGAATGATTTTCTATCTGGGCCAATCCAGTCAAGGTGAAACATCAGCTCCGTATTGCCTTGGGCAAAACGGTTTTTCAAATCGACATTGGCCCTCACATCTCCATCCACCATAATTGAAAAATTTTGCCCCACCCCAAGTAGATCGCCACTTCTAAAATCAGGCTTTCTGAAAAAAGTGATTCTAGCTTCTATGTCATTTGAATCGATGGCAGGGTAAACAAAAGTAGAGTCATTGGTCCACACTGGTATTGTCTCCCGATTACTGCACCCCGTGCCAATCAGAAAGAGAAGTAGAAATACATATATAATTGACGAATAAATTTTTATCCTATTCAAAATCCAACATTTAACATTCAAAATTACATTTTCTTAAATCATCCGTAAAATGGGGTTGCTACTACGGTTCTTCACCCCATAAAACCATTTGCACAGAGGAAGCATCACAACTAGCATTAAACCAACTGCGATCAACGATTCAATTACTTCCCCTTCGCGGTAGAAAAATCCGAGCCGTTTCGAAAATACACCCATAATGGCAATGTGCATCAAATAAAAAAACAAGGCCACTTTTCCGGGAATGGTAAAAACCGCCAAAACCTTTGGCGCATATTTCCCGATGGCAATAAAGGCCGCTACGCCCAACACCACCAAGGCAAAAAACCAAAGGCTAAAATAGAGGCTTGGTGGATATTTTTGATCGAAGAAAAAGGAGTAGCTTCCAAATTCTGAAAAAGGAAAAATATTTCCATAGCCCCGACCCAAGCGAATTGCTGTCGCTATAATCATGGCTATTGCAGCAATCCCGAGGCTCATGAAAATTCGCTTTTTATCGGTCTTCCATTCGCGCAACCAACCTGTCGCCATTACCGAACCCATAACTGCCAGGGCAAACCAGGGCAACACCGGGTATTTATTAAACCTTCCGGCATCGATGAAGGTTTGCATCAGAGCTTCCTGCCACACGACATCAGGATTGTAAGTGATTTTTAATAAGAAAGGATGAATGACCAAAATGGCCAATCCGATAAAAAGTTGCCATTGCCATTTTAGGTGAACAATAAACGAAAGCAATATCATGGAGATACCTATACTGGCAATAATCCCTAAATGCCAGGGCTGAAAGGTCTGGAAACCTCCCCATGAGGAGTTTACCCAGGTTATCTGCAGGAGTACCAGAAAGAATCCTCGTTGAATCAATTGCCAACGGATTTTTAGTGTGGGCGTTCCTTTTGCCATATTTCGTTGGTACGACCACCAAATCATGGCCCCGGCCATCATCAAAAAACCAGGGGCGCAAAGATAGCTCACATAGCGGAGGGCGACCTGTCCCCAACTATCGAAGAGAGGGTCGAAGGGATCGAGGTACAGCCAGGCAGAATTGAAGTAATACGAGGCATGGTCCACCAGCATGAGGATGATGATAAGGCCACGGAACTGGTCGATGTAGTCGAAGCGTTGTTTTTTTTCTGTTGTGTGGCTTAAAATTTCCTCTGGTTTCATACTCCTCTTTTATCCTTAATTGGGCACTAAATGGGTTGAGGTATAAAATATATTTAGACTGTCAAGTATTCAAAGCTAATATTGGTAGCTGTCTTGAAGGATGTCCCCCGCTGGCGGGGGCTAGGGGGTGGATTTGTTTGAAAGAATTCCCCCCT
>JAIOYV010000049.1 GCA_021740905.1 Bacteroidales bacterium
TAATAATTGAGTAGAGTTCCGTCAGGAACGGCAGTATGGTAGCAATTAAAAAGGAGCAAGTTTACCAAGCCTCGTTGAGGCGACAGTATGGTTTGATAGATTTGATAAAATGCGGAAATTTATCCCGTTTGAAGTATAAATATCTTGAAACTATCAAACTCAGAACTTTTCAACTCATAAACTCAGAACTCAGAACTTTTTAACTCAGAACTCGTAAACTCAGAAACTCTAAACTTGAAATTATGGTTTATTTTTTTGAAAACAGCAAGGTAAGTACCGATCCCCAGGAAACAGGGACTGAAAATTGTATCTTTCCATTTCGCTTCGAAAAGGTTTTTCAAACAAACAAAAATACACATGCCAAAGCCAAGGATTCCTGCCTGTCTCAAAAGCAGGCAAATTACTTAAACGGAAAATTACAAAATATACAATTTATTACTACTTTTAACGCTGATTTAATCGTAGGTACAGAAAGTTATCCTATCAAGGATTTACAAGGTTTGAGTGGACATTTTTTAATAAATTTCCGCCTTTTTTATAAATAAAGATAGATTGCGAAAATACGTTTTTTATATTTGGATTTTTTGTCAGTTGTTTATCCTGCAAGCAGTTTCGCAGGATAACACAGACAGTGCCATAGCCCACTTGGAAAAGAAACTCGAAACCAAGCAGAGTCTCACCAACGAAATCATAAGCCTAAATGATCTGGCTACATTATACCTTCCTATATCGCCAACCCAGTCGCTTGATTATGCAAAAACAGCCCTTGAGAAAAGCAAGCTTGCCGAGAATCCCTTTTGGACATCGGAATCGTATCGCAACGTAGGCAATGCCGAACTTGCCCTCGGTCACAACTCCTTTGCCTGGACAAATTACGAATTGGCCTACGAAAACGACAGGATTTCGGATAATATGCCGAGCAAAATTATCTCCTTAAATTCGATGGGCGATTTTTATGTGCACTTGGAAAAATACGACAAAGCCATCGGTTTTTATCTAGATGCCCTGAAAATGTACGAGAAACAAGGCGCTTATAGCAAGGTTAATCTTCAATATATTAAACTGGGGGTTAATTTCATGAAAGCCGGCGACAGTTTTAAAGGGCTTGAATATTTTATGAAATCCCTGTCGTATTACCAGGAAGAATCCGATTCTTTGGGGATAGCGCAGATCAACAACGAAATTGGCAAAGTGTACCAACATCTCGACAAACCTGACAAAGCAATTGCCTATTACACCAAAGCCTTGAACATTTACAGGAAACTAGACCGAAAGGAACTTGGGTTCGAACCTTCCATTAATATTGGGATCATCTATCTTGATGAAGGAAAACTCGATTTGGCCCGAAATACTTTTACTGAGACTTTTCATTTTCAGAAATCGTTGAACAAACTCGATAATATTTCGATATGTTATCAAAAGCTTGCTACTCTCGAAGACAAGTCGGGCAACACTCAATTGGCCATAAATTATCTCGACTCGGCACTACAAATCGAAATTAATAGCCAAGAAAACAAGAATCAATGCCTTATCTTATACGCACTGGCCGAATTGAATGTAAAACTACGGCAATATCCTTTTGCCATAGAATATTTGACAAAGGCCACCGACATTGCCCAGTCGGAAAATTATATCGAGTGCCTTGCCAAAAGTTACATGCTGAAGGCCAAGGTATATGAGAGCATTGGCAATTTTGAAAAGGCCCTTGAATTCAACAAACTTTCATCGGCCTACAACGATTCGCTGGCCGTGATAAAAAAGGAGAACAACACGTTGGCTATGAAAACGAATCTTTTGGTCGAAGAAAAGCAACGCGAAAATGAACTCCTGCTTATCGATAACCAGGTGAAAACGCAAAAGATTAAAGATAATAGATACGTGGTCATTTATTTTATCCTTCTGATAATTATAATAGTCACTTTGGCAATCATAACATTCCTCTTTTTTCAGCAAAAGATAAGCAACCGGATAAAATGGGAAACCCACAGCAAGCTATACGAAGAGGCCCTGAAGAAATACAAAGTAACCGAAACAAAATACGAAGCAGTTGTTGAGCAAAGCTATGATATAATCTATATCCAGAGGGGGACTAAGATTGTATTTGCCAATAAAAAAGCCATCCTGTTGTCTGGCTATTCGGAAGCAGAATTGTACGACCAGGAGGTCAGTAGTTTCTTTCATCCCGATGATGTGGAGATTCATCACGAACAAATGAGAAATCCCTTGAAGCAGGGACAGACAAGGTCGTTTACGTCCCGCTTGGTCGACAAATATGGCAATGTTTTCACCTTCGAGATAATCAGCCGCCGGGTGGTCATGAACAGCGAAGAAGTAAACATTGGTGTAGGCCGCGATTTGACCGAACGGATCGAAGCTGAAGATGCCCTTTCCAAAAGTAACCAGCGCAACAAGAATTTAATCCAGAATTCGCCATCGGGCATCCTATATATTAATCAAAATGGCGATGTGGTCGAAAACAATCCCTCTGCTGCCGTTATCCTGGGCCTTGATGAAAAAAAGCCAGAGAAACTTCAAAAATATTACGACCTTTTCCCGGAGAAGGAATCCAAAGTCACAAGTCATATTAAAAAGTGTTTCGAAAACGGAAAAGTTATCACAGATGATTGCCGGTTCATGAGTTTGAAAAATGACCTGTTTTTCCTGCAATATTCGCTGGCACCTATCAAAAATACCGATGGTTCGGTAAATTCGGTAATCATGAACTTCAACGATATTACCGAAAAGAAGAAAATAGAGCAGGCCATTATTCTCCTCGAAGAAAGGTACAAATTGGCTTTCGAGGGAACTAACCTGGGGCTGTGGGATTGGGACTTGGTGAACGATAGGATGATTTTTAACGATCAGTTTTACAACATTCTTGGCTACAAGCGAGGCGAAATAATGGAAAACAGAAGTTCGCTCATGAACTTGATATTCCCAGACGACCGGGACATGGTAACAGAGATTCTCAACAAACATATTGATGAAGAATCAGAGGCCTACATTTCGGAATTCAGGGTATTGACCAAAGATGGCTATTGGAAATGGGTAGTGGATCATGGCAAAGTTGTGCTGCGGAACGACAATGGCTACCCCTTGCGGATGGTAGGGACGGTTAGGGACATTACGGTGAGGAAAAACGCCGAAGAAAACCTATTCCAATCCGAGAAGAAATACCGCTCGCTTATCGAAAACATGCAGGATGGTGTGTTTATTATCATTGATAAAAAATTGAAATTTGTGAACCACGCCCTTGCCCGGATTAGCGGCTACAAAATGGAAGAGCTTCTTGGGATGGAATATACAAAAATACTGGACACCAGCAATATCGACCATATCGACAAAAAATATAGCCAAAGGCTTAACGGCCCAAGCACGCCAACTTCCTACGAAACAAAACTGATGCACAAAGATGGAGAAACCATAGCCTACGTGAACATCAGCGTTGGGGTGATAGATTACGAAGGAAGAAAGGCCATACACGGTACTTTAAAAGACATCACCGAAAAGAAAAGTTCGGAAAAAATACTCCTTAAATCGGAACAAAACCTACGTGAAGCGAATGCCACGAAGGACAAATTTTTCTCGATCATTGCGCACGATCTTAAAAACCCATTTAATGCCATCATGGGATTTGCTCACTTGCTGCACGAAGAGTTCGAGGAATTCTCCGATGATGACAAAAAACGTTTCATTAAAAATATATGGGAGGCATCCGAGAATACCTACAAGTTGGTCGAAAACCTCCTGCAATGGTCGCGGGCACAAACCGGAAAAATCCCTTTTAAGCCTGAGAAAATAGATCTCAGCATTATTGCCAACGAGAATATTTCTGTTTTAAAACCCAGCGCTGAAAGCAAAAATATCAGGGTCTTTTCGGAGGTCAAGTTCAACACCAATGTGTATGGCGACCCCAATATGTTGACCACAGTGGTGAGAAACCTCCTTTCGAATGCGGTTAAATTCACCAACCCTGGTGGACGTGTCCTTATCTCTTGTAAAATAATGAAGGATGTAGCTGAGGTTTGTATCGAAGACAACGGTATCGGCATCAGCAAAGAGAATCAGAAAAAGATTTTCCAATTTGGTGAGCAATTTAAACGCGAAGGTACCGCAAACGAACGTGGCACCGGGCTGGGTTTGATCTTATGCAAAGAATTCATCGATCGGCACCAGGGCGAATTGCGCATCGAAAGCAAGCCTGGAAAGGGCAGCAAGTTCTTCTTTACAGTGCCGGTTTATTAGTCAGCAGTTCTTAGTTGGCAGTCCTCAGTCGGTAGATGGACAACCAGAAATGTGAAACACCTATGCTTTTTCAATCTCCACTTCCAGTCCGTCGTAAGCCAGATGGATATTTTGTGGAAGTGTTTTACTGATTACATTGTGCATGCCTAAAAGATGGCTGATGTGCGTGAGGTAAGCTTTTTCGGGTTTTACTTTTTCAATAATGGCAATAGCCTCCTCCAACGAAAAATGGGAAAAATGGCTTGTCAACCGGAGGGCATTCAACACCAACACCTTTAGATTAGTGAGTTTTTCCAACTCCTCGTCGGCAATAAAACTACCATCGGTGATATAGGCAAAATCGCCCAACCTGAAACCCAAGATGCCAAGCTTGTGGTGCATAACCCGGATTGGAACAAACTCTAATCCATTGATCGAAAAGGTTGCGTTCTCGATAAAATGCAGTGAAAGTTCCGGTACACCTTGGTATTTTTTATCGGAGAATATATAGGAGAAATCCTTTTTCAGGTTTTCGATCACACGTTGCTCGCAATAAATAGGCATGTCGCGTTTCAATGAATAGTTGAAACCACGCACATCATCCAGCCCGGCCACATGGTCGCGGTGTTCGTGGGTAAGGAGGATGGCATCTACTCTTTTCACTTTAGCACGAAGCATCTGAAACCTAAAATCCGGGCCACAATCAACGACAAAATTATGCTCGCCAATTTCGATCAAAACAGAAGAACGCAGGCGGTTGTCTTTTGGGTTTTCTGAAGTACACACCGGGCAGTCGCAGGCAATAACAGGAACCCCGATGGAAGTGGCTGTGCCGAGAAATGTTACTTTCATGTTTTGCATAAACGAACTTTTATCTTGTATTTCACAAAAATACAATTATTTCAGTTGAACGATTTGTATAAAAATCTTTGGTGGACTATCGGATTTGCTCATTATCTTTTACTTTTGCTTTGAAACAAATAGGATCTAATATGAAAACAATATATCTCGATTACAACGCCACCACGCCTATCGACAAAGAAGTGGCCGATGCCATGCGCCCATACCTCGACCAATATTTTGGGAACCCTTCGAGTAGCCATAGCTATGGGGCCGAAACGAAAAAGGCAGTCGAAAAAGCACGGCAGCAAATAGCCGGATTGTTAAATTGCCAACCTTCCGAGGTTCTTTTTACAAGTGGAGGAACCGAATCGAACAATTATGCCCTGAAGGGGATTGCCTTTGCTCGAAAAGATCGGGGAAAGCATATTATCACTTCGGTGATCGAGCACCCAGCCGTGACCGAAGTGTGTCGTTATTTGGAAAAACAGGGTTTCGAAATCAGCTATATTTCTGTCGATGAATTTGGCAGGGTGGATTCGGAGGATGTGGAAGCCGCCATCCGTCCCGATACGATCCTGATAAGCATTATGCACGCCAACAACGAGATTGGCAGCATCCAGCCCATAGCCGAAATTGGCAAGATTGCCCGAAAACACGATATTGCTTTTCATTGCGATGCAGCCCAGTCGCTTGGAAAAATCCCTGTAGATGTGCAGGAAATGAAGGTTGATCTATTGTCGGTGGCCGGCCATAAATTGTATGCCCCAAAGGGGATCGGGGCATTGTATATTCGCGATGACGTGAAGCTGGAGAAGATGATCCATGGTGCCGACCACGAACGGAATTTGAGGGCAGGCACCGAAAATGTGCTTGAAATTGTGGGTTTGGGCAAAGCTTGCGAGATTGCTGCAAATAACCTTCAAAAAAACATGAAACACATGCAGGAAATGCGCGATCGCTTGTTCGAGGGACTAAAATATTCAGGGCACGAAATAAAGCTGAACGGTCACCCTAAGCTAAGCCTACCAAATACTTTGAATGTCAGTTTTAAGTCCATCGAGGCCAATACCCTTTTGTCGGAGCTGGAAGGAGTGGCGGCATCGGCAGGGGCTGCCTGTCATGCCGAAAACGTGGATGTAAGCCAGGTGATCCAGGCCTTGTTTGTCCCCATGGAATTTGCCATGGGCACCGTCCGTTTTTCCGTCGGGAAATATACCAACGAAGCTGAAATCGACCAGGCCATAGAAATTATCAATGCAGCTGTTGAAAGGTTACGGCCAAAGGGGGAGATCAGTTTTCAACCAGCCGAAATCCTGGATTCAAAAGACTATAACCTGACCCGCTTTACACACGGACTTGGCTGTGCCTGCAAGCTCCGGCCACAAGCCCTGGAGCAAGTACTGAAAAACCTGCCCATCCCTGTCGATCCCCGGATTTTGGTGGGCACCGATCATTCCGATGATGCGGCAGTTTTTAAATTGAGTGATGAAATTGCCCTGGTCCAGACCCTCGATTTCTTCACTCCTATTGTGGATGATCCTTATCAATTCGGGGCCATTGCTGCGGCCAATGCTCTTAGCGACATTTACGCCATGGGGGCAAAGCCCATTTTTGGTTTGAACATAGTAGGTTTTCCAACCAACCGCCTGCCTTTGTCGGTGCTGCACAGCATCCTGAAAGGGGCAGCGGACAAAGCCCAGGAAGCTGGCATTTACATTCTGGGTGGCCATTCAGTAGATGATACCGAACCAAAATACGGGATGGTAGTGAGCGGGGTGGTCCATCCCGACAAAATCTTGTCGAACGACAAAGCCCGACCCGGCGATGTGTTGATCCTAACCAAGCCCATAGGAACAGGAATCCTTGCAACAGCTCTCAAACGCGGCCTCATTGAAGGCAAAACCAAAGAACGCCTCGTGGAAACTATGCTTGGCCTAAACCGCACTGCCTCGGAATGTATGCTGAAGTTTGATGTGTCGGCCTGCACCGACGTGACTGGCTTTGGATTGCTTGGCCACTTAAAAGAACTTACCGAAGGCAGCAAAGTGAATGCTGAAATTTTTGCCAATCAAGTACCACTCCTACCCGAAACCGAAAACATGGCAGCTGCTGGGGTAATCCCCGGGGGAACGAAGGACAACCTTTCGTTTGTAGACCACTGTGTACAATTCGACGAGGCCATCTCCGAAACCTGGCAACATATCCTCTGCGATGCCCAAACCTCGGGCGGCTTGCTGATAGCAGTTCCTGAAAAAAATGCAGAGGCTCTTTTAAAAGACCTCCATTCATCAGGGATAAAAGAAGCGTGTGTAATTGGTAGGTTAACACAAGAAGGGGCAGGAATGATAAGGGTAGTCAAATAATATATTTGGTTTCATTTTCTTTGGCATATTTGTGCTTTATGCTTATCTTTCAAGAGCTAAAATCAAAACTTCTATGACACAAAAATCGGCAATTAAGCTTTTTGAAACAAAGAAAATTCGTTCGTTGTGGGACGATAAGGAGGAGAAATGGTATTTCTCGATTGTGGATGTACTTGGGGTGCTTACCGAAAGTGTGAACCCTCAAACATATTGGAGGGTACTGAAAAAGAGATTATCTGACGAGGGCAATGAAAGCGTTACAAATTGTAACGCTTTGAAGATGCAAGCAACTGATGGCAAAATGCGCCTCACTGATGTAGCCAACACTGAGCAACTCTTCCGATTGATCCAGTCTGTCCCATCGCCCAAAGCCGAACCTTTTAAACAATGGCTTGCCCGTGTAGGCCGCGAGCGGATCGACGAAATTGAAGATCCCGAACTGGGTTTCGACCGGTTGATGGAAACCTATCTGAAAAAAGGCTACAGCAAAGAGTGGATAAACCAACGTCTGAAAAGCATTGAGATACGAAAAGAGCTTACCGATGAGTGGGACGAACGGGGCGTAAAGAAAGGCCAGGAGTATGCCATCCTTACCGATGAGATCACCAAAGCCTGGAGCGGATTTACCACAAAACAATACAAAGGATTCAAAGACCTGAAAAAAGAAAACCTCCGCGACAACATGACCAATCTGGAGTTGGTGCTGAATATGTTGGCCGAGGCATCGACCACCGAAATATCAAAAGAAAAGCAGCCTGTTACTTTTAACCAAAATATAGCAGTGGCCAAGAAAGGCGGCGATGTAGCCAAAGCAGCTCGTCTGCAATTAGAAAACACAACCGGCAAAAAGGTAGTGACAAAGCTAAATGCTAAGGCATTAAAGGCAAAAAGCAACAAAGAAATAAATGGGTAATGCATCAATTTTGAGAAAGGCATCAATTGTATTTTGCTTTCTTTTCTGCTCAATTGCCCTACTTGCACAGGAAAGTGAAATGAAAAGAGGGGGCATCGTGAGTGATGGTCTTTATTTCTCGCCCATCCAACTTGTTTTTCCAGAAATCATTCTGACTTATGAGCATTTTTATGATGGGAATAAATCACTTTCCTATTCTTTAGGGTATAAAATCCCTGTGGGAAAAGGAAATACTATTGAACCTTTTGGTGGCGGTTTATACGCCGTTTACGAATATCAATATTTGTTCAATAAGTTCTCAAATGCAATATATGCCTCACTTGCCCCGACATATTATTTTCGTCCAAATAGAAAGCATTTTGTAAAGTGCGAATTATTCAACAGATATTATTGGTTCGATAATAAACGATTGTCATTTGACAATGTTGAAACAGATAAGTTTAACTCAATCCGAAGTGAACGGGTGAATGTTACCGGAATAAAAATGTTGGCCGGGGTCAATTCAAATATTTTTTCAGGGAAGTCAACATGCCTAAACGTGAAGTTTTATAGTGGGTTTGGAATTCGATATAAGGTTTACCAATACGAGAATGTTGATAATATTATTTCTGATGGAATAGGAGGTGAAGTAGTAATCCCTTATGAAAAAGAACTGGGCTCATTGTTCATCCTATCCTTTCATTTGGGCCTTAAAATTGGGATAGCAAAGAATGCAAATTTATAAATATTAGGGTCTACACTAAAAATCCAACATTTTCCCACCTATTTGCAAATTCCCTTCTATTCATCTTATTTTACCAAAAAATAAAAACTATGGATCAGAAGCCAAATACCCCTCTGGCAGAACGCCTAAGGCCTCAAAAGTTGGAGCATTACCTTGGTCAGGAACAACTCGTAGGGCCGGGTGCAGTGATCCGGCAGATGATCAGTTCCGGCAAAGTAAGCTCTTTCATCTTATGGGGACCGCCCGGGGTTGGGAAAACCACACTGGCCCGGATTATTGCCAACCAGCTTGACAGGCCCTTTTATACGCTAAGTGCTGTTCATTCGGGGGTTAAGGATGTGAGAGAAACCATCGACAAAGCCAAAAAGATTCAATTTTTCGATAAGCCAAACCCTATTCTTTTTATCGATGAAATCCATCGGTTTAATAAATCGCAGCAAGATTCGCTGTTGGGTGCAGTTGAGAATGGCACCATTACACTGATTGGTGCTACTACTGAAAATCCCAGCTTCGAGATAATCAGCCCTTTGTTGTCGCGCTGCCAGGTGTATATTTTGAAACCGCTTGAGAAAAAAGACCTTCTTGCCCTTCTCGACATGGCCATTACCACCGACTTTTACCTGAAAAAGTTGAAAATCACAGTTAAGGAAGATGAAGCGATTTTGCGTCTTTCGGGTGGCGATGCCCGGAAATTGCTCAACATCCTCGAACTTCTGGTTTCTGCTTCCGATTCCGAGACCATTACGATTACCAATGATTCGGTTGTTGAAACCGTACAGCAAAACCTCGCCCTATACGATAAAAATGGCGAGCAACATTACGACATAATATCAGCCTTTATCAAGTCGATCCGGTCGAGTGATCCGAACGCTGCTGTTTACTGGCTTGCCCGTATGGTGGAAGGTGGCGAAGACCCCAAATTCATCGCTCGCCGTCTTGTCATCCTTGCCGCTGAAGATATTGGCCTGGCCAACCCAAATGCCCTATTGTTGGCAACCAATTGCTTTCAGGCAGTGAATATGATCGGCTGGCCCGAATCGCGGATCATCCTCTCGGAGATTGCTATTTATCTGGCCACTTCCCCTAAAAGCAATTCGGCATACATGGCCATAAAAGATGCCCAGAAATTGGTTCAACAAACCGGCGACCTTCCGGTCCCTTTACTCTTACGAAATGCCCCCACCAAACTGATGAAGGAAATCGGCTACGGCAAAGAGTATAAATATGCCCACGACTACCAAGGAAATTTCATAGATATGGAATGTTTGCCCGAAGAAATAAAAGGGAAGCAGTTGTATAAACCCGGTGAAAATGCCCGGGAAGTTGAGGCAAAGCAGTTGATTAAAAAATTGTGGAAAGGAAAGTATGGATGAAAGCTGAAAAAGTTCAAAGTTAAAGAAGTTCAAAGTTTTCCAGGTTGATGGAGGATGGTTCTTGCAGAGACGCACGGCAGTGCGTCTATTTTTAATACAGCCCGGTTCTGAGTTCAGGAAGCAAAGGTCGGAGTGACTCAAGGCCACACTCACACTATCCTCCAGTACGAATAATCGGCCAATCATTCATTCAACCGAAATTAAACGCTAACCCTTGTGTTTTTACCAAGAATGATGATTCTAACCCTTGTATTTTTATGAATTTTACTACTTCTAACTCTTGTAAAAATGCATCGTATGCTTCTGTTTCTTAATGAAAAGGATTCGAAATTGAGTATCAGAATATCGTTTGAATACTTTTCATCGTACGGTAATATCAAGGTAATTCCGCTTTATTCCATTGCTGACTTGCTTCCCAAATAGAAGGTCTGTTTTATTAATCTTGTAATAATTGAGTATCTTTGTAACTGAATTAGGTTGCTGAAAATTAAGTAGTATGGAAAAGCATATCCGTTTCGATTGGGCAATAAAAAGGTTGCTGAGGCAAAAGGCCAACTTTGTGGTGCTCGAAGGTTTTTTATCAGAATTGCTGAAGCAAGATGTGACCATTACCGAAATTCTCGAAAGTTCGGGCAACCAGGAAGATGAGAATGACAAATACAATATTGTCGACATCCTGGTAAAAAATACACGGGGCGAATTGATGTTGATCGAGGTGCAGAACAATAAGGAGGTCGATTATTTTCACAGGATGAATTATGGGCAGGCCAAGTTGCTTACCGAGCATATTTCGGCGGGCGACAAATATGAAAAAATCAAAAAAGTATTTTCGATCAATATAGTGTATTTCGACCTGGGGCAAGGGGAGGATTATGTGTATAAAGGCACCACCAATTTTGTGGGCCTTCATAAGAAGGATACACTCCAGCTTAGTGCCGAACAAAAAGAGGTTTATCCCATAAAAGAGGTAGCCGATATTTATACTACCTACTACCTTCTAAAGGTAAACGCTTTCGATGGTGTGGCAAGGGACACCCTCGACGAATGGATTTATTTTTTGAAGAACAGCGAGATAAGAGATGAATTCAGGGCAAAGGGACTGGCTGAAGCTAAAAAAGTAATGCGCGAGGTCAATATGAGCCCTTCCGAAAAAAGGGAATACGAACGTTACATCAAATCGACCAGGATTGCTCACGGTGAGATATGGAGTGCCAGGATCGAGGGTAAAATGGAGACCGAAAAAGAACTCTTACCTCTAATTGAAGAAGAACGGAAGCAAAAGATGGAGGCCATGCAGACCATCCGAACAACAGTGCTGAACCTAAAAACTTCGGGCATGGAAAATGTGCAAATTGCAAGCATCCTGGGATTGTCGGTTGATGAGATCGGGAAGATCATCCAGGAAAAATAAAAGCGAAACATAATACCACAATAGAACAATACAATGAACAAAAGATACCTCTTTTTACTGACCTTAATACTCATCGTTTTTTTTGCCTGCCGGAAAGAATTTCAAAAGCCTACATGGGACATTGGTGTTTCCATGCCTCTTTTCAATGCCAGCCTTACCATTGGTGAAATAATCCCCGACTCCCTTACCGGCGATGGCTCCGATAGCCTGATCAGCCTGGTTTGGGAAAATGACATCTACCGTTTCAGCCTCGACTCGTTTCTCTCGATGCCCGACACCAGCTACAAATATGCAGCTTATTTGGATTCCATCGAACTCGGCACCATGAATATCCAGCAAGTGGTTACCCTGGGCGAGGTAATAGATGCAGCCGGATTGGCCTGGCTTATAACCGACGGAAGTCCGTTTGCTATCCCTCCCTTAACTGGCCTTACATACGACGACATAATAATCGATGCCAACGAGTATTTTCAAACCATGACCCTGAACAAAGGTTACATCGATATTACCATTGAGAATAACCTGCCCATCGATATCACCAACCTGATTTTTCAGATGGTGAATTCAGAAGGAGGAGATGAGCTTGTACTCGATACTTTCGATATTATTGCCAGTGGAAGCACTGAAACCAAAACGGTTTCGTTGGCTGGGAAAACGGTGAAAGGCAGCTTGGTGGGCAACATCATAAATATGGATTCGCCAGGCACAAACGGAACTGTTATCACGATCCATTATGCCGATGCCCTGGTAACCAAAATTAAGGTGTACAACCTGGAGCCATATTCGGCCACGGCCATATTCCCGAAACAAAACCTGATTGACAAGGGCGATAAAATTTATTTCGAATTGGGCGAAATCCAGTTGAATGAAATCGTAATCCGTGAAGGTAAGTTATCGATTGATGCCTACAACACGGTGGCCGATCCGGTTTATTTCACCTACACACTGCCAGGTTTGACTACCACTAATGGCGACACATTTAGGGTTTCGGGGACCATCGATGCTGCCATCAATGGGCAAGCTTCGGTGCTGCACCTCATCCATGACGTGCCCGGGTATAAACTCGACCTGCGTGGAGCCGGGCCGGTGGAGCGTTTTTTTAACAAGGATATGAACGGGAACGGGATAATCGACCCCGATACCATCAACACCATTTTTGTGAAGGCATTGGCGGGGATCGATTCCACCGGACATTTGATATCCCTATCGCTTCAGGATAGTTTTATTTTCCAGAGTGCCCTAACCGATTTGGTGCCCGAATATGGCAACGGGTTCCTTGGCCGGGACACATTTTCCAGTTCAGGTTCGGATACCATCGAAATTTTCAAAGATCTTTTGGATGGCGATATTTCATTGGAAGATGCTTTGATCACCCTCGAAGTAAGCAACCAGATTGGGATCAACGCCGGATTGTTTATCGATGATTTATCCGCAGCAAACGAGGAGACCAATGAATCGGCCAGCCTTCAAATTACGGGTATCGAAAACCCATTCCTGTTCAGTAAGCCCACCGACCCAATGTCGTTGACCACACCGATAACCCCGGTGACAAAAAGGTACACCCTCGACAATTCAAATTCAAATGCAAACCATCTTATTGAAATCTTACCGAATTTAATTTCGCATGGTATTTCCTTTTACATCAACCCAAACATGGACATCCCTGCCATTGGCGAAGCAACCGATTTTATCTATTACGATTCGGAAATGAAGGCCAAGCTCGACATAGAAATACCCTTGTCGCTGATTGCCTCCAACCTTTCGTTGAGCGATACCTTTGAAATCGCGGTGGACTCAAACAGCATTGAAAATATAAGTAATGGTAAATTGTATTTGCATGTGGTAAATCATTTCCCGTTGGCAGCCCACATCGAATTGTTCCTTTTGGATGATCTGGGACAGCAAATCAGCGAGTTGGAGGTTCTCTCAAATATAGGTGCGGCCACCTACAGTCAGATCTTGCAAACGGTGGTTGCCCCTGATATTTCTCGATTGACCATTCCTGTCCCAGATGCTCAATTGGACAATCTGGTTGCAGCAAGTTTTGTGTTAGCAAAAATTAAATTCTTTAGTATGCCCCTGAACGAGTATGTGAAAATTTACAGCAGCTATTCGATGGAGCTGGTACTATCAGCCGATGCGGATTATAGGGTAGAAATTAAGTAAATAGGGAATTTTGGGAAATAATTATTAGGCAAATAAGTTGAGTAAGAAAATAAGGAATTTATTAGGTAAGGCAAGGCTAAAAGAAACTAATCAACAAATCATTTTATGAAAAATAATTTACTGCTATTTCTTGGAATTCTAATCATTGCAGTTGAGATATCCGGACAAGAAAAATCGTTTAGACCTGATACATCCATAAATGGAATATGTCTTCATGACACAACTTCCCTTATTACTGTTATACCTGATATTTCAAAATATATCAACCATGCAGGCCCTGGAGCTCAAGCTAGTTTTTTGAACAAAAAAGGGACTGAAATTATGACATTAATATTTCATTCTGGTTCTAACGCAAATGAAGTAGCTGAAATGAAAGTTGAAAGTTTTAACAATCAAAATGAGATCCCTCCGACAATTAATGAAATTGAGACATTCAAAACAAACAATGGGATTGCACTCATTATTAACAAACAAACATTAGTAAGTCTTATTGGAAATGATTTTAAGAATGAAAAAATTAATGAAACAGAGTTTTTGATTTACAAAATCAATGACATTAAGACATCGGGGTTCTTATGTCAATACAATATGCCAGAATACTATGCCAAATACACGTTCAAACATAATAAATTGACTGAGTTCAAATTTGGATTTACATATCCGTAAATATGTACAGCACATAGAAGAAAACACCGCTACTTGGGCATCGACAACACATTGTGTGAAATGATGTATTGAAATTATTGATAACCAATTGATCCCTTTTTACTAATTTCATCTCTGGTTTCTATAAATGAACCAATACTATACGCAGGTTGCACTCACCCTAATTCCTTATTTTCTCATTCCCCTACTTCCCCTACTCAACTTACTCACCTATTCATAATTCTTTCCTACATTTGCCGTTCATTTAAAATTCAAAATGAAATTAGATTAGATGAACCGATTTATACGATTACTTCGCTATATCCTTCCCTATAAATTCAAAGTACTGGGCAGCTTTGGCCTGAATTTGTTGTCAGTGCTTTTCGGACTGGTTTCAATTTCGATGATCGTTCCATTTTTGGGTATCTTGTTCGAAACCCAGGAACTGATCATGGAAAATGTACCGCTTGAATTTAATATGGATTCTCTCCTACATAATTTCAATTATTTTATCAGTCAACAAATTGTAACAAATGGAAAAGCTGCCGCACTTCTTTCGGTGTCCTTAATTGTGCTTTTCTTTGTTTTTCTTAAAACAGGATTCATTTACGGAGCCAAATATGTTACCTCCCCTATTCGGAATGGCGTTGTCAGGGATGTGCGAAATAGCATTTATGCGAAGGTTATAAAGTTGCAATTGGCTTTCTTCTCCAACGAACGCAAAGGGGATATTATGGCTCGTATGACCGGCGACGTGCAGGAAATTGAAGTTTCGGTGATCCGCTCCATCGAAATTGCGTTTAAAGAACCCATCACGATAATTGCCTATCTTTCAACACTTTTTGCCCTAAGTCCGAGGCTTACCATTTTTGTATTAGTTGCCCTTCCATTGACAGGTCTAATTGTTGGCCGTATAGGTAAAACTCTTCGGAAAAAATCGAAAGCCGCGCAGGATAAAATGGGCTTTCTATTGTCGGTTATCGAAGAAAGCCTTTCGGGGCTGCGCATTATAAAGGCCTTTAATGCCGAAGATAAAGTAAACCGTAAGTTTCAGGAAGAAAATAATTTGTATACCCGGATAATGGTGAAGATGTGGCGGCGGCGCGACCTGGCAGTCCCTCTTAGCGAGTTTCTGGGGTCAGCGGCAGTGGTCATGTTAATGTGGTATGGTGGATCTTTAATATTGCAAAAAGAAATATCAATCGACCCAGAAGAATTTATATTTTTCATCGTGGTGTTTTCCCAAATCATCAACCCGGCCAAAGCCATCACCGATGCCTACTACAATATCCAAAAAGGGATGGCTTCTGCCGAACGTATCGATGAGGTGCTGGAAGCTGAAATCACCATCAAGAACAAAGAAAATGCTTTGCCGCTGCCTGGCTTTCGGCACCATATCGAATATCGGGATGTGTGGTTTAAATACCAGGACGACGATGTATTGAAAAATATCAACTTGAAAGTGGAGAAAGGAAAAACCATTGCCCTTGTTGGGCAATCGGGTGGGGGCAAGTCCACCCTTGTCGATTTATTACCCCGCTTTTACGATGTTGTGCAGGGCAGTATCATAATCGACGGGCACGACATCAGGGATTATAACATTACCGATTTGCGCTCTAATATGGGGATCGTCAGTCAGGAGTCGATTTTGTTTCACGACACCATTTATAATAACATCGCTTTTGGGGTAAAAGAAACCACCGAAGAAGAGGTGATTGCCGCTGCGAAAGTGGCCAATGCCCACGAATTTATTATGGAAAGCCCCGAAGGCTACCAAACCAATATTGGCGACCGTGGTGGTAAATTGTCCGGTGGCCAACGGCAACGTTTGAGCATAGCCCGGGCTGTGCTGGCCAATCCACCCATCCTTATTTTAGATGAAGCTACTTCTGCCCTCGACACCGAATCGGAGCGTCTTGTCCAGGATGCTCTTACGAAATTGATGAAAAACCGGACCTCGCTGGTCATTGCCCACCGTTTGTCCACCATTGTCAATGCCGATGAAATTTTCGTGCTTCACGAAGGCGAAGTTGTGGAACATGGCAGCCATTCCGAATTGCTAAAAAACAATGGGGTTTATAAGAAGTTGCAAGATATGCAGAGCTTTGGGTAGGGTAGGACTATACCAATGACATCTTTTTGTAAATGACTGTACGTTAAGAGGTATGCAAATTTGATTTCAGAATGAAGATTAATCCCGAATAAAAATCGGGACAGGCTGATTTTTGATTTTTGATCTGGTGGTTCGTGCCACACATCTTATATCTAAAATCGTTAATCATCAATCCTAAATCCTTTCTTTTGTCATCTCTCTTTGTGCCCAAATATTTTTGGGTTGTGGCTTGAAATGACTGAGGGCTGTTCCTTGTACACTTACTTAGCATCTTAGAGACGCATAGTAAGTTGGCTAAAACCTCAACGATAAGCAACTCAACCCACCGTCCAGTTTTCTGAATTCCGACACATCGACTACAATAGTAGAATAGCCGGCCTGTTCGATTGTTTGTTTGGCTTTTGGATACCCTTTCGGAACTATGACTTTATTGTTCACCCATATACAATTGGCTGAATACGCTTCATCGTCATCTATCTTCAACATATTGAAATCTTCAAAGTCGGGTTTTGATAGGAACTCACCACAGGCCACCAGATTATTTTGTTCGAGGTACGAAACCCCTGTTTTGAGATGAAGTACATTTTTAAGTTTCACGGTCGAACCGGTCAGGAAATTCTGCTTCAGAATACTGATAGTTTGAAAAGCTCCATTCATATTTGTTCTTTCCGAAAGCCCAATAAAAAAGTGCGATCCTACCATCATAATATCCCCAGCTTCCACGGTGCCGGGATCGCGTATTTCATGAATATCACCATAATATTTCTCGAGGATTTCTTTTATGCCTGCGACTTCTCCTTTTCGCGAGGGAGCCCCGGGATTGGTTATTATGGCACAAGTCTCTGTGAGAAGGGCCACGTCTTCGACAAAAACCGAATCGGGGTATTTTTCATCGGGTGGTAAAACAATCACTTCAAGACCACATTGTTTCAATGTTTCGATATAGGCTGCATGTTGTGCGAGTGCAAGGTCATAATTGGGTTGGCCTAGTCCTGCGGTAGTCAAGCCATTTACCATGCTTTTTCCAGGGGTTCTTACAATTGCCTTCGTAAACATAATTCTCAAAAGAAATTAAGTAAAAATTCAACTGCAAAAATAGTAATCTCATTCTCCTTTTCTAAAATTGTTAAACTCAGGTTAAAATGAATTTTATCTAACGGAATCATCTTTCAGTGAAAATAGTTTAATACATTTACTGGCAAATTAGAACGAAGCAATCACTTAAAAAATTTAGAGCCATGAGAAAAATTCTATTTTTGATTTCAATTATTATAATATGCCAGATTGGATTTGCACAAATGGATTATAATATCAATTTTGACGATGGCAGCAACATGGGAAAGTTGACTATTGATACTTTATCAAATCCTAATAATTGCTGGCAAATTGGGCCTCCACAGAAAACAGTATTTTCTAATGCGTATTCTGGCTCTAATGTTATTGTAACTGATACGGTCAACAGCTATCCCATAAATGACACATCCAGATTTGTTGTGGTTCATTTAGCTTCTCAAGGTTGGGCTTATAATTATCCAAAAATCGATATTGCTGGTTTGTATTATGTCAATTCAGATACGCTCACTGACTATGGTTTTATTGAATTTTCGGACGATATGGGGGGCACATGGTTTAATGTAGATAGTGCACAAAATAGTGGGTGCTGTACTTGGGGGCCGAGCCAGGAAAAAGGTACATTTACTGGGAATTCGAATGGATGGCAGCCTTTCTATTATTGTTTATGCACATCATCTCAAGTTAATTATGATGATACAATCCTATACCGTTTTACTTTTATCAGCGATAGCATCCATTCAAATAAAGATGGATTGATGTTTGATAATTTACATTTCGAAGATTGGGCTGAAGAGATAAAAGGAACCAGAGATGGCTATTTCAGCACAAACGCATATCCAAATCCTGCCAATCAAACCATCGTTATAGATATTGTCGGGACGGCCCGCTATCCCTGCAAGATAAGGATTTATGATATTTTAGGAAACGAGGTCACCAAGTTGTCGGATGTAAATTCAAAACAAATAAACATAAATGTCGGTGCTTTGAATCCAGGCATTTACCTCTACAAACTGACCGATTGGAAAGAAGGAAATTTTTCGAGTGGGAAGTTTGTTGTAAAAAGTAATCGCAGCACCTCAAATTGAGATTTTAGCCGGATGGGTGTTTTTACGGATGCTCTCATTTGCTTACTTTTGAGCTTCAAATAATAATGATAGATCAATTATGATAAGCAGAGAGGAAGCTTTTGATTTGCTGAAAGTATATGTCAAGAAAGACAACATGATAAAGCATAGCCTGGCATCGGAAGTTGTAATGAAGGCATTGGCCCGAAAGCTTGGCGAGGATGAAAACCGATGGGGATTGGCTGGTCTCCTTCACGACATAGACGTGGAAATAACCAATGCCGACCCAAAGGTCCATGGGTTGGAGGCCAGGAAACTTTTAGAAGGAAAAGTGGACGAAGAAATTATCGATGCCATTGCCCATCACAACGAAGAGGCTACCGGGATAGAACGGTCCACAAAATTTCAACATGCCCTTGCAGCAGGCGAAACGATTACCGGATTGGTGACAGCCACCACATTGGTTTATCCCGATAAAAAGCTGTCGTCGGTAAAGCCAAAATCAGTCACCAAACGGATGAAACAGGCTGCTTTTGCTGCTTCGGTGAGCCGTGAGAACATTTTAGAATGTGAGAAAATCGGGGTCTCTTTGGCTGAGTTTGCAGAGCTGGCTGTTGGGGCGATGTGTGAAATCAGTGAGGATTTAGGTTTATAATCATAATTGATCATTCAATGGTCATTCAATTGTCATTAGGTTGTCGAATAGCTGAGTTTGGTTCTTGCCTTTTGAATTCGCTCAGTACAATCCCGGTTGCAACGGCGACATTCAAGCTTTCGGAGCCGGAGGATTTTGCATAAGTAGGGATGCTGATGGTTTTTGAAATATACTTTTTTAGCTCAGGTGAAATTCCTTTGCCCTCATTTCCCATCACTAATAGGGCTGGTTGGGTCAATTTTTCTTTGTAAATCGAAGTCCCATCCATGTATGTACCATAAACGGGAATTTTATTTTGCTTGGAGATATCTTCAATAAAGGCGGCTAAATCCATATAGTGCAGTTTCACCCGGAGAATTGCGCCCATCGTGGCTTGCACTACTTTTGGGTTGAAAACATCTACCGTTTCGATGGAACAGATTATGTTCTCTATTCCAAACCAATCAGCCAAACGGATAATCGTACCCAGGTTGCCTGGGTCACGGATGTCGTCCAAAACAAGAGCGAGCTGTTGGGAAATATCGGAAAAATCCAGATTAAGCTTTGGCATTTCGACCACAGCCAGCACTTCGGTGGGAGTGGTGAGGCTGCTGATTTTTTTCATGCCGGGCAGGTCGGTTTCAATTAGCTCAATCCCGATAGGAAATTGTTTCCCACTAAGCCAACAGGGAAGAGCAACTATATGTTTTATCTGAAAATCAGACTCAAGTAGCTCCAACACCAGCTTGTTTCCTTCAGCTACAAAAAGCGAACTTTCGTCCCGCATTTTTTTTCTCTGCAAAGAGCTAATCAATTTTATTTTGTTATTGCTGAGCATGACCATAATCTTCTGTAAAAGAAATAATTTATTCTGATTGCTCAAAACAAACAAGCCGGAGCATCAACTCCGGCTTTTAAGTTTTTTTACTCCCCTGTCATTATGAAGAGTGGTTTCATTTCAAAACTTTTGTAGAATGGCCTCAACCTGTCGGTATTGTAATACTTTTCGACGTTGATCAACTTTTTACTGCTTGTGATTATTTCGAGTGGGGCATTGTCGTAGCGTCCGTTTTTCAGGATCACTAACCTGCCATGTATTCCTTGCAATATAAGATCGAGGGCCAGGTTTCCATAAGCCATGGGCACAATCGAGTCGATGGCATCGGGATCGCCTCCACGCACAAGGTAGCCCAGTTTTTGGTTTATCACATTGATGGTCCTTCCATTGTTGAATTTCCCTGATAGGTTCTTCATTTCGGCAGAAACAAGTTCGCCGATCCCCCCCAATTTTTTATGCCCGAACATATCCATTTCATGGTTCTCGAAAGTCATATCCCCACCTTCAAACATAGCCCCTTCCGATACTAAAACAACCGAATACTTACTAGGATTGGTGTATCGGTCGGCTACCATCAGTTCGGTAAGTTTTTCAATGTCGAATTTGTATTCGGGGATCACGCAACGATTGGCAGCCCCAGCCATTGTAGGCAAAAGGGCGGTAAACCCGGCGTAACGGCCAAATACTTCCATTACCAACATGCGCTCGTGCGAACCTGCCGACGTACGCAGCACATTGGTCATATTTATGGTTCGGGTAACACAGGTGCTAAAACCGATACAATAATCGGTGCCCGGTACATCGTTGTCCATGGTTTTGGGGATGGCAACTACTTTTACCCCTTCCTTATAAAGCCTTACCCCATAGCTTAGCGTATCGTCGCCACCAATTGGGATCAGATAATCGATATTTAACCATGCGAGGTTTTTGATTACTTCTGGTGTTAAATCGTTTTCTTCATCCGAGTAAATGTCTTTCAAATGATCGGGTACTTGATTTTTGGGTACATGGCTTGGCCTGGTGCGCGAAGAGTGCAAAAAAGTCCCTCCTGTACGGCCTGCCCTGTTTACCACATCTTCGGTAAGCAAAATGTATTTGCTACTGTTATCGACCTGTTTATCTCTTACTAATTCAGTAATTCCGGCCCAGCCCCGGCGTAAACCAATAACTTGGTAGCCTTCACGGATTGCACGGATGGTTACGGCGCGGATGGCCGGATTGAGACCAGGGACATCGCCCCCTCCTGTAAGAATTCCTATTGTCCCTTTTATCTTATTTACGTTTGTCATAATTTTATTTTTAAAATTCCCAATATACAAAACGCCAAACTACAGTTCTTGTTTTGAATTGTTATTAAGATTGTATGAAATATTTGAGTTTTCCCCACACGGTTTCACTCCAAAAAATAGAAGTATTGCCTGATAGGGTAAGCTGAATGGAAAACCTTCCTTATTCGGGGTTGTATCCTTTGATGATCCCTCGTTTTGAATTGCGGACAAACAACAATATTTCGTCCCTTTCGTCCGAAGCATCCATTTCTGCCTCGATCCGTTCGATGGCTTGCTGGTTGTTCAAACTTTTGAGGAAAAGGAAGCGAAATACATCTTGGATTTCATTGATCTTTTCGTTTGAAAACCCACGACGGCGTAGTCCAATTGAATTTACCCCGGCATAGTTTAAAGGTTCGCGGGCAGCTTTGATAAATGGAGGGACATCTTTCCGTACCAGCGATCCTCCCGAGATCATTGTATGCGATCCAATGTGGCAAAACTGATGAACGGCAACAATACCACTTAAAATGGCATAGTCATCGATTATTACCTCACCGGCCAATTGGGTGGCATTTCCAAGAATAATGTTGTTTCCAAGTATACAATCGTGTGCAACATGCACATAAGCCATCAGCAAACAATTATTGCCAACCACTGTTTTTTGCTTCGATTTAGTGCCCCTGTTAATGGTCACACATTCGCGCACAGTAGTATTGTCCCCGATGATAGCAAGGGTATCTTCACCATCAAACTTTAAATCCTGGGGTATTGCAGCTATTACAGCACCGGGGAAAATCCGGCAGTTTTTTCCAATCCGTGCACCTTCCATGATGCTGACATTTGACCCGATCCAGGTTCCTTCGCCAATTTCAACATTTTTGGCAATGGTAACAAATGGTTCGACAACCACATTTCGGGCTATTTTAGCTTCCGGGTGCACATACGATAGAGGTTGATTCATTATTCCTGAGCTTTGAAGATTTTTGCCATATACTCACCTTCTGCCACTAAAGTTTCGCCTACGTAAGCCTGGCCTACCATATTGGCAATTCCCCTTCGAACGGGCGTTGTAAGTACTAATTTGAATACTAGGGTGTCGCCTGGAACAACACTTTTTCTAAATTTTACATTGTCTATTTTCATAAAAAATGTCAGGTATTTTTCGGGTTCGTCTACCTGGCTAAGTACCAAAATACCACCTGTTTGCGCCATTGCTTCTACAATCAAAACCCCAGGCATAACAGGTGCTCCAGGGAAATGTCCGGCAAAAAAGCCTTCGTTGATCGATACATTTTTCATCCCGACCACCGAATTTTCATCCATTTCAAGGATTTTATCGACCATTAAAAAGGGAAAACGATGGGGTAACAATTTCTGGATTTGGTTTACATCCATCAAAGGCTCTTTGGTAAAGTCGACCACCGGTATTTCGCTGCGAATTTTTTCCTTTTTGATAACCTGGCGGATTTTTTTTGCAAATTCGACATTGGCAGCATGGCCTGGTCGTGTTGCAATAATCCTTCCCTTTATCCTTTTTCCAACCAATGCAAGGTCGCCAATTACATCAAGTAATTTATGGCGGGCGGGTTCGTTCGGGAAATGCAAATCGAGGTTGTTCAAAACGCCTTCCGCTTTAACTTCTACCGATGGTTTATCAAAAAGATTGGCAAGCCGGTCGATTTCTTCCTGCGAAACTTCCTTGTCGATTATAACAATGGCATTGTCGAGATCGCCCCCTTTTATAAGATTGTTTTTCAGCAATTCCTCCAGCTCTCGCAAAAACACAAAGGTGCGGCAACTGGCTATTTCCGTTTTGTAATTTTCGAGTGAATAGAGGCTTGCAAACTGATTGTTTAGGATTTTTGAATCGTAGGAAATATTTACAAGCACGTGGTAGTCTTTATCAGGCACTACCAGTAATTCAGTCCCCTTGTTAGAGATGAAATACGAAATGGTTTCTTTCACCTCAAAATAGTCCCTTTCGAGCTGCTGGTCCACCACGGTAGCTTTTTCGATGGCTTCGGCAAAATACCGGGCACTGCCGTCAAGGATTGGGATCTCCTGTCCATCTATTTCGATTAAGGCATTGTCGACACCCATTCCGAACAAAGCTGATAAAACGTGCTCGACTGTATAAACCCGTGCCCCATTTTCCTCAAGTGTTGTGCCCCTCGAAGTATCCACCACATTATCGGCAATAGCCGTAATCAGTGGGCTGCCTTCGATATCTACCCGTTTGAATTTAAACCCATGATTTTCAGGGGCAGGTTTTATTTTCAAATTTACAGTAACACCAGTATGCAATCCTGTGCCTTGAAGTGTTATCTGATCTCCAATTGTTTTCTGTAAATGCGTCATTCTAAATTATATTGAAAAAACTGCTCTTTTTCATGGGCGACAAATGTAGCAATAAATAATAATTCAATACAAGTTTTAATTTTGGATGGGGCGGCAGATTCGTATTCAGGGAATTGGAGTGATTGAATATTGGAGCTATAAAGTAATCAAGTCAAGAAGTCATAAAAAGTATAGAATACATTTAAACTATTTTGGCTTCGGAATACATCAATTTGTGAATTATTCCGGTTAAGAAGACATTGGGCAAAATTGGTTGAATTTCAGCAAATCCTATCTAACTGAATTCAGTTAGCTTCCTAATTATCTCTTTTATTAGGGCTTGGAATCCGCTCCAACTCTCCAATTTGGTGAAATTGAATTGGAACCAGAAATTCACAAGCGTGTTTATGGATTTTGAAGACTTTACGTGTTAATTAAATATCTTCCTTTAGAACCTGGAAATCTTTGACTAAACGGGATGTTTCATGGATTTCTTTTTGAATCCTGGGAAGGTTTTTAAAGATGACAAGCGACTTTTGATACTCTTTTATATTGAATGCAGGTGAACCCTGGATAATAGCCCCTTTTTCGTAGATACTGGAACCTACACCCGATTGGGCAGCAATCTTCACCTCATCGGCAATGGTAAGATGGTTTACAATACCCACTTGTCCGCCAATCATGCAGTTTTTTCCAATTTTGGTCGATCCGGCAATGCCTACTTGCGAAGCCATTACTGTGTGTTCTCCTATTTCCACGTTGTGGGCAATTTGCACCAGATTGTCCATTTTTACACCTGTACGGATAATGGTCGAACCCATAGTGGCACGGTCGATACTACTGTTCGAACCTATCTCAACATTATCTTCAATAACAACATTGCCAATTTGAGGTACTTTTTTATAGTCTTTTTGATTCTTAGGGGCAAAACCAAATCCATCGGAGCCAATTATGGTACCCCCATGAATAATGCAATCTTTTCCTACAATACAGTTGTTGAAAACTTTTACCCCCGGAAACAATATAGTATTATCGCCAACTTCGGCATTATCACCTACAAAAACCTGTGGGTGAATCTGCACATTTTTTCCAATCCTGGCATTTTCGCCAATGTAGGCAAAAGGCCCCACATAAACCGATTCGTCAATTACAACCGACTTATCTATATGGGTTTGAGGATCGATTCCTTTCAATTTCTTTGTGTTTTTGTTGTACATTTCGAGGAGGGCGGCGAAGGCACGATAGGCATCTTCAACCCTTATCAATGTACTATTTATTATCTTCTCGGCCACGAAAGAATCGTTGACGATTACGATAGAGGCAGAGGTGGTATAGATATATTTTGAATATTTTGGGTTTGCCAGAAAAGTAAGTGAGCCAGGCTTTCCTTCTTCGATCTTGGAAACATCATTCACCACAACCTCCTGATCTCCCTCGACCTTACCATTTAAAAATTCCGCAATGCTTTTTGCCGTAAGCTCCATAAAAAATTGATTTGCTGCAAATGTAATAATATTTATTTCAAAATTCAGAATTTAGGGATTTTGGCTTTGAACCCTTGCTGAAACAACATAAACCCGACAGCGTTCGAACCTAAGCCTGACAGCGTATGAAGTTTCCCGAAATGATCGGGACTGGCTCTGTCAGCGTTCGTTCCTGCCGGGTAAAAGGGACGCTGTCATGTCCTTCGGACGATGACAGGTCGAGCTTCGGACAATAACAGGTCCGACTGTCTATCTGGTGATTTCCTTGGGGTAAATCAGAAAATATTTAGTCACATTTTTCGATAGCATTTGGATGTTGAGGATGTCGGAGGCCGTGGATATTTCCTGCAAGCTCCCATCTTTTTGAAGGATGTTGATCTGGGGGTCGTTCAGGGTGTAAGCAAAATTGCTGATTGAATCGGTGAAAACCAGATAAGCAGCCTCCTCCTTGTTCAAATTAAAAAAAAGCATCGTTTGGTTCAAGAAAGCAGAAATTTTTTCTTCCGTGAATTGATCCTTTTCCAATTCGATTCGGAACAATCCCCTGTTCACAATCTTTTCCGATAGAATGGCCAGCACTTTATCCTCATGTTTTGTCCAGGCTTTTAGGGCCGATACAATGTCAGCATCATCAATATCGGCAAACAAACCCAGCCACGATTTTCGTTCCAGGTTTGAAATATTTATTTCCCCTTCATTTCGATACAAGAAAAATTGCAACGAGGGGCTTGCAAAAAGAGGTTTGTTTTGTTGTGCCAGGAGTCTTGCCCGTTGCAAGGCTTTCAGCAACATGCTTTCGGCCACCAAAACGGTTTTGTGAAGGTACACCTGCCAGTACATCAGGCGGCGGGCAATCAGGAATTTCTCGACAGAGTAAATCCCCTTTGCATCAATTACCAGTTCGTCGTTGGCTACGTTCAGCATTTTGATTATCCGGTCCGACCCGATCACGCCTTCCGAAACGCCCGAAAAAAAACTGTCGCGCCGCAGGTAATCCATTCGGTCCATATCCAATTGCCCCGACACAAGCTGGTACAAAAACTTCTTTTGGTATTGGTTCTGAAAAACCTCGATAGCTAAATCGAGTTGCCCGTCGAACTCGCGGTTCAGTTCTTCCATAAAAAACAGCGATAGTTCCTCGTGCGACACATCGGTCACGATGCTTTGTTCGAGGGCATGGGAAAATGGCCCGTGACCTATGTCGTGCAACAAAATGGCTATGGTCACCGCTTCGGCTTCCTCCGGTGTTATTTCATGTCCTTTTTCCCGGAGCACCGAAATGGCCTGCTTGGTAAGGTGCATTGCTCCGAGGGCATGTTGAAACCGGGTATGGTTGGCTCCGGGATATACATAATGGCTCAGTCCCAGTTGCTTTATCCTGCGCAAGCGTTGAAACCAGGGATGTTCTATTAAATCGAAAATCAAATCCGAGGGGATATTAATGAAACCGTACACTGGATCGTTGACAATTTTTCTCTTATTTTGCGTTTTCAATGGTATTCGTTCAATGAATTAAATGACAAAGATAATGATCAAATCAAGAAGCTTGTACATCCCCCTTATTTTGATAGTTGTAGCCTTCAGCTTTACCTCCTGTTTCGACCTAAAACCGGTTGAATTGAAAGAGGTGAAAAATGTAAGTATAAAATCTATTGAGGACAAGGAATTGAAACTTGAAGTAGAACTGGTGATTTCCAATCCCAACAGCCGAACATTCAAAGTGCGCGATGCCGACCTTAGTGTTTCTATTGGAGAAGTTCTCTTAGGCAAGCTGAGTGAAGTCGAAGCTTTCACCATCGCTGCCCACTCAGTGAAAAGCTACGATATTTTGCTTACCGTTGACCTGGACGATCTGAAAAAGAACGCTAAATCGCTCTCGAAGTCTCTATTCAAAGGAGGAAATACGATCCATATTAAAGGCTATATAAAGGCCAGCTCATTCCCCATCTACAAAAAAATAGAGATTGATGAAAAAACGAAATTGAGCTTGCTGAAGAGTTTGTTTGGATAACTTTCAAAATTATAACCGCAAAGTGCGCTAAGGTTTCGCAAGGCTCGCTATGAGTGGCCGTAATATTCAATTTGTATGTTTGTATTTCTTTGCGTTCCATTGCGATATACTTTGCGTACCTTGCGGTTAAAATCTAATCAGAAATTCATCGAAATGTATTCTCTGATGGTTTTCAATTATACCTTGACATACAAGTTTGTATGAATTGTGAGACAGCTTACAATAAAGCTAATGCAATGATTAAGCAACCCTAATCCACCTTCCTCATCAATTCCTCCTTCACCCATTTGAAATTTGGAAACAGATTCAGGCATTTTTCAAATAGCACTTTTGCATTTTTCTTATCTCCTGTTTCGAGAAAGTAAGTCCCAAGAACCGCCATTGTGTGCGGATAAAGCCAGTTGCAAGTGGTTTTTTGCTGTCGCTCCATCAGGGAAATAGCCAACTTGTAATTTTCCATTGCTTCAGAGACACTTCCACCAAAGATCCGGGGAGTATGGTAGTTTGCGTTTCCCATTTCAATCCAGGCAGCCGGTTCCTCCTTGTCCAGTTCTATTGCCTCTTCGATATAGCCCAAACTTTCGGGGCCTTTGTACATGGCTTTGTAAGGGGATATAGGGATTTCAAACGCAATAAGGGCGGCCTTCATGCTGAGGTAGGCCGACTTTTTCGGGGCAAGTTCAAGGAGGCGTTCAATGTGCTGATTGGCCTTGTTGAGGTATACTTCTGCCTCATCGTCCTTGTCCAATCCAAGTAAATATCCTATCAAACCATATTCGGCAAGGGTCAATTCGTAGAGTTGGCTTTCTGACATCGACTGGTAATTTTTTTGGTTTAATTTAATTACTTCCTGTTCCCATGAACTCATATCTCCACCGAGGTAAAAATTTAAAAATAGACAGTCGGAGCTTTGTGCCGAAGCGTTAAAAACAGAGCCGATAAAAATCAGCAAAATTAAAAGGATACTTTTCGGTCTTTCCATGTGAGTTGTTTTGTTTTTTGTTTTCTGAATGAATGAATGGAGATGATGATCAATGAAATTATCTGGAAGGGATGATAAATCAGGTTTTTTAATAGGGATTGCCGGGAAGCAACCGAAGTAAATACCCTTATGGCAAGAATCCCAATAATATACCCAAAAAACCAGGCCATTCCAAAAGTTTTCCACACAAAAATACTTCCAGCCAACACAAAAATGTTTGATAGAAAAAGGATTACGAAACTATTTCCATAAAAATGGTTTATGTTTTTCGAAAAGCCTTCGATTGCTTCTTTGTAGCCATGATACATCCTGCATTGCAGATTATCGTCTCCCGGAAAAAGGGCAGTTCGAAAACCAGCCTTTCTCGCTGAACGCATGATGGCAATGTCCTCCACCCATTCCAATTTATGTTGCTCGTGCCACATGTTTTGCTGATAGTTTAACGTATTGAAAACCATGAATTGCCCATTCGCTGCCGAAAGGGATGGTATTTTTGTGAGGTTTGCAAACGGGATGGGCAAGAGGCTCAACAAAATCCAGTTCATCAAAGGTACAGTCATCCATTCGCCAGGGCTTACAATTTCCTGCTTGGGGAAAATAGACAAGAGCTTCACATCGAAAACGTGCATGTGTTGTACAACCCGATGGAATAAACCATCTCCAATTTTGACATCGGCATCCATGAAAAAAAGAAAATTGCCAGTTGCATGAAGAGCTAAGTTATGGCAGGCATGATTTTTTCCCAGCCATCCATCGGGAAGCTTTTCCCCCTTTATCAATTTTATCCGGGCATCCTTTTTTGCATATTCTTCCACAATTTCGGCGGTATTGTCGGTCGAAAGATCGTCGTAAACCAGTAGCTCGAAATCCTGATAATCCTGGGCCAAAATGCTGTCCAAAAGGCGGGGGAGATTTTTCTCTTCGTTCCGGGCAGGCACAAGAATGGAAATTTTCTTTTTGAAATCAGAATGAGGCTTTGCATTGAAATTCCTGGAGTTGGCAAACAGGTTGATAAATGAAACCGCCATACGGTAAATCAAATAAACAACGGAGACAATTGCAAGGAACTTCATCTTTTTTTATGAATTCAAATAATTAGAAATTTTTCTGTCCGTAAATTGTCAATGACAAGAATGGTTGCTACAACGGAGGATTTCCCCCAGTCTATCCCGATGCAGTCGGGATTGGCGGGGGTTAGGGGGTGGAACTAAAGGCAGGAACTCCCCCCTCTTATTCTCCCCCCAGGGGGAGACAGTGCTCTGTTGCAACCTATCGTATAAATGAGATCTTGTGTTTTCTTTAACCATCATACTTTGATTGTATTTATATTATTTGCCTAATTCAATTATTCTTTTTGATTTTGAACTGCCCAATTATAATAATGATTGAAGGAATTTTCTAATTCCTGGCTATTCATTTCTCCACCCACAAATTCATTCAGATAAATGGTAAGGGATGGTTTCGAGGACGAGAAATAATCGACCAGGGCCACATACATAATTATCTGAATGTTGCTATTTTCAGGGATAATACGTTCTATTCCTTTGCTAAAATGGAATTGCTTTGTGTGCATGCTTTCAATTTTTCCTTGCGGATACATGACCAGCAAATTTTCAGGATTGGAGAGAATATCCCGGCTGTAATTCAAACTTTCAACAATATCCCGCCGTCCAGGCTCAATGGAAAAACAACCTGCTTTCGACAGGAACATTCGCTGGGAGAGCTGCTCTTTGAGCATCATCACATGAAACTTTCGTTGCCATAAGGTAGCGTTCAGGTAATTGGCAATAAATCCATCCCACCAGCTAAAATGGTTTCCGATCAGCAAAATAGACATGTCTTTTCTCGGAATATCCCCGTTTATTGAAATTCGCTGAAAATGCCTGTTCAACATAAACTTTGAATACCATTCAAAAAATCTTACGTGAAACCGGGTATGCTGTGCCTTAATCATGGTTTGGGATTTTAAGTTCAACTTTTTTCAGATACAGCTTCCACCAGGGAGTGCCGGGGAATTGATGGTGTTCAAGGTGATAGCCAAAAAAGTAGCAACTCAGAAACGCCCAAAAATGGTTTTTCTTTTGAGTACGCGACCGATGGATTGGGTGGAGTAGGTTGTGTGGTTGCCGGTGAGGAAGGTAAGTGCCGAAATAAAACAACTGGAAAGTCGACAAAACCGAGGGCAACACCCAAAGCAATAATAGCTGGCTTTCGTTGTACCATATCATCAACAGGTTGAAAAGCCCGGCCATGATCAGGATTTGCCAGAAGCTGATGTATTGCTTCATAAACTCGAACCACCAACGGAAAAAGCGGTTGCTGGTGTGAAAGTCCGGGTCGCTGTCAGAGCCAGGGTAGCGGTGATGGTCGAAATGTTTGGGCTTTAGTTTTTTGTAATTCATGCCAGCGAAAAGAAATGCAGCAAGATAGCCAAATACCCGGTTCATTTTCACCGACTTTGAAATGCTTTGGTGCATGGCATCATGGGCAGTAATGAACAAGCCTGTAAACAGATGGGTTTGAATTAGTATGTGCAGGTATATCCAGGGATTGGCCCAGGCAATTTCCACATTCATCAGGCAATAAAAAAGGTGAATGATCCAGGCACTTAGAATTGATATGGCAATCAGTATCCCCATCAAAAAGCAATTAAATTGAGTAAAGTAAAAAAAACAAACTGGGTAGCTACAAACCAGATTGCCAATTTGTTTTGGTGCTTGCCGAGTAACTTTTCGTAAATCAGCATACAAACCAGCGAGACCGCAAACCAGGCCACAAAGTTTTCGAATGGCGGTGAACCTTCAGCCCAAATCCACATATCCATAAAAGGGGCAAGGGGTTCTATAAATAGATCAAGAACCACCATTCCAATCGCAGCGACTAACATCTGAATTACCCAATGCGCTTTGATTTTTTTGGCAAGGGTGAAAAAGCCATAGCTCAATACGACCCAGTTAAGCCCGATTAAAAGGGGCGTGTTTACCAGTTTTACACCTAAGGCAGATTGGTAGGTATACTCGCCAAAAGGCCATCCGGTGTTTACTCCCATCATTTCAACCAAAAAGCCCCAAACCGCAATGGCAATAAAAACCAGCCCGGTACGAAGCGTGAAATTACGGTGAAACGTCAAAAGCAAAATGGCTCCAAGCAACAAGTTGAAAGGTGTGAGAGAAATAAACAAAGAGCGATATTCCGATGAAGCCAGACCAACCAGACCAACAGCATGGAAAATCACCAATACAAGCCCGGCTATTTTTGGATGATTGGTAATATAGTTTTGTACTCTTCTCATTTATTCATTTTTGGAAATCAATCCATCCACAATTTTCGCAGAGGCCAAACATAATGGAATCCCTCCGCCCGGGTGAACACTTCCGCCCGCAAAATACAAACCTTTGATGTCTTTCGAAAAATTGGGATGACGGCGAAAAGCTGCCATCATGTTATTGGAGCTGTTTCCATAAATTGCCCCAGCCTGTGCCGAAGTCACCTCTTCAATATTTTTGGGGTCGATGATTTCCTCAAATAAAATATGCTCTTCGATGTTTGCCCCCAGTATTCTGTTTATTTTTTGCTGAATGGTTTTTCTGGCCTTTTGAATCACAAGATCCCAATCCTGGCCCGAATCGGTTGGTGCATTTACCATCACAAACCAATTTTCCTTGCCCGCCGGGGCATCACTACTCACCTGCTTCGAACTTACATAGATGTATATGGTAGGGTCTCCGTAAATATCATTTTCACTGTTTAGATACTCAAATTCTGCCTTGTAATATTCAGCAAACAAAATATTGTGAAGGCCAATCTCTGGAAACTCCCGGTTCATCCCCCAAAAAAAGACCAGGGCTGAGGTAGAAAGTTCGGCAATCTTCATTTTATGGGGCAACTCAATCCCGGGCAAGAGTTCATAACTTTTAAAAATATCAGCATTACTGACCACAATTTCACCAGGGACAAAGCCATCGCTCGTTTCAACACCACTAACAATCCCTTTTTGATGGACTATTTGCTTTACTTTTTGATTGAATCGAAATTCCACGCCCTGTCTTTTTGCTAATTCATACAGTGATTCAATGATCGAGGCCATTCCATTAATTGGGAAATAGGCTCCCTGGTTGTGTTCGAGGTGGGCAATTACATTTAATGTGGCGGGTGCTTTGTACGGGTTGGAGCCATTGTATGTGGCAAGGCGATCGAAAATCTGCAAGGTTTTGGGGTTGGAAAAATAACCTTCATTTGCCTTATGGATCGTCTGCCAGGGGCGCAAAACAGAAAGCTTTTTAAGGGCAGGCCAGATGTACTTTTTCTGGATATTCCACGATTTCTGAAGAGAATTGAAGATGAAAGTCTCGGCGGTGAGCTTATATATTTCTTCCGCATCATTAAGATAACGATGAATTGATTTCGCATCTTCTCCCAGTTTGGTTTCCAGTTCGGCAGTCAGTTTTTCTTTATCCTGAAAAGCATCCACTACTTTTTCATCCGAATAAAAATACCGGCAGGATTGTTCAAGTTTTGTGTAATTGAAAAAATCGCCAGGATTCTCTCCACAACATTCAAATAGCTCATCGACAAGCCAGGGCATGGTAAACAGAGATGGTCCCATGTCGAAACGAAAGCCATCTTTATGGAATTCACGGATTTTGCCGCCAGGCTTTTCGTTTTGCTCCAGCACAGTTACTTGATAACCTTTTGCCGAAAATCTAATAGCTGAAGCAATTGCTGCTATTCCAGTGCCTATGATTATTGCTTTTTTCAAATAGTGTTCATATTTATTTACGATCTCATAAACAAAATTTTAATTTTATTGTTCAGTAAAATATTGTATTTTTACTTGATATGATTTTATTAATATGTTAAACGACTAAATAAAGTTGACAAATGTTAAACAAAAATACGATTTGTTTGTTTAAAGATTCAAAGACAGCAAAAAAAAATGTAAATGAATAAAAAGGCTTTAATAATAGGAACAGGACTTGGGGGCTTGGCAACTGGAATGCGATTGATCAAGCACGGCTACCAGGTGGATTTTGTAGAAAAATACCATCAAAGCGGTGGCCGTTTGAATCAGCTTAAAAAAGACGGTTTTACGTTCGATATGGGGCCTTCGTTTTTTAGCATGAGCTATGAGTTCGACGAGTTGGTTAAATATTGCGATACGACCATGCCTTTCGAGTTTGTGGAACTTGACCCTTTGTATTCAGTCAATTTTAAAAAAGGTGGGAAGAACTACCTGATTTATAAAGACCTTAAAAAACTGGCCGAACAATTTGCTACTGAGGAGCCTAATTTTGAGCAAAGCATCCATAAATATTTAAAAAGGGCTGGCGAACTTTTTCACGATACCGAGCATATAGTTATCAAGCAAAACTTCAACAGCATTGCCGGGTATTTGGTGCAACTCGCAAGGGTTCCCTGGAAACATGCCCCTATGATGGTGCGCAGTATATGGGATGAATTGAACCGGAATTTCGATTCGTACGAGGTAAAAGTGATCCTTTCGTTGATTGCTTTTTTCCTTGGTGCAACTCCTTTCGATACTCCTGCCGTTTATTCCCTTCTAAGCTATACCGAACTCCAGCACGATGGTTACTACAACGTGAAAGGAGGCATGTACAAGATTGTGGAGGGCATGGAAAAATGGCTGCGTGAACGGGGTGCAAAATTCAATTTCAATACAGAGATAGTGGATTTTCGTTCATCAAACGGACAAATCACTTCATTCATCGATCAGGATGGCGCAAGCTGGCAAGCGGATGTACATGTGGTAAATGCGGATGCAGCCTGGTTCAGAGGAGCTATTTTAAACCGGAAGAAATATTCCCCCGAAAAACTCGACAAGCAAAAATGGACCTTGGGACCGTTTACCATCTACCTCGGTATCGACAAAAAAATACCCAACATTCATCACCATAATTATTTCCTGGGAGAGAATTTCAAGGATTACGCTGGCAAGATTTTCAAGAATTCAATGGGACTCGATAAGCCCTATTATTATGTAAATGCCCTATCGAAATTCAATGCCGAATGTGCGCCCGAAGGAATGGAAAACTTATTCATCCTTTGTCCGGTACCCGATTTGCGCTACAAACCCGATTGGTCGGACCGCGAGGAAATTGCCCACAATATTATTGGGGATTTATCATCGAGGCTCGATTTTGATATCGAATCATCAACAATAAGCAAAACCATTCTCGACCCCACTCATTGGCAGTCGATGTTTAATTTGTACAAAGGCTCCGGGCTTGGATTGGCCCACGACCTGAATCAGATTGGTGGCTTCCGGCCTCGCAACATCGACGAAAAATTTAATAATGTTTATTATGTGGGCGCCTCCACCGTTCCAGGCACGGGCCTGCCAATGACCATAATAAGCTCCAAATTAGTTACCGAACAAATACTTAAAGGCTATGGATCTTTATCATGATGTATGTTTACGAACGAGCAAACTCACTACCCAAAAATACAGCACATCCTTTTCGTTGGGGATAAAATTACTCAGCAAAAAGTTGCATAATCCCATCTATGCCATTTATGGTTTCGTGCGCTATGCTGATGAAATTGTGGATACTTTATACGGACACAATCAGAAAGAATTGCTTGACAAGTTCCGCGAGGACACATACCTGGCCATTGAGCAAAAGGTAAGCACAAATCCGATACTTCACAGTTTTCAATGGGTGGTGCATGAATATTCCATCGAGCGGGAGTTGATCGATGCCTTTCTGAACAGCATGGAAATGGATTTGTATTTTACCGATTACAGCGAATCGCGGGTAAAGGAATATATTTATGGCAGTGCCGAAGTGGTAGGTCTGATGTGCCTGCGTGTATTTTATCAGAACAATGAGGAAAAGTACAAAGAGCTTTCGTATTCGGCCCGGAAATTAGGAGAGGCTTTTCAGAAGGTGAATTTCCTTCGCGATATCCAGGCCGATTTCATGGATAGGGGCAGAAATTATTTTCCACACTTGCAAATAGAGAACTTCGATGAAGCCACAAAAAAGAGAATAGAAGCGGATATTGAATATGATTTTAGCGAGGCTTTTAAAGGCATTCAGCAACTAAACCTTGATGCAAGGCTGGGGGTGTATATTGCTTTTGCATACTATCGCCGCCTGTTCAACCAAATTAAAATGGCTAAACCAAGCGATATTTTGGACACCCGTTTTTCTGTCCCGAATTGGCAAAAGGTGATGATTCTGGCATCGGCGTGGAGTCGCAAACAAGTTGGTTTGATATAGTTGATTTTTAACAGTAGATTTTGATAGACCAATTAACAGTTAAAAAAAACACATAGAAATTTATCATCGAATGAAACGAATTGCACGAATTTAACCTGCCAAAGGCAGGTAGTAATTCGAATAAATCGATGACAGTTTTTTTCAATAAATAATGATAGTACCATTTCAATACACATACTTGGCTTTGCTTATTGGAAGTGTGTTCTTTCCGGTTGTTCTTAGCTTCGACAAAAAAGTGGCTTTTTATAAAAAGTGGAAGGCTTTGTTCATGGCTATAACCATTGTTTCTGCATTTTTTATTGTTTGGGATATTTGGTTTACCGCGAAAGGCGTATGGCATTTTAATCCCGATTATGTCATTGGAATCAATTGGTTTGGCTTGCCTGTGGAAGAATGGTTGTTCTTTTTCGTAATCCCATATTGTTGCGTGTTTATTTATGAGGTTATAAAAGCCTATTGGCCGCAAAAGGAATTTAAGTTTATCTCCCGGTTTATAACTTTTCCTTTTGCCGGCCTTTTACTTATTGCCGCTCTTGTTTTCAATGATCGCCTTTACACCTTTGTTAACTTCCTGGTGTCTGCCGGTTTTTTGCTTTTAGTCGGCTTTATCGCATCCTTTAAAAAATATTCAGAACGGTTTTATCTTTCATGGATAATTTCGCTAATTCCCTTCTTTATTGTAAACGGCTTGCTTACTTCAATCCCAGTGGTGATTTACAATAACGAAGAGAACCTTGGCCTCCGTATCAGCACAATCCCCATTGAGGATTTTATTTACCTTTTGCTTTTGCTATTGATGAATGTTTTCTTGTATGAGTTTATCCTTTCAAGAATAAAAAAGGCGAAAGAGGTTCGATCAAACAAAAACCTCAGTAAGGTCCACTTTTAGATCGCCATCGAAAATATGAACTGGGATTTTATCATCGCCGGCAAAAATCCCCCCAAACTGAAATTTCCCATTTTCGTCCAGCACAAATACATTTACGTTTTCGTCGTTCGGGTTTACGATCCAATATTCGCGTACACCATGCTGTTGGTAAATCTCAAATTTGTCTTTTGTGTCGCGATTCGAGTTTTTAGGCGAAACTATCTCAATGATAAAATCGGGTGCACCCAGACAACCCCTGTCGTCCATTTTATTCAAGTCGCACACCACGTAAATATCGGGTTGCACCACTGTGTAGATCGTTTTGTCGTCTTTGTCTTTATTCTGAGGAAGTCGCACATCAGAGGGGGCATGGTAAACTTCACACTTTTTGTTTTCCAAATAGACACCCCAAATTTTGATTAATATGGAAGATGTTTTTTGATGTAACCGAGATGGGGAGGGCGACATCAACTGTATAAAACCATTGAAAAGTTCGCGCCTCACATCGTCCATCCAGGTAAGATAGTCGGCGTAAGTGTATCGTTTGTTTAAATCTAATTTCAGGGTTTCCATGTTTTACGGTTTATTAGATTCAAAAGTACAAAAATTATTAACCATAGGCAATCCCATACTTTAAACCTTATCGGTGTTTCCCTTTTTTCTATCTTTGCGGCCATGAACCAAATATTGCATCCAATGAGAAATTATAGCGTACTAATTCTGATTTCCTTTTTCGTTATTGCCTGTTCGTCGGGCGACAAGCAACCTGCCGACACCAACTTTTCTGTGACGGGGATCTTTGAAAATACTGCTGGTCAAACCATTTATCTCGAAGAAGTGGGCATGGGGAAGGCTGTTCCTGTTGACTCAACAGTTGTTGGGGAGGAAGGGAAATTTATCCTTTATGGCAAAACAGAAGACCCCAATATTTTTCTCCTTCGGATCAATGATGGTGCATTCAATTATTTGTTGATCGAAAAAGATGAAAAGGTAAAAGTAACGGGCGATGCGCAAACATTGGCCAAAGAAATTCATGTTGAGGGATCGACAGGATCGCAGCAACTTGCTGATTTGAACATGCGATTGTACAGGCTTCAAATAGCAATAGATTCATTGACCCAAATCCGGGACCAAATTTATCAAGACCCGGACAAAAAAGATGAACTATCTGAAATTATATCTAAAGCCAATGCACTTGTTACGGCACATAAAGAATTTTTGTTTTCATTTATAGAGGAGAATCCTTCCTCGTTGGCAAGCATTGCTGCTCTTTATCAACAAATGGGGCGACAAAAATTAATAACACCAAACGAAAGTATGGCTACATTTAAAATGGTCGATTCGGCTCTGATGGCCAATTATCCCAACAGCATCCATGTGAAGAATTTCCATTCGAATGTTGGGAAAATGGGCAGCGAGATTCGGCAGCAGGCTATGGCCGAGTCGAAAAAACTGCTCGATATGGGAAGCATGGCTCCCGATATATCATTGCCATCGCCTGGTGGTCAGGTTTACACGCTTTCATCCTTGCGAGGAAAATATGTATTGCTCGATTTTTGGGCTGCTTGGTGTGGCCCATGTCGCCGCGAAAGCTCAACCCTGGTGGCTAATTATGCAAAATACAACAAAAAGGGCTTTGAGATTTTTCAGGTTTCGTTGGATAAAACCCAAAAAGCATGGCAGGATGCCATAATTGCTGATAAGCTTTCGTGGCCTTATCATGTAAGCGACCTTCAATATTGGAGTTCGGCCCCGGCCCGTTTGTACAATGTAAGCAGTATCCCGGCCAACTATCTGTTAGACCCCGACGGAAGGATTATTGCCAAAGACTTGCGTGGACCGGCACTGTCGGCGAAGCTTGCGGAGATTTTTAGGTAGGGAAAAAAATTGAAAAAAGAGGCTCCTCTCCTCCAGCTGGCAGGTCGGAAGACAAAATATGGCTAAACCAGAGGGAGAAAAAGAGAGGGCGAAGCCGTCTCTTTTTTTCTCTCCCTTCCATAAATGCCATGTCTTTCCGAGCCACAACCCAAAAATATTTGGGCACAAAGAGAGATGACAAAAGAAAGGATTTAGGATTGATGATTAACGATTTTAGATATAAGATGTGTGGCACGAACCACCAGATCAAAAATCAAAAATCGTTAATCATCATTCTGAAATCAAATTTGCATACTTATTAACATACAGCGTCTTACAAAAAGATGTCATTGGTAACCTATTGAGGAATCTCATTTAATATCTTGCCCGTATTTTCAGGCTTTTACGAAACAATCAGGCTAAATTCAATAATTTTACGAACTAACATTTTTTTCGTTTTTCTAATCTGCTTTTCTCCCAAAAAGAAAGAGGCAATAGAAAAAACTGAAAAAGCTCACCCCAGGTTGGGTTTCGAGGGTATCTTCGTTCAGCATGGAAACAAAGGCAATGATCATAAACATCAGGAAGAAGTAGTCTTTGCCCCGACCTTCATAATAGATGGGGGCAAACATCCCGTACAAGATAATCAACAGGCCAAGAAAACCAAAGGTAATGGCAAACGTTACAAACTGGTTGTGTGCCCGGTGCCGGTATTGCTGCGCGAGTTTTGTCTGCATCAGTTCGTATTGTTTGTTGAATTCCAATTGGGCATCGCCAGTGCCTACGCCAATAAGTGGGTTTTGACCAATAATGCGAAACCCGGCTTTCATGTATTCGATCCGTTGGGCAATGGAATGACTGCTTGGGTTGCCGCCCCGCAAATATAGGTCGATCTCCCATACCGATTCATAAAACCGGCCATATAGGCTAAGTTTGTTTTTTAATATGTGATTGGCATAGCCCTCTTCTATGGCTTTTACGTCCTCTAGACTAAGTTTTTTTACCCCCTCAGCATCTTTTCTCAAGTTGAGCGAAGTGAGATACCTCATGATGGTGTACTTAATGCCTTGCCCTTTTTTGTCGGGGCCGCCATATTTACATTCGCTTACCTTGTCCCATTCTTCTTTCAATTCTTTTTCGCAGATATACAAACCAACCCAATGTCCATTCTCTACTTGCAGATTATTAATATTGTGGAGGTATGGATTGCCTTGGGCTGTATATTTGTCCAAGTTTTCAATTTCATATTTATCAAAGTGGCGAAACCCAGAAATTGTGATTGCAAGGTAGCTTGCCATCACCAAGGGAATGGCTATCAACAAAGAAAAAATAACAAGCCGCAAAGGCAGGTGTTTTAACCGGAATATCCAAACAGCCAGAAAAACAGCACTGCAAATAATAAGCAAACCAAGTCCGGTAAGGCTTTGTAGCAAGATCAGGAAAAAGATAAGCCAAACAAGCAAACCGGAATAAATGAACTTTTCTATTCGGATAAGAGAACTGTTTTTTGAAAAAAGGAAATATCCCAACGAGAAAACAGCTATGTTAATCAGCAGGGCAAAGCGGATGTGCGAAATAAAAAGTGAAATGTCTCTTATGTCGTTTATGGGCACGTTCCCCACGCCAAGCAACACCCCTGTCGAAATGAATGAATTTACAGTGACAGCCGCAATAAAGAAAAGAAGTAATATTTTTAATTGTCGGGCAGTTAAGCCAGCAGAACTAGCAATAATAATGGGCAATATAAACATGGGGAGTTTTATGCGTAGGTCTTTTAGGGCGTTGTATTTGGGACCCAAAAAACCGTCGGGCCAGCTCGTATAAATCAAGCCAAGTAAGTGAACTACAAAAATCAACAGAAAAATAAGGACAGCCTTCCTCTCTTTAATAATGTGAAATTTCCTTTTGAAATCACCCTCCCAAATCCAGTTTATGGCCAGCAGGAACTGGCTCACGCTCATGGTAAACACCGACAAAGGCAAGCTCACGGCCAATAGTATCAGGCCAAGGTAATACACATTGAAGTGAGTCAGGTATTTTTGATTAAGCATTTTCCTCATCTAATTCGTTCAGCCCACAAAAATAGTAAACTTAGCGTAGAGTTTTATTGGGGAATGTAGGATTGATAACTTTCCCCTTTCCATTAGAAAAGATGTGTTGTTGGAGTGATGGGGTAATGTGTTGGAAATTGGCAAACGCTTTGTTTTTTATCCGATAATCCAAATTATTTTTCAGGGATTTTGATTTAGTGAAAGTTTCTTCAAATCCTAAATATTTGCGGATTCCAACCCAATACTCCGCCACTCCATCCATATATTTTTGCCAACGCAATTGTTTCCCAGCTAAGGAATGTCTTTCTTGAAAACCACCGTACGGTAAGGGAATGGGATTTCAATGCCTTCGCGGTCGAAACGTTCTTTGATACTTTTTAGCAGGTCGCAATTCATGGTAAAGGAATCGTCGGTGTTTGCGGCCCAAACATTGGCCCTAAGATCGACAGAAAAATCGCTGAGGCCAACTACGATAACCTGAACTGCCTCACTGCCTTCTTGTATTTCCTGTTCAGTCCTCCCATCAAGAAACAAGGGATGCTTGAGGACTTCGTCTTTAATAATGGCCATCGCCTTGTCAATACTCGAATCATAACTTATCCCAAATGCCATGTGTTTCTTGATGCGTTGATCGACAATGCTGCTGTTTATAATAGACTCCTCGCTGATAATGCTGTTGGGAATGATGATCCGACGGTTTTCGTAATTCCGGATTACCGTATGCCGAAGCGTAATATCTTCGACCACGCCCCGCTGATTGGATGCAGCCTCAATGGTATCGCCTACTTTGAAAGGCTTGAACGACAAAATAAACAAGCCACTTACAATATTGGAAAAGGCCTTTTGCGAAGCAAATCCAATAATCGCAGCCAATATCCCGGCACCGGCAAACATGGCAGTGCCTAAATTATGAAGAAATGGGATGTTGTAAAAGATGAAAATAATGGCCAAAGTGAACACAATAAATGTGGTCGAGTTCTTCATGAATTTAAACTTTGTAGGGTCGAGGTGAAGCTTTGGGGCAACACTGTGTATCATCCTATCGAGGATCTTACGAAGGATCATCGAAACAATAAAAGCCCCTATCAGAGTGCCTAAAATCAACACAATCTTATTATTAATTGCAATTTCTTTCCAGTTTTCCCAATCCATATCAATTCAATTTTTAGGATGCCAAAAGTACGAATTAATAATTTTGAAGGTGTATGATTAATTCCCCCAACAACCAGCTTGTCGCATTTTTTCTATTTTTGTGCGAAATTTTTATCTTTAATAAGACAACACTTGTATGACAAATAATGCCCAGCCCGAAGAAGGCAAACGATCGCTTAATTTTATTGAACAGTTTGTAGAAGAAGACCTCGCCAACGGAAAAAACGATGGACGGATACATACCCGGTTTCCGCCCGAACCCAATGGCTATTTGCACATTGGCCATGCCAAAGCCATCTGTCTCGACTTTGGGATTGCCGAACGCTACAACGGCAAATGCAACCTGCGATTCGACGATACCAATCCATCGAAAGAAGAGGTTGAATACATCGACTCGATTAAGGCAGACATTCACTGGTTGGGTTTCGATTGGGAAGATCGTGAGTTTTATGCCTCGGATTATTTCGGCAAACTATACGATTTTGCCACCGAACTTATCAAACGTGGCCTGGCATATATCGATGATCAACCGGCCAGCCTGATAAGCGAACAAAAAGGGACACCCAACAAACCAGGCATCGAAAGTCCGTATCGAAACCGAAGTGTCGAAGAAAGTCTCGATTTATTTCGAAGGATGAACGAAGGGGAATTTGAGGAAGGTTCACGCGTACTCAGGGCCAAAGTGGATATGACATCATCTAATATGCATAAGCGCGACCCGATTATTTACCGGATCATGAAGTGCGCCCACCACCGCACCGGCGATACTTGGAAAGTATATCCCATGTACGATTTCGCCCACGGACAAAGCGATTATTTTGAAGGGGTCACACATAGCCTTTGTACCCTCGAATTTGAGGTTCACCGCCCTTTGTACGATTGGTTTATCGACCAGCTAAAGGAAGGCGATTACCGTCCCCGGCAAATCGAGTTCAACCGATTAAACCTAACCTACACCGTGATGAGCAAGCGGAAATTGCTTCAATTGGTGCAAACGGGCCAGGTATTGGGCTGGGACGATCCACGTATGCCAAGCCTGTCGGGATTGCGGCGCAGGGGCTACACTCCAGCTTCGATCCGCAATTTTGTCGATATGATCGGCTATACAAAATACGAGGCCATGAACGATGTGGGCCTTTTGGAATTTGCCGTGCGCGAAGACCTGAACAAAACCGCCACCCGCGTAATGGGCGTTTTGCGGCCCTTAAAGCTGATCCTCACCAATTACCCCGAAGGGCAGGAAGAGCAGCTTGAAACTGTAAATAATCCTGAAGATGAAAACGCCGGGACACGCCTATTGCCCTTTGGCCGGGAACTTTATATCGAGCAGGACGACTTTATGGAAGACGCTCCCAAGAAGTTTTTCCGGTTAAGCCCGGGCAATGAAGTGCGATTAAAATCAGCCTACATCATCAAGTGCGAAGACTTTGTAAAAGACCCCAAGACAGGCGAAATCACCGAGGTACATTGCACTTACGACCCTTTAACAAAAAGCGGGTCGGGCGAAAGCCGGAAAGTAAAAGGCACGCTTCATTGGGTGTCGGCCAAACATGCCATCGATGCCGAAGTACGCCTGTACGACCGACTGTTTGTTGACGAAGAACCAGATGGTCACAAGGACAAAGACTTTACGGAATTCCTGAACCCTGAATCACTTGAAAGATTATCAAATTGCAAGCTGGAACCCAGTCTCGCCAATGCAAAAGTGGAGGACCGTTTTCAATTTACCCGTCTTGGGTATTTCTGTTTAGATAGCAAGGATTCAAAACCTGGCAACCTGGTTTTCAATAGGACGGTTCCGTTGAAGGATTCGTGGGGGAAAGGAAATAGATGAGTAGTTGAGTGGGTAAGTAGTTAAAAAGTTGAAAAGTTGAAGGATTGAAGAGTTGATGGGGTGATTAGTGGGATGGTTGAAGGGTAGAAACAAATAATCGGAAATCTTCTGTAGGTGTGAAGCAATTATTGATTTTGTTCTAAAAAATATCTCAGTTCAATCATTTCTTGGGTAGATATAATTTTGTTATATCCTTTTGATTTTAGACCGTTTATTAGTTTCTTATCCCCAGTCCATAGTTTAGTATCAAGGTATTCGTTTAAGGCAATAAAAACAATGTCCTTTTCGTCAATATCTTTTACTAATTCTATGGCAAACAATAAATTGTCTTTTGGGATTTGTTCTTCGTCAATAAAATGAATCTCGTTGTAAATTAGATGCTCCGTTTCAACAATTGCCTTTTTGTCCTTTTTTGAAATCTCAATTAATTTATCCCGGTGATTATCTATCTCATACCATAGAAAGTGACAACTATAAAAATCAAAATATTGATGGGAATTCAGGAATAGGTCGGCTATATTGCTTTTTGTATTTAGAATAGCACTGAATACCAAAATTGGTGTCGACAACAATTCTCATTTTAACAATCGGTCTTTGTTTTTCTCCCACCAACTTTTATTAATCTCATCCGCTAATTGGTCCACATCTTCCTGTTTTGCTACCGAATCAGCAGTTAATTCTTTGTATCGGATATAATTGATTGCTCTCTGGATCCCATCAATGTCAATTGTATTTGGTATCCGAATTAATATTTCTGTATTTGTCCGTTCAATTATCATAGCCCTCTTTTTTTTTGTAAAAATACTGATTTTTTCGGTGTTTTGGATTAGCTTTGTATTCTAATACAACCAGTACAATAATTTTGACATCAAAAGAAATGAAAAAGAACCTGACCACTATTGTTTTGCTTGCCAGTTTGCTTGTCAGCCAATTTTCAAGCTTTGCCGGAATTAGTTCTCCCACTTTGGACAATGTCCGTGATTCGGTTGTTTCTGTGGATGTTGTGCCTGATTTCGACACTGCATGTATCGACACTCTTGTTAGCTACTATTATCTTCCTAATATTCCCCTTATAGGAGTTAGTGGAGAATGGAGCTGCTCTTCTTCAAATGTTGTATTTACAATCATTGATTCAGTAGTTCGGGTTTATCCAATGCTTATTGATTATGTCAATCCTGACACATATACCTTAGTTTGGACTGAAACAGGGATAGGGTTTACAGCTTCCGACACAATAAACGTGTTATTTGCTCCACGGCCTACTGGTAAGATTGATGTTGATTATAGTCCTCATTGTCATGGCTTCCCTGCAATGCTTAAAGCCGATGATGATTTCTTTATAGTTCATTGGGACTGGTCTGATCTTGATGGTGGAGCTGTTTTTGATCCGGCAAACACTCCTTACGATAGCCTTGGGCAGGGACCATTCCTTGTTAGATGGCCCGGCTCATCATATATGGAAGAACATTATATTCATTTGATTACTACAAATAAATGGGGTTGTGTGTCGGAAGCCAATTATAAAACTATTTCTGAACCTGCCAAAGTTGACGTGGATATTGTTGCAACCCCCTCCACCAATGGATTGGCCAATGGGGAAATTTGGTTACAGCCAGACAATTCATCTATGCAAAATTATTATCAGTGGATAGATCCTTTGGGCATTACCTGGTCTGACCCGGCTGCCGATCATCAAACAGGTTTACTTGCCAACGATTATTGGTTTTCTGCCAATGCTGTGTCAGTGGTGATCCCCAACCCATACAACATTCGCTGTACGGATACATTTAGTGTTACTGTACCAGATACTGTTTACTCTATTGAAGATGTGAGAAATGAGTCAGCGAACTTGCAAATATTCCCAAATCCGGTTCTGGAAATAGCGACTTTGCAATTTGAGACCCCGGCTTTTGATGATTATTCAATATGGATATTTAATAATCAGGGCCAGTTGGTTTTACACCGCAAAGATCAATTAGGCAAAGGCAAGCAGGAATTGAAATTGGATCTATCGCAGTTGCAGAAAGGGAATTATTCGGTGCAAATCCAAAGTTCAAAGATGAGCCCAAACCACAGCGATTCGGGCAGGTTTGCGCTGCAAGCCAGGTTGACAAAGATGTAGGGGAGCTATCCGACCCAACCTCCTTGCAGAAATCGAACATATAAGATAACCTGAAAGCTGATATTTAACAAGATCAACAGAAAAGTAGATATCTTTCGAACGAATGTTTTGTCCGATTTAACAACGAAAATCAAAGACACATAAAAAGTCAAAAACAGGAATTTTAATAAATTCTGGATATGAACATAAGAATCGAAAAGCAACCAAAACAAAAATATGATGCCAAAGATGTAAGCCAACTGTTTTGTGTTGAAATGAAAACCTTGTTTGAGCCAAAAATTGAAGGCAACGATAATGAATGGGACGGCAAAAACAAAACGGTTCAAACTAAACAAACTTCCTCCCCTGAAAATCAACACCGACAATGATATACCACCCAGGTAGGCAAGCGAGAATATCACTTCTTTCGGAAGAGATATTTTCCGAAAGGCTTTCAACTTCAACAAAAATGCAGACAAGGCAAGCCCGGCAAGAATTCCTATCAACAAAGCGGCCCCATCTAATCGGACAATAAAGCCTCCGGCCCAAGAGGTTAGTGGTAGTTTTGGAATTTGCAATTCGTTTCCCCACCCTTTTTGAACGATAAAAAACTTGAACCATTCCCCTGTATCGAGATATTGAATTAGACCGACAGCGAGAACACCAACCAAGGTGACCGAAAAATAGATCCCCAATCGAATTCCTATTTTGTTTCTGTTTTCGCTTGCCAATTCGGCAATAACTATAGCCGGTATAAATATGGTAAAGGCAGGCCTCGAAAGTGTGGCAAGTAGCAAGCCAATGCAAACCAACGGGATTTTGTCGTATTTAAGCCCTAATAACAATAGTGTTGAGCTTAGAAAAAATAGGGACTCGGTATATGGTAAGTAAAAAAAAATGAAGCTGGGGATACTTATGTAGGTAAGGATTTCGAGCACTGATAGTTTCAGGCTTTTTACGAGCGTATAAAATGAAACCAAAAATACAACACAGTTAAAAATGACAATTCCATAGGTGTCAACCGATAAGAATTCCCAGGTGAGCGGGAACAGTGGGAAAAATGCAACCCTGAAGCCCTCGTAGCCATTGTCTTTTATCCAATAATAGTGATCGGCATCCCAATTCAACAGATTATCGACATTCAATAAATCGTTGAAAAATAAAAATTTTAAAGCCATAATAATGGAGGCGAAAAGCAATGTGTACAATCCTATCGTTATTATCTCTGTATACTTTTTCATATTGTAATTAGATTGACAGAATTCATGGACTACAAGTTTTTGAGGATGTGTTAGAAATCCTAAAACGGGAAAAGTTCCGTCACATCAATGTCTGGAGTCAAAAGAAAAGTCCTAATGCCAAGAGCTGCGGCACCTATTAGGTTTGCAGGACTATCGTCGATAAAAAGAGTTTCTTCGGGCCTTAGCCTGGCATCTTTCAAAACGAAATTGTATATTTCAATGTCAGGTTTTTTAAGGCCCAGCTTGTGCGAAAAATAGTCCTTCTCGAAAAGTTCAGAGAAATCCCTGTAGCCATATTTCTTGGTAAGGTTGCCCACATAATGCTCGTAGTGGATAGCATTGGTGTTGCTCAAAAGGAAAGTCCTGAATTCCTTCTCACGGTTCAGCCTGTCGATCAAAGCAATCCGGTGGGCGGGTATGTCGAGAAGCATGGCGTTCCAGGCAAGTTCGATCTGTTGGTTGGTGGCTCCGGAAGGGAGAAAACTCTTAACTTCATCATAAAAAATTTGATCGCCGATTTCGCCCTTCTCTAATTTTGTAAAGATTTGATGTTCTGATACCCCCAAATAAAACTCGCCCATGTCCGCAATCCCCAACTTTGTAAATTCGTTGATGCACCGCTGCATGTCGAGGTTGAGGATAACCCCGCCAAAATCGAAAATGATGTTCTTTATCCCTTTCAGAATGTCTTTCATACTCTATAATTTTTGGCAAAGGTAGAAATTAGTCGAGTTCCACCTACCCTTATGCTTCGGTGGATGAAAAGGTGAGTAGTTAAGATGGTGAGTAGTTGAGTATTTAAATTATTAGGATAAGTTTTGTCGTTTTTTGTTAAAAGATTTTAAGGGTTTGCATATTTTCTGTTATTTTTACATTTTGATACTATAAGCATGAAAGTAGGCGATCAGGAATATCAAACAATATGGTTCGACAATGGGCATCCCGAAAAGGTTTCGATTATCGACCAACGCTATCTTCCATTCGACTTTAAAATTGAAGATTTGACGAGTCTGAAGGATACGTACACTGCCATAAAAGAAATGCACGTTCGGGGAGCTCCCGTTATTGGGGCTTGTGCAGCCTGGGGGCTTTATCTTGCAGCTATCGATCCGACCAATTACAATGAGATGGACGAGGCTCTGACCAATGCGGCCAATTTCTTAAAATCGGCCCGACCTACAGCCGTAAACCTCGAACATGCTGTTGATAATTCCCTGAAAGAAATTGTGAAAGGCTGTTCGCGGGAAGAAAAAATACAGATTGCCCGCGAGTTTGCCCAGGATTATTGCGTGGCGGAAATCAAATCGTGCCAAAAGATTGGGCAATTTGGGCTGTCCTTAATCGAAGAAATCGCGAAACAGAAAGCTGGCGAACCTGTTAACATCCTTACTCATTGCAATGCAGGCTGGCTTGCCTGCATCGACTATGGGACTGCCCTGGCACCTGTTTATTCGGCATTTTATAAAGGTATTGATGTGCATGTTTGGGTAAGTGAAACACGGCCACGTAATCAGGGCACTCGCCTAACTGCCTGGGAATTGAAACAGGCCGGTGTGCCTTACACGCTAATTGTGGACAATACAGCAGGACACCTGATGCAGAATGGTATGGTAGATGTCTGTCTGGTAGGATCGGACCGAACCACCGCTCATGGAGATGTGGCCAACAAAATTGGCACTTACCTAAAGGCTCTTGCTGCCAATGATAATCAGGTGCCGTTTTATGTGGCAATGCCGTCAAGCTCGATCGACTTCTCGATTAAAGACGGTAGAAAGGAAATCCCCATTGAGGAGAGAGACCAGCGCGAAATCCACCATATCGAAGGTCAGCTCGAAGATTGGGTGGTTGAGTTACGCCTTAGCCCTGATGGGGCAAAGGCCGCCAATTATTCATTTGACATTACGCCTTCGCGACTGATCACTAAACTGATTACCGAACGCGGAATCTGCGATGCTTCGGAAGATGGTATAAAAGGTCTTTTTCCTGAAAAATTTTAGCATCGACATTGCAAAAATTATCAAATTAATACTTACTTTTGCGCACCCTTAAAAAAGGAAAAAACCGGGCCTATAGCTCAGTTGGTTAGAGCACCTGACTCATAATCAGGTGGTCCCTGGTTCGAGCCCAGGTGGGCCCACTTCAAAATCAAGCACTTACAGTACTTTGCGGTAAGTGCTTTTTTAATTTGAGACACAATTTGAGACACAAAACAGCTCCTTTTTTCCCTTATCGTTTCTTGTTTTTTCTTCGTTTTCCTCTTTGATTCTTATTGTTTTTTATTCCTAAAGATTTTTCATTATCAATAAATCTCCTGAAACATGTTGAGAAAAAGTAATTCAACTTTACTCGCATGAAATATTTTTCAGGCTGGTAATACTCTTTTAAAACTTATTTTAGATAGGATTACCACCCTTATTATTTGCAACTGGTTTCGAGCTTGGTCTTAAACAAACCTAAAAACCGTGTGTAATAAAATATTAATTGCCAATTGAAGAATATTAGTATCCAGTAATTGGGAATCGGTGGGTCGTATTTATAATATATGACAAGGAAAACTGACAAAAAACAAGCATGTCAGTGACAGCTTGTCTTGTTGTTGTCATTGTTTATAAATAAATATCGTTTTTTTTATCTTTTTTCTGGGTTTCATTTGCTTTCAAATGAAGTTTATTTCCTAACCGGTTGTTCTACTTTGAATTTCATTGCTTCCATTTGCATTTTAATGCTCCAAACTGTGAAAATCCTGGATCATGGCTCATCAGATTCGATTCCCAAATTTTCTTCGGCATGGTCTTGTGTTTGTGGAGACCTGAGTCTAATTTTTAAAACCAATAACAATGGACGAAAATTTTACTCATTTGCAATCCTTCATTCAAGGAATCATAAAAGAAGCGGTAGAGACTGCTTTGAGTCAAAACAATCAAATCAACCCGAAGGTAAAACCGGAAGGGCCTGAACAAAGTGACTCAGGTGAGATTTTAAATGTCGACCAAGCTGCCGAGTTTCTTCATCTGGCCAAACAAACTCTTTATACCCTTACTTGTAAGCGGAGAATCCCATTTTATAAAAATGGCAAGAAGATTCTATTCAAGAAGAATGAATTGCAGGAATGGATGGATTCGGGGAGGAAAAGCCAACAGGATGAAACTCCTTCTCAAGACAGAAGACCAATAAGAAATAGGAGGCAGAGGTAATGGACAGCAATGAAAAAAGGAGTTATGCTCAAATGCGACTTGCCAATGCAGGAATCACAGAGGGTAATATGATATTTCCAGTCAAATTCTTTGACCAACCTATCAAAAAGAAAGTGAACCTGTTTTCGGAGGATAAATCCGGGAACCTAAAAATCCGGTATGTCGACTTGGATGGAGACCATGAATATTTTCTTGAAAAAAACAGACCGAAGGAATTTTTCCGGACACGATTGAAAAATCCGGTGGACGAAATGAAATATTTTCAACCCCGGAATTCCGAGAAACATGTTTATTGGACTCCAACTATTATCAACAAGTATCAGGAAGGGAAACAAATAGAAACTTTGTTTATCACAGAGGGAGAGATAAAAGCTTTTGTGGGTCACTTACAGGGGCTTGATATTGCAGGAATTGGAGGTATCCACAATTTTAGCAATCAAAAAGAAAATCGATTACTGCCCGAAATTGAGAAGTTAATCGAAAAGTGCCAGGTAAGAAATATCGTTTTACTCTTTGATGCGGATTGCCTGTCTATAACTTTCAAAGAAGGCAAAGACTTATATCAACGACCTAACAGTTTTTATTCAGCAGTTAAGAAATTCAAAGAATTGACAGCTCCTCTAAATGTTGATGTGTATTTTTCACATATCAAAAGTGAATTTGAAGAAAAAGCCAAAGGCTTGGATGATCTACTCCTTTATCCCGAAACAAATGTGGATGAATTAATCAGGGAACTACATTCATTGTCGGTAAATAAAAATCGAAAGTACATCCATTCATTGTCCATCAGTGAAAATAGTATTTATGCTCTACGTAAATACTTTGCTATTGATAAGGTGGCAAGTTTTTATCTGAAGTATGCTTCAATCCTTCAGGAATCGGAGTTTATTTTTCAAGGATCAAAATACAAACACAACGGGGATAAGTTGGAGATGCTACAGCATAAAGATGCAAAGCTATATTTACGAGTAGGTTGCGATTATTACAAAGAAGTATCGAAAATTAATAGCAGGGGAGATTATGAAAATGTATTGAAAAAATGGCGAATTGGTGAAATTAAAAGGGATTATGAGCAAAAAGGGATAAAAAATTTCATCGATCAAATTGCAAAATATGATGAATTCTGTAATATTCCGGATAATACCGAGAATTATAAACGCCAGTATGTTTTACCAAATTATACGACGAATTATAATCTGTATGAACCAATAAATCATCCTATTAAAGAAGGTAGAATTGACAACACCACAATGTTCCTGAAGCATTTATTCACTCCTACATCACGAGACTCCCCCGAATATGGCGATCCATTTCTGATTGCACTGGATTATTTAACCATCTTGTACCAGCACCCTCATCACCTTTTACCAATTATCTGTTTGGTGTCGAAGGAACAGGGAACAGGAAAAACGACTTTCTTGAAGTGGTTGAAGGCCATATATAAAAGCAATGCTACAATACTTGGGAATAGTGAATTTAATCTTGATTTCAACACTCATTATATCAACAAATTATTGATTATGATAGATGAGAGCTTCATCGAGCTGGATA
>JAIOYV010000139.1 GCA_021740905.1 Bacteroidales bacterium
AACCAAATAAACCAAAAAGGAGGCAACATGTAAACCAAACATAAACGAATCTTGACAGTAGCGTAAGCCACTGAATAGGGAATTTATGCGCTTATCCCAAATGGGTTTCTAATATTACTCAGATTAGGAATAGCTGTATAAGATGTACGATATTGCCTATTCTCCAATTCTTTGCTATCTAGTCCTGGCTGCGGGCTTAGTTATTTTTTTTGCTCTAAGGATAATTGAGATAGACTACCTAAAAGGAAAAATACGAAATGTGATTTTTATTTTTCCAATAAAAATTGGTCAGTGGAGAGATTTTTCAGACTATACACATTTAATACTCAAGCCCGAACATGAAAATATAGGAATATGGAGTCCTGGCACAGCAATAACAACTCAAATATTTAGAAAGAGATATGTGATATATCTTATAAATGAGAATGACAGCAAAAAGAAACAACTTCTTGTCAGTTGTAGATCAATTTCCAAAGCACAACTTAAATTAGATGAATATTCCATCAATCTTGGTATGGAAAAAAGAAACTTAATAAAGGAGGGTTGGCAAAAATCATTGGTTCGAAGAAGAAGGCGGTAAATTGAATTATTTTTGTTCACTGCATAATCAGAATAATTGTAAAAAAAGACTTTATAAATAACGAAGGAGGCCAGTTCACACTGGCCTCCTTCTGATTTTGGCTAAGCATCCAAACTAATATCCAAAATCGACTATTGTTTAAAGAGATTGGAGTTTTGGAGTACAAAACAAATTTCTTTGGTTTCTATTGATGTAAAGATCATGTTGTCATCAGTCTATGTAAAGTATGATGGATTAATTTGTTCGTACTCCATCCCTCCACTCCATTGATTACTGGAAATATTTATTCGTATCTTCTGTGAGACTACAAAGCCCCCTCGTCATACGCTTTTTCGCCATGAAGTGCGGCATCTAACCCTAAATTCTCATCGGCTTCAGAAACCTTTACCGGGGTAATAAAATTGATGACGATCAGCATGATATAGGTGAAAATAAAAGCGTAAGCTGCACTTATTACAACTGCCGCCAATTCTTTAAAGAAAAAGCCTGCATCGCCTTCAATCAAACCACTCTGACCATTGATTGCTTGTGAGGCAAAAACACCCAACAAGATAGTGCCGAGCAAACCACCAACACCGTGGACTCCCCACACATCAAGGGCATCGTCCCAGCCTAAACGGTTTTTTAGTTGAACAGCAAGGTAGCAAACAGCTCCGGCGGCAATCCCAATCACCATAGCTGCCCAAAGCGGAACAAAACCAGCGGCGGGGGTAATCGTTGCCAATCCTGCAACAGCTCCTGTTAATAAACCCACAAATTTGGGTTTTCCTTCTCGAGACCATTCAATGATAAGCCAGGTGATCGCGGCAAACGAAGCTGCCACATCGGTATTTAGAAAAGCCAGGGTTGAAATATAATCCACATCCAGTTCGCTTCCGGCGTTGAAGCCGTACCAGCCAAACCAGAGCAATCCTGTTCCGATTGCCACCAATGGAATACTATTGGGAGGGGAAGCTTTGTCTTGGCGTTTGCCTACATAAATAACCGATGCAAGGGCAGCAAAACCAGCTGTACAATGTACAACAACACCACCGGCAAAATCGAGAACGCCCCATTCGGCCAAAATACCACCGCCCCAAATCATGTGTACAAAGGGGTAATATACGAGTAGTTGCCAGAAAATTAAAAAGATAAGGTACGACTTAAAAGTTACCCTGTTTACAAATGCACCGGTAATAAGTGCAGGTGTAATAATGGCAAACATCATCTGATAGGCGATAAAGATATATTCGGGGAATTTTCCTTCCGGCCCGCCATATAGCTGATTGAAAGGGATTGCATTACAAAATAGCCAGTCGAGGTTTCCGATAATACCCCCTTCGCCTCCTGAAAAACAGAGCGAATACCCAACGGAAATCCACATAATAGTGGTTATCCCAAGCGAAACAAAAGTTTGCACCATGATGCCGAGGATATTCCGTTTCCCTGCCAAACCTCCGTAGAAGAAGGCCAGACCAGGGGTCATTAACATCACCAGGCTGGTGCATAAAATCATAAATGAGGTTGATCCTGAGTCGAACATAATTTAATTTTTATTGATTATTGACTATTGATTAATTAGGTGAAGCCTCTTCTGTGAAATATTTTACTTTTAAGCGTCTCTTAAAAGGAGAAAGCAAACACAAGAAAAACATTCTCTGCATTTGGGTTTGTTATGAAAGAAGCTGAAACTGGGATGCTGAACGAATCGGTCACTTTCAATTCTTTCTTAGCAGTTACACCAAGGTTTACCACATTTGGACTATCTGAATAGAATCCTGTTTCGTACTTGTCGGTGTCGGCTTTGTTGGGAGTCCCTCCAACGAAAAAGTCAAGGTCGGTGCCTTTCCAATTGCTTGAATAGCCCAGCTCGATGTAAGTAGAATGGAAAATATCCCCATCGGCATTTCTTGCATCAGCCCCATACAGATTGGTAGCAACCATCAAACTAAATGGGATTTTTTCAGTTCCATTAAAAGTGATCGCCCCTTCGAGGATATGGCCGGTTTCATCCTTGTCGAAATTATACCAGTTATTATTCGCACGAACATCATTCGGAAAGAAGTAGTCTGTCAGGGTAACCGACAGGGCATCGATTATATCGAAGTTGATATACAAATCGGTTTCCTGGAAGAAATCTTCATCGTCAAAGTTTAAAAATTGGGATGTGGTAAAAGCACCCCAAGCACCCACTTGTAATTTCCCAAACGAAAATTCGAGGGTAGGTTGAATACTTGGCGCACGTCCATAATCGGTTCCGCGCCAAACATAACGGCTGGCCAGGTCGACACCCAAATTTACGCCCTTATCCTGCGCCATGCCTTGAAAAGAAAAAAGTAAGCAAAAGAGAATTGCCCCTAAAAAAGTAGCTCTGTTTTTCATATTTTATCCATTTTAAATTAGCAGGATAAAAATGAGAAGACAAACCAAAGTGGGCAATTCGCGCAAAGACTGATTTTGTTGTACGTAGTTTTACGGATGGGGTAATCGTTCTTCGGAAAATGTAATTGTACAACTAAGAAGGATAACCGTTCTAACGAATCTGGAGAAATCCTACAAATCCAATTTCACACCCACAAAAAACGATTTAACAGGAGGATAAACATTCATGTTTTCAAGGCCCATCGAAAGAGTATTGTAGTTGATCTCGGGATCGAGGCCGGAATATGATGTGATGGTAAACAGATTATTGGCACCCACATAGATTCTCAACTTTTTGTCGAACTTACCCTCTTTTTTTAGATTGATGGTGTAGCCTATAACCATATTGTCTAATCGAAGATAGGAGGCATCCTCCAGGTAATAAGTTGAAGTTTCTGGAATAAATGGAGCATCGTTTAAGCTCGATGAAAGTGCATTGTAACCAGGGAAGAACAGTTGGTTTAGCCACATGCCATTCGCATTATATATAGAATGACCTTTTACATATCGTAAAGCAAAACTAAAATCGAAGTTTTCGAAGAATTCGAAATTGTTGTTCCACGAAAGTTCCATTTCAGGCATTACCTGTCCATTGGTGTTTCTTCTGGCATTACTGGGATATCGGGAAAAAGTTCCTTCTTCGGTGTGAAAAAGCATTGCATTATCTTCGCTAAATCCAGCAAAATCTGCCAGATCAAAAGCAAAAAGAGGCTTACCTTCTGCAGTAATATATTGCATGTTATCCGTGTATGGAGTTAAAGGCACTTCGTTTAAATTTAAACCGTATTGGTTAAAATGGCTTACGGTATTGGTGTTTTTACTGATGAGAAAGGATGATAGGAAGCGAAAGTTCTTTGTATTGATTATCAGAGCATGTAAGTCGAATTCGAGCCCTGTATTTTTAACTTGCATTGAATTATCATTCTTATATGGAAATGGATTTGGAGGAACGTCGACATGAACTTGGTTAAAGCTATTCATCGATTCTCGTTTGTAATATTTAATACTTCCATTTATTTTGTTTTTGAAAAATCCATACGCCAATCCAATATTCCATTCCTTAACACATTCGAAATTAAGGTTCAACCCATTGTTGACATAATATGAATTGCTTTGCTTTCCTGCCTTACCATATCCCGCTTGAAGCGACAGAAACGAAAGGGTTTTGTTATTCTTTAAAAATTTCTCGTTGCTTATGCGCCATTCAAAACTGATGGCTGGTAAAAATGTAGATGTGTCCGATTCAGATTTTATTTCAGTCCCCCAAACATCGTGCTTTGGGGTGTCATCGTTTAGTTTGTCGTAACGACACGATAGATGTAAAAAATACCGAGTTTTTATTGCATAATCAAGACTAGCGAAAACTGCATTGGTTAAAAGTTTATTTTCATCCTTCCATTTATTTTCATCAGTCCACAAGGGATCCGAGTTTGGATTATCTGTTAGGTTTTCTATGAGTTCGAAATATTGATTTTCTGATGTTGATTTCCGATAGAAATACCCAGTGCTAAGTTGGATTGTTTGATTATTGCCGAAAGCCGATGAATAGTCTAATTGCCCTTTTAAATCAAGCCATTTGGTGTTCAGTTGTTGGTTTTCCAGAACATTGAAATTCGGAATGTAACTGTCTAATGGAGGTATATGTAAATCATTTTCTGTTTTATAACCCGCAGTAGAGAAGGATGAACTAATTTTTAGTTTTTGCGTGAGTTTGTATCGTAGGTTTAAGTTCAAGACCGATTGTGAAATAGTATTTGAATTCTCTATTTCGTTTAGCATGGCAACCGGGTTATAATATTGAAAATTGCGAGGTGTATTATCGTAAGTTACCCAATCGGCCTCATAAACTGGATCGGTTGGATTGTGTTGATAGGTTTGAAGAAAAACGTCCCTTTTATCTTCTGGGTCTATACCTTCTACTTTATGCTGACTTCCTTTCCATGATGCTTCAATTTTTAATCTATCTTTAAAGGCTAGCTGCGACACTTTGAAATTCCCTGTTATTTTCTCGCCCATCGAGTTTAAAATTAATCCCGGCTGATTTTTATAGCCAACAGAAGCAGCATAACCTGTTTTGCCCAGCATCCCCGAAGCAGAAATAGAGTGGGAGTGAACCATCGCATTTTGCATGATATTCTCCTGCCAGTCTTCGTCCGCTCCCCCATCTTCAAAATTCAAATTGTTTTCAGCCACAAAATTTCGGATATCTTCGGCACTTGCCAGGTCGAGTTTGTTGGCTGGCTTATCATAAGAAAGGACCGAACTGTAGGTTAATTTCAATTTCTTGTCAGTTGGAGGCGATTTGGTATTTATCAGCACCACACCATTTCCCCCAAAGCTTCCATATTTGGCAGTCGACGAGATATCTTTTAGTACTTCTATCGATTCAATATCTTCGGGGAAGACCAAATCGGGATCGGCTACTATCGCCCCATCAATCACATAAACCGGATATGAATTAAAATACATCGAAGACAAACCACGGATAATCATTTGGTTTGGCACTCCTGGATGTCCGCCATTTTTCGAAATGCTTGCCCCTGCCACTTTCCCTTTTATCAGGAACATGGGGTCGTAGATGTAACCCGAATTCATAAGGGAATCGGAAATAATAACCCCATCTGGTAAATGTGAGATCGAATCTTTTTTGACCTGTGCATGTAAAAGCTGGCCGATCCATGTAATGGCAATTAGTAAAAGGATAAAATGATGACGCATATTGATCGAATTTAATAGGCTATTAGCAATAATTAATTTGATTGACCAAATATATCAAATATTTTATTTGAAATGAACTAGCCTGATTAATTCACAAATTGATCTATTCCGAAGCCAAACTAATTTGAATAAAGGCAATGCTCGTTTCCCGATTCTCAATGTAACTATGGCTACATTTGCGAGTCGAAAAACTGCGCTCGCTTTTATTCTTTGTATTTTGACTTCTCATGACCTCAAACTTATAAATTAATCAGGCTGGGGCTGAAAATGGGGTTACAACTCAATAATCTTATTCCGAATTGCATACTTCACCAAATCCACAGTGCTGTTCAAATCGAGTTTTTGCATGATGTGGTTGCGGTGGGTTTCCACGGTACGGACCGAAATGAAAAGTTCTTTGGCAATTTCGGCATTGTTCCGGCCTTCCGCAATATGTTTCAGGATTTCCAGTTCACGGGGGGTCAGTTCGCCCTCTTTCCGGTCGTTGATGTCCTTGCCGTGCCGTGCTTTGCGAATGTAGGTCTGGTGCATGATATTGGCGATGCTCTGGCTGAAATACTCGCGCCCGGCATGTATTTCGTGCAAGGCTGTCAGTAATTCGTTTTTCTCGGTATTTTTAGGGAGGTAACCTTTTGCCCCTGCCTTTATCGAGTTGAAAATAAAATCTTCGTTGGTGTACATCGACAGCATGAGTATTTTCACCGAAGGATAATCTTTCGACAGTGTTTTTGCAACCTCGATGCCTGACATATTGGGCAAGGAAATGTCAAGGATAACAATATCAGGTTCAATATCTTTCAGCTGTTCAAATAACTGATAACACGATTCAGCCTCTCCAATAACCTGTACATTTTTTTCATCCTTCAGCAACGATTTAATGCCATCGCGTACTATCTGGTGGTCGTCGACCAAAAATATTTTTATGGTATCCATCTTTATTTTTTGCAATTTACAGGCAACGATACTGTAATTATTGTACCTTTTCCAGGTACAGAATTCAAATCAATCTTACCGTTTATCAGACTGGCCCGCTGGATCATGTTGTCCAGGCCCTGACCTTTAGTTTTACCAATCACTTTGATATCGAACCCTTTTCCATCATCTTCAATGCTTAATACAAGGGTGCCATCCTGAACAAAAAAATTAAGTCCAACTTCGCCGGCACTGGCATGTTTTACAATATTGTTTAATCCTTCCTGAGCAATGCGGAATAGATAGGTTTGTATGCGTTTGCTTAATTTCACATCTATCTCTTCAATTTCGGACATTAGGTTAAAAGGGGCTGTCGGGGCAATCTCGTTGCAAAGGTTTTGCAAGGCAGTGCTGATCCCGAAATTGTCGAGCAGCACCGGTTGCAGGTTATTCGACATGCGGCGTACCTCGTCGATGGTCACATCGATTGATGCCAGCAAGTCCCTGGTTTTTTTGTTGCGCTCGTTGGTTTCAAGCCCTATGCTCCCTTCCAACTGCATTTTTATGGCACTAAGTGATTGTCCCAGGCCATCGTGCAGTTCGCGCGAAAATCGCTGCCGTTCGTATTCCTGTCCATCAATCATCGACCTCAGCTGTTTTTGCTTTTGGGTTTTTAACTCCTGCGTTTGCTCTTCAAGCCGGGCCGTCATTTGGTTGAAGGATTGTGTGAGGTCACCAATTTCATCGTTGTTGTTTACCGGGAGCCGTAGGTCGAATTCGCCTTTTCCAATCCGAAAGGCAGCATCTTTCAATACAATTATGGGCTTGATAATGCGGCGAACACCGAAGAACGAAAACAGGAAGACAATCATTGAAATGATAATGCTGATCAAAAAAATCCGGTTCCTGATTTTATAAACCGGGACCATTGCTTCCTCCAGGTCTATTTCGGCCAGTACAGCCATTTGCAGGCCGTTGATTGTAAACAAGGAAAATGAACTTAATACCGGAATGTCGCGGTAGTCGTGAATGATTTCGATGCCGGTTTCGCCCTTCATTGCCCTTTCTACTGAGGTTGAGTTAACCTCGATTGCATATACCGAATTAGCAATAAATCGCGACTGGCTCCGCATAAAACGATCCTGTCCAACAAGGTAGGCTTCGCCCGATTCGCCCAAGCCATTGTGCGGATTATTTTCGAGCATGATTGAATTTATCCCTTTCTGGTTGATGATAAAAAGGGCAAGGGGCCGGGCGGGCACCTTCTGAACCAAAACAAGATGTTTGAAACCTGGCAAATTGATGTCCAGAAAATAAGGCCTATGAGATGGGATTGTCAAGGTATCGCTGATTTTCTTCAGCAAAGTTGAAAGCTCCCCTTTTGAAATTTCGAGAGGAGCTGATTGAAAATAAATAGTTTGACTTTCGGGGTGAAGCAAGAAAATATGGGAGAACAATTGATCCTCATCGGATATTTCATTCATTCCAGTGATTTCTTTATTTTGAAATTGAGCAGAACGAGTCAAACGATCAGCCTTGGCCCTGGCATCGCCGAAAAATTTCTCAACCCGCTTTTGTTTTTCGGTCCGCACCGAGATAAGCTGGTCGAAAGTCCTGTCGAGAAGGGCTTCGCGCGTTGAATAAAACGCCAGAATACCACTAGCCGCCAGAACAATAATGCCTAATAAGATGAAGTACAAGGGCAGCTTGTCGGTCAATGGTATGGATCGTTTGCTTTTCATTCGTCCTAAAAATTTCCGAAAAATAAGGATTCTTTCCTGAATTGCAGGGAATAAATTGAAATGAAAGGATGATTGTATGGGACTACCTTTTCCTTCAATAGCCCTGCAGTTTTAGCTCTCGAATTGTTCTGGAGACAAGCAGCCTCTGGACTTTATTCAGATATCCCTATTTTGGCCTAAAGGCCGCCCTGTTTTGTGTCATTTATCCCCGGGTGTTGATCTGGCTTTTAATACCAATCTCATTGTCATTTATCATGGCTTTCTTTTATCAATGTCGTTTAGTTTAGGATTGGAACGCGGATAACGCGGATGCAAGCAACGCTGATATACGCTGATTTTTTAATCATTTACTGGTTTTGTCTGCGTTTGAAAATCCGTATGATCCGCGTACCAATTTTGTCTTTTCATAATATAGGTTGACACGAAGTTTAGTTGAAAACTTTCGTAAATTAGCTAAAATGAAAAGTCAACGAAAAGAGAGGAGGACATTCAGCACAGCTTTCAAGAAAGAGAAAGTTGGGTTGTTTGACAAAGGA